>NZ_AWNH01000036.1 GCF_000482245.1 Leptolyngbya sp. Heron Island J | reverse complement strand
CCTTTCGCTGACCTATCTATGTCGCAACCTAAGGCCGGTTCACTTATCGTTTATCCGCGGATACTTCCTCTCACCGGGGCACCGAATTGGGGCTCTCAGTTCCCTTCGGCTTTATCCATCGCTTCACACCCCATCGTTACCGATGACGCATGGATGAATTGAGGACTCACCTAGACACTGGTTTGGCTATTGCAATGTTTCACAACAGCACTCGTTCGAGCGACTTCGTGTCGCACAGGCTTGGGATACTTTATCCTATTGCTGCCCCGGTTTGCATCACATAATCGGGGCAGCTAAGTTTTGAGCTTTGGTTTCTTCCTAAACGTCTGGAGACCAAAGCTTATGTTTCTTGATACACCTCAAAGTCCGGTTGCGTCTGCGCTTAAGCCCGAGCCGCTGCCCGATCATCAATACGAAACCGTCCGCCATATGCTGTTTGGCAGTCTCACCGCTGTGCGGCTTACCATCCAAGAGCTACATAACAAACACTATGCCGAGCCCAACGACTGGAGCAAACCCATCTCCACCGGACGCCCGAATGAAGTCATGGCCATTTTGACTAAACGGGTCGCTATTCAGCAGTAGACGAGGCATAGGCTTGGTGTGTTTTGCGATCGCATAACCGTCCATTCCATTTTCAAACAATACCATTCTCTTTTCAACCTGCATCGTTCCGTGTTTAACCAAGAAACTTGTTGTTTAAACACGGAATTGCCCATTTTCAAACAGAATCTTTGCGGTTTGAAATAGTAACCGTCCTTGCCTAAAGCCTATTGCTCCTATTTAAGCTGGATTAGCCTGCGTTTGCTTCTACGCTCTGCTTTTTGGTGCGTTGCATCCACCAACCAACAAGAGGAAATTGAATCCAAAAAGAGAAGTAGAAGAATGTCAAATACCAGTATGGAATAACAAACCCGATTCCCAGACCCTTGTAAACGGCCAGCAGCAGATAGTCATATACAAAAAGCGGAAGCGTTAGGTATAGGGCCAGCCAACATGAGTTGACCAAATGCTTGCCGTCAGTCCAGTAGCTTTTGAGGGTGTATTGCGTAATCGGAAAATAGATGAGTGTGACGAAGACACAAATCGTAATTTTTGCCCAAAAGTACCACTGCTGATAATAGTCGGGAAGGCCAATGATGTAAAAACTGAGCCAAGTAATAAAGCTGTATGCAAGCAACTGGAAGTGTTTCTTAGTTTCCATAGTGACCTCTAGTTACTTTCTAGTCATGTACTTTTAGTGTTGAGTGAGCAAGTTATCCACGCAATTACCTCAGAAGTAATTGCACGAGTTAGTCGGATAAAGTGTGTGGCAACGCATCGTCCTCAAGCCTATACAAAGGGTGCCTCTGCAGCTAACAGAATAAGCAGAAGATATAGCTTTAACAGCGATAGTATGAATCTTGTCTTGGCAGTTCGACTCACTCTCATTTCCATGCCCTCTTTTTCAAAACCTACCAAAGCTGAAATTCAGGCAGCTTACGGTAAAACCGTTCCCGATATCATTGCTCCAAATCTAAATGTGCTCTTTTGTGGAATTAACCCCAGTATTTATAGTGCTGCAGTGGGGTATCACTTTGCCCGTCCAGGCAATCGCCTCTGGAAAACGCTCCATGCGGCAGGGTTCACTCCTCGGCTGTTTCATCCGTCAGAGGATCGAGAAATACTGTCATTGGGACTGGGTATGACGAACATCGGTGACCGCGCTACAGCTAGGGCTGACGAACTCTCTAAAGAAGAGTTATTGGCGGGACGGCAAACACTTGAGCAGAAAATCAAGCACTATCGGCCTAAGGTTTTGGCTATCCTGGGCATCACAGCCTATCGCACGACATTTAATCAGCCCAAGGCAGTTATTGGGCGGCAGCCCCATGGGTTACATGACGCTATCCTATGGGTATTACCTAATCCGAGTGGTCTCAACGCTCATTATCAGGTTGATGACCTAGCACGAGTCTATGCTGAGATGAGACAATCCATAGGACTATCCCATCTGCCTTCAGAATAGGTGGTGGCAATGTTTTGTGGCTTATTTTCACCTTCAGGAAAGAACGAGGGGCCAGAATCCTCCAACCCCTAACCACATCCGTGGTGCGTTTATCTTTTTATTTTGTTAGTTGACTTATCTTTCTAAACCGTAAACCGCCAAACAATGGGTTCCCAACCATAGGCATCTGCCTGGGGTCTCACATGGCCCAGCCCTGGAAAGGGCATATGGGGCACCAACAATAGACGACGCTCTGCTGTAACTGTTTCAAGCAGATTACGACGAGCTATCACACCCTGCTCAGGATCACCATCAAAGGCAACTTCCCAGTCCGGATTTTCCAGATTGAGAGGGTCGCTAAAGAAAACATCGCCTGTGGCTAATAAGCTTTCTTCACCAGAGGTAATTAAATACGAAGCCTGCCCTGGCGTATGTCCCGCAGAATCAACCGCTTGGATATGGGGAATGACCTCGTCGCCCATGGTAAATAGGGTGGTGCGATCGCGAATCGCCATCATAGTTCCCTTTGCTGTTGCTATCAATCCAGCCTTAGTCTCTTCATCTAATAGAGATTTTGGCAGCTCTACGGTGTCCGCTGTCCAAAAGTCAGCTTCTGCCTGGGAGATATAAAACTGCGCATTAGGCAAACGTAGTTGACCATCAGCGTCTAAAATGCCGCCAATGTGGTCCGGGTGGGCATGGGTCAAAATAACCGTGTCAATATCTGTGACAGCCACACCTGCCGCTTGAAGATTTTTCAACAGATGACCAGCGGTAGGACCAAATGCATCCCCTGAACCCGTATCAATCAGCACCTGATGTTCATCGGTTTCAATATACAAAGCATTGACGTGGGCAAAGACATCTTCTGTTGAGAGAAAGTGGTCTGTCAGTACCGATGTCACTGCATTGGGGTCAGCCTTAGGGACGAAAAAGTTAGCTGGAAAGGATAGTGTACCGTCACTCACCACCATGGCCTTTAAATCGCCCACCTTGAAGTGGTAGACAGCGGCGTTCGTGGGCGCTGTTTCGGAGACAGCCTCAATAGAATTGGGTTGTGACAGAGCACTGTTACCCAACAGTACCAGGCCAAGGCTTAAACAAGCCGATAGCAGAAGTAACTGACCGCGAGAAAGATAATGTGTGAGTCCTCTCAATAGATCACTATACCCGTGTTGAACTCTCATATCTGCTCCTATCTATGTTCTGAGCACCTTTATAATTCGCTTAGTACAAGTTTCAGGTTTCTTGGCTATTCTAATCTACTTAAGCGGATTCTTCGGTCAGACTCCGGTTGATAAAAACCTATGTCATTAAACGGTATGAGGCTGAATTAAAGATTAAACAGACGATTTCTCAATCACGATAGAAGCGAAGCGAGGGAAATCTCTGGCAGCGTCGTTATTGGAAGCATATTATTCGTAACGGAAAAGACTTTGCAATCCGTTGCGATTATATTCATTACCACCCAGTCCGCCACGGGTTATACGAAAGACCGCAAGAGTGGAAATATTCCAGTGTGCATCGGTTTTTGAATAATCTGGCCATCAATATATTCACTGGCAGGTTTCGTCTCTGGCAGCTGTAAAAACTCTGCCAAGATCAGCGTTTTAGATGGTGACTGTACCATTTAGGTTTACCCCTCCACCTGCCATATCAGAAGCTATGTACCATTCTATCCCCCCAATACCTATTACGGTCTTTATGCTCATTTTTACAACTGCTAGAATGGGCTAAACCTTGTCCATTTCCAGAACTGTAGTTTTTCTGTAGAGGATAACGATCGTTTTCAACTTGGACGTGGTTCAGCACAGTAGACCAATCAGTACATCTGATGACTGCTTTTACCGTTAATCTTGAATCGGCCATTACCCTAACTGACCAGCAGTTCTATCAACTTTGTCGTCAGAACCCCGACTTGAAGTTTGAACGCACTGCCGAAGGAAATTTAGTGATTATGTCACCGACAGGTGGAGAAACGGGTAACCGTAATGGTCGTCTAACCCAGCAGCTATTCAACTGGTCCGATAATAACGAATCAGGCATCGTATTTGACTCATCTACTGGTTTCAAACTACCCAATGGAGCCGACCGCTCACCTGATGCAGCTTGGGTTGCCTTAGAGCGATGGCAGGCCCTCACCTCTGAACAACAAGAACAGTTCGTCCCCCTGTGTCCTGATTTTGTAGTGGAGCTAATGTCGCCCAGTGATGCCCTCAGCAAGGCTCAAGAAAAAATGGCCGAGTATCTAGATAATGGGCTGCGCCTTGGTTGGTTAATTAATCGCAAGGGGCGGTTTGTTGAAATCTACCGCCCCAATCAGCCAGTTGAACGATTGGAAAACCCAACTCAACTATCAGGAGAAGCCGTGTTGCCCGATTTTAATCTGAAACTATCCTACATTTGGTAAACAAACTATTACGTCTCAACTCAAAACCTCCAAGATTGGGGGTTTGGGGGCCTGGACAACTGATAGCTCCTTTGCCAGAAATGACCTAGGAAACAGCTTTAGAGTTATTTGGTGTCAACTGCAAATACAATCCTGGCACCACCAGCAACGCAATCAACGTCGCCGACAACAACCCAAAAACAATCGCCATACATAGCGGAAACCACTGCGCATCACTCAGCGCCAACGGCAGTAAACCAATAATGGTCGTAATCGACGTCGTCAAAATCGGTCGCAGTCGATCACTGGCTCCAGCCGCCGCCGCATGGCGCACATCCAACCCTTCTTTCCGCCGCTCATTCATCGTCTCCACCATCACGATCGCATCATTCACCACAATCCCCACCAACGCAATCACACCAATCATCGCTGGGAAAGAGAATGACAGACCTAGTAAAAAGAACCCAAACAAAGTACCAATTAAGGCAAAGGGAATCGTGAGAATAATAATCAACGGCTGAGTGTAGGAACCAAACTGCAACACCAGCACCGCAAACACCAAGAAGATAGCCACTACCAGCATCTGACCCGCAGAACCAAAGGTCTCACTGCTGGTATCCGCATCCCCACCAAACCGATAGGAATACCCCCGAGGCCAGCGGTCAGAATTGCCCTCATCGTTGGGGTCATATTGCATTGCATCTAGCTTCGGCGTCAGTTCAGCCAGGATTTGGGAGTCGTAGAAGTCCTGTCCCGGTATCACCTTAGCCAGTACCGTTACACTGCGCTGAGTATCACGGTGGGTGATCGCCAGGGGAACAGCTCCTGGCACTTCTTCCAACAGGGCATCGGGCGATATGGCTTCACCGTCTGAATTGATAAACCGCATAGTGGCAAATTCATCCAGGCGAGAAGGCCCACCAATCCGACCTTGTTGAGATGGCCACTGGGTACTCAGGCGAATTTCAAGATCCTCTTCACCACTACCAATGGAGAAGTCACCCACATCGTTATCGATCATCAGATAACGTCCCTGCAAACCCACTTCATCCTGGCTGATGCCATAAAAGTTAAGAGACTCTCGCTTAGGCACAAGTTTATAATCTTCTCGCAAATTACCCAGGTCATCACGTACATCCATGGTGCCTGGAATTTCTCGCAGTGCCTGTTGCACTTCGCTGGAAATTTCCCTCAGGGTTTGTAAGTCATCGCCAAAAATCTCGATTTGAATCGGATCAGACCCACCACCAGACAGGGGAAACCCTGTACTCAATATAGCCCCTGGATAGTTACGGATAATCTCTTTTTCTAGTTGAACTTTGAGGTCGTAAGCATATTTAAAGGAATCTCGTGCCCGTTGGTTACGATCCACCAAGACTGCTGACAGACCGACAAAATAATCGGCATTGCCCGGTTTAATTTCGCTGGTAGCAACCAGGTTACTGCGCTGCCCCACCAGTTTCACCACACTTTCAAACACCTTCTCGCCATTGGGGTCACTGTAGTTGCGCACCACTTCACCCATGCGATCGGCCACCTCTTGAGAGGTTTCTAGGGTAGCGGCTGGGGGCAGTTCCACATTGAGGCTGAGTTTGTTGTCGTCGCTAACGGCAAACAAAGAACTGGGTAGCTGACTAAATAAAATAGCGGCGCAGACAAACAGCGCGATCGCACCAGCTGTCCACAGACGAGCCACATGACGATTGGGAATGGTCATGCGTAAACTCCAGTGGGAAAACTTTTCAGATGCAGCTTCTGTTAGACGATCGACATAGGTTTTAGACTCACCGCTGCCACCTTGATTATCGAGCAGAAATCTGGATAGGGGAATCACTGCCAACAGGGCCAGGGCATAGCTCATCACTAAACAGGTAATGGCACTAATGGGAATCAGCCGAATATACTTACCCAGGGTGCCGGAGATTGCCATCAGCGGAGCCATGGCCAAAATGGTGGTAAGCTGTCCGGTAAAGGCAGGCGATGCATAGGTTTGCACAGTTTTAATAGCCGCTTTAGGAAAGCTCAAACCCTGTACAAAAATGCCATCGTGCAGACCCTCTAACATGAGAATAAATACATCCACCAAGAGTCCCAGGGCTAAGATCATCCCCACGGTGACCATGGTATTGAGGGTGTAGCCCAGCATCCAGAGAATAAACAACACCCCGGCAAAGGTCATGGGAATCGCTAAGCCTGCAATCAGTGCCTCTCGCCAGGTCAGGGCAACAAACAAAATGGCGAAGACTAACAGCGATGCTTGCAGTACGTTACTACCCAAATTTGCCAGGTCACTGCGAATGGTATCGGCATCATTGGTGAGCACCTGATAATCCATGCCATGGAGCCAAATACTGGGATCATTTTTCACCAGCTCCATTTCTGCCAAGACGTCTTCGATTACCTGAATGGTATCGCTACCAGCAACTTTGACCACCTCCAGGTTGATGGTGGGGCTAAACTCACTCCCTTCCCAGCTTAAAAAGGCCCGTTGGGTTTCCCGCTCCAGTCCCTGGTAGACGTCGGCCACCTCCGACAGTAAGATCACCCGATTCTCATCCAAGCGGGTTACGGGCAAATTCTTTAAATCTTCCAGGGTACGAAAACGACCGTATAGACGCACCTGGGCCCCAATCTCATCATCCCGTACCAGGTCCCAGGAGCGGTCAATATTGCCCCCCTGGATGGCATCGCGCACCTGGGTGGCCGCAATCCCCAAGGTGGTCAACCGGCTGGGAATCATTTGTACGTGGATGACTTCGTCGCGCTGACCGCCTAGATTTACCTCTCGTACGTTTTGAACAGATTCTAGACGTTCTTGTAAATCTTCTGAAGCCTGACTGAGTAAGCCAATATCTAGCCCTTCTCCTGTTAGAGCTAAGGTGAGAACCGGTGAATCCTGCTGGGATAGCTGCTCAAAATCTGGCTTTTCACGTCCGGTGGATTCTTCAGGGAGTTCTGTCTCAGCGTCGTCAACTTTACCCCGCAGTTCTTGAATGGATTCAGCAACGGGGGATTCTGCCTTAAAGGCAACATTAATAATGGAAAATGAATTGAAGGTGGCACTGGTAAAGTCATCTAGACCTTGAAGACTTTTGATTTCTTCTTCTAGCTTGTCTGTGACCTGATTTTCAAGGGTCTCGGCATCGGTCCCCCCCCAGGTGGTGGTGATCATGGCCCGAGCAATTTTAATTTCGGGATCGCCCTCTTTCACCATGGAGAAATAGCCCATCAGCCCCCCCATCAGCAGCATAAAGCAGAGGAGAATGGCAAAGATCTGCTGAGTAAAGAAGAACTCCATCCAGGCGGGCACTGACGAGATATCAGCACCCTTCTCAGTTTCAGGAGCAGCCGTAACGCGCTCGTCAATTTGCATAGGGCTTAATTCCGGTCAACAATCTCGACGGGGGTGCCATCTACCAGACGGTTTTGGCCTTCGATTACCACCAGCTCACCGGGTTCAATACCGGAGAGAATTTCTACGCCAGATAATCCTTCAATCCCGCCGGTAACTCGTCGCTGTTGGACGGTGCCGTCAGCTTCGTTGACCACAAAGGCATAATATTGCTGATTTCTGGAGACTAGAGCCCCGAGGGGTAAAACTACGGCATCATTATCGCGAGCCACTTCAATCCATACATAAACCCGGCCCCCTACCTTTAAATTACCGACCTGTTCCAGGTTTCGAATCGTGATTTCAGTGCCGCGACTGCCGGGTGTTTGGGAGGGGCTAACCGCAAATACTCGCCCACCACTGCCCCGCTGTCTAGCAATATCAAGTAATCCCTGGGAGTTAGCTCCAGCTGCCTGCAGCGCACTGACCTCTTCTTCTAAGACAACATAGGCTCGCTGACCTGGCGTAATCTCTCCGGCTTCCCCTGCCTGTAGTTCGATCTCCACTTCAAAGGATTGAGGATCAACCACCACGATTGGGGCAGACTCAATCAAATCTTGGGCGCTGCTCGTATTGAGATATTGGGTGCTCCAATACTCCCCTTCTCGAATGTTGATATAAGCCACTACTCCATCTAATGGAGAGACCAACTGTGTATCTTCTAGGTCAACGGCACTCTGATTAAGGCGAGCCACTGACGCATTCACCCCTGCTTCGGAAGAACGAATGCTCTCGTCGGCAGAGCGGACATCTTGTTCAGCGGTCTTCAGGGCGGCGGCGGCCTGGTCTACTCGGTTGATGTAGGAGTCGCGATCGCTTTCCGATACCGCCCCCTGCTCAAATAAATTCTCATAACGTTGTAACTCAGTCTCAGCCAAAGCCAGGTCCGACTTGGCCTTTTCTAGATTCGCCTGGGATTGCAATAAACTGGCTCTGGACTGGTTTAGCTGGGTTTCCGAAACCTGGATATCAGCCTCAGCGGTAGCAATGCTAGATTCCTGTCTGCGAGCATCAATGGTGGCCAGTAGCTGCCCCTGAGAGACAAAATCTCCTTCCCGCAGTTCAATGCCATCGACCTTAGCGACATAAATAATGTCACCACTGGCCTGAAAGTTAAGTATCCGCCGTCGGACCGGCCAAACGGCACCTTCATCAAATACCCATCCTTGGATTGGCCCTGTCTGGGCTCTGAGTATCCTGACTGGTAAACGGGATTGGTTGGCTGTCTCTTCTGTGTCTTCCGATGGGGGAACCGCTGTCAATGTTCGATAGGCTTTGACAGCCACAAATCCAGCTACCACTAACATGGCTAGAGCAACGGCTGGCCACAGCGGTTTCTTAGACTTACGACGCCATCCCGGTGAAGCACTGGACTGAGCATCACTATCCGTAGATGTGGGCGGCGTTTCGACTGCCGTCTCTACATTAGTGTTTGATGAAGTATTTGATGACTGCTCAATTGGCGGTTGAGAACTGATACCGTCAGAGGACATGGAGTAGGTAGTTGTGAAACTATAACTATGGAGCGTCCCGAATTAGATTTGCCTAATGTTGCCAAATAAATTTACTGAATGCTAGCCAACAAAGCACAAGTACATAGAGTTTAACATCTGATTTTCAGGTCACCTAATGTTCATGCTTTATCGTGTTACCTATGTTGATTGGAACGCTGACTGAGATAGCTACCGATCAGAATAGCAATGAAAATAGAAGAGTACATCTGGCCTACGATAGCTTCTAAATTTGTTAATACTTGAGCAACTTCACTTAAGGGAACAATATCGCCATATCCCAGGGTGGTGAGGGTGGTGAAACTAAAATGAATCGTTCTGAGATAAGAACCCATGCGTACAAGCGGTTGCGAGAAGGCATTGGCATCCAGGGTATTCACAATGCCGTATAACAACGCCCAGACAAACCCGATTAGTAAATAAACACTAATGCCACCTCGTACTATATCTACGGTAACTTCGGGTGTAGTAAAGATATCTCGTCCAATCCAGTAGGCAGCTCCTGCCAGGTAAATAGCAAAGACGATTTGAGATATGAGACTAAATGTTTGATTTAGATAAAAGCCTCCGTTTAGACTGGCAATGGCTTCTAGACTAAAGGCGATAATTGCGATCGCGCCATATATAGTCAACAACTTTTGAGGCAATGGAAAGCTGTTGATAATCAGCAGAATCGTATACAACAGTAGCGAGATCAGGAAAATATTGCCAACTCCAGCTTGTAAAAAGGGAGAAACTACAAAGGTTGTAGCCAGAACAATCAGCAGTTGTCGATATTTTTTCTTATTTTCTTGAGAAGATTTCATACAGGGCATTACATCTGGAATACCCCGATATTAGTGGAGGATACAACCAGATAGTATCTATTTGCCAAACATCGTCCATGGCTACAATTGTGCTGTGAGCAAAAGATATCGATGACTGACCAGGCTATGCCCAAAGCTACGTAGTACTTCAACTGGTTTGTCGGTTGTTTTTTCAAGCGAAGAACACTTTGGCAACAACAACCCATTAACAAATGCCTCAACAGTGTGGATAATTGCAGTAACAGCTCAGTGGAATTTGACAAACCTGACGCGTGTGCGATCGCACCAAACCTATCAGTTTGCACGTACCAGGTTCAAGATGACGAACACGTTCAGCATTTGCCCTTCCCCGCGTCACCACCGCCATCAAATACAAAATCAATAGCCCTACCTTTCACAAAGCAGCGGCCTATTTTTAATCCAGCCTTTAATCCTAACTGCAACCAGATAAAATATGCGAGGCATACAACCTATCGTTCTTCAGGAGAATAAATGAAATACCACTCCACCCGTGGTCAGGCTCCCGTTCTTGATTTCGCCGATGTCGTCCTCACTGGCTTGGCCAGAGATGGCGGTCTGTATGTGCCGGAAAGCTATCCACAATTCTCATCCGAACAATGGCGAAAACTGCGTGGCAAATCCTACCAGGAGGTGGCATATGCGGTGATGACACCGTTTATTGGCAGTGCCATTAAACCCGACACCCTCAAAACGCTGATTGATGAGGCCTATGCCGGTTTCCATCACCGGGCCATTGCCCCCATCATCCAGCTGGATACCAATCACTTTTTGCTGGAGTTGTTCCACGGGCCAACCTTAGCCTTTAAGGATTATGCGCTACAGTTCCTCGGTAAGCTCTTTGATCATCTGTTGCAGGAACGGGGGGAGCGGCTCACTATTATTGGGGCCACCTCGGGTGATACCGGCTCTGCTGCCATTGAGGCCTGCCGTGACAAGGATACTATTGATATTTTTATTCTTCATCCCCACAATCGCACCTCAGAGATTCAGCGTAAGCAAATGACGACGGTGCTTTCGGCCAATGTCCATAATATTGCCTTAAACGCTCCGTTCGATGATTGCCAGACCATTGTCAAACGGTTGTTTGGCGATTTAGAGTTTCGCGACCAGTACAACCTGTCAGCGGTGAATTCGATCAACTGGGCCAGGATTCTGGCCCAGGTGGTTTACTACGTCTATACGGCGCTAAATCTGGGTGCTCCAGACCGCTCGATGTCGTTCTCTGTACCCACAGGTAACTTTGGCAATGTATTTGCGGCCTATGTAGCAAAGCGTATGGGCTTACCGATTAGTAAGCTAGCGGTGGGGACGAATAAAAACGATATCCTGACTCGCTTTTTTAACTCTGGCGAGATGAGTACCGATGTGGTCTCTCCGTCCATCGCGCCTAGCATGGATATCCAGATTTCTAGCAATTTTGAGCGGTTGCTGTTTGAAGCTTATGGCTGTAATGCTGAACACGTGACTAAGACGATGGCAACCTTTGATCAGACGGGGGTATTCAGCGTGTCCCCTGATGTTTTGGCAAAATTACGTGAAACCTTTGTCAGCGCTCGACTAGACGATGACAGCATTGCTCAGGTGATTCAGGAAACCTATCAACGTAGCGGTACCTTAATTGATCCCCATACGGCCATTGCCTGTGCTCCCCATCTGGTGCAGGCTCTCCCGGAGGAGTCTGCGCGCATTTCCCTGGCCTGTGCTCACCCGGCTAAGTTTCCGGCTGCCATCCAGGCGGCGGTCGACGTTTTTCCCAAACTACCCTCCTTTCTCGGTGATCTATTTGAGCGGGAAGAGCAGTTTACGGTGCTGGAAAATGATCAGGCGGTGGTTAAGGCGTTTGTGAAAGAAACCTTGGCAACACGATCAGGGACTCTATGAAGGCATGAGGGCGGAAGCATGAGGATAGAGGAAGGGGAAAATACTTGAAGTAGCGATGATTTAGGCGTCTAGCTGGTCGTAACCAATGTTTTTCCTGCGCTGGCGCTGGTGCGATCGCAACTGATGGTTCCTACGCTATCGTTGATGCATCGATACCCAGGGAAAGCACCATGAAAGTCAAGTACTTTATCAATCTGCACAAGGGAGCCACCTGCTTTTTTGTCCTGGGGTTGATGCTGGTGTATCAGAACTTTACCCTGGGTCCCTGGGTATATCTAGCACTACATGGCACCTATGGCCTTTTATGGCTGCTTAAAGATAAGCTCTACCCTGACAAACAGTGGGAGCAAGAAGTGCCGCTGCCGCTGGGGCTGATGGGGTTTGGCATTGTCAGCCTGTATTGGATAGCTCCTTTTCTTTTAATCAGCAGCTATGCTGAACCACCCCTGCCACTGGTGGCGGCCGCTATCGCCCTTAACATCTTCGGTGTTTTCTTTCACTATGTGAGCGATGCCCAGAAATATTACACCCTAAAATATAAATCGGGTCTGATTACAGAAGGTTTCTTTGCCCGCTGTCGCAATACCAACTATTTGGGTGAAATTCTCATTTACCTGGCTTTTGCCATGTTGGCTATGCACTGGCTCCCATTTGTTATCTTAGGAGGCTTTGTCGCCGGGCTCTTTGTCCCCAATATTCTCAAAAAAGACAAATCTCTCTCCCGTTATCCAGAATTTGCAGCCTACAAAACAACGTCTGGATTGTTAATCCCTAAATTGTTTATAGACTCATCTGCGACTTCTAAGCCATCAGCAAAAGCTTAAGTCCTGACCACCACAATCGTGAATATAAAACAACTTCGCTGCGCATATGAGTAATACTAAGGCTTCCGCGCTTAAATAATTCCCCTGTTACCCCATCACTCATCCACCCATCTACAGCCTCAACCTGGGACTGTATTTTTGTGCAATCCCCTAAACTGTTTCTCTGTATTCCATAGCGGGAGAGTCATGCAAACTACAATGCAACATAACGTTAGGATCCCCTAACAAAGAGTTTGCTACCATCCAAAAATAGAGTACTGAAAATTTTCAAACCAGTTTAATCAAAATTGATAAAATTAGGAGAATATTATGGCGGGAGTAACGATTAATGACTCTCAAAAAGACTTTTTAGAGCAGATCATGCAAAAGGCCAATTTTCCTGATATTTACGATGCTCGCGACACGACAGTAGTGGTGTTTCGTACCATGCGCGACATGATGACCACTGAAGCCTCTGATCGAATTGAAGCCGCTTTTAGTAATGATGGGATTGCTAAGCTCTGGAGGGACGACAATGTTATTGTTCGATTGCTCAGCCGGTTACGTCCTCCCCTTAAAATTGAGTCAGAAGTATTTATGCGCCGTATCGCACAGGAGGCCAGTGTTCCCAAGGATGTCACGCCTCAGGGTGTCGTCATTGCTGTCTTTTCAACCGTAAGAGACGAGCTGCCCTCAGACATCGTAAAAGAGATTTCGGGGTATCTCCCAGAGGGCATCAAGATTCTGTGGGAACAGCTCTAAGCCAAGCAAGGTGGGCAAAACTGCCCACCTTGCTATGATTTCTATAAAGGCTACGTTCTGGTTTCAAGAGCATTTCAAGAAGAGGTGCACTCATCAAGTTATAACCTATACTTCGGTAGTCCAACGCCAATCTCAACAACATGCTCCCCACTTTCGTTGTTGAGGTATAGGTAAGGTGCGCACTCACATACGGTCGCTAATTCATCTCGCAGGGTAATCGCCATCTCCCCTCTTTCTGCTCTGGGCAACTCCATAAACTCCTGTGTCACAGATACATTGACTAACACGGAATCTTTCCACTGAGTTACGCTATTAATTAAACGTTGATCAGGGTCGATCTCAACGAGCTTATTGTCAAACTTGGCAAGCTCCGACTGGGTCAACATAAACCTTGGTTGGGTTGGGATAGTATCGGGCTCAGATGCTTGGGTTTGTTTAGACTCTTGTGGAAGTATCAAACCAATTACACCCAAGATCAAAAAGACGGTGCTGACCCATAGCCACATTGGGATTGACTTCAACGCACCTTTCATGAATTACCGCTCCATGTAAACCAAAAACAGCATTAGCACTATTCACAGAAAAATGGTAGCGATCAGTACAGCTTTATAAGTATTTAACCTTTGGCTGATGTCGTGACTGCCTACAGCATGCCTATGTTGGCTCGAAAGTCTTCTACAAAAAATCGAGCATTGCTACTCCAAACTATGATTTCATCCGCAAAGCTGAGCTAATTGAGCCTTTCAGACCAGCTGCTCCTCTAAATTAACAATGGCAAAAATGGCTGTATCCTTTTTAAGGACGTTAAGGAATCTTTAAATTCTGATTGGCATGGTTTTGAGAAAAAACTATGGGTAACGTTCTAGCGAAGGACAGTAACCCCTAAGGACGGAGAAATAAGCAAAATGCTCGTAGTAGAAAAAATATGGAACTCTAAACGGCCTCAACTCACATCCCTTAACCGACTATACAAATTTTGTTTAGCTTATATTCAATGTTTTATGCTCAAGCTAGAACTACCAATGGCAGAAATTTAGCAGCTATTTCATCCACCCATCCACCCATCGACTCATCCACATTTGCTAGTGGGCAAACTTACGCCACAGAGTACTAGGTCTATAACTGAGGCAAGAAAATGGTTGCTAACGAGAGCACCGCAAGAGCAAAGGAGCTATATGAACAAGCCCGTCTCAAAGGTGCGGCAGGTGACTATGACAAAGCTATTGCGATATTAAATGAGCTGATAAAGTTTGAGCCTAGTTATGCTGAAGCCTATATTTTAAGGGGGCATGCGAAGTATTTGAATGGTGATCAAGAAAAAGCATTCGACGACTATCGTTTGGCTGCAAGTGTTTATGAAAGGAATGGAGAGCCAGAAAAAGTGTCAGGTCCTCTAAGTGTTATAGAAATGCATAATCGAGCTGTTGAGATGCGGAATAAAGACGGAAAACGCTATGTATAAAATACAGTCAGGTAAAATGCATTAGATTGTTATGTCAGAGAAATCTTTGATTATTCGTTCAGCTATTAAGAGTGATACCAATATAATTGCTGAGCATCTGTGTCATATTGCCCTTGGATTAGGGTTACCTTCTGACTCCATTCGACAGGATTGGCTAGAAAAAACAACTAAATTTATTGATTACGCTTGTAAAGAGCTGCGCTACAAAAGCTTTATTGCGGAAGTTATGGGTGAAACTGTGGGCTCAGCCAGCTGCCAACTATTAGAGCTGTATCCAATGGTCAGTGAAGCATACCAAAAAGGGTACATCTGGGGTGTTTATGTGAAGCCGGCTTACCGCAGACAAGGAATTGCAACAACGTTAATGAAACAAGCCATGCTTTATCTAAAGGGAATTGGCTGCACAAAAGCAGTACTACATGCGTCTGATCAGGGTAGGATGCTGTATACCCGCTTGGGCTATGTAGACAGTAATGAAATGGTCTTAAATCTCGATTAAATGGCGGATACAAGAGATAGACTACTCCTCAGAGTGTTCTATCTCTTGTATGCATCTCTTGTGCGGTGGCACAACACCATCACTCCAGAATTATGGAGTCACCTCTTGTTGATAAACGGTTGATCGAAAATCCTCTACAAACCCAACTGATTCATACAAAGCAACGGCACCGTTAGGATTTTGACTATCCACACCGATGGTGGCAGTCTCCATACCCTGAGACCGCAGACGTTTTAACCCTTCAATTAATAGCGCTCGTGCTAATCCCTGGCGACGATAGCCGCGTCGGGTCCCCAGAAAACAGACGTGACCTTCCTGGTGACCCAGTCGTTGGTTACGTTCAGTGTCAATATAGCTGTAGCAGAAGGTAACCAGCTTGCCTGTGGAGGTCTCAATCACCAAGTCCAATGCTGGATCATAGTCTGAGAGACTGATGTAGTAACAGTACTCTGCTATCGTCATTGGGATGTAGTTCCAATGGTCCACAAAGGACTGGTTGAACATTTCAACCCAGGCTTCAGTCTCGCTTTTGCCACGGACACAGCGAATTTGCCAACCAGCTGGAATGGGCTGTTCTGGCAACGGTGCCTGAAGCGATCGCTTCAGCTGAAAGAAATAGCGTTCTGGGATAAAGCCAACTTGGGCTAGCAGTTCTCGGCGCTCTGTCAGCTGGTCGCGACAGCCTGTTTGCAAAACCAGGGGTAAGGCAAAATCCTGACCAATAGCGCGTAGGCGCTGTTTGGCCCAGTCCATAATTGTCCCTTCTAACCCTCCTCCTCGCACCTGGGGATGGATATCAAAGTATAGGGAACCGCGTACCTGGGTTTCGTTGGGTTCTGGGGGATGGTGCCAGATTTTTGCGATCACAACCACATTCCCTGTTCCATCTCTCCACAGCTGTAGATTACGATTAATATCAAACTGAGGGTTGGCAAACTCTTCCCGCAGCTCTTTAACAGAAGTTCTGATATCTAAATCATCAGCAATGCGACAGGCATTTATCAAACTAGCAATAGCTGCTAAATCGGCCTCACTAGAGTATTGACAAGGACGAAAGGTAGATACAGTGGCCATAAAGCCTCTTAGCATTCAGTTCTTTTCAAGGGCAGATACAACATCGCACAAACGCATTACTGAAAATTGTAGTATACATACTACAAAAACAGATCGAGTAAGTACTGCCTAAATACTTTAGATCAGTTCAAGGGCCTGATCGAGTAGTTCAACAGCTTTGGCAGAGTCACAGACACCCAGCCAGGTTTTGACTGACTTTGGTAGCCAGCCGATGAGCCGTTGCCAGGCCACCTGATCGGTTGTGCATTGAGCTGCGATCGCCACTAGCGTTGATGCCTGAGACTCTGGGGCTGTGATCGCCTGGGTCAACTGGAGTGCTTTATCAATCTCGCCTTGTTCTGCAAATGCGATCGCAGCACAGCTCCGCAGCCCATCTGCTGACGGACTCAGGTCAATTAGAGGTACCACACGCTCCGGCAACCCATCATTGCAGTAGGTTCGACCAACTGTTGATATGGCATTTGACATATCGGGCTGTGGGACTAGCTGCCGGGCAAGTTCTTCGGCCTGATCATATTTCTCGGTCTCCAGGTAGGCACGCACCAGAGAGATCCACACAGATTGGGGATTGCCCATTGATTGCACTAAACTATTCGCGGCCTCAACTTGCCCTGCCCTGGCATAGGCGCTAGCAATGGTCTCATGGGCCGCCTGGCGTGTACTGGTTTTCTCAATCGCCTGGGCTTGGGTCTTGGCCTGCTCAAAGTCACCCATTTCCGTATACCCTCGCACCAAAGAATGTTGTGCAGAAGCCAATTCCTGCGGATCGGTTATTTGTTGTACGTGGTTATTAACGGTTGCCCAGAGCATCTCGGCCTGGTCGCTGCCCAATGTGTTGTATAGAACAGCAGCGTCTATCCAGTTGTTCACTACATCTGATGGAAATTCTGCCAAAGGCTGAATATTGGGGACCACCCCATCCAAAAGGCTGAGCGCCAGCGGCGGCTGGTCGAGGTCTACCAACAGTCTGGCTAAACGCAGCACCTGGAAGTGATATAAAGCCGATTCAAAGGAATTCGTCACTTCGAATGTCTCGGGCTGCTGAAGTTGACTGGTTTCCACCACAAGCTGAGCCAGTTCTGGCTGTTCTAACTGTATCAGCTGATCTACCATGGCGATCAGGAGTATCATCCGATTGACCATGGGTTCGGTTGGACTCTGTTGTGCCGTTTCAATAGCTTGTGTGACCAGTTGCTCGGCCTCGGCCTGCTGGCCAGCATCGTAAAATTCTCCAGCAATCTTAACCATTGTGATTGGCTGAAAAAGGTGCTCGACCCGGTTGGCGATGGTTAAAGCCAGGTCTAAATGGCCAGCCTCTGCGTAATTGTTGGCTCGGTTGAGTAAGGATTCTTCCGGTGAGGTAGCGCTAGATGCACAGTTTTCGAGGGTGCGTTCGCGGGCGATCTCTACGGCCCGAGTGAAAAACTCTTCTGCTTTATCGGGCTGATTCACGGCCTGGTAACCCACCCCAATCTTTAACCAGGCAGTGGCTTCAAAGCAATCTCCCCCCTCATAGGTGGCGGCCTGTTCCAACAGCGGCATCGCTTTATCCGCCCGATTGGCAAGCCCATAGCCAAAGGCAATATCCGCTAGCTGCCTAGCTCGATTCAATTCAACAGGCTGTGCTAAAGCAGCGCTCCCTAAACAGAACAAAGTGGCTGAAACAACACTACTGCTAAAGATAGATTTCCAAAAGAGAGGTAACATAACAAAGATTTAATTTATAAACTGTCTATTGGCAAGTGTCTATGATCAAAAAACTAGGTCGCTAGCGTTCAATCTAACGCTAACAACACCCCATCAGTGTGTGTTCTGTTGAGTCAGATCTTTTGCTAAATTTAACAGCTACAGATTACCGATTTCAGCAAAAACAGAAATATTGTTTGAAACAGAATGAGGGAGCGTTGCCCTGTCTAAACTTGTTTAGGATTTGATCCCCATTTCTTAGATCAGTTCGAGGGCCTGATCGAGCAGTTCAACAGCTTTGGCGGAGTCATGGACACCCAGCCAGGTTTTGACTGACTTTGGTAACCAGCCGATGAGCCGTTGCCAGGACACCGGCTCGGTTGTGTATTGAGCTGAGATCGCCACTAGTGTGTTAGACCTATTTCCTGGATCTGCAATGGTTTCAGTGAGTTCTAATGCTCGCTCAATCTCTCCCTGTTTTGCAAATGCGATCGCTGCACAGCTTCGCAACCCATCTGCCGACGGACTCAGGTCAATGAGGGGAACCACACGCTCAAACAGACCCAGCTTACAATACCTAGAGCCAATCTCAGGTAGTGCCTCTAACATGTCAGGCTGCTGCGCCAGCTGCTCGGCTTGGTCATACTGCTCGGTATCCAGGTAGACACGCACCAGAGAGCGTCGCACAGATTGGGGATTGCCCATTGATTGCACTAAACTATTTGCGGCCTCAACTTGCCCTGCCCTGGCATAGGCGCTAGCAATGGTCTCATGGGCCACCTGACGTTCACGGGTATTCTCAATCGCCTGGGCTTGGGTCTTGGCCTGCTCAAAGTCACCCATTTCCGTATACCCTTGCACTAAAGAACGTTGTGCAGAAGCCAGTTCCTGTGGATTGGTTATTTGCTGTATGTGGTTATTAATGGTTGCCCAGAGCGTCTCGGCCTGGTCGCTGTCCAATGTGTTGTACAGTACAGCAGCGTCTATCCAGTTGTTCACCGCATCCAAGGGAAATTCTGGCAAGGGCTGAATATTGGGGACCACATCATCCACAATACTGAGGGCCAGCTGCGGCTGGTCGAGGTCTACCAACAGTCTGGCTAAACGCAGCATATGAAAGTTATACAAAGTCGCTGCAAAGGAATCGGGGACTTCAAATGCCTCAGGCTGTTTGAGTTTACTGGTCTCTACAACCAGCTGAGCCAGTTCTGTCTGCCCTAATTCTGTGAGCTGTTCTGCCATAGTTATCAGGGTAATCATCTGATAAACTATGGGCTCTGTTGGGCTCTGTTGGGCTATTTCAACAGCTTGCATGACGAGCTGCTCGGCCTCGGCCTGCTGGCCAGCATCGTAAAATTCTCCAGCAATCTCCGCCATTGTGATTGGCTGAAAAAGGTAATCGACCCGGTTGGCAATGTTTAAAGCCAGGTCCAGGTGACCGGCCTCTGCATAATTTTCGGCTCGGTTGAGCAAGGATTCATTCGGTGAGGTGCCGCTAGATGCACAGTTTTCGAGGGTGCGATCTCGGGCGATCTCTACGGCCTGAGTGAAAAACTCTTCTGCTTTGTTCGGCTGATTCACGGCCTGGTAACCCACCCCAATCCTTAACCAGACATTGGCTTCAGAGCAGTCTCCACCCTCATAGGTGGCGGCCTGTTCCAACAGCGGCATCGCTTTATCCGCCCGATTGGCAAGCCCATAGCCAAAGGCAATATCTGCTAGCTGACTAGCCCGACTAAATTCAACAGGCTGTGCTAAAGCAGCACTTCCTAGACAAAGCAACGAAATTGAAACAACACTACCGCCAAAGATGGACTTCAAAAAGAGAGTTAGCATAACAAAGATTTAATTTAGAAACTGTCTATTAACAAGCGTTTAAGTAAGCGAACTTAATTTTTATAAGATACAAACAAGCTGTTGAATGCCTTAGCCTTAGCCCTACCCTTTATCGGATGAATACATTTAAAGAAGTCGTGGTATCTAACGATATCTATCTAATAACTAAAAAATGAGGATTCAATTAGGTCCTATCTTTTGCCCTACAGGCGTTCCATGGAATGCTTCTGCAGAAACATTTTTGGATCTGATAAAATCCTGATTCCTAACTGGGATTTCCTACTTACGATCAAAAACCTAAATCACCAGTTTTTAACTAACGCTAACAATCTACAATTCGTGTGAGTTTTGGTAAGTCAGATCTTTGGCTAAATTTAACAGTGGCAAACTGTCGGTCTCAGGAAAAACAGAGATATTATTTGAAATGCTCCCTAATCTGGGTTCTCATGTCTGAATACGACAAGTTTACAAAATAGATATATATCCAACGGAGAAAAAGTAGAATGTCCGCTATTTTCCTACCGTGTATATACATCCCATGTTGAATCTCAATATTCTGCATTAACTCCTGTCAATCCTACTTCCAACCCCTTTGGCCAGGCGCTAAAGCATCAGATGAGGGTGGCAGCTCCAGCCCTACCACTTACCCAAGGAGAGTTAGAGGGGATTAGGCAACCATAAATGCTATTTGCGATCGCTTGTGTGTCCACAGTAGCCACTATTCTCTGAGTCGGCGGTAGGCACTTTTTACCAACAGATTATTAAACAGTTCAGTTTTTTCGTGCTGAAACTGAAGTGAATTACTCAGCGTACCAAACAGTGGAATACCCTGGCCCAGCAGGATTGGTACCCTGGTAATAATCAGCTCATCAATCATATCCTCCGCTAAAAAACTTTGGATTGTACGACCGCCATCAATATATAGATTTTGGTATCCTTGTTTATTCAACTGATGAACAAGGGTTTTGATATCCGTGCTACTGACAATTTCGACAGTGTCCACTAAATTTTCAGGAACAGTCTTTAAAGCATTGCTCAAAACAAAAACAGGTTTGCTGTAGGGCCAGTCACCAAACGTAAGGACTTTTTCAAAGCTGTTGCGGCCCATGACAATAGCATCGATATGGCTGATAAACTCACCATAGCCAAAGTCACTCTGCTCAGGATTGGGGATTTCGTCGAGCCAGTCGACCCCACCGTCAGGGGTGGCAATAAAACCGTCGAGGCTGGTAGCAATATAAACGTAGTTAGCCATTGTTATCAGGCGTTAGTAGGTGTTGTCAGATATTAGTAGGTCAATGACCGTCAGGCCAGATCAAACAACAATAGCTCAGCTCCAGTTTGCGCCTCAATGGTTAAAGCCTTAGCTCCTACAAGTTGGATGCCATCACCCTCACGCAGTTCATTGCCATTGAGCATAATAATCCCTCGGGCCACCTGTACCCAGCTGTAACGACCAGTGGCAATATCATAGCTGATGGAATCTCCGGCCCCTAGTGTAATTCTGACACCTGTAAACACTAGCCCTACAAGCGTTACACTGGTGACAAGCCTACCCACCGATATGGATCCTTGAATAACAGGCATATTTGTAATATCATTCATTGCCAACGGTTATTGGTAAATGTTTGCCCCCTAACTACCAATTTCCTCTAACTAAAATCCTAAAAAAAATCCCTATATCTCTCGAATTTACAAAATATTCTCGAATACTTAGGAAATTTATCTTTAGACAATGCACATTGACAGCTAAGAAATTTAGTCAGCCAGTTAGTGGGGATGTCAAATCAACTTGAAAATAATTTACATAGTACAATTACTCAAATAGTTGGAGGAGCCATACTCCATGGCTTGTTTTCTCTTATTTACAAAATCTCAGTTAAATGAAATCGATCGTTGAGTTCAGCAAACGATCAATTCTTGTGGAAAACGATTTTTATTATTTTGTTTGTTGTGCTTTACAGATGAGGTATACGGTATGGATATGCCAGGTGAATTAACGTTAGAACAGAAGTTTCAGTTACAGGTGTTGAAAGAGCAAGTACGCCATCTTTCGCGCGAAGATGCCCAGAATTATGTACTTAAGGTCATGCAACAAATGATGGTAAAAGATAACTTGGTCAAACATTTGCTCAAAAATGATTAAGAGCAAAAAAGTGGGTCTGGCTATGGAGGTAGGATACGTGCCGTAAGCATGATGAGAGGTCCAAGCACACTGCCTGGACCTCTATAATTCACTTTACGTATGCAAAATAATTACTATCTCTTTATGGCTCTAGCAGTCCATTAGATAAACGACTCCACTCATTCCATGAGCCATCGTAATTGCGCACGTTTGGATAACCCAACAAGTATTTCAAAACAAACCAGATAAACGCCGAACGTCCGCCAATGGCACAGTAGGGGAACACCTCTTTATTCGGCGTAATTCCCTGTTGGCTATAGAGAGTCTTAAGGTCATCAAATGATTTAAATGTGCCGTCATCATTAACTGTATCGCTATGCTCTACATGCACAGCTCCAGGAATATGCCCCGCCCGCTCCTGACCTTCCGGAGGCTTGATCATGAAGACCTCACCACGATACTCTTCAGGCGTGCGCACATCCAACAAGACTTGATCAGGATGCTTTAAAGATGCCTCTACTTCAGGTTGCAAGACCCGTAAGTTAGAATCCAGGGGCTTAGCCTGGTACTGAGTGGGTGCAAACGTTGAGAACTCAGCCGTAACCGGGCGAGATTCCGCTATCCATTTCTGATGTCCGCCATTTAAAACCTTCACATGTTGATGGCCAAATAGGGTCAGTAACCAGAAAACAACACCGCCGATCGCTATGTCACTACCATAGGCGACTACTGTTGTCTCAGGGGTAATACCAGATCGAGAGAGTATGTTTTCGATCGCCGTTTGATCCAGCTTGATGCTCATATCTGACTGACTCAAGTCAGGAAAGATACTCCAAAATATAGCTCCTGGAATATGGGTGAGCAGATCTGGGCTCATCGCCAGTTCTACAACCCGCACATTGGGATCATCCAGATGATCGGCCAGCCATTGAGTATCGACGAGAACATTGGGATAAGCATAGTCAGTCATCATTTTCTCCTAAGAAATCAGCAGTTGGCCTCGGTGACACAATTCGCCAGACCCGATGAACCAAAGTGGAAGATACCAAAAATACAGAGAAACCCAGCAAGGGATGAACAATGGCTAAGGGCACTGGTAGAAACGGTGGGTGCCAATGAATTGTCAAAAACTGTAGCCCTAACAAAACAGACATACTTACTGTCAGTATGCGAATTCGTCGAGGCCAGGTCATTCTGTAGACCCATACCAACAAAATCAGGGATAACCCGCTGTATCCCCTGACCAACCATACATGCGCTTGCCACCAGCTAGGGTTTTCAAAATAAGCCACACCAACTGTCAACAGTTGCGCACTCAGGCAAATATTAAACAGAACGGTCACAACATAAAAACCAACAATGCCGAATCGAGGTTGACGAGTTGTTTCAGCGATCATCGGTGCAATATCTATCGCTTCAGATGAGGATGAAGAGCTCATACATGTTTAGTGCACAACACCTCCACCCTAAGCGTCCCCTTGCCCTGTCGACTAGACCTCGATCGGGTACACTTTTGTCTAGCGGCAAGAGATAAATTATATGGAAACCTTCATCAAAGCCTCCCTACAGAGCTTATTTCAAACTATTGCCCAGACACAGACTAAAGCAGAGCTGCACCAGGCTTTTATGATGGAGGTGGGTCAATATTTTGCGGCTAAGCGTCGAAGTCTATATTTTTTAGACCAGTTGCCCAGTATTAATGATAGCTCGCCATTAATGCTTAAAAAAGCGTTATCTTTGGACCATAATCCTGTTCTACGGTATCTGGTTCAGAAACATGCGGCGGTTCACGATGAGGTGATTTTGCCTCCAGGGGTCTGGCAAACAATTTGTCCCCGCGCTGACCATGGTCATGTGATGGTGGGGCCGATTATTAGTCAGGGACAGCTGGTAGGCGGCATCGCTGTGACGCGACACCGTCAGGACCCTAAATTTACCGCTGAAAATCTAGCGGATTTAAACGCCCTGTGTTTGCATGTGTCAACACGGTTAGCTGTACTACAGACCCAGCCAGCTCCTATTCAGTTCAAAGATGATTGTCTGACTCCTCGGGAGGCTCAAATTGCCAAACTAGTTGCTCAAGGCATGACCAACAAGGAGATCGGGGCAGAGCTGTGGATTACAGAGAACTCAGTCAAACAAGCTTTGAAACGGATGTTTCGGAAACTCAAGGTCTCATCACGAGCTGAAATGGTGGCACAGCTAGTGTCCTGAGGAAGTAGGTTCTGGTCACCTGCCGCCAGCGACTTCAATAAAGGTGCCGGTTGTGTAGGACGCTTCGTTTGACAATAGCCAGAGGATGGCCTGGGCAACTTCCATTGCCTGTCCACCTCGCTTCATGGGCAGAGATTCTTTAATCCGGTCAACCCGGTTGGGGTCACCCCCATCGGCATGGATGTCTGTATAAATGAAGCCTGGACGCACTGCGTTTACCCGAATTCCCTCTGTAGCAACCTCTTTGGCTAATCCTAGGGTCATGGTGTCCATCGCTCCTTTAGATGCTGCGTAGTCAACATATTCTCCTGGTGCACCTAGACGAGCCGCCACTGACGAGACATTGACAATCGCTCCCCCTGGGCCACCATGGCGGGTGGACATGCGTTTAATCGCTTCTCGGGCACATAGAAATGCTCCGGTAATATTGGTTGCAAAGACGCGGTTCAGACGGTCGGCATCCAGGTTTTCTAGCCGTGTTTGCTGTTCTAAAATACCGGCATTGTTGACTAGGGCAGTAACGTTGCCCAGCCGACTATCTACTGTGTTAAAGAGAGTGACAACATCGGCTTCAATGGCAATATCCGCGGCGATCGCAATTGCTTGCCCGCCCTGTTGGTTAATCTTGTCAACCACAGCACTTGCCGCTTCATGATTGTTGCGATAGTTCACACACACACGATAGCCACGGTCTGCAGCCAAATAAGCCGTTGCAGCTCCAATGCCACGGCTACCCCCGGTGATGACAATAACATTTTCCATAATCCGCAACGGTGAGTGAATTCTGTAATTACTATCAGTCTTTTATCCTATTAATCATGCCAGTCATTACGGCTCAGACGATAAACAAAACAATCATCCTCACCAAACCGACGCTGCTCAATGCGCTCAAAGCCTAACCGTTCATAAAATCGATGTGCTCGGATATTACTAACTAACGGATCAAGCAATACAGCCGTCACAGCCGGGTCCGCAAAACACCGGGTCAGCGCCAGCTGCATCATCTGAGTCCCATAGCCCTTGCCCAGGTCAGAAGCCTCACCAATCCAAATATCAATGGCGCGTAAATTTGTTGCGATATCCCCCCAGTAGTGGCTCTCCTCACGGGCCGGATCAATAATTTGAATCACTCCAATCGGTCGCCCGTCGAGTTCAGCAATCAATTGCTCACGCCAATCCGGTGAGCGGCTCAGCTCCAGCTCCCAGTGCCAATCATCCGTTGGATCAGAGGCCACCACGTGGGGCTGCTCATCCCAGTGCAGTAGCAGCGCCAAATCATCCGGTGTAGCCGCACGCAAGATCATCATTAGTTCACCTCTCAGACATCAACTACGGCTACTTTTTTAGCGTCTCTTTCCATACCTGGGTAAAAATGGAAGGGTTGCACGTGGGATTCAATATGCCAAACCAGTGGGACAACCTGTTTAAAAACGAAGGAATCTGGAAAGGTAGCTTTACCAAGCTGACAGCGGACGGTACCGAAATGAGCGACGTGCCCTCGTGTTTGACCCTGGAGCGCACCAGCAAATCAAGCGCACGCTTTCAACTTAACCGCTACCCCGCCGGACAACCTCTCCAGCAAACACAGTCAGAATTTGTCAGCATCAACCAGAGTAGTCTGTTTTGTGAGGATGGTTCGTTTACCAAAGGATCAACTCAGTGGAGTCCCTTTTCCAAGTTTGGAACGGAATTTGGCTTAACCTTATCCAATGCGCGTTTTAGGTTGGTACAGCTGTTTGCACCCGGTGGTCAGCTGTCTGACCTGGTGCTGATTCGAGAAACGCGCGAAGGAACATCCGATGTCGTGCGATCCAAACTCTCCCTAGATCAGCTGCTAGGTACCTGGCGGGGTGAGGCGATTACCTACCGCACGGATTGGTCAGTTTCACAGCCTTTGGCAACAGAGCTAACGGTCTCACAAACATCGCCTCATACAATTACCCAAACCTGGCGAGCTGGCCCGGCCACAGGTCAATCCCAGGCCCAACTACAGGGCTCCCGTCTATTATTTGAAACCGGGTATCAACTGCTGTTTTTGCCTAACGGTGGCTCATCCCTTTGTCCACAGCATATCCAGCGGCAGACAGCCTTCCGATGTGAAGTGGGTTGGTTAATTGAGCCAACGGTGCGACTGCGGCTAACCCGCGAGTATGCAGCCGATGGTAGCTGGGCCCAGCAAACCTGGATCAAAGAAGAAAAAGTCGCTTAACGGGGGTATGAGAGCAGTTTAGTCTGCTGGAGTGTGGCTAATTCCTGGCTATAGCCCTGGCTGAGAATATGGCCTAAACTCTCGCCAGCCTGCCAGCGATCGCACATGACCTGGGCCGGGGTGATCTGTTGCTCAACCAGCTGCCACAAGGGTTGCAACAGATCACGCTCATGGTCCTGGGGTAAAGCCCGATCTGCCGCTGCCAAAAGCGTCAAGGCTTGATTGCGTAACTCGGGATCTCGAAAACCGTAGAGGGCTGCATGCTGATGTCTGGCCGCATCTGGCACCAGGGCCACTCCTGGCAAGTTTTGATCGAGCACAATCCCTTTGAGCAAAGCCAGCAGACTACCATAGAGGGCAAAGTCACCGCAGCTGTCACAGGCTTTAAATTCAATCCGTCCCACTTCAGCCGGCAGTCGGGCAATTTTAGTCAGTGAGGGGGAACTGGCAATCAGTTCGTCAGTATGCTCAACAAATACCATGGCGGCTGGCCGCTGACCTGTACGCACATGGGTCCGTTTTGATAACCCTGACCAGCGTTGTTGTCCATAAAACGGCGAGCTAAAACTAAAGGGAACAATAGCCGGACTGTAGTACGTTAATTTTTGACCAGCCTGAATCAATGCCTCAGTGGACATCCCCCGAATCGAAAAATTTAGATCCGGTCCGTAGGTCATCATCGGAATATGCGCCGTTTGTTTTTCTGGGGAGGCCTGCCGTCGTTCGGTTTCATAGCAATTAAGAGGAGGCTTGGGCACAAACTCTGTCTGCACTGGGTTAAAACTGGTCAATACCGGCAATAACCCCGCTGGTAGTGCTACCTCCCAAAGCTGTGCAAAACTCTCACGGAGTTCCTGGACAACGCCAGCAATGGTGGGCTGGAGAGTGGTCCGAATTTCAATCCCCTTCGGCATACAGCCCGTCAGCTCCCCGCTTTCAGAAAATCGCTCATAGCCCTCGATATACCAACGCTTGCGTTTTATGCCCGCATCCCCAATCCGCAGTTGCGGATAATCAGAGTCATATTCAGGCAGCTGCGCAATCAAATCAGCTAGCCGTTCGAAAGACGTATTGGAAAAATCGGCAAATTGATCCGTGGCTTGCTCCCAAAAGGCAACTTCATGCTCTAAACCAAATCGGTAGCGACTCGCTGGTTGCTCAGTGGATAGATAACTCATAGTGATGCACCTTGATGTGTAATTGCTTCTAATAATCAACAGCAGAAGCTGCATCAGGTTACCTCAAAAACAAAATTTATTGTCAATAGCTAAGTGTTGAGGTGTGGCTACTTGAACGAAAGTAAGGGCTTACAAGTACTTTTTAAAGGCATTTAGCCCTATAGACTTTGCCCATAGAAGGTATTCCAACCAAAAACTTACCTTTTAAATATCACGATTTTAATGAAAATAGATATCATTAAGTTAGCGTCTGCATCGATAGATGTCGGCGCGACAGAACGTTTTCACAATCAACCATGTCTGCGGCGTCATTTGCTTTATCTGAATCTCTAATTGGTACGGCGGTCCCTGCCGATACATTTATTCTGCTGGAAACGCCTCAGCCTTGGGAGAAGCCAGCCCTGCTATCGCCTGGTGTACCCGAGACCTTAAGGCAGCTGCTGAAACCGCTGTTGGGCTTGGGTGTGCGAGTGCATCTGATTGCCAATCAGGAGACACCGGCTCAAACCCAGCGGCGCATGTTGATTTTTCAGCGATCGAGTGATGCAGGCAAGCAGCTGGAGGGCACCTATAAAACCTGGGAGATTCAGGTCGATAGCGCAGCGGAGATGGCTCCGGCGTTAGCGGAGTTTTGGCAGAATAATAGGCGCGTGGGTCAGCGTCTCACCCAGGCTGGTCAACGTCACCTGATGATTTGTACCCATGCCAGCCACAATGAGTGCTGCGGTCTATATGGCTATCCGTTTTACCAGGATGCGATCGCAACCATCCAACAGCTAGGGCTTACCCAGCAGGTTCATCCCTGGCAAATCAGCCACATTGGCGGCCATCGATTTGCCCCCACCTTGATTGACTTTCCCCAGGGGCGCTACTACGGCAACCTCAACCAGGATGCTTTACACCGCTTATTGACCCAGCAAGGAGACATCGAACCGTTACTCTCCACCTATCGAGGGTGGAGTCTGTTACCTAAGCCGCTCCAGATTTTAGAAGCCGAGCTATTCAAACACTATCAGTGGGAATGGCTGCAGGCACAAGTAGCGGGCCATATTCTTAACCAAAATCAAGGCCATCTATGGGCTGAACTTCGGTTTCAATTACCAAAACACGGTCCACAGCGATATACCGCTGAGTTTGAAAACAACAAACTGCTGAGTTATCAACCAGCATCGGACAAACCAGCAAGCTTAACGCCGTTAATGCAGCGTAAGACAGGATAAGGCAGAAGATAGCTGCCCGCAAGCATAAGAATCGACAGGCGTTGTCAGAGTACGATCCCATGAGCAACAGTCCCTACTGGCTAGATTGCGTTGATTTTGTGCTCCTGCATCAAAATGTCCAGCACCTTTGAATCGAGCTGAAAGCTATCACCCGCTACGCAGAGCCTTTTCCCATAACAATTTCGGCAAGCTTCGCTTCAAAACTGAATATAAGCAGAATATAAACAACAGGTATGACGCAAGTGTGCTCGCTGGTTGACCCAGGCTGCGACACAGCTTGTCTGATTCCTTACCCCACAGTGGTAGCAGAGGGAATGCGGCCAGGATTGTCCTGATCAGCCAGATATCGCCAGTTGCCTGGCAACATATCAATTTCTATGGCCGCTGTGAGTTCAATCGGCAGCCTGAAATCATTGATATCAAAGCAATTCTTCAACAGTTGGTAAACCTACTACTCATAACGAGACTCATCTATCTCGCTATGAGTAATACCTTTTGGGGAGAAATATGAAAAAAATATAATCCAATTAAGGCAATGAATGTGTGAGAACTTCGATTTTTCTTAGGATGAGCGATAAAAATCATAACTTTATAAATAAAAGCTTACTCAGGGTGTAATTCTTAAGAGACTACTTATTATTAATTGTAAATCTACCACTAGTCATCATTGAAAATTCATAGCTTGAATCATTGACAGCTCCAACATTCTATGTGTCTCTCTAAAACGCCCTGGCACAAATCTCTCCTGTCCCTATTGTTTCTTGCGTCTTATTTACTATCGGCTCAGAGGCTCTCCGCCGCCATATCGCCTGGTCTGCCACCCATTACTGGGTACCAGATGGATGAAATCCCCGTCGATAATTTTGTCAAGGGTGTCATACAGGATGACAATGGTATCCTTTATATCTCACTGACAAACAACGGTATCGCCGCCTATGACGGTGTGCGTTGGCGTCAAGTCGATATTCCCAAAACACTACAAGCCAAGATGCAACCCTGGATGTTTAGCAAACATCCAGATGGCCAGATCTATGTCGCCGCTGTCGATGATTTTGGCTACCTGGAACCGAATGCCCAGGGACAGATGCAGTATGTCTCACTGCATGAGCGCTTGCCCCCTGAATACCAGAAGGAGAACGGCGGCGCATGGCGGGTTCACACCATTGGACAGGATATTTATTTTAATCTCGTTTCGATCTTAGTCCGTTGGTCTCCAAGGGACGGTGCGATGAAAATATGGGAGGCCGAGGGGGAGGGATTCCGAAGTTCCTTTTTGGTCCAAGATCAACTATATGTATGGCAAGGTGGGCAGGGTCTACTAAAGATGGAGGATGAAGAGTTGGTGCTGGTACCTGATGGTGCCCGGTTCGCTGATGACATTATCTATACCCTGTTACCCTATGATGAGCAGCGTCTTTTAGTGGGTGATGCTTCGCAAAAATTCTTTTTATATGATGGCAGTCGTTTTCAGCCCTTCAAAACAGAATTAGACGGCATTTTAACCAGCCTCTCCTGGCCAGGAGCGGTTCTACCCAATGGCAATTTTGCACTGAATACTCTGGGGCAGGGCCTTTTTGTGATCGACCGCCAGGGTAAATTAATACAACAGCTTAACCACCGCAAAGGACTAGCTGGTGACGACATCGAGACACTTTACCTGGATCCCCAGGGGACTTTGTGGTCATTGTTTGGACTCCTGGGCAACAAAATTGATCGCATAGAAACCGTCTCTCCTTTTACCTGGTACGATAGCCGATTGGGACTGGGGGAATATCCCCACACCTCGATTGAACATCAGGGTAGCTTGTATGTTGGCAGGGGGCTTGGTTTTTCTTATTGGGATGAGACCCAACGTAGTTTCCAGTCAGTGCCGGGTAGCCAGGGTATTGAGGGTGTTGAACATGTGCGCGAAGTAGACGGACAGCTTTTGTTGGCTAGCTATTTTGGGGTTTACCAGCTGCAGGACGGACAGGTCGTGCCTGTGTTGAAAAGAGCCACAGGGAGTTCTGCGATCGCATTTCTACACCCGGCTGCCCGCGATAAAAACCTGTTATTTGCTGGCGCTTCCTATTGGAGCACCCAAAAAGGAATCGAATTACTGCGGCGAGACAATGATGGCCTTTGGCAGGAGGCAGGTAAGCTGTCAGGGTTTGATGGATTTGTTCACAGTATGGCCGAAGATGATCAACATCGGCTATGGATCAGTACGAATAAACCCGTAGTTTATCGACTCAGCTTTCCTCAATGGCCTAACCTTGATTCACCGCTGGTCGAAACAATTGAAATTGCGTCTGGGTTGCCAAGCAATAACAAAAACTTTTTCTGGGTGAGCTGGATTGACGGTCAACTAGTGTCTACCTCTGATCATGGTATTTTCGTGTGGGATGAAGCTGAGCAACGATTTCAACGCGATCAGCGATTTGGAGAGGACGCTGCCTATGTAGTTCCAGACCTAGATGGACGGGTTTGGATCATGTCAAAGGGGAGAAAAAATTTACGTCTGGCGACACCACAACCGGATGGCACCTACCAGATAGAGAAGACCCTATTTCAGCCACTGGCAGACAAGAAGATACATCATATCCACCCCAGTACGAATGGCAATGTTGTTTGGTTTACTACCTATTCAGGGCTAATTCAATATGACCGTCGGGTCAACTCGTTACCCTCTGTTGACTTTAAGACATTGATCAGAGAGGTGAGTCAAGGTGACACCTTAGTATATGGGGGAGATGGTCCTTTATTAAACAACAACCAATCGTTTTTACATACAGAGAACAACTTCCAGTTCGCCTACGCCGCCCCCTTTCCAGGCTACGAGAAATACACCCGCTATCAGACCCGTTTGGAAGGCTTTGATGCGGACTGGTCTCCATGGCAAAAACAGGCGAGTCGAGAATACACCAACCTCCCTCCGGGCAACTATCGTTTCCAAATCAGAGCCCGTAATGTTTATGGCGTACAAAGTGACAGCGAGGCGTTTGCGTTCGCCATCGAACTGCCCTGGTATCAGCGGCCCTTGGCCTATCTACTATATGGATTGGCCGTAATTCTCATCTTCTGGGGTATCCTACAAAGTCGGACAGCCCGTCTTAGGCAGCAACGGAGTGCTTTGGCAGCACTGGTCGAAGAACGAACGCAAGATTTACAGGTCGCCCGTGACGATGCAGAAGCTGCCCGGATCAGAGCAGAGAAAGCCAACTTAGCCAAGAGTACTTTTTTGTCCAATATGAGCCACGAACTGCGCACTCCTTTGAATGCGATTCTCGGGATGACCGAAGTACTCCAAGAAAAGATTATCGGTCAGATTAATGAGAAACAACTAAAAGCGCTACAGACTATTGAACGGGGTGGAACGCATTTGCTAGCACTGATCAACGATATTCTAGACCTGGCCAAGGTTGAATCAGGACTTGTCGAGTTAGAATATTCTCCAGTTGCAGTGACGCATCTCTGCAACTCTAGTTTGGCCTTTGTCAAAGAACAGTCTCTTAAAAAACAAATTCAGTTTAATTTGAAACTGCCTACCAGCTTACCGGATGTTACGGTCGATGAACGGAGGATGCGGCAGGTTTTGATTAACCTACTGACCAATGCCGTAAAATTTACGCCCACAGGGGGACACATTACCCTTGAAGTCATGCCGTTATCGCCAAACGGAACTCACAGCCAAAAACAGCTGCGATTTACCGTGACTGATACCGGCATTGGCATTGCCCCAGAAAATCTGAAAAAACTGTTTCAGCCCTTTGTCCAGATTGGCAATGATCTCAATCGACAATTCGAGGGCACCGGGCTTGGCTTAGTTCTGGTAAAACAGATTATTGAACTCCATGGGGGGCAGGTGACCGTTATCAGCGAGGTCGGTGTGGGCAGTAGTTTTATCATTGAGCTGCCCTATACAACTCTCTCAGAGCGTAGTGATCCCATCTCTAAAGCTGAGCCAGAGTCTAGTCTAGCAACCCCTAATATCGAACAATCCATCGTTGCCCCCCTCATTCTTCTGGCAGAAGACAACGAGGCCAATCTCATCACCCTATCCAGTTATCTACGTGCCAAAGGCTATCGCATTCAAGTAGCCAATAATGGTCAAGAGGCCATTGAACTAGCGCAGGCTGAACCGCCAAATGTCATTCTTATGGACATTCAGATGCCTGAGATGGATGGGTTGACGGCCATCCGACACATCCGCCAACTTCCTGATTTGGCTCAAACCCCCATCATTGCGCTGACAGCGCTGGCCATGAAAGGAGATCGAGAACAATGTCTAGCGGCTGGGGCTAACCTGTATCTCAGTAAACCAGTTAAGCTCAAACAGTTAGTCTTATCAATCAAAGAACTATTAGCCGATGAGACAATAATTTCGTGAAAAGGGTTCGCTGAAAAGACTATGGCTACAAAGAAATCAGTTGCTCAACATTGTGAAAATAATATTCTCTATATTCCTGCAGCACTGTATTGCATGAGAGATGTAAAACCCTTATTACACAGCCCCCATGCAGCTATTTTCTATAAAGAACTTGAGCAGGATCTAGTAGATATAGAATTCTATACAAGTGAGGTCTGCCTCGTCTACATCAAGACTGGTCAGGAAGTCATTACAACCTGTGACAACAAGACATTTACTCTGGGGTTGAATGAGGCTATCTTTTTGCCCAAAGGCCTCAATCTGCATTCCGACTACATCAATTCAGGCGATCCATTGAATGCGTACCTACTTTTTTTTAGCGATGATATCGTCACTGATTTTCTGGCAACAGGCGCTAACATTTCCCCATCATCCACCGAAGAAGCAACAATCTTCAAAATCAATCAGCACCCATTAATAACTTTATTCTTTCAATCACTGCAGGCGACTTACTTGTCTTTGCATAACTCTCCACATCTCCTCAAGCTCAAACTGCTAGAAATATTGCACCTGATTGATATCAACGATCATGAAAAGCAATTGCGATCGCGCTTATCTTTGCAACAACAGGCTTCAAAACAGCAGGAAAACCCAAAGCGAAATATCAAACGATTGATGAAAAAATATATCATTTCCAACCTAAATGTAAAAGACTTTGCTGCATTATCCGGTCGCAGTGTTTCCTCCTTCAATCGAGAATTTAAGCAGCTTTATGGGACAACAGCCAAACAATGGATAGTACAAAAACGTCTAACCCATGCTCGTATGTTGTTGGTAGACAAACGATTGTCGGTGACAGAAACCGCTAATGAAGTGGGGTATGAGAACGTCTCTCATTTCATTACAGCATTCAAAAAAATGTATAACCAAACACCGCATCAAATAAAAACGGAGAGTTGACCAGAAAACAGTATTTTTGTCTGTTTTTGGGTAGTAACGGTCAGCCTATGCATTTATTGTTGTTTTTATTGGTCTTTATCCAGTAGGAAGCAATATGAGTAAAAAAGTAATTATCGAATCAAAAGTAAAATCAGACAGTATAGACACTTTAATGTCATTTCTCGCAGAAAATTTGCCTAATGTTCGCGGTTTTTCAGGCTGCCAGCAGGTCATAGTCTATCTCGATCCGGAAAATAGGACGATGATTTTTGATGAAGAATGGCTTAGCATTGAACATCATCGGAAATATATCAACGCTATCTCAGAAAATGGTGTATTGAAAGAACTTGCCACTTTTCTAGAAGCACCACCAGAGATAAAATACTTTGATCAGGTGGAATTATAGATGAACTTTTACACCCTTAGTTCCCTTACGGCAGCTCTATTTCTTAGTTTGTCTGTCATGCTGCTATTCTTTCCTGAGCTTGTGTTTTGGCTATTTCATATCCAAGGAAATAATGCAGCAATTTTGATTATGAAGAGAGCTGCTTTGCTGTTCTTAGGTTTTTCTATTACAACTTTTCTGTCACGAGACGTTGAACATTGCCCAGCTCGTCAAGCAATATCTGCTGGTGTGTTTATCTCTATGGGTGCCTTGTCATTATTAGGTACTTTTGAATTTTTGAGAGGAAATGCAGGTCCAGGTATCTTGGCTGCCGTATTAATTGAAGCTGTTGTGAGTTTCCTCTATTTTCAGTCTTGGAGAATTGGAAAACAAAAGTTACAGTTTTAGAGTGTTGACTTCAGATGCGTCTGTAACGTCAGATCTACCGAGCTGGGACATACGATGTAAGATTTCCTACACAAATGAGATTGATTATCCATTGAGCAAACTTGCTAATACCTCTATGAGTATGCTGTTTTCTGCTTCTGTACCAATAGAGATGCGTAGCTTATCGGCTAGTCCGGGTTGATTAAAGTAGCGTACCAGAATGCCTCGCTCTTTTAATGCGAGATAAAGGAACTCTGCAGGCTTGCTGCCGGGGGTGGCTAAGACGAAGTTGCCCTGGGACTTAAGTACGGAAAACCCCAGGTGTTTTAAGTCGCTGGACAGCTTTTCACGGGAGGCTTTAACCTGCTCGGCACGGGCGTTTTTGTAGGTCTGGTCGCGCATAGCGGCTGTGCCCAGGGCAATTGCGATCGCATCCACATTATAACTATCCTTCACCTTAAACAATCCTGCCAATAGCTTGGGGTTGGCAATCCCAAAACCCATGCGTAACCCCGCTAAGGCATATCCTTTTGACAACGTACGCAAAACAACAACATTCTCAAACTCATGCACCAAAGGCAGAGCGGAGAACTCTGCAAAATCCACATAGGCTTCATCAATGACAACAATGCCTGACACATTTTTTGCTAAGGTCCGCAAATCGTCTAGCGGTACTATATGACCCGATGGACTGTTGGGCGAGGCCACAAACGTAATTGCACCATTGGCTGCAATCAGTGCATCGAGAGGTAGCTGAAAATTTTGAGCATAGGGAATCTCAACCACATCGGCTGTTTGCATTGCCGACAACGTTTTGTACAGCACATAGGTGGGGGTTGGATACACCACCTGGCGATCGCGACTTTCCGCACAGGCTCGCACCAACAGATTTAAAATATCGTCGCTGCCATTACCGACAATCACCCAGTCCGCAGGCACCTGCAGGGCATCGCTAACAGCCTGACGAAACATTGTGGCCGATGGATCAGGATAGCGTCTGAGTTCATCAATATTGAGGGTCTGTAGAGCGTTGGCCACCTGTGGCGACGGCGGATAGGGGTTTTCATTGGTATTGAGCTTGATGATTTTGGTTCCTGGAGCAGGTTGTTCACCCGGAACATAGCCAGTCATGGCATCAATGGCAGAACGAAAGTAACCCATGGAAAATTTAGAACGTGCAGCGTGAGCCTATTTTAGGATAGCTGTTGCTGATCGGATTAATTACGAGATTCAACAATACTTGGGAAATATTGTCTGGACCAGTTTGCGATCGCAAGCAGGGGTATACCCCTGCTTCCAACCCCGTTAGTGAATATTCCACTATGACGGTTCCATTGAAAATTGTGCTCATTTTCGATTGGAGAACGTCGATACATCGACTACCCCACCTTAAAATGAGCGATCGCCACAGGCTATGCACTAATTATTAGACGCTGAGAATGATTAGGCTAAGATATGGTTGCCCAATCGTCCTGCGACATGACCACTGATGCTCCGTTTTTTAGTTGGCACTGTTTTTCTAATAGTTAGCCTGAGTAGTTGCTGGCAGTCTAACCATGAGCTGCCCTCAACTATTACGACGGATCCCTCTCCAGCTGAGGGTACTGACCTGTCGGCTCAGCAAGCGAACAAAATTCTTGACTACTTTGATCAAGTGGCTTTTGGAGCAGAGTTTGGTGCTTCAACCCAAAGAATAAATAAATGGGTGACGGACATTAGAATATTTGTATCTGGACAGTATCCTGACTATTTAGATACGGAGTTAACCAAAATCATCAATGAGATCAACACGTTAAGTGATTCCATCCAGCTATCACGAACCCCCTCAAAACAAGAAGCCAATTATCTCATACACTTTGGTACCGGAGAGGAGTATTCACAAATAGAACCCAATGCCAGGGCCTATGTAGATGATAATTTTGGTCTCCTCTGGATTTATTGGAATGGCGACAATGAGATCTATAAAGGTTCAATGTACGTTGATATTGTCAGAACTAGCGATCAGGCTGCCCAAAAGCATTTATTAAGGGAAGAACTCACCCAGTCATTAGGATTGTTAAATGATTCTTATCAATATCCAGAGAGTATTTTCTACCAAGACTGGACGCAAACTACAGAATATTCAGAGATGGATAAACATCTAATCGAAGTTTTGTACAGTGAGCAAGTAAGACCAGGCATGACCCAACAAGACATCAATAAAGTTTTTAAATCTAGCCAGCCAGCAATGAGATAACCTCTACTTTTAACAAACTGAGAGTTATCCAACCCTATGCAAACAGAAAGATAACTCAGGGATGTAAATCTGTTAAGAAGTCAGGAATGTCCAGTATATGGAAATAAACTAACGCCGCCACAATGACTGTATACAGAGTTGCACCACCAAACCCAATCACTGTATCCCGCGTGACGTTGCGCTTCTCATCGGTTAGAAAAATATCAACCGCCCCAAACTGAATCATCACCATACCTAGAACATTAGAAAGCCAGTAGCCCATGACTGTGCCAGGGATGAACCAATGGGAATTGAACCAACTTACCCCATAGCCAAAGACCAGGGCGATGGGCAAGTTAAAAAACAGATCGTTCCACCATGAGAGTGGGGATAACATGTAGCCCAAGCTAAGCAGTGCGCCACCACGTAGATTTTTGAATAGAGTCACGGCTGCCAATGGTCAGGGTTGAGACGTTAAGTGCATATCTTATTTTAACCTCTGATTTAACCCAAAAATCAACTATGGCAAGTGATAGTTTTTCTGGTGGTAACCCTCAGAAGTCAATAACTGATGTCATTTTGAAAGTGTATGAGTAATATTGGCAGTAAGACAAAGCATTATTAACAGGTCCATCATGCAGCTTGAACTTGTTCCATTATTACAACTTCAGCGAGATCTCTACGATATCTCAGATGGACAAGAGAGATTTCGTACTTATCTCAAAACGATGCTTAACGCTGACGCTTCTGATGCAGAACTGTTGCCGATGGCGACGATGAATCCAATGGGTAAAGAGCATATACCGGCAATGCTTGATAATTTATTGGCAATAAATGCAGAAGCAGTAGCAGCTCAAGCAATTGCAGATGTGTCAGATCAGCTTCAGGAAGATTCAGCCACGTTTAAGCTGGGGCTGGTGGTTGCCGATGATCTGATGGGAGGATGGACCAACCGCTACACAGCCGAATTTAGTTATCGCTTCCAGATAGAACCAAGTCTTAAGCGAAAGTGGCTAACTGTGATGCTGTGGACCAGCGAAACGCCATCTGTGCAAACAGTGCGGGAAGAGACTTTGATAACTTTGTATCGGACTGCATACATTCGGCATCATGGTATTGCCCATACCTTGCAAGAGATGCTACATCAGGAAGGCTATGCCATGGCAATGGCTGGCTGTCAGCAGCCCACTCTTGCGAAGGATGATATGGCCTATATGCAGGAGGTGATCGTACCGCATCTGTCTACCCTGGATTATCCGACGATTATGGCTTGTTTATATGGCGATCGCGCGGCCCATGCCTTAGGCTATCCACCCCAGGGTTTAAGCGAACATGCGGGTTTTGCGCTGGCATTGTATCAGTCACGAGATAGCTGGCCCAACTGAATTCGTTGCGTTGATCGAGTCTGTGCAGTGATGCGATCGCACTGGTCAACAATGCTATTCTAAAGCCACTGCAGTCACTTTTTTGAAGAAACTCTTTAAGGCTTTGCTAAAAAGGGTTCTATGCATGGGGACAAGAAACTCAGTATGAAAATAAGTGCCGTCCAACTTCAATCTTTTACAGGCGATATCGCGTCAAACATCGCTAAACATTTAGACTTCATCAAGGTTGCTGCCGCCCAAGGTGCTGACCTCGTTTTCTTCCCAGAGTTGTCACTCACGGGTTATGAACCGGGGCTTGTGCAGGCCCTTGCCACCGACATAACAGATCCCCGACTTGATATTTTTCAGCAATACAGCGACACGCACAACATTGTTATCGGGGTCGGTTTGCCAATCCCCGCAGCATCAAAAGTGCAAATTGGCATGATTTGGTTTGAACCCAAAACACCCCGTCACAGCTATGCTAAACAGCAGCTGCACAGTGATGAGCTGCCTTTTTTTGTGGCTGGTGATAGACAACTGGTGTTGACAACATCCGCCCATAAACTTGTGCCAGCAATCTGCTACGAATCGCTACAGCCAAATCACGCTGATCATGCTGCAAGTTTGGGGGTAGATGTGTATCTTGCCAGCGTTGCCAAACCTGCAACCGGCATGGCTAAAGCCATACTGCACTACCCTGCCATTGCACGTCAGCACAATATGCATGTAATCATGTCTGACGCCATTGGCCCGTGCGATAACTTCACCAGTGTTGGCCAGTCGGCTGTCTGGAACAATCAGGGTGAGTTGCTTATGCAAATGGATAGTAATTCAGAGGGGATTTTGATGGTAGATACGGTTAGTGGAAAAGCTAACGTGTATGATCCTGCTTTCTGTTGACGATGCTACTGGCATGATTATTTAATCGCAATCCCCAGGTCGTCTATCGGTTGGGCGGGATAATCATCTGTTCCCCATCGACACTATTGGTAATATCGCTGCTCAAGCCAGGTTCGGACCTCAGCTTCAGATAACCGAGCCGATTGTTGCTCAGTGACCGGATCATAGATGGTGTAGTAGGTTTGCCCTTGGCGATCGCACCGCTTTTCAATAATTGGCTCAGACGATCCCGTTGCCAGCTTCAAAAGGTACGCCCAGAATTTCTCTCGAAATACCGGAGAGCTCAGATGCTGCCACCAGGCTTTTGAAAAAAGCCAGCGGGACTCGGATAGTTGCCTCTCCAGCCTAACGATATGGGGCTCAGATAACCGACGCTGAAATTTCATTAGTGATATCTCCGTTTGTTAGATCACTTCTGGCTGCGATCGCCTGTGCCAGATATAGGTCCTATTTTTGCGAAAAAAACATGACCAGAACAGAGGCAATTAGGTTAAATTGTTATGGGTACAGTTTCATAAAAATAAACTGTACTGGTTTTTTTGAGGCTTAACTGTACCCCCGTTCGCTCAGGATGGAGTCTATACCGATGACCGCGCGTTCACTTTCCTCGCAGCTCACCCCGCTACAAGCAGCCACTGACCAAACCCTCTATGAACAAGTGGCCGAGCGCATCCAAGCCCTGATCCGAGAGGGCACCCTGAAGCCAGGGGAGCGCCTGCCGTCTGTGCGCAAACTTAAGCAGCAGCTATCGGTTAGCACGTCTACGGTGCTTGAAGCCTATCGTCTGTTAGAAGATCGCGGTTTCATTGTGGCTCGTCCCCAGTCGGGATATTACGTTAAAACCACAGCACTGGCATTACCAGAGGAGCCGTCCCAATCCACACCACCGTCGCAGATCCGCCCGGTTGATATTTCTCTGATGCTGCGACTCCTGCGCATAGACCTCTCCCCTGAAACTATTCATCTTGGGGCTGCAGTCCCTGGTGTACAGCACTTTCCGCTTAATACCCTGAATCGGTTAATGGGACAGGTGATGCGGAACAATCCCATGGTGGTTCATAGCTATAATACAGTGCCAGGCTGTGAGCCTCTACGCCGAGAAGTGGCCAAACGCATGCTCAATGCAGGCTGTTCTATTACACCGGATCAGATCATCGCCACGGCGGGAACTACAGAAGCCTGTTATCTGGCTCTACGTACGGTTACTCAGCCTGGGGATACTGTTGTGATTGAGTCCCCCGCCTACTATGCGGTGCTGGAGGCAATGAATTCTCTGGGGTTAAATGCCCTGGAACTGCCAACACATCCACAGGATGGAATTTCCTTAAGCGCCTTAGAATCAGCTCTAAAAAAACAATCGGTGTCGGCTTGTATGCTGGTGTCAAATTTTAGTAACCCCATCGGCAGCTGTATGAGCGATCGCAAAAAAAAGGCTCTGGTCGATTTACTCAACCAATATGATATTCCCCTAATTGAAGATGATGTCTATGGAGACCTCAACTTTGAGGGCAATCGCCCCAAAGCTATCAAGGCTTTTGACACAGAAGGACGAGTGATTTACTGTTCATCGGTCAGCAAAACCCTCTCCCCTGGGCTCCGGGTAGGCTGGTGTATTCCAGGTCGATATCAGCAACAGGTGGAACATCTGAAAGTTGTTGTCAGTCACATGACCGCCACCGCACCACAGTTGGCCGTAGCTGCTTTCTTTGCCAACGGCGGTTACGATCGTCACCTGCGCAACTTACGTCGTGCCTATCAACAACAAATGAACCGCATGCTCCAGGCAATTCTGGATTATTTCCCTGCTGAAACGCGAGTCACTTGTCCTAGCGGGGGGCATGTGCTCTGGGTTGAGATTCCGGGTGGTTTCGATGCACTAGAGCTATTTGAAGAAGCGATTCAACATCACATTAGCATTGCTCCTGGCCCCATGTTTTCGGCATCCAATCAATATCAAAATTGTTTTCGCCTAAACACTGGGTTACCCTGGTCCGATGAGATCGACCAGGCAATGAAAACCTTAGGGAATTTAACCAAAAAGCAACTGGCTCGCCAAATTTTAGCCATTTAGAGAAACATAACACTCTACGTTCTCAACAGCAGGAAATCAGCGGCTGAGAACGTAGAGTGGACAGATCTGTCAAATCAAAGGGTCCGGAGAAAGACCGCTAAGAAGATTGCACAAAAATAAAGTCCCAGGTTGAGGCTATAGATGGGTAGATGATTGACATCTTTTCTTATCCTAGTGATGCTGACCAAGGCACGCTTGATAGGAATTGCGATCCTTAGATTTTTTGCTCAGCGATCGCAGGTTGATTGAAACTTGTCCAGCTGCTTGAGAATGAGTACCCCAACCAATGCACTGAAGGCCGCCGTCATCCATAGTCCCCGAGCCGTGTCTGCGTTTTGATCCAAGGCCCAACCGCCGATCAGCGGTCCCAACAAATAGCCAACAGTCCAACACTGGGCGTTTAAGGATAGGTAAACTCCCAGAGACGATTTTGGAGCTAATTCTGTGACTAATGCCACTGAAAAGGGATTGTAGGTAACATTTGCGATCGCTAACACAACCACCGCCATTACCATTAACACGCCCTGGGCTCCAACCGACATACCCACAAACCAAACCAAAATAAAGCCCATACCCCATAACAGTATGGATATCATTAAGACATGGACACGCCGATAGGTTTGCATGGCGCGAACTATGGGCAACTGGAATAGAGCGGCTATCAGTACATAGCCAGAAAACAAAATCCCTACATTTTCAGGCGTCATCCTGGGTGTTGTAGCGTTGTGAACAAAGTTCGTAAAGTATAGCGGCATCGTGCTTTCCATCAGATTAATGTAGGTGGTAAACAAAATGTTGACCGCTGCAAACACTAAGAAAATAGGATTGAATAGCGCTTTCCTCCAGGCTGTCATCCCTTGAGCTGATTCAGCAGAGCACTGTCTATCACTACCGTCCTTAAATACAAATGCCAACACACCGAGAAAGATCAAAAAAGTGATACCATCCACGACGAACAACTGTTGATAAGCATTGCCAGTAGTCAACAGTAAGCCACCAAGAACAATTCCTAACCCTGATCCCAGGGAATCCGCTAATCCAGAAACAGCAAAAGCTTCTTCACGCTGATGATCGCTAGAATTATCGGTAATCGCCGCTCCTGAGGCCGGCCAGTAGAGACTATCTCCTAGCCCCATTAAAACATTGGCCAAAACCAGCAGAGAGAAACCGCGAGCGAACCAAAATACGCCATCAGCCAGAATAGAAATACAGCAGGAAAGCAGCAGCGTACGGCGACGTCCCCAAAATTGAGAATCTGTCATAGAGCCTGCCAGAAAATAGCCACCGGCACTGGCCATGGCAGCACTACTCAAGCCGATACCAACCTTTGTCGGCGATAGCCCGACCTGATTGACAAAATAAATCGGCACATAAAACAGGACAACTCCCGACCCAATCTGCGAGAGAAATCGACCGATAACCAGTATCCAAACCTGTGGGTTTAGTTTGGGAAACCAGGAGGTCACTAACGTCGCCATAAAGCCTCCGTTGTCAGTCTACAGACGCGACCGACTTTATAAAGTTTTTCCTTTACAAACTACTCTAGCGATTGAACTCGACTTTGTAAAGAAAATTCTTTAGAATGTAATCATGACCACAAAGCCACCGAAAAAAACTCGTAGTAAAAAGAATGAGCCCCGGCGCACACGGCGGGCTATTATTCACCTACTTAAGCAAGCGGGAGCGGCAGATGCCCATACCATTGCTGCACAGCTAGGGATCTCAGCCATGGCGGTCAGACAGCATCTCTATGCACTTCAAGATGAACAGCTAATCGCCTACGAAGAGGAAGCTCGTCCCATGGGACGTCCGGCAAAACTCTGGCATTTGACAGCGGCGGCTGATCGCTTTTTTCCAGAAGGCTATGCCGAGTTAACCCTGAGTCTGATTCACTCAGTTACAGAAGCATTTGGAGCAGAAGGATTAGATCGTTTGCTTGATATCCGCACCAAGCAACAACTTGAGGCGTATTGTGCCCAAATGAAGGCACAAGACTCCTGGCAGGAACGCCTGGAAACGCTGGCAGATATCCGCACCAGTGAGGGCTATATGGCCAATGTTTTACCCCAGGAGGATGGCTCGATGCTGCTGGTTGAAAATCACTGCCCTATCTGTGCCGCCGCCGCAACCTGTACTGGGTTGTGTGATCGAGAACTCGAAGTGTTTCAGACTGTGCTGGGAGTTGAAGTGGAGCGTACAGAACATCTGCTGGCGGGAGCCAGACGCTGTGCCTATCGCGTGGTATCTGATGATAAAAAAGCTGGAGAAAGTGCGATTGCTGATCTAGGGGATGAACCGGCCTAGAACTGTTTCTACTCAACTTTCACGGAAACGCACCATCATTATTAGTATTGTAAGTACGTTGTTTGTTTTGCGTAAGGTTAAAGAGAATTCCTTGGTTTACCAAGGACTGCCGACCAAAGTATAAGTAGACCAGTAAAAGGGATGTGTAAAGTTCCAACGTCCGTGGTTTTCCAGCTCTGGAAAATGGGCTAGAACTTGCCCATCAGTCCCATAGAGAGTGCCGTTTGCAAACTGGAGATCGCCTTGTAGCATGGCTAGCTGAGCCTGACGCAGAGCTGTTGCGCGTACCGACTGTTGCTGTAAGTGTTGATAAAAGTAGGTCATTAACCCCAGGGTACCTTCATCGCTAATGGGCCAAAGGCTAGCAACGGATGTTTGAACCCCAGCATTAACCGCTAGCCCAGCAAAGCCGTACTCGGCCTCACGATCGCCCAGGGCGGTATTGCAAGCGCTTAATACCATCAGGGCAATATTGGCGTCTTGTAGGCCTAACCGATGCACCTGATCAAGCTGGAGCGGCTGGTCCCAAAGTTGAATGTATGAATTGTCGGGTTCGCCGGGCTCAAATACTCCATGGCTGGCTAAGTGGATAATTCCATAGTTACTCTGGGTAATTTGCGATCGCAAATTACCCAGAGTAAATCTCTCATTGAGAAAAACCTTACTATCATCAAATGCTTGGGTGACAACTTTGAGTTCTTCAGGCACAGCTGGTAGAATCCGCTGTGATGGAAACTGAGAAGCTCCCATGGCCAGTAGCTGTGTACTTTCTAGCTGGCTGTAGAGAAACTTATCTGGTGCAAAATCGGTCAAACTAAGGCTAGGAATGACTCCTAAACTATACCGTTCAACTAAATACTCGGTGCCATTGTGGAGAGCAGCAACCGGAAGTGTACGTAAGCCGGTGTCCATGGCTAAGGCTAAGCTATTGATGCCGTATTGCTGTAATTCAGCTTCGACGGGAGTGATTAACCAGGTGTAAAGCTGTTGGGCAAGCGGGAGATATTGGGAGGGAGCAGATATGGAATTGGTCACCTGGGTGTAAAAAGCCTCAGCTACTGCCATGACCTCACTACGGGTAACCCCCTCAACTTTACGTCGGATAGTTTCACCTGTAGGGGTTAGCAACAGTAGTCCTAGCTCATCCTCAGGATTGAGTTCATTAGCTTCTGGCAGGGCGGTTTCTGCTTGATCTGGCACTAAAAAGTATACATATAAGACACCCGGCTTTATCCCCATAACGTCTTCGACATCCTCCAGAATTTTTGTCGCTGAGGCTAAACTAACGGATGAGATACTCACCCGTTCGTATAAATTTAAATGAGACTTAAACTGGTCTGAAAAAGAGTTTTCTAACTGCTCAAATAGAGTGCTATTGTCATGATTAGTACCGGCTAAAGCGCCTGATTCATCCAGGGAATGGCTATGACTGCCAAGCAGCGGTAACCGGATATGCCCAACTGCTGGCACGTCTGTCCCTACAGACGGATTAATAACCACAGCTGGGAGGGCAGCAGTTGGTGGGTTAGAAATTATAGGCGAGGTAGCGGTCGGTGGTGGAGTAACGCTTGGCGGAGCAATGATATCCTGGGTCAGCAGCGCAATGTTACCTAGCGTGTAGCTATTTAGAAAAAAATTTTCTGCCGGGATGTAAAAGTCTCCGCTGGCAAGGCCAGCAGTACTGCCCAGGACACTACTATCAACAACTTGAAAGGGAACAGTGCTGTTGCCGCCGTGGCGAATAGTAATCGCTCCTGTACCGTTGGTGGCAGCAGTAGAAATGCTAGCGTTGTAACCGTCTAAATTAGTAAAACTATGGAGAGCTCGGAAAAATTGATCAGTGGTAATATCGACATTACCGCCTGCAGGCCCACCCTCAGCGCGAACGGTGTGAACCTGAATCGTGTCTGCAGACTGGAGGGTAACATCTCCCCCAACACCGGTTATACCAGTTGTATCAATCTGTTGCGTAGTAATTGTTGTCGCCGCATTAATCACCAGATCACCCCCATCCAGGGCGGTATTGGTCAAAATATCTTGAGTGCTGACGGCACCACCGCTGTTGATTTTAATGCCAGCTGGAGCCGTCAGCCTGGCCGTTGTGATATCTTGGGCTGCTGACAGTATGAGTTCAGGGGCGCTCAGGTTAAAGCCTTGAGTGTCAATACTTCCCTCCGCCTGGGGAGAAGAGAGGGTAGTAGGGGAGGGCAGGGTAACATCGGCTTCCAGGGTGATCGTACCGCTGCTCTCAGCGTGGCCAATGGTGATGCTTGTAAATCCTGCCGAGATGCTGGCCAATTCCGTTGTGGAGAGGGTAAGAGCAGCTGACACATCAGCCCCACCTAGTTGTATATCTCTGGAGGTAGAGCTGGGTGCAATGATAAGTTCGCCGCTGCCTGTAATGGCTGTACCCAGATTGATACGATCGCCTCTAAATGTCAGTGGACCCATTCCTCCATCTACAGTACCGGTAAAACCGGCGTCGTTGGCAAGACTGTTGATTTGATCTGCTTGATTGCCTGCTACGAGGCTTTGAATATTTATAAAATTGTCGATGCCTGGACCATGGCCTGTATTGCTAGCTGTTAAGTGCCAAATACTGGCAATATTGTCGCCAATTAAAGTGTTATTACCGGCACCGCCATCGATAGATGCAATAGAGGCGGTGCCATCCAGCTTAAAGTTATCATTGCCGCTACCGCCTATAAAGGATTCGAGGGTATTAAAACTGGTGATATTGGTAGTACTGTTAGTTTGTAGATCAACAGTAATATCACTGGTATAGGTACTGTAGTCAACAGTATCAAAACCATCACCACCGATCAGGGTGCCAGTGACTGATGCGCCATTATTTAAGCTAAATGTGTCGTTGCCAGCTCTGGCGTCTACCGTTTCAATGTTGGCAAATGTCTTGTTGCTTAAGGTGCCGGTGTTATTTCCAGTAATTGCGATCGCATCATTTCCACTAGTCCCCAGTAGTATATCAGCCCCATTGCCACCCCAGAAGTCTTCTATACTAACAAAACCAGCAACATTGTTGGCCGTCTGATTTTCAACATCAATAGTCACTCCTACGGCACTAGCACTATAGTCCAGCGTATCAGTCCCAGCACCGCCATCCAAATTAGTCCATGTGCCACCATTAACAATAAAACGATCGTCCCCATCTCCCGGTAAAATTGTTTCAAACCCTTCAAATGCCGTGCCATTCAGGATGCCAGCACCCACATCAGTTAGAGTGACCACATCGTTAGCAGCGGTTCCTTGCAGCGTGTTGGCACCACTACCGGCAATCACATGGTGAATATTGCTAATGCCTCCAGTTCCTGGCGCGCTGCCTGTGGCTAAGTCGATAGTAATATCGGTGATGTAGGCACTGTAGTCTAGGGTATTGTTGCCAGTGCCACCATCCAGGCTACCGTTAATAACCGCGCCATTACCAAAAATAAACTGGTCATTACCTCCTGCCCCATTAATTGTTTGAATACCCGCAAAATTAATGCCGTTAAACGTGCCCGCATCAACCCCTGAGAACGTGGCTATATCATCCCCATCAGCACCCTGGAGGGTATCGTTAGTGCCATTGCTGACAACAATTGAGTCAACATTTTCAAAACTCAGACCGTTACTAAAAAGACGATCTAGATTGCCCTGATTATTTGCTGTTACGGTCCAGTCAGTGACCTGCTCAGGTCCCCTCAGACTGTTTGCACCCAGAATATTCACGGGATCTTGAAACGGTGTTGCCCCTCTATCGGTAACAGAATCGTGGAGGGTAATGGTCCCCGTACCATCAGAACGCCCAATGGCAATATGGGTAAATCCATCTTTGAGGGCCGAGATATCTGTTTCTAATAGGTCTAAGTCAAATAGCGTGTTGGTACCCGGTCCTAGGTTAATTGCTGTTGCTGGGTTATCCGGTTCAATGGATAGCGTTGTGCCAATAATCGAATTATTACCTCCATTAAGATTGAGTTCATTGCTTCTGACTGTGATATTTTCAGCATTCAAACTACCTGCGATGGAGGTTAGCAGCGGAGCTGTAAGATTGACATCACCTGCTCCCGTTGCCGAATCAGCGTCAATGGACTGGAGGGTAATGGTTGTTCCAGATATATTGATATCTCGTCCTGATGTTTTCAGCAAATCATCAGCACCGCTCATAAAAAAGCTACCAATAAAGTTGTTATTGGCATCGGCGATAAAGGTGATGGAGCCCGTGCCCGGTTGAAATGTCAGTTCGTTATTACCACCCAAATCAATCTCAATATTGGTATTAGCCTGGAAGATGATGTTGTCATCACCGTCCCAGCTTTCTAAGGTATTGGCATGGAGGGTGAGCGTGCCGAAATCGTTATCAATAGCGCTAATATCAGGGAGTAAAAGCGATTCTGTTGCAACTTCTGCCGGGGTACCATCACTGACAATGCGAATATTATCAGGGTCAAATAAGATGGAGCCTGACTCTCCTTGAGGGGCACTCAGGGAGAACTGACCATCAAACCCCAGGTGGGATTTACCAGAAATCTCGATCAAGCCGCCGTTACCATTGAGGCTCCCCCCTTCGGCGTAGGCACTGCCGCTAAAATGAGTCACATCATCGGCCCAAACAATAATCTGGCCACCGTTACCTTGCTGTAGGGCATTAGCGCTGAGTTCAGAGCCTGAGTTCACCCTCGTCTGGCTGGCGTTGGGCAGTGGACCTCTGCCCTGGTAGTTGCCCCCAACATAAATTTGCCCCCCTTGATTAATGCCGTCAGCCCTGATGTCTGCATTAACAAGTGAGGTTTGGTCTCCTAAAATCGCGATCTGTCCACCCTGATCTCCAGCACTGTTGATAGTGCCAGTAATGGCCACATGACCTGCGGCAGGGGTAATCGTCTCGGTTTGGGTGAGCCGTACTGTACCGTCTGTTTCAAGGATAAGCGTGTTGGCATCTGCAAAGCGGCTACCTGTGAGCAGAGCAGGCAAGCTCACGGGTGTTATGTCAGTCTCCCAACCGCTTGTGGTCCAGGGCTCAAGATCTAAGGTTAGTATCTGGTTGGTTAAACTTAGCTGTACCCGACTGTTGTCTGCCACCGCAGCAACAGTAATTGTGCCGGCAGGAGCCACTAAGGTGCCCGCATTAATGACGCTGCCGCCTAGTAAACTTAAACGCTGGCCAGGGTCTACCTGTAAGTCTCCCAGATTAACCAGATGGGCGGGGCTAGAGATAAATGCGAGACTTTGGGGCGCACCGACCAACGCTTGATAGTTTGCTCCATCTGCTAGCCAGCCTTGCTCAAATCCGATGGCGTCAGCCGTGGCCGCCGTAAAATCTCCCTGCAAATTAAGATGGGCATCGGGTCCAAACAGGATGCCAGCGGAGTTTAGTAACCACAAGTTAGCATTGTTGGATACAGCTAATCCACCATCAATGATCGATGCTTGCCCACCTGTAACTTGACCCAAAATATTTTGAACTGGGTCTGAAGCCATAAATATGACTGTTTGGTCAGGCTGCACATTAAAGTTTTCAAACTGATGAAAGAGATTGATTTCATCTGTTGACTGAATACCATCGGTGACCTGAATCTGAAAACCTTTTGTAGTCGTTGATGTCGCTCCTGTCGGTGTTATTTGTCCCCAGGCAGGTGCAATCCCCAGAGCAAAAATACCTAAGCAACCTGCTAGCTGCAGAGTATTTAGCCGTTGCCATCCTGAGTGGCCCATAATGTTGAAAATGCTAATGCCGAACGCAGTCAAGTTGCAATAGTCACAACTTTCCCTTTTTAATCACAGCTAACTTATGATTGAAATGTAACCCTAATGACACGGGTTTTTGTTGGACAACTCCCTGATAGCTGAAGCTGTGCAAATACTGACGGCAGTAACAAGATTTATAATAGGGGTTAGGTGGAGATAGGTGTTTTTAGGTGAGCCTCATGGTTTCTAGGTAAATTCACTTATTTTTGGTCATAGAAACATCGGCCTGTAGGATAAATGCTTAAGACAGATAAAATATGGCTCAGCCTAAACTCATCTGTTCTTATTAATCTGGTTTAAACTTCACTAATTGATTCAGATTATGGATTTAGGGATGTTTCTGTAACTGATCTAAAAATTTTTTTCATTTCTCAGATCGGGTTCCTAACATGGCAGTAGGAGTATCTGTCTAGATGCTTCCTCGCTCGCCTCAGTTTGTTGATAGAGGTAATGGAGGTTTTATGGTTGAAACTTATCAACCATCCCACGAGGCCACGTTAGATCGTGACTCAATGACGCTGTCGCGCCATATATTACAGCAGCTGCAAAGTTTTGGGCCAGATGCTCAAGATCTAAGCGCTTTAATGAATCGTATTGCCTTAGCTGGCAAGCTAATTTCTAGACATTTATCACGGGCCGGTTTGGTAGAAGATGCCCTCGGGTTTACCGGACGCGAAAATGTGCAGGGGGAATCGGTCAAGAAAATGGACGTCTATGCCAACGACGTTTTTATTTCTGTCTTTAAGCAAAGCGGTTTGGTCTGTCGCTTAGCGTCTGAAGAGATGGAAGCCCCGTTTTATATCCCAGAAAATTGTCCAATTGGTCGGTACACGTTGCTCTATGATCCCATTGATGGTTCTTCAAATGTAGATATTAATCTCAATGTTGGTTCAATTTTTGCTATCCGCCAACAACGGGGAAATGATGAAGGACAAACTGGGCAAGACTTGCTGCAACCGGGTCGAGAGCAGTTAGCAGCAGGCTATATTCTCTATGGTCCCAGTACTGTTCTGGTGTATACCATTGGTAACGGCGTTCATGCATTTACCCTTGATCCCAGCCTGGGAGAATTTATCCTTTCGGAAGAGAACATTAAAATCCCAGCCCATGGCCCTGTTTACAGTGTAAATGAAGGTAACTTTTGGCAGTGGGATGACTCTATTCGAGACTATATTCGGTACGTGCATCGTCATGAAGGCTACTCAGCTCGCTATAGTGGCGCTTTAGTAGGAGATTTTCACCGTATTTTGACCCAGGGCGGTGTGTTTTTATATCCAGGCACCGTTAAAAACCCTGAGGGTAAACTGCGCTTGCTGTATGAGTCATCACCTTTAGCCTTTTTGGCAGAGCAGGCCGGGGGACGCGCTTCGACCGGTACTCAGGAAGTTTTAGATGTGTCTCCTGATCGGCTACACATGCGTACACCTTTGGTACTGGGCAGTACAGAAGATGTGGCCTTAGTGGAATCGTTTATTCAAGATCGGTTTCGCGAGCGTGAAGCTGAGATCGCCGTTGTTGGTTAGGACCGGTGGAAAACGTATTTCCGACGGTGCTGGTCGCATTGGTTAAAGCGATCTGAGACAGATTAAACGGATAAATTACATAGGATTAACTCACCCATGACTACGGTAAATGACAGCCCAATTTTACATTTGAAGGACTATGGTCAGAGTGTTTGGATGGACAATCTGAGCCGAGATTTGCTGGTTTCAGGCGAGCTGGTTCAGCTGATTGATAGTCGGGATGTGCATGGGATCACGTCTAACCCAGCCATTTTTGAAAAAGCGATCGCAGGTAATCAGATTTACGACCAGGAGATTGAAGCCGGTGTCCGGGCGGGTCAGTCCGTTGATCAAATCTATGAGTCACTGGTTTTTGACGATATTCGTCGCGCCTGTGATGTACTTAAGCCCATCTATGAATCCACCAATGGGTTGGATGGCTATGTCAGCCTGGAAGTGCCCCCCAACCTGGCTCACGATGCAGAGGGTACGCTGAAGGAAGCCCGCCGCTATGCCGCTGCTATCGGTCGGCCCAATCTGATGATTAAGATCCCCGGTACACCCGAGGGACTAAAGGCCGTTGAACAGACTATCCGCGATGGGATCAACGTCAATGTAACACTGCTGTTCTCAGTTCAGAGCTATATTGATACCGCCTGGGCCTACATTCGCGGTTTGGAAGGCCGTTTGGCTGATGGTAACGATATCAGCTCGCTCGCATCGGTGGCCAGTTTCTTTTTGAGCCGGATTGACAGCAAGGTGGATGACACCCTGGATCAGCTGGCTGAGTCTGACCAGAATAAGCGGGATCAGATTGCTGGGTTAAAAGGTAAGGTTGCGATCGCCAATGCCAAACTCGCCTACCAAGAATACAAAAAGATCATCCAAAGCGATCGCTGGCAGACCCTGGTTGCCAACGGAGCCAAGGTGCAGCGTCTATTGTGGGCCAGCACTAGCACCAAAAATCCAGCCTACAGCGACGTTATGTACGTCGATGAGCTGATTGGCCCTGATACCGTCAATACACTGCCACCCCAGACCATTGAAGCCTGTGCCGACCACTGCAGCGTCACCAGCCGTATTGAAACCGATGTAGATCAAGCCTATGCTGTGCTTGAGACCCTGCCTACCGTTGGCATTGACCTTGACCAGGTGATGGACGAGCTACTAGCCGAGGGCATCGACAAATTTATCAAGCCTTTTGACCAGCTGATGGATTCGCTAGTGATGAAGGTTAAACAACTGTCACCCGCGTAACAACAAACGTAGGGGCATCCCCTTGTGGGTGCCCAGTTCTCTATCTCAGGCACCCTTTGTGGGTGCCCCTACCGTTTTTCATTCTCCCTATTCCCCCACATGGTTTCTCTCCTCGAAAATCCCCTACGCGTTGGTCTCCAACAAGATCGTATTCCTGAGCCCCAGATCTTAGTGATCTTTGGCGCATCCGGGGATCTAACCCAGCGTAAGCTGGTGCCCTCCCTGTATAAAATGCGTCAGGAGCGGCGACTGCCTCCGGAGCTAACCATTGTGGGGGTGTCTCGCCGGGAGTGGAGTCATGAATTCTTTCGGGAGCATCTGAAGCAAGGAATTGAAGACTACGGCGGCGGTATCAATAACCAGATGCTGTGGGAGAACTTTTCGTCTGGGTTGTTTTACTGTCCGGGCAATATTGATCAACCGGAAAGCTACCAGAAGCTCAAAGCCTTTTTATCCGAGTTAGACGAGAAACGCTATACGCGAGGAAATCGGCTGTTTTATCTATCGGTGGCACCGCGCTTTTTTGCTGAGGCCACCCAGCAGCTGGGAGCGGCGGGTATGCTGGCCGATCCAACCAAACAGCGCTTAATTATTGAAAAGCCCTTTGGCCGTGACTTAGCCTCAGCCCAGGCTTTGAACCAAAAGGTGCGCGCTGCTGTTCCGGAACAGCAGGTTTATCGCATTGATCACTATCTGGGTAAAGAAACCGTTCAGAACCTGCTGGTATTTCGATTTGCTAATGCCATTTTTGAGCCGTTGTGGAATCGTCAGTTTGTAGACCACGTCCAGATCACGGTGGCAGAGACGGTCGGTTTAGAAGGTCGAGCTGGTTACTATGAAACCGCTGGAGCCCTGCGGGACATGGTGCAAAACCATCTGATGCAGCTATTTTGTCTAACGGCCATGGAGCCACCCAATTCTCTAGAGGCCTCTAGCGTACGAGATGAAAAAGTTAAGGTACTGCAGGCGACACGGCTGGCAGACCCCCTGAATTTGGACCAATGTGTTGTAAGAGGGCAATATACCAACGGTTGGATGAAGGGTAAGGCGGTACCTGGCTATCGTGAAGAAGAAGAAGGACTGGAAAAGTCCACCATCCATACGTTTGCTGCCATTGAAATGCGGGTAGATAACTGGCGTTGGCAAGGGGTGCCCTTCTATTTACGTACGGGTAAACGGATGCCCAAAAAAGTATCGGAAATCTCAGTACACTTCAAGCAGGTGCCCCACCTGATGTTTCAGTCGGCAGCAAAGCAGATGAATGATAATATTCTGGCCCTGCGAATTCAGCCTGATGAAGGGATCTCGATGCGGTTTGAAGTGAAAACGCCGGGTAGTTCTTTGCGGACACGCTCTGTGGACATGGACTTCCGCTATGATGCGGCCTTTGGCAAACCCAGTACTGATGCCTATGCCCGTTTGTTGGTAGACGCTATGCTTGGGGATCAAACCCTGTTTACCCGAGGCGATGAGGTAGAAGAGTCCTGGCGGGTATTAACGCCGGTACTAGAAGCCTGGGATAGTCCGGCAGATCCGGCCCAGATTCCTTTATATGAAGCAGGTACGTGGGAACCGGTCGAGGCTGAGTTCTTGCTAAACAAAGTCGGTCGTCGCTGGCGCAGACTTTAGTTATTGGTTCTGCGTGTTGAAACGACTAGTCACTAAGAACGAATAACCAATAACTAGTCACTAAGAACGAATAACCAATAACTTTCAATCCCCCTGACCTTACTATCCAATCGCGCGGTAAAGCTATGGTGACCTCTCTACTTACGCTACAAAAGCCTAAAGATATTTCAGTTGATGACATTGAAGCTGAACTACGGGATATATGGCATAACTATGCCAGTGATGGCTCCGGTGTAGCGACGCGGGCAACCACGTTCAATGTGATTATTTATGAGCCTGAAGAGATTCAGCAGCTGCTGGCCGCTCTAGGCTTTTACAGTAAACCCATCGATGGGCAGCATGGGCCAGAGACCAGGAATGCGATCGCAAAAGCTCAACAAACCTATGACCTACCGATTACTAATCGGGTTGATCAAGCAACCCTAAATCGTCTGCGCCAAGAATTTCGGGCTTTGCTACCTGAACAGCGACACTACAGCAATGCTGACCTGCGCGGCTTCAGCCTCAACGAAGCCTTAGCTGCCCAGAACCCCTGTCGGGTCATTACCCTTTGCCCCACCTTTGACGATGAAGATACCGGTGTCACGGCCCAGGTATCCGCTTACTGCCCGATCCAGAAAAGCAGTGGTAGCCGGTTGGTGTGCTGCGAGTACATTACGCTACGAGGGACAAAACAAGCACTAGACCGAGTCGATAACCTGGTTAAATCATTGGTAATTGATGATCTGCCCAAGTTTGTCTGGTGGAAAGCAACACCAAACCCTGAACAACTGCTGTTCCAATCCATGGCCAAGCTGAGTAGCTGCATTATTTTAGATTCCAGCTACTACGGCAATCCTGAATCAGAACTGCTAAAAATTCATCAGCTGGTGGATAGCGGCACCAATGTAGCCGATCTAAACTGGTATCGCCTCGCACCATGGCAGGAACTGTCTGCCGCCTCCTTTGATCCGCCTGAGCGACGCCTGGCACTGCTGGAAATGGACCAGGTCGGTGTTGATTACGAAAAGGGCAACGCGGCCCAGGCCCTACTTTATCTGGGTTGGCTCGCCAGTCGTCTCCAGTGGCAACCTGAAGACTATCAGTTGGAAGGTGGCGACTACGATCTACGGCGCATCACCCTCAAAGACAAACATGGACGTTCCATTGATGTGGAGCTAGCCGCTATCCCAGTCGCCGACGTGGGAGAAGTCCTGGGTGATTTAACCGGGCTGCGAATGTCGTCGACGAACCTGGATGCCAACTGCTGCACTATTCTGTGTTCTGAAACCGCAGGCTGTATGCGGATGGAATCGGGTGGTGGAGCCCAATCTTGTTACATTCAAGAAGTTACAGCCATCTCTGACCAGCGGTCTGACCTGTTACTCGAACAGCAGCTACAGCGATGGGGTGAAGATGTGCTGTTTGAAGAAAGCCTGGCAGTGACGGCTCAGATTTTAAAGCTATTAGATCTTGTCAACAACTAGCCTAGAGGAGACCGCAGATTAACTGTCACATAAATGAAAAAGCCGGAGCCAGACAGACTGTCTGACCCCGGCTTTTTAGTGAGTTTTGGTTCACCAGAATATTGAGGTTCAACATGAGATGCGTCTACATAGTAGCTAGAAACAATGGGTTGTGATTGCATCCAAGCAGACAGCCCCCATTGTTTTGTAGGGTTATCCTGACTTTTCAATTCTTGGAGCTCCCAGAGACTATGGAACAAAGCGAGGCAAACGATTTTTTCTGTGCAGATATAAGCCGTTTATTTTGAGGAGTAGTCACAGCAAACTATGTTGCTATGCCAAATTGAAATGCAAGCCCTTGATCCTGTCGCTCAAGAGCCGACCTATTATATTGTTGGACGTTATGGGTTTGATCTAGCACTTCAGGAACAGGAGGAGGTGTGGATTAATTGGCAGATATGGGAGAAAAAATTTGAAATTAGATCCAGGGTTGTTGGACGACGTAAGGAGATCTATGTGGATGGTAAAAGTATTGCTCTGGGGATGAGTGAGAGTGAAAAAGAAAAGTTTTTAGCGATTTATCCCAATGGTCTTGAGACGCTATCGGATGGGGCTAGTTTGTTTTTGCTGAGGATTTTTGTTGAGGCTGTGGATAAAGAACAACTGTTTGAAGTGCAAAAAGCACTGGCGCAGGGTGAACGTAGGCTGAAACCCCAGGGGCAATTGCCTAAAACAAAGCAGTAGCGTTGAGAGACGTTTCATGGAACGTCTGTAAGGTAGATAGCCGAAAGCAAACGTCCTTAACACCGCTGGTTTCGACTCCGCTCAACCAGCTAATTTAGAGGAACGAGGGCTGAGGCTTCGACGGTGAGACTTCGGCGTGAGCTCAGTCGAACGCTCAGCCGAACCGCGGAGTCGAAGCCCGGATTGATTGATAGTTTTGTCTATTCACTTAGCTGAACAAAGTGATGACAAACATTATCCTTGATTTTGTTTAAAGCTTTAGTCGTTAGTTTTGATGAATTCTGAAATTGATGCGGTTGTCTTTGTAGGCTTCTGAATCAAAAATATTTTCGCATTTATGGCAGCTTTTTCGAAATATGCACTTCAACTCACCCTTTTATTAGGATTAGTTAACTGGACGAGCTGTGTTGCTAGTAGTGGTGCTAACGATAATTCGACCTATGTAGGTCTCCAGAAATTGTCGGTATCAAATTTGAGATCGCTAGAATATCACCTGGATGTGCCGGGGCGTGATCAGATAGTCACTTCAACCATCACGTTTACGGAATTTATGGACTCTGAGGGATTTGACTATGGTGCAGTGGTTTACCTGCCGAGTCATGAGGCGGATAATCAATTTGAACTGATTCACCATGACTTGAATGGAGATGGCTTTGAAGATGTTTTAGTGCCTCTGATGGTGCTGCCTCAGGATGAACAAGATGCCGCTAGCGACGGCGGCTACCTGGCGCTGGCTACGGTATTAAACCAGCAAGGACAACCAGTTCATAGCGATACCGTATTCTTTGACATGATTTATGAAATAAAGCATATCAATAATCAGATTGTGGTTCAAGGCTCTGCAGAACAATGGGGCAATGAGGAAACGTTTACCTATCGCTGGACGGCTGCAGGTCTAGAAGAAATAAATCGTATTTCGTTGAATCTTGATGAGATTCCGTTTCCTGATGAGAGGGAGCAATATTTCGACTATAATTTGCAGAATTCTCGCTTTTTGAAGGCAGGTGCTGTGGATGAGCCGCTGGTATTGACGCAGAGAATTTTGGGTCATACATCAGAGCCACATGAGGAAACACGCCATGACCACATGATTGAAGTGTTGGCGAGAAGTGAGCGGCGGATGGTCATTGCAGTTACTCAAAAGCGATTGGGGGATGATTCGGTCTCTGCCCAGCGTTATCGCTTAGAGTTTGTTGCTGATGGGCAACAGTGGCGGATTGATTGGATTGGGCAACAATTTTCTTGTGTTTCTGGCCGAGGCCGCCAGGCCTGGCATAATGAACTTTGTTCTTAATAAGGTGTCAGAGCAGGTTACAGAAAAAGACAACAGAGTAAAAATCAAAGAAGATGCCTGAAGTACAAGCATTTTGGCATTCCAATTTGCCCTGATCAAGGCTTCAACTGCTGTGCGATCGCTTAGTCTATCGCACAGCAGTTGTCTTGAGAGACTCTAAGGCATAGTTGCATCAGGTGTGGAGTCTAATCTTTGATAACCTGCATGTAACTCGACAGAAGATATCAAAGACATGCTACTTCTAACACGTAAGAATTCTTTTCTTTGATTAGGCATCAAAGTATACAAGCTTTTCGCTCAGGATATTTGAACTGCTTTCTAAGCACAGCAGAACTACAGTGATCAACTAAAACAAAAAAAGCTCACATTATCTTGACACGAAAGATTCTACGCTCATTTAACTTTAATACTACATAGAAAATAAATTGCGTTATACTCCAATCAGCGAATATGTATAAAAGCGAACATTAAAAAACGAAAATTCTGAGAGTATTCACGTAGCTTCTGTTGGCTTTGATGGCTATTGGTGTAATGGCTGCTTAGATGTTTAAGGAACCGTTTTACTACGCTAAGCAGCAACAATACCTTTCAAGATTAATAAAAGCAATTCATTCACTGTAAGTCTCTCAGTCTCTCTAAGAGACTCGTCAGGTTTGACAATTTGACAATTTGACAAGCTGTGGAATTGCAAACCCTTTGTGGGTTTGCGGGATAGAGGCATTTTGATTTATCTCAGTCAAAATGCTAGGGTCTCATTTCTGCATTGCTTTGAGCAACTTCTTTCAAGCCTTCAGTTTTGTTGGAGGTGATGGCTGAAGCCTGCATATTTCTCTTGGGAACAGACGTTTCATCGCCACAGAAAAGGTGCTACTGGTCATGCTACTCGGATTCTCTTGTTGTTGCCAGCCATCAGGTTGGCACTGATTTGGCTGATTAAAAATTGTCTTTTCGCATTGAATTAGGAGATAACATGATTGAACCAATCATTATGGCCACAATCGTTTTGTACTTTTTTACACGTAGCGTCTTTCACAAACCCAAGCCGGACTCAAAGGAGAAAAAGTTAGGTAATGCCCTTGCTGACTACCTTACAGATGGTGTGAAGGTGAAAATAAAAGACGATTAATTTAGATTGAAAAATATCTATGGGGCTCATGTATATTAAATACATGAGCCCCATAGACCGAACAGAATAGTTGTAGCTTCTAATGTGCTACACCGCAGCTGTTTCTTTGGTCCACTCAGTATGGAAGACGCCTTCTTTGTCCACACGCTTGTAGGTGTGAGCGCCAAAGTAGTCGCGTTGGGCCTGGGTCAGGTTCTGCGGTAGCTGAGCCCGACGATAGCTGTCAAAGTAATCTAAGGATGCACTAAAGGCCGGTACGGGGATGCCATACTGAGCCGCCATGGCAATGACATCACGCCAAGCGGCCTGACGGTCCAGAATTGTTTGTTTAAATTCAGGAGCCAATAACAGGTTAGGCAAGGCAGGATTCTCGATAAATGCGTGCTGGATTTTGTTTAGGAAGCGGGCACGAATGATGCAGCCGCCTTTCCAGATGCGAGCACATTCATCGAGTTTGAGGTCATAGCCAAAGTTGTCTGAGGCTGTACGCAACAGGGCCATACCCTGGGCATAGGAACAGATCTTGGAGCAATATAGGGCGTCGCGAATCTTGTTGATCCAGAGAGTCGTGTTTTCAGTAATCTGACCGCTGGGTCCATTAATCTCTTGGGATGCTGCCACACGCTCTTCTTTGATCGAAGACATGATGCGGGCATTGACCGCCGCTGTGATGGTAGGAATACTGACCCCCATTTCCAACGCAGTCATGACTGTCCAGCGTCCGGTGCCTTTTTGACCGGCTGCGTCTAAGATTTTTTCCACCAGGGCGACATCTCCTTCGGTTTTGGTGAAAATGTCAGCCGTAATTTCAATTAAGAATGAATCCAGCTCCTCGGTGGTATTCCACTGAGCAAAAACCTCGTGGAGCTGCTCATGGCTCAAACCCAAGACATTTTTCATCAGGTCGTAGGCTTCGGCAATTAGCTGCATATCGCCATATTCAATGCCGTTGTGGACCATCTTGACGTAGTGTCCGGCACCACCAGGGCCAATATAGGTGACGCAGGGACCATCTTCAACTTGGGCGGCAATCTTTTGCACGATGGGTTCAATAGACTCATAGGCAGCCTGAGTTCCACCGGGCATTAGACTAGGACCGTTGAGGGCTCCTTCTTCGCCGCCGCTCACACCCATACCAATAAAGCGGAAGCCAGCGGACTCCAGAGTTTTTACTCGGCGCTCGGTGTCTTCATATAGGGAGTTACCACCGTCAATGATCATATCGTCGGGATCAAGCAGCGGCATTAGCTGATCGATGACGGCATCGACGGGCTTACCTGCTTTGACCATCACCAAAATCCGTCGGGGGCGCTCCAGGGCAGCCACAAAATCCTCTAGGGAATAGGCGGCTACGACATTTTTGCCCACGGCTCGATTGGTCATAAATGCCTGGGTTTTTTCAGGCGATCGATTGTAAACGGCAATTGGAAAGCCATTGCGTTCAACGTTGAGGGCAATGTTTTCCCCCATCACTGCCAGTCCAATTACTCCAAAACTTTGTGCCATAACCTGTTTCCTAGTGTCTACTTAATGCCCGCATCTAGAACTTGAATTTTGCGCGGAGGAAAATTCAATGTTTAACTTTAGATGTGACTTTGGCGCTGTCTTGGGTACCAGCCTAGACACAATTTTCTAAAAGGTGGACGGACTCATAGGTTTTCTTCAAACTCCAACTACTGAAAGCGGTATTCGGAGTTTTGTTGGTAACCCAGCCTGTGTATGGGTGGTTCAATAAGCTTTGTGATATATAGTACACTTGAACCAGGCTTAGGGTTAAGTATTATATAACTTAAATTTTCAACGGTGACTTTTGTCATAGAGACGACTCACCGTTGGCCAAGCTTGCGGCATGATGTACCAGAACTTAAGCTGTCGCTTTTCTGTAAGGCTTTTACCTGGTGCTCCTTCGCAGTTAGTATCGGTTTTGGTTATTTACTTCGTTGTTAAAGGTTTTTTAGCTACCAACTTGCGTTATGCCTACTCCTAAGATGAAGCTCCTGAGTATTGACCTGGGTCGTACAGCCACTAAAACCTGTATTAAACGTCATCAGAACGATGTAGTGTTAATTCCTGCTAATGTCGCCCATCTGACGGTGGAACAGGTGCGACGTGGGGGTTTTGAGTCCCAACCGAGTGATCCACTGCTGGATATGTGGTTGGAATACCAGGGGAAGGGCTACGCGGTAGGCCAGCTGGCGGCGGATTTTGGGGCTGACTTGGGGGTTGGGCAATCTAAGGTGGATGATGCTTTGGTGAAAACCTTGGCCTGTGTGGGCTATTTTGGCCTGAAGGGCAGTATTGGCATTGTTTTAGGCTTGCCATATCACTCCCAAGAGCAGTTTGATAGCGAAAAGTCGGAAATTGTTAGTTTGCTGAGTTCTCCCCATGTGATGGTGTATCGGGGGCAGTCTATGGAGATCAGTGTTGACAAGGTTTGGGTCATGCCTGAGGGGTATGGCAGTCTGATTTGGAGTGAGGCTCAGAATAAACGCACGTCAAGTCCTGATTTTCCTAATTTGTCTGTGGCGATCGTTGATATTGGTCATCAAACGACCGACTTTTTGGCCATTGATCGCTTTCGGTTTGCTCGTGGGGCGTCTCAAAGTGAATCCTTTGGTATGGCTCAGTTTTATGAACGAGTGGCAGCTCAGATTGATGGGGCGGATAGTCAATCGCTTTCGCTAATTGAGGCGGTTCATAAGGCAGAAGGGGAACGGTTTTATCGACCGAAGGGGGCGTCTAGACCGACGGATCTAGATGAGATTTTGCCGACGCTGCGGAAGAGTTTTGCCCGTGAGCTGTCGCAACGGTTTTTAAACTGGTTGCCGGAGCGGTCTACGGATGTGATTGTGACCGGGGGTGGGGGCGAATTTTTCTGGAATGAATTACGTCCTTTATTAAAGGAAGCAAAGCTCAAGGGGCATTTGGCGAAGCCATCACGGCAGGCGAATGCGCTGGGGCAATATATTTATGGTGAAGCGCAGCTGGCTAACCTGACGGCGGCAGCAGCTGGCTAGATTGACGGGTTACCCCAGGCTATGAGTTATTAGGGGCAGTGTTACTTCTTGCCCCTGGTTGATCATGGCTGCTAAATCCATCCGTAAGAGTGTCTCCTTCGATGATAGCGATGGGGATCGGGTTTTATTGGATGCGATCGCAACCCATCAGGCCAACCATCAGCAGTCCTTTAGCGACCTATGCAAACAAGCACTACACCAGTACTTACTGAGTCGGGAGCCCACCCCATCTGTCATGTTGTTTATGGAATTGCAGCATCAGATTGCCCAGCTCGGAGTGCGAATTGCCGCGCTTGAGGATAACACCAGCATTTCATCAGCATTTCATCAAGCCGATGGTCCCTTATCCGAGATATCACCGACCGACCCTGGAGCCATGACCACCTCTGAACCAGCTGCGGCAACGGCCAATGACGCCCCCCAGCCCGTGGATGACCCCATACTGACTCGCTTAGGGCCGTTGTTGGATGATTTTTGACCTGGAGGTTGATCAGAAATTCAACACAATCTTTAAAAAAAGTGTGAACTAACGTCGGACACTTCATCAAATCTTGCCCACCTTTGCGGATAACACCGGTAGCATAAATTTAAGGGTGTATTCAGAACTTTACATATGCGGGGGGTTCAATGATCTCACTGTTCCTGTGGGCATAGCACTGGCTCTAATTACTCCAGTGCCGCACAGCGATTAGTTGAACTGAGGTGATTGAATAGTCGTCCTTGAGGCTTAAGCTGGTTCATTAACCGACTGTAATGGAAAAACTGAATGTAGCGACAACTGGTCGCTGGCTGTCCCTGGTATGCGCATCCGTGGGGATGTTGTTGTCAGTGCCCAGGTCTGCCAGTGCCCAGTCTATTCTGACATGGGCTCGGGTAGAACTCACACGCAATCGGGTAGAGCTGTTTACCGATGGCCGCTCCCGTAGGGCCAGAGTTTCTGATGTCTTAGGGATTGGGGATGCACTCAGCACCGCCCGCAGGGCACGAGCCGAACTGCGCTTTAACGATGGGTCATTGGCCCGGATTGGCGAAAGTGCGGTTTTTCAGTTTACCCCCAACACTCGCAACTTCAGTCTATCTAACGGCACAGTCCTATTGCTCATTCCTCCGGGACAAGGTGGCACCACGATCCAAACCCCCAATGCGGTGACCGGTATCCATGGCTCAGCATTGTTTGTGCGGTTTATTCCTGAAACAAACGTCACTATCATTGGCGCTCTGACTAATAATCCAGAAGGTCCGATGATGGCCTTTAACCAGGATGGCTCTCAGCAACAACCTCTGCACGCTGGAGAAATGGCCGTACTGCGAGAGGATGGCAGCATAGAGAGATTTTCGTTTGATCTGGAATTGTTTTACCAGACCAGTGATTTAGCCGCTGATCTGCAGCTGCATGATAGTGAAGCTATGACCGGTGATGAAGCCATTGATGCGGTCAGGCAAGAAATCCAGGATGCGCTCCAGCAGCAGCAGAGCTTTGAAAATGATGATACCGTGATTGAGAATCCGGCATTTCTCTCAGCGAATAGGGACGAATCGGTTGCTGCCAACAGAGCGATCCCTGATTTTGCTGCTTCTCCAGCCGCCGCTTTTTTGCAGCAAAACGGCTTTGAAAGTGTGGTTAGTGCCACCGTTAACCAGCCGGGCAATCAACCAGGTAATCAACCAGGTAATCAACCGGGTAATCAACCAGGTAATCAACCGGGCAATCAGCCGGTACCACCAGCGGAGCCAGATGCCCGTCCACCACGTCCCCCTGCCGAGCCACCGCCGCCTACTGCTGGGCCACCCGCTAAACCACCAGCGCCCGATCCGGCTCCCAACCCAGCTCCCAATCCGGCTCCCAATCCAGCTCCCAATCCGGCTCCCAATCCAGCTCCTAACCCAGCACCCAATCCGGTTCCCGGTGGTCCTACCCCTGGGGAGGGGCCGAATCAGCCGATTGAAAAACCACCGACGCCTATTATTCCTGATGCCAACGTGCCCACAGCACCAGAGCCCAACGTGATTGCTCCTACCCCCCCTGAAACAGCTCCCGCCCCCCCGGTCGAGCCGGTTACACCTGTGGAAGCCATTGCCCCACCAGTGGAAGCTACGGCTATTCCGACAGAGAACGTAATCCAAATCGATGAAACTATCAACGATCTCAATGTGATTGAAACGGTGCCGGAACCAGCAACAGGGGTGCAGGTAAACCGATTAGCTGACCCTGCCAATCCAGCCGCACCAATCGCACCAGCAGCAGAACCGGTGGCTCCTTCCCCATAAGCAACCATTATTCGGCTATAGATTCAATCACACCTGTTGAATCACACCTGGGGAGCTCTTGCTTTGTTGGGAAATAGCTCTAGCAGGGATTGCTGACGTTGCTCTAATGTCTCGGTATCTGACCACCAGAGTGATTCGTAAAAGAAAAAGGAGACGCCTGCATAGCTGCGATCGCGAATAGCAGCCACCTGTTCTTGAATCCAATCCATGGCCACAGGTCGCCCCCGCAGACCACTGAGCACACCCACTGCTGTTGGAATATGGTGACGAGCGCTTTGGGCTGATTCACGGTTCATTTCCCACACAAATCGACCCAGATCGCTACGGTAAAGCTGAATAATTAACTCTTCAACATAGCCCTGGTTAACCCAGGTATGCCAATCTTGCAAAAAGTGCTTATAGGCAAACTCATGGGGATTGGGAGAGACCGACACAATAGCTGTTGACTGTCGCGCCTTAACAACGGCAAAGGTACGGCCCATGACATCAGTGATTTTATCGGCCCGCCAGCGAGTCCATTCCGGGTCATAGATATCCCTAGGAGGAGCCTGGCCACTGTGCTCCTGGCGATAGAGGTTAATGGTATAGGGATCGTAGCCATAGGCAGCTGGCAAACCAAAATGGTCGTCCACCTGAAAGCCGTCGATGGGATAGTTAGCCGCTAGTTCACTCACCAGGTCGAGGATAAACTGCTGTACCTCAGGGTGAAATGGATTCAGCCACACGCGATCGTGAATGCCTTCGGCTTTAACCTTGGTACCATCGGCCTTTTGGGTCAGCCATTCTGGATGGGCCCGGACCAGGGCTGAGTCCGCTGGGGCCATAAACCCAAACTCAAACCAGGGGATTACCCGCAGTCCCAGGGGATGGGCCAGTTCGATCAGCTCCAGGAGCATATCGCGATCGCCCTGGGCGGCTTCCAGGGATTCATTTCGTTCTCCGGTATTTTCTACGTCGGGGTACAGACCTTGCTGGTAGCCAAAGGTGCGTATGGCTACGGCACTGGGATAGAGGGTATACCCCCAGTTCCAAACCGTGGGATACACAGTATTAAAATTCAGGGCGGCCAGGCGCTGTAGCCCTGGTTCCAGATTGTCTCGACTAAACAAGACCTGGCTGTCAATATTGGTGAGCCAGGCTCCACGAATTTCGTTTTGGGGAATGGGACCAGGAGACACCGTAGCCGGTTGGATGCGATCGCTCACCAGAGCCGCCACGGCTGGGTCAGCACTGGCGGCACATAGCAGCTTGGCGGCCATGCCATAGGATTCGCTACGGTTGGGATACAAACTGGGCTGGGTGCCGAATAAGCGGGAATCCGCCTCCTTGGGAATCACCTCCTGGGCCAGGGCGGCGGCCACGCCTTCACGGCTTTCGGGAGAAATCAAGGCGCTGTCGCGAAAGGTTGCGGCTAGCAGGCGGGTGGCATTTGCTTGGTAGGGTAGGGCGGCTCCAGTGGTCAAAATGGCTAGGGCTTGCGATCTCAACACCGCCTGCTGCCCCAGGGCGACATCTCCCAAGGCAGCCACCAACAGCTGCTCCACTTCAGTTGCCCCTTCAAAGGTCAACCCCAACGCCTGATTAGCCGTTGCGAATTTACCTGGAAAGGCTCTTAAAACCGCTGCGGCAAACTGCTGTTGTGATATGGGTTGAGCCCCGTAGCGTACCCTATCGACCGGCAAGATTTGACGTTGGCTCAGAGCCTTAACACAAGGCTGCTGGTGCCAGTTGTTTGCCGCCCGTGCGCCGACGTCAATACTGACAAGCCAGCTACAGATAAACACACTGACAAGCATATACCGCAGTCGCTTTGACCGGGTCAGAAATCGCCAGAAACCCATAGCCAAGCTCAGCCTCCGCTGCGCTTAGCACGATATCCCTTTTCAATCAGTAGCGCCACCAGCTTGGGGGCATGCTCCCCTTGAATCTCAATGGTGTTGTCCTTGACTGTTCCACCGGAGCCACATTGAGCCTTTAAGGCTTTAGCTAGCTTTGTTAATGTCTCGGGCCCATGGTGAAATCCAGTAATAATCGTGACTTTTTTACCTTTACGACCTTTGCCACTCACCTCTACCCGCAGGTCTTGTTCGGCCGGTGGGCGATCAGGTACCGCCCTAGCCATCGCTGGGTTCTGACCAAACTCAGAGTACACCACTCGATTAGTTGCCTGGCCAGTTTTTTTACCCTTCTGTTTTGCCATATCCTAATCCCAAAAGCTCTCCCAAGCATTCCTTGGCTGAGTAGGTGCCGCTTGTGAAGCGCCACCCAATACAGGTGTCTCTAATTGAGGCGTAGTCGATATCTCACCAGGGGGCAATGCCTGAGAACGATCGGGTACTGCCGGTGATGACTGATCAAAGGAACCAAAGGATGACTGCGCTGGTACTGGGGCAATGCCTGCCGCTCGATTTTGCTGGCTAAAAGTGGGGAGTGAGGCTGGCGGTACATACCCAGTGGTTCCCGGTGGCGGCGACATACTAGGAGTAGTGCGAATAAATGTCTGATTCAACCCATCCAAACTACCGGGCACCACCCCTGTTTGATCAAACGAGAACGTTGGGGTATCAGCGGCGTCATCTGCCGTTTCCTCAGTCACGGGCAGCCCCCTAGAATCGACGCTGATCTCAGGAGAGGTGGCTGTCTCCGCTGCCGCTTGCTGCCGTGCCAAGGCTTCAGCCAAAACATTTGATGGCGGCGCTTCTTCTGGTTGAGTATCCGCATCTGGCTGGAAGGTTAATACTGATTCAGATGGCTGCTGTACCTGTACGTCAGCCTGGTCAATATTTGAGCCTCGGGCACCAGCACCTAGAAAACTATATTCGTCAATGTAGCGAGTTAAGCGCTCGACACTAGATTCTCTGGTTTCTCCAGCCGCATCAGCCAAGGCTGCATTTAGAGATGCTGCTGCACTGGATTCACCGCCAGAGGTGAGGGCAGACACATCGGAATCGAGCTGGGCTAGCAACAACTCTACATTGTCTAGCTCAACGGCTACGGCCTGCTCTTCAGGCGTGAGCGACTCAAGCAGAACATCGGTAGACGTGGCATCGCCCGTGACCCCTCGGCCAGTGGTCCCAATTTGCCAAGGGAGCTGCCCCGGATTTTGACGATACTCCCAGGCATATACGCCCACAATTCCTGTCACCAGGATACCTAGCCAAAGCCAGGGATTCATAAGGCCCTGCAGTCGAGACGGAAAGTATCGAACAGATGGAGGTAAACGCATAATTTAATGACCCAGATGAACGATCAATAATCGTATGGGCAGTCAAACAGCAAAATGGAAAAAACCATGTCCCCAATAAAACCATGCCCTCAGAGCAGATAACTACCCATCAGGATGCACCTCTATGCTGGCATGTATCAAAAAAAATTGCCTATAGAAACGTAACAATCACTTCAGTGGCACAGCCAGCGAGCGTTCTACTATACCCTAGTGGAAGATTATAGGCCATGGCCCAAGTCTCTATCGCGTCATCGGATTGCTCAGGCATCTGTGGCGCTACCAAAAGGCCACAGTATACTATGGCTGGAATTGGTGGGTGTTATTTCTGTATCTATCTCTGGATTAATGCCAGACTTTAATCCAGATTTAAAGATGTATTGCCCCCCAATTACTCAAAGATTCTATTAACTATTATCGGTTTCAAACGGATTTATCTGGGTTGCTTTAGAATTGGCAACGGCTGTGTAGAGCTTATCAGGGCTGGCATCCATCTCACTTGATCAAACTGGCGGTTTGGTAGCGTATGTAATGTCTTTTACTTCTAAGATTCCCCAGCTTCCACACACAGACGATGGCGAAGTCAACAGTCTCCGCCATGAAGTTAATCCCGCTATTGCCCTGAATACGCTGACTGAAATCTACACTAAAGTTCAGCAATACCAGGTGCAGCTGCGGCAGCTTACCCAAAAGATTCATCAGATTTATGCAGAGGGGCCGGTAGTGTCAGGCTGGCTAGCGTCCGAGGCGAGCTTGAATGCAGCGGTTAAATACTCAAATCGCCAGGGCGAGCAACACCACCCAGGCCAAGCTAAACCGGTCCGTGGTTTTGGCGATGCTGATTTGGCTCTCTTTCGCCACGGTGATGCCAATGATTTGATGAATTATTTATCGGCCCTCGAAAACGCCGTGCTGGAGAATGGCCGATCGCTCAAAAGCACGTCATCGGCGGCGAGTTCTTCCTCTGGGAATCAGGCTAGTGTGCTGGCTCAGGAGTCTTGCCCCAGTGCTGCAGCCGACACTCGCAGCAACCCTAGCCAGTATTATCTCTGCCGTCTGACCAGCTGTGGCACCATCCAAGCAGAACAGTGTCCTCCCGATCAGGTGCCGGTCTTAAGTATGGCCATTGCCCGCTATCGGCGGCTCAATCAGCTGATGACACAGAAGCAGGCAATTGAGACCAAACTACAGAGTATCGTTGACATCCTGAGGGATGTGCAAACGGTGCTAGCAGATTAGCAAGCCTATTCCCCCCGCCAACGGCGAATCTCGGCCTGGGCTTGGTCGTAGCTGGCGGTATCTTCAGGGATTAATTCAGCTGCTTCAATGGCGCTAAAGAATCGCCCTTGGGCGGCCCGAGCCTGAGCAATGGAGAGCATTCGCCCTGACCATTCTGTAATCAGTCGCTGGGCATCGGCATGCTCAGTGGGCAGATTGTCAGGTACTTCCTGCAGCTTCAAAATTCCCCTTTGATAGGTGCTGGCCTGCCCCATCCGAGGTATGGCCTGGGCTTCACGGATCAGCGCCCGCACACCGGCCCGCTCTTGCCAAAGACCAATGCGGTCCTGGGCCTGACTGTAGAGATTGGCGGGTTCCCTGGGGACTAGCTGGGCCGCACTAATGGCGGCATCTAGTTCGTTGTCAGCAGCTCGGCCTTCAGCCAGGTCGAGAATTACCTGACTCCAACGCTGGATATCTGCCTGGGCCTGGGCATAGTTGGGATCGCCAGGGGGAATCTGACGGGCGGTTGCGATCGCGCTAGCAAATCGAGAGGCCTGACTTGGCCGCAGTGACCGACGGGCATCCTCTAGCAGCGCCGCTGTGGCAGCCCCATCATCCGTCGAAGTCGGTGACGCCGCCGTGTTACCCGCTGCAGCTACCGGCTCGGTTGGTGTCCCAGCATCCTCAGCCCCCTCAGCCTCCCCATCCGGGGTCTCGGCCTCAGTCTCGGCCTCTGCACCATCTGGTTCTACGACAACGGGGGTATCAGTCTCGGCTGACGTTTCAGCATCTAGGTTATCTGGTGTCTCAGCGTCCGGGTTATCTGGAGCCGGGGCCGCCGTATCATCACCTGGCTCAGCAGGCACCTCCCCTGCTGCCGTGTCTGGCGTGTCGGTGCCCTCTGGTTCCCCATCTGGTTCCCCCTCCCCATCTGTCTCCCCGAGACCAATCCGGGCCAACCACTCTGGGGGCACCCGATCCTGGAGCGTACTCTGCACCAGGGCCTGATTGCGGAACAGTACCGCCAGCAATAATCCCAACGCCGCAAACGCCACTAGCAGACCGATGCAGCCTCCCCAATTGCCCTTGACGGGTTTCTCCTCAGGCAGCTCATCCACCTCAGCGGTGCCATAGATATCCCCATCAACAGGGGTATCCGTCTCCACCAAAAACGGTTCCTGTGGCGACTCTTCTGGCAGTTCCTCCTCCAGGTTCAGAACTGGGGTAGGGTCTGGAATCAGATTGGCTTCATCCCCCAGGTCCGCATCCGGATTATCTGGAATCAAATCAGCGTCGGGATTATCCAGAATCAAATCAGACTCCGGGCTATCGGGGATGAGAAACTCGGTATCTGGCACCTGCTCACCTATGGCCATATCGGTCGCCGGGGTAGCCATAGCCGTCGTTGCCCCTGCCTCAGCCGTCGCCACAGCGGCTGCATCTCGCTGATGCCACAGCAGCTGAAACTTTTGCTCTTCGGGAAGCATCACCACTGGATTTTGAATCGGTCGCCAATGGTGTTCACATAGCTCTGGAATCCGCTCAATCAGATAGCGCTCCAAGTGACTGAGAGTAGCACAGCCGTCATAGCGTAGCCCTTCTAGGAGTGCTGCCGTAAATAACCCATGACGCACAGCCAGGGTTTCATGGGAAAATTCATTGGGCTGACAGGACAAGATCAGGGGAATCCGGGCTTTACGGGCCAGTTTGATCACCTGTTCTCCAATCGCCTGCCCCGCTAAGGCACTCTGACTGCGGTTCATATCCAGCACCATCATCGTGTTCTTAGTCGGTGCTTGTTTGATATGTTTGACGACATCTTGCAACGCAATGCCAGTTTGTTTAACCTGAGCCGGATCACCGTCAACGGGCATCAGATAGTCTTGATTGTTAGCCTGCGCCCCATAGCCACTGAAGTAGAACCAGAGCGTATCCTCCTCCTGGACTCGCCCCTGGCAGATCGTTTCGATCCAATCATAAATGGCAACCCGGTCAGGAAAAACAGCTTCCTGGTCCGTCGATTTGGACAAATCACTCAGCAAGATGCAGTTTTCTGGTGGGAATCCAGCCTCTTCAATCAGGTATCTTCGAATACCCACCGCATCATTTTGAGCCTGCATCAGCGGCTGAAACCCCTGATACTGATTGATTCCAATAATAATTGCCCAGCTATTCGACATCAGAGACCACCAAATACAGATTGGACGTTGAAGGGAACAGATGCATTCAGCGCCATATATTACTGCAAGTTGAGCCGCTTGCGTTGATATACAGTATCAACTTATAGATTCTGATCAGTCGGGCGGTTGTTGGTTAGTGTTCGGGGCCAGATCCACCATCCAATCAAAATTGTGGCCTTAGTGGCGTGCTCATATCTGATGATTCCAGGTACAAAAGTGGGAAAGTTTGACAATAGTTGTTTAGTGGTTGGGTTGATTGCATTTTGATAGCCAGAAGCTTGATTTTTCCTGAAACCAAGCTTCTGGATACGGTTTATATTACAGTTCTATCCGTAGGGCATTACTCCTAGTATCTGTTAACTTACATGTCTACGACATCTCTCTCCCGTCCATATTCCAGACGGCGACGTCAGCGTCTCCCCATTCGACGTCTCAGCGCTTCGTTTGCGCCTGCTGGGCTGGCACTGCTGCTAGGGACTTCCGGTGCTTTGTGGTTAACTGAAGCGCTGATTATGCCCAAGACAGCCCATGCCTATACATCTCGGTTAAATCTATTTTTGACCCTGGAGGGGGATGAACCGTATAGCAGTCTGGTCCGGCGAGCCAATATGGCGGCTCGGGCTGGGGCACAGCGTAGTTTTGACCAGGATTTGCTGATCACAGAAGTGGTGATTAATGTGACGGGCGAAAACAGTGATGGTATTGCTGTGCCGGTACTCAATCTGCGGGTGAGCCGTCAAGAATGGAGCCAGCAGCCCATCACTGAGTATTGGGCTACGTATTTTCGAGGCGCTGAGTCATTGCTCAGGTCGGGGGCGGGGCCCTCGTTTTAGAAGTTGTGCTATCAGTGCAACTTTGGTTTATCATCAATAGGTTGTCTAAATTTACCCCAGCAGGTCCATGGCGGTTCCTAAGAAGAAACGCTCCAAATCTAAGCGCAACATGCATCGCGCTGTTTGGAAGCGGAAAGCAGAATTGCAGGCTCAGCGTGCATTGAGTCTTGGTAAGTCGGTTTTGACTAATCGGTCAAACAGCTTTGAGTATCCTCAGGATGATGAGGACGAGGACGACGACGAGTAAGTTGGTTAATGTCTTTTTTGATCAAAACAGCGGACAGAGCATTTGAGTAGCTTTGTCCGCTGTTTTTGTATTGGGCACTGCTGATCCTCGGGATGACTTTAGCTGCGAGACATCGTCAAATAGCAATGGCTCTAGAGCAGTTCATCCCCTAGCTGAGCTAGCGCTTGTAGTGCTGTTAGGTCAGCACCTGCGCGATCGCACCTAGCAAATCCTTGGCTCGAATCGGTTTGGTCAGATACCCATTGATACCCTTGGCCATGATCCGCTCCTGGGTTTCTGCGATCGCATGGGCCGTAATTATAATAATGGGCACCTGTCTTTGTTGCTGTTGACAGTAGTCAAAAATCTCCTGGGCAGCCTCTTCGCCAGCCATCACCGGCATTTCCAAATCCATCAGTACCACATCAAAGGAATGCTCCAAAAAACGCTGGCAGGCCTCTTTACCATTCCTCGCCAGGCTAACGATGCAGCCATTTTTTTGCAATAGATGGTGCAACAGTTTCTGATTTACCGGATTATCTTCTGCCACCAATACTCGAATTGCACGATTTAAATGCTGTTGAATAGCCTCTAGGGGGTTCTGAGCAGGGGCGTGATCGGGAGCTTCATTAACAATTGGACAGCTCAAATCAAAGTGAAACGCGGAGCCCTCCCCTAGGGTACTTTTCAGGTGTAGCTTGGAATGCATTAACTCCAGCAACCGGGACGAAATCGCTAACCCCAGTCCGGTGCCGTCATGCTCTTGATAGTTATGATTGTCGGCTTGTACAAACGGAGAGAAAATATCTTGTTGCTGATCGGGAGCAATGCCAATGCCGGTATCGGTAACACAAACTTTGACAGAGACACTGTCAGCGTCCATGTGCTGTAAATGACAGCTCAGATTAATGGAGCCCTGAATCGGCGTAAATTTGACCGCATTGCTACACAAATTTAGCAGAATCTGAGAAAGTCTATTTTTGTCAATGGATAGCCTCTCTGGAATGGCTGGGTCAAAGTCAATGGCAAACTTTAATTGCTTTTGTGAAATCTCCTCTTGGAGAATCTGCTTAATTGTTGCACATAGCTCAAGTAGCGAGGTCGATGTGGGGTTGAGCGTGAGCTTATTGGCCTCAATTTTGGAAAAATCTAGCACATCACTAATAATCGCCTGCAGTATTTGAGCAGATATGTTAGCTGTTGCTACATAATTTTGCTGCTGTGACGAAAGTTGTGAATCCGATAGCAAATCCAATGCAGTAACGATGCCATGGAGCGGTGTCCGAATATCATGGCTAATCATGGCTAAAAACTGAGACTTGGCCTGATTGGCTTTTAGGGCCTGAAAATGGGCATCTTCTAAAACATTGGTATAGTGGGTAATCTTTTCAGAAAATAGCCGCGCTTCCAACAGCTGCATCACCTGAGATGCCAATGTTTTCAGCCCGTCGATCTGACTTTGATTTAACTTTTTAGGGACAAAGTCAATCACACAAAGCGAACCCAGCGCATGCCCCCGAGGGGACACCAGGGGAATACCTGCGTAAAAGCGAATCTTAGGGTCGCTCAGCACCAGAGGATTATCGTTAACACGGGCATCGATGCTGGCATCTTCTACAACGAATGGAGCGTTATCCAAAATGGTGTAGCCACAAAACGCTTGCTGTCTGGGGGTTTCACTAATATCGAGACCACAAACAGATTTGAACCACTGCCGATGCTTATCTACCAAACTGATCAGGCCCACGGGTGACTGGCAAATGTAGGCTGCCAAACGGGTTAATTCGTCAAAGGATGCTTCAGCAGGAGTGTCTAAAATCCTGTAATAGTGTAGTTCCGCTAGGCGATCAGCATCATTTTCGGGAATAGGCGCAGCTGGCATACCAAAATCAAACAGAATCTTTCAGATTTACTGCCTATATAGTTCAAATCAGAATTATTAATTTTATTATAGCTGTCTATCTGATTTGGGTTGACTAGGGCCGCTATTGAAATCGCACCACCCTCTCAGTCCTTGCCAGGACAGTCTGTCCGTTTATAAAGATTCTAGAAAGCATTGATAAAGTTGCCTATAGACAGACTGTTATTCTGTCCATCAGTTAGCGATCGCAACAGACTGTTTATCCTTTTACATAACTTCCCAACAGCCAATCAAATCAGGTTTTCACCCTCACTGCAATCGGTGCTTTAAGCTTTTATGAGAGGCGCACAAGGGTTTAAACTCCGAGAATTTGCCAGTCTCTTTATCACTATTGTGGCAATTAGACCTATGCCAAGAGAGTTTGTTCCCTGCATTTCTTAATGGAGCAAAATCAGAACATCAGCCTAGTCTCCCTGGGCCACTCAGTTCTTACAAAAACTAATAATAACGATTTAGTCAAGGATCTATCAAAAACATGAAGTCAGCCTAAAGAACGCTAATTTTGTCCTGTCTTTTTACCTTTTCTTTACCTGGGTCTGTGACGGTCAAATGGACGCAGTTGTGGGGACGTGACACGGCAATGATCGAATAAGCCATTTCCATTGCTGATGTTTTAACTGTCATAACCATAAGGGAGTCGCACGATTTTGTTGTTCTCTGTACCGGCTGACTGATGGCAGGGACAACAGTGCTCACAACCTTTAATCACAGTCCTTAGAGAGCGCTTTTAAAGTAGCATTCAGCTGGTACTTTAAAGGTCTCTCTGACATACCAGTTCAAGTAATCCAGATTCATTGCATAGGAGAAACGCCAGACATGGCAAAGATTGCATTTGAGGATTTTGATGGCGGTGCCATTAATTTAATCAGCACAGCTGACGTATTAGACTACGACTCTGGTGGCGGCACTGGTGGAGACGTTTTTGGACAAGTAGATGGCAGCAGCATTGGTATGCCGTTTGACGTGGCAGATGACACTGTTGCCGATGTGAGTGGAGGAGGCACAGGTTCTCCTTTCCCAAATGACTCCCTCGGTTTGGCTGGTCAGAATACAACCGCCTTTTTTGCTTTGAACGATGCTGATGCGGTGGGTATTAATAATGCCACCTGGACCTTTGACATTTCTTCGGCCACGTCCATCGACAATATTGCCATCGATTTAGCGGCCATTGGAGATTTTGAAGCTAGCTCCAGCGACGGTTTTAAGATTGAAGCACGGATTGACTCAGGCGAGTTTCAGACCATTTTTCTAGCTCGGACCGATGAATCTGCCTTTAAGGATTATCGTCCCTTGGATGGGGGGGCTGTTTTTGCCGATGATGATCCGTTGGCACTCTTTATTGATGGGGCTACCACAAGTACTGGCTTCCTGGATAAGGCTGACTCCACCACTGGCAACTTTGATACCTATATGTCAACACTGCTGGCCGGTCAGTCTGGATCTACCCTGGATATTCGAGTGAGCTATGAGGGAACTCCCTCCGGCAGCGAACCCATGGGTATCGACAACATCACCATCAATGGCACTGTGGCCACAGCTAGCTTTGATTTGCAGATTACTGAAATCTGGTCCGGTCAGAGTGGCGATGACTTGACTGCAGACTGGTTTGAAATTACCAATACGGGCACAACGGCCTGGGTATCTGGGGTTGATCCTGACCTTTTCTATGATGATGAATCTCAAGATGCTGCTGCTGCCGATTTAATTCAAGGCATTACTCAACTGGAGCCAGGAGATTCAGCCATTGTTGTCATTGATAATGCAGCGGCTGTTACCGATTTTATTAATGTTTGGAGCCCTGTCATCGACCTAACCGGTGTGGAAGTTGGTTTTGTTGATGGCGCTGGCTTGGGTAGCGGCGGTGATGCAGTGACTCTCTGGGTGGGTGATCCGACCACAACGGGGGTTTTAGCCGATGTTGAAGCCTACCCAGCAGCAACGTCCGGAGTCTCCTATGATGTGGACCTGGCGGCTGAAAGTGTTGCTGGGCAAAATGGTGCCGTTGAAACCCTCGCTCTGGCAGGCACCTCTGGTACAGAGCCCGCTGTAGGTTCTCCGGGGAATGGTGCTCCGATTGCGGTTACCCCCACGGTTGATTTAGTCATCAGCGAAATCATGTTCAACCCAGCCAGTGCAGAATCAGACTGGGAGTGGGTTGAGCTGTTTAATGCCGGTGCTAATGCCGTTGATTTGTCTGGCTATGTCATTGATGACAACAACGGGACGGCGGTCTCCAGTGCTAACATTGCCAGCGGTGTGATCCAGGCAGGAGAGACTGCTATTCTCTACAATGCCGATGCGGTTTCTGAAGCAGACTTTACCGCCGCCTGGGGGACAGGGATTAATCTGGTAGCGGTGACTGATTGGTCAGCCTTGGGGTTAAATAACGGCGGAGACACCATTGGTTTGTGGGATAGTTTTGCAAGCTACAGCGGCGACAATCAAACCCAGGCTAATGCTCTGATTTCTGTCTCCTATGATGGCACCTTAGATGATGGAGCCGGTTCAATTTATCTGACGGATCTGAGGGATCAAAACAGTTTTGCCCTGAGTGGCGATGGTGTTGTGACTCCAGCTGGCGATGCTTACACCAGTCGGGCGGCAGGCGGCAACAGCGGTAACGACATCGGTTCTCCCGGTGGTTTTGTTTCTAATGTCGACGCGCCTGTGCCCAGTGACCCTGACTTCTTTGAGCTGAAAGGCAGCATTAGTGGTTTAAGCGGGGCCGAGATTACTGCCTTTGACCCGATTAGCAACCGTCTGTTTGTGGTGGATGGGGGTTCTACACTGCAGGTCTTTGATCTCAGTGATCCAGCTAACCCCACACCGCTGATGCCAATTACTCTCACTGGCATTGCCAACAGCATTGCGGTGAATAACGGTGTGGTTGCTGTGGCTATTGAGGCGGCTGTAGCAACTGACCCTGGCACCGTTGCCTTCTTTAATACGGTAGATGGTGCTCTTTTGAGTAGCGTGACGGTGGGTTCACTACCCGATATGCTGACGTTTACCCCCGATGGCACCAAAATCCTGGTGGCCAACGAAGGAGAACCGGATGCTGGGATCGATCCAGATGGGTCTATCAGCATCATCGATCTGTCTGGTGGGATTAACAACCTGACCAGCAGTGATGTTTCCACAGCAGACTTTACTGGATTTGATGCCGATACTTTGCGGGCAGCAGGTGTACGGATCTTTCCGGGTAAGTCGGCTGCAGAAGATTTGGAACCTGAGTATATTGCTGTGTCTGAGGATAACAGTACGGCTTTTGTGACTCTGCAGGAAAACAATGCGATCGCGGTAGTTGATATTGCAACGGCGACAGTTACAGACATTCAGCCCCTGGGGACTCAAGACCACAGTGTGCCTGGGAATGAGCTGGATGCCAGTGATGAGGATGGCATTGCCGGTAATTTGCAAACTCAGCCGGTGCAAGGGTTGTTCCAACCGGATGCGATCGCAACCTTTGATATCAACGGTCAAACCTACACCATTACCGCTAACGAAGGCGATGCCCGTGACGAAGATGCTCGCATTAGCAGCTTGACCCTGGATCCCACCGCCTTTCCCGATGCGGCGACACTGCAGCTAGATGAAAACCTGGGTCGTCTGCAAGTCTCCACCATTGATGGGGATACCGACGGCGATGGCGACTTCGACCAGCTGTTCTCCTATGGTGGTCGCTCCTTTACCATTCGCGATGCTAGCGGCAACACTGTATTTGACAGCGGCAATCAGCTAGAGGCCATTGCCTTTGCCAATGTTAGCGACCCCGCCAGCCTGGACGGTCGTAGCGATAACAAAGGCCCCGAACCTGAGGGATTAACCGTGGGGGTAATTGATGGCCGCACCTATGCCTTTATTGGTCTGGAGCGAGCTGAAGGGGTCACCGTATACGATGTCACCGACCCCACGGCTCCTACCTTTGTGCAATTTCTCACTAACGCAGGGGACAGCGAGCCGGAAGGATTAACCTTTATCTCGGCAGCCGATAGTCCCACTGGAGAGAATCTGCTGGTGGTTGCCAATGAAGATAGCAACACAATCTCCATTTACGGCACCGAGGCTCCAGTGGCCATTACCCCAATTTACGATATCCAGGGGGCCAGCCAGGTATCTCCTTTTGTGCTTAACGGCCAAACAGTAGCTGATTTCTTTAACACACTACCCGCCGATACGTTTAGTATCACCGGGGATGATGTGGTCACCACTGGGGTGGTCACGGCTATTGATACCAATGGCTTCTATTTGCAAGATCCGGTTGGGGATGGCAACATCGCCACGTCGGATGGAATTTTTGTTTTCACGGGTTCAGGTGCGCCCATCCTGAATCAGCTAGTGGTGGGTAATACGGTTGAAGTTGCGGCCACTGTGGCTGAGTTCTTCCCAGGCGATACCGATACTCGGAACCTGCCAACCACCCAGTTGACCAGTCCGACGGTCACCGTGGTTCCCGGTCCTACCGTTACAGTCAACCCCACCATCATTGGTGCCGGTGGCCGGATGCCGCCTAATGCCAACATCGATGATGATGCGTTTGCCACCTACGACGCAGTCAACGATGGCATTGACTTTTTTGAGTCCTTAGAAGGCATGCTGGTCACGGCTCAGGATGTGAAAGCGGTGGCGGGTACCAACCGGTTTGGCGAAATCTTTGGCGTGGTTGACCAGGGAGCTAATGCCTCTGGTCTTAGTCAGCGCGGTACGCTCAATATTAGCCCCGATGACTTTAATCCTGAGAAAATTCAGATCGACGAAGATTCTGGGGTCTTCAACTTTGATTTCCCGGATGTGAATGTAGGGGACCTGCTAGGGGATGTGACTGGGGTTGTTAACTACAGCTTTGGTAACTTTGAGATTATTCCCACGGTCGATTTTACGCCCAATATTGTCTCAGCCGGTCTGCAACCAGAGACCACTAGCCTGGTCGGCACAGCGGACCAGCTGACCATTGCCACCTACAACGTGCTCAATCTTGACCCGATTGTGGAGGACCCCACTAAGACCGAAGATGGTGCTGATGATGTAGATGACGATGAGGGAGATGGTCGTTTTGCTGCGATCGCTAACCAAATTGTCAACAATCTGGGCAGTCCTGACATCATCGGTTTGCAGGAAGTACAGGATAACAGCGGCGCTGAAATTAACGACGGCATTACCTCCGCCAGTGACACCTTACAAAAGCTGATCGATGCCATTGACCTAGCCGATGATGGCCTCGATAACGATAGCCTCAACTATGAGTTTATCGACAACACCTTCATTACTGAAGGAGAGAGCGGCGGTCAGCCCGGTGGTAACATCCGCACTGCCTTTTTGTACAACCCCGACCGAGTTAGTCTGGTGCCTGGGTCCGTACAGACCGTTGGTAGCCAGGCTCCTGGAGAAGCCTTTGATGGCGGTCGTTTACCGCTGGTAGCCACCTTCGATTTTAATGGCGAGGAGGTGACTGTGGTCAACAATCACTTCTCATCCAAAGGCGGTAGTGCCCCCATTCTGGGTATTGAACAAGACTTTGCCGCCCGTCAGGAAGACGTTAGCGTCAACGGTAGCTTAGACGAACGTCAGGCTCAGTCGGCTGAAGTTCAGACCTTTGTCTCTAATGCCTTGGCCACAGACCCCAGTGCCAATGTGGTTGTTCTGGGTGACTTGAACGAATTTGAGTTTGTTTCCCCTGTAACCGGTCTCGAATCAGCAGGGTTAACTAACCTGACCAACAACATTCCTGAAGGCGAGCGCTATAGCTTTATCTTCCAGGGGAACTCCCAGACACTCGATCACATTTTAGTTAGTGATAGCCTGGCGAACAATGCAGAGATTGATATTGTCCATACCAACTCTGAATTCTTTGTCACAGACAGTCTAGCCAGTGACCACGATCCAGTGGTGACCAGACTTGCCTTTGCTCCCACTGTAACGGCAACCATCTTTGTAGATAGCAATGGTACTGTTGTTGGCAATGCCTTTGAGGCCGGTCAACCCTATGCTGGCAGTTTATTCAGTAACACCGATGCCCAGTTCAACACAGGTGAGTTGCCAGACGACGTGATCTTAGGTACCAGCAATGCTGATAATATCTGGGGTGGACTTGAGGGCAACGACCTGATCGACGGCGGTACTGGCAATGACACCATTGGTATGAGTGACGGTAACGTTACCGTTGATGCCGGTGCTGGCAATGATTTTGTCTATAGCGCTGGCAGTGGCGCTGGCACAAACGTCGTTGAACTAGGCGCAGGTGATGACAACTTCTGGGCCACTGCAGGCGACAACACCATTACCGGGTCTGACAACAATACCATTGGTCTCGGTACCGGCAATGATACAGTGACTACTCTCGACGGAGACGACTTTGTCTATACCGTCAACGGTGGTGGCGGTGTAAACAGCCTAAATCTGGGTGACGGCACCAATACCGTCTACGTTGAGAACGGAGACTACGATATCATTACTGGCACAGGCAACGACTCCATCGGTCTGGGTACCGGTACAGATACTGTCATTGCGGGTGATGGCAACAACATCATCTACATGGTCGATCCTAACGGTCTGGGTGATGGCGCTAAAGACATTCTCACTGGCAGCGGTGACGACTTTATCCAAACCGGTTCGGGTAATGACATCGTCGACGGGGGGCTGGGAGCCGACACCGTGCAGTTTGCTGGGACAGCCGCTGACTATGTATTCTTAGGAACAGCCGATAATTTCACGATTCAGGGGACTGCCATTGGCACTGATACGCTCAAGAATATTGAGTCCTTGTTCTTTATCGGTGATAATACAGTCATCGAAACCGCTAGTATTCTTGCCTAGACTTTTTGAGCCTAGTGATTGCTCTTTCACGGATCATCACATATTGATCAGCTCCTAAGATCCGGCTAACATGGCTGTTGGTCAGCTTCTCTAAAAAACTCCCCTAGTATCAGCTAGGGGAGTTTTTTATGCAACCCTGTGGCAATCCATCTCACATTATCCACATCTGAACTGACTCGCCTATTCAAGGACGTAACCTGACAAACTCCTGATATCCTAATTAACATCCAAATTTTTTCAAAGTAGCACATGTCAACGCTTACCCGGATGCTTCTGTCCCATAACTGTACTCTTCTTGAGGGACACGTATCCAATCTGAGTCGTAAGGACTTCGCCAATGTTTTTATCGAAGGGCTAAAAACATATACAGACATCCAGTGTAGTCTGATTGACAACCCCCATTGGATGGTAGAAATCCTTTTTGATGCCCAGCAGAAAACCCCTACAGACGTTGCTGCCCTGTGTGCTCAAAGTCTGGGTACTCAACGTTTGGCTGAGCCCGCTCGGCAAATAAACAGCTATAGGATCATGCTCCTGGGTGGCATTAAAACGACCCCTGCTATGGGCAACTCTCCCACATCATTGCAGCCCGGTGAATGGGGGGTAGATGTGGTAGAAACAATCTCTCCCGAACAGTTTTTAGCAGGCCTAAATTGGGAAACAGTAACTGCCAGCAAACCACCTGAGCAAATTTTCAAAGTTACCCATATCGTTGAATAATCAAGCGAATCGACGGAAATGTATCTCATTGCACAATCCAACCCCATCAGTTAGCCCATACTAAAGTCTAGTTTTTCTAGCAGCTCCTCTGGAGTTGGTCACCATGCGTCTGCTGTTGGTAGAAGATGATATCCAGCTTGCAGAGTCTTTGACTGAGATATTAGAAGCCCAACATTATGTGGTGGACACGGTCAAAGATGGTGAAGCAGGCTGGTGTCAGATGCAGCTGATGGATTATGACCTGACACTGTTGGATGTAACATTACCCTATCTAGACGGCATTCAACTTTGCCAGCGATTACGCAGTCGTGGTTACGAGCTACCTGTATTGATGCTAACGGCACGGGACACCAGTCAGGATAAAGTGCGCGGCTTAGATTCTGGTGCAGATGCCTATATGGTGAAACCGTTTGACCTGTCTGAACTGTTAGCCCAGATTCGGGCATTACTACGGCGGGGCAATTCACACTCTTCAGTCATGCTCAGCTGGGAAAACCTGAGCCTAGATCCCAGTACATACGAAGTTAGCTACGATCAACAACCCCTCAGGCTAACGCCAAAAGAATTCTCTATTTTGGAGCTGTTAATGCGCAATGGTCGACGGGTGCTCAGCCGTGCATTTATTTTAGAATCGCTTTGGTCTATGAAACGTCCGCCAGATGAAGAGACTGTTAAAGCACATATTAAAAGTTTACGTAACAAATTGAAAACGTCTGGAGCCCCTAAAACTCTGATTGAGACAGTGCATGGGGTAGGGTATCGGCTACAGGGACCGTGAAATTGTCCCTCATCAGATTATTCAATATATGGCAGTATCACCCTGAACGTTGTTCCTTTGCCCATCTGACTCTCAAATGTCAGAGTCCCCTGATGCAGCTGTAAACAAGCACTGACCACTGATAGGCCAAGCCCCGTACCGGCAACAGTACCAACATTAGCTCCGCGATAAAACGCTTCATAGAGTCGACCTTGATCAGCATCTGGAATACCAATGCCCTGATCTTGAATCTCGAATGTAATCGTGGGAGGCTGACAGACTAAACTTAGCCTGACTCTGGGGACACTGTCAGAATACTTGACGGCATTGGATAATAAATTGGTTAGGATTGCTCGCAATAGGTGAGGATCTAAATAGACTTTTTGGCAATCGCCGGATACTGTCAAGTCAATCGATGGCGATGTTTGAAAACTAAATTGCACTTCTTCTATGAGCTGTTGACAATAGTGTTGCAGATTAACAATTTCAGGCAAAAACTGAAGCTTGCCAGATTCAGCTCTAGAAAGCGTCAACAGGTCATTTAGGAGCTGGTTCATCCGCTTGGCGGCTGCTCGTATTCGACTATAGATACGATGATGATTGTCATCCTGAGGGATAGCTTCTAATGCCTGAGCCGAGAGTAAAATCGTGCTCAGAGGCGTTCGTAATTCATGGGACGCCATAGAAAAAAGACGAATTTTGACCTGACTCAGTTCGCGAGTTCTGGTCAGTTCTGCCTGGGCTTGGGCAAGATAGCGAGCAATAATTGTGGTTATTAAAAAGCCAATGATCAGTGTAGAGAGGGCACGCCATGGAGTGAGCACAGGATAGTTCGCTGCTGGGGTAAAGGTAATGATCCACTGACGACCACCCACTGCAAGGAGATGGCTACAGTCAGTGGTTGTGAGGCATTGCAATTTTTCATTTACAGTCTCATCAGGTTGTCTCTCCTGTTGAACTGCCGCCGTCGTTACAACCTGTGCGATCGCATCATAATGCCCCAGGAACTGCTCAGATGCAGCAGCGCTTTGATCCCTTAGCGTAAAGTCGATATTGTAATTGAGGGTTTCTAAAGACTCTTCAACCACATCTGAAACCCGAAAAACACCGAGGAGATAACCTTGAATCTGATCCTGACGTAATGTTTGCGTGCCAGGAACCGTAGACGTATTGTATAACGGCAAAAAGACCAGAAAACCAAACTGATTTTTATGCTCTTGCACTAACCGAATTCTTCCTGATGCGGCAATCTGACCAGTATCTCGTGCGGTTTCCAGCGCAGTCAGCCGCGTAGGATCAGACATCAGATCATAGCCAAAGGCAAGTTCGTTACCAGCTAAAGGTTGTAGGTAGGTCACCGGAATGTAGTACGGGCGAGAGGCGGCACGAATTAAACCACCGCGACTGTCTCGTTCGGTAATTTGAAATTCGCCATAGCCTTCAGCCTGAATTGCTGTTTCAAAGGATGTACGAGTTTGTTCGGAGATAATTGGAGCCCATTCTAGGGCCTGAATACCCGGATAGGTGTTGAGTGCCCGTTGAACAAAGCGATTAAACTCAGTTCGAGAAATGGTTTGCTCAGAGACAGTGTAGAAATCCCCCAGGGCCAGGAGTAAATCTGTGTAGCGATTAACGCTACGCTGCAGGGCAGTGGCCAGACCATCGGTTTGGCGCTGAAACTGAAGACGATAGTTGGCACGTTCCCAGCGGGCAACTGCAAATGCGGCCAAGATAGATAGACCCGTGCCTAACAGCAGAGTAAGAACAATGGGTAGCGGGGGACGACGCATACGCACAGGTAATCTTGAGCTATCAGGCTTATGGGTTGTTAGCCTCAGAGATCAGCTTAGCGTTTAATCATGACAAAATTGTTCCAGCTGTGCGATCGCAGCAAAAATACCCTACCCCCATGCCTACAGCCATTGTCAGACCATTTCTACGTGATGTAGCCAAAGCCATAAGATCCCAAAAAGTTTCTGCAGAGGCGTTCCATGGAACGCCTGTACGGCAAAAGATAGAACCTCATTGAATCCTCATCCCTTAGTGCCCCAATCCCAAAGTTTCAGTTATCTTGAGTCATGGACACCAAGGACCCAGTTATGGAATCGTCAACTGTAGAATCAGATACTATTTCTAGCCAAGCTTCTGGGCAAGAAATTTATGCACGTTTGTCCGAGAATATTCAGCAGGTAGTCAAAGGGCAGACTGGGGCTGTGCGTAAGCTGCTGGCCGCCTTTGTCAGTGGCGGGCATGTGCTGCTAGAAGACTACCCTGGCACGGGTAAAACCACACTGGCTAAAGCGCTGGCTTTTTCCGTCGATGTTTCCTTCAAGCGGATTCAATTTACGCCTGATTTGCTCCCCTCTGACATTTTGGGCGTCTCAATCTTAAACCCCATCGAACAGTCCTTTCAGTTTCACGAAGGTCCTATTTTTGCCAATATCGTTCTAGCAGATGAGGTTAATCGCGCCTCTCCCCGCACCCAATCGGCGCTGCTGGAAGCCATGGCCGAATCTCAGGTCAGCATTGATGGCACCCTGAGAAAGCTAAGCGCACCTTTTTTTGTAATTGCCACCCAAAATCCTGTGGGAGCCCAGGGCACCTATCCCTTACCAGAAGCCCAAATGGATCGATTTGCCCTGCAGTTTAGTTTGGGCTATATCTCTCCAGAAGAAGAAATGGAGATTTTATCAAGTCAGATCCAGCAACATCCCATTGACCAGGTTAAACCCTGCCTCTCACAAGAGGATATTTTTACCCTCAAGCAACAGGTGCAGCAGATACGAGTCAGCGATGAACTCAAGCGTTACATCATTGATATTGTCGGGGCCACCCGCCAGACAGAAGGGGTACAGCTAGGTGCTAGCCCCAGAGGAGCCATCGCCTTGATGAAACTGGCCCAGGCATTAGCCCTCTTTGATGGGTACGAATTTGTTTTGCCAGAGCAGGTGCAAGAGATGGCGCTGTCAGTCCTAGCCCATCGGTTGGTCCTCGAACCCCAGGCCCGATTTTCGGGCCAAACAGCCGATGCGGTGATTCAAGATATCTTAAATGCGACGCCTGTGCCTGCCTGAGCCATGAATCTTTTCTTTTATCGTCTATTTCGATTCTTGGGCTACAGCCTCCGGCAATGGTTAAAAAGGCGATTTACGCCGCTGGGTGTAGGTGTTTTAGTGTTTGTGATCATTTCTGGGCTAGTAGGTCTGGATACCCAGCGGAGTTTGTCTTACCAGGTCTTTGCCCTGGCCTGTTTATTGCTAGTTGTGTCTATAGTAGCTATCGCCTTTTCCCGGCCTCGGTTCCAGGTCAGGCGACTGCTACCGCGCTTTGGCACGGTAGGCTTGCCGTTACCCTACCGAGTAACGATACAGAATACTACTCCCAAGAATTTTAGGAAACTGCGCCTGATTGAAGCGTTTGCCCATTCATTTCCTAGCTTTGAAGACTATCTTGACATTAGTCGTCCTCGCAAAGGCCGCAATCAGGCTCAATCATGGGGCAAACTAATCGTTCAAGCTCAGCGTGCGATCGCACCTGCCGTCGGGATTCCTGTATTGGCCGCTCAGGCCATGACTGAAATTAAAGGTGAGATTACGCCCCTACGACGAGGGTTACTACAGTTTGAAACAATGACCCTGGCCTGCCCCGATCCCCTTGGCATATTTAATGCCTGCATCAGGCTCCCCCTGCCCCAATCGGTATTAATCTTGCCAAAGCGCTACCCGGTACCCTCTTTTCAACTACCAGAACGTCAATGGTATCAACCGGGAGGATTATCGCTTGCCCTATCGGTGGGAGAATCAGAAGAATTTTGGTCCTTGCGAGATTATCGCCCCGGCGACTCACCGCGCAAGGTTCACTGGAAAAGCTGGGCCAAATTGGGTAAACCTGTGGTTCGAGAAGAACAAGCTGAGTACTTTGTACATCACGCTCTGGTGTTAGACACATTTCAACCGGAGTCATTTAGCGAAATTTTAGAAGAGGCGATCTCAGTGGCCGCGTCGTTGGCCTGTGAAATGCAAAACCAGGAGTCCTTACTGGATCTAATCTTTTCAGGATTAGGCGGCGGATACGTTACCCTGGGTCGAGGGTTAGGCCAAACAGAACGTATCCTTGAGTTGTTAGCGTCGGTAGTCCCCTGTCAGGATCAGCCCTTTGACTCATTGTTGCCAATCATGCAAAATCGTTTGCCACTATTCAGTAGCTGCATCTGCATTTTACTCACCTGGGATGAGGCGCGCCAGACATTGGTTAAGCAATTACAGTCCGCTAATATCCCCACATGGGTTTTGATCCTGACCCGTGATCGACACACACTATCGCCGATGTTAGAAGATTATCAAAGTCATTTAATGCGAGTTTATCCGTTACCGTTAGGTCACATTCAGCCGGGGCTTCAAACGATATGCAATTCCATATAGCCAGCCTGTGCAGTCTGGCATTGTGCCTGTGGGGATTTCAAACGGGGCTGTGGGGTCTGGTAGTGTCGATGATTTTGTGCATCGAAGGGAGACAGGTGTTCTCCAAGCGCTGGAGGCTCTCTAAAAAGGCAACCGTATGGATTGTGTTCATCTGCATTTCCGCGAGCATTGTGGCACTCCAACTCACGGGTGCTTTCCAGGGCATGCTGCTATTTCTGCCGTTGGCAATGTTTCCACTGATGTTGGCTCAAATCTATACGGTCAACCTTTCTCAGCAGATTCAGGATTTCTTCATGAATCCCTACTTTGCCAAGCGAGGAATTCAGTGGAAACGGCCCTCCTTTGACTTTGGTTATGTTTACTTTGGCCTATGTTTGTTATCAGCCAGTGCCGCAAACGCCAATAGAGTTCTCTTTTATAGTTTAGCTTGGCTGGTGGTTGCCATACTGTTCTTTTACCTGCGGCCTGCAAAATCTAAAGTGATGGCTTGGCTTGGTTTAATATGTTTGGCTGGGGTGTTGGGCATTTTTGCCCATAGACAGTTGAGCCAGCTTCAGTTGGATTATAGCTGGCTCAATGATGGTCGTCGTGGACAAGGTAATGGACAGGGCGGCTATGGACAAGGCGGCTATGGACAAGGTAATGAGTTTTCTCAAGGCCCTAAACAAGACAGTCCTCTGGAATTGATGTTACGGAGATTAGGGGAGAAACTATTCGCGCCGATCCAGGAACAACTACCGCAAGATCCTAATTCTAGAGTGCTGCTTCTGCTAATTTTCTTAGGTGTTGTCATTATTGGTGGTCTCTTGTTCTGGTGGTGGAGACGACGGCGACAGAGAATGATGGCTACAAGTGCGAGTTTTGAGGTGAGATCGCAACCGGCTCTCCCCGGTATTGATTCAGAGTTTTACCAAATTGAACAGATTTTCAAGCAATTAAAACTGAGGCGCAGACCTACGGAGAACCTACAGCATTGGCTAGAACGACTTACCGAAAAACTATCTATCGCTCAGGTGGAAGCACTCAAACCCATTATCCAATTGCATTATCGCTATCGTTTTGACCCCGAGGGTATTGATGCTGCTGAGAGAAATCAGCTGAGGTCCCTAAGCCAATCCTGGTTAGACAGTTATCGTGTCAGCCAGGATGCTCAAGGGTAGATAGGTGGTGTCCTAAGCGGAGTCAAAGGAATGGATGGCTGTCCTGAGCGGAGTCGTTGGCGTAGCCTTCCCACGGGAAATAGGACTGGGTGGATGGGATTTGGGCAGGGAGGTTGGATATGGGGTGAAGAGGGAATTGGTTAGGGGTTGGAGTTGGTTGGAAGTGTTGCGATGCATCGCACCCTACCTGGCACAAGACTGTTATAGCGATTAACGAAACATATTTTATTCAGGCCAACCAGTATCTTTAGAAAGCCTTTAAACACTAGTAGATTTTTCATCCTCTCCAGTTCCTAGAGTCCGTACTGTAGATATTCCTACATCAACGGCCTTATTGATCTAGAAAGAGGGTGATTTTTTAGCATAAGTAAACTATTTAATCGTGATTTCTACGGTTGTGTTTAACGTAATAAATTAGTAAAGTAGTTGTTTTTTTGCCAGACTAAGTAATTGTTCTTGAAAATCTCGTTTCGTTAGCTTTATTCTCTCCTGATATTAGATAAGGAGCTATTACCGATTTCCTCTCTATCAATAACTCATAGAATCGGCACAGGCTCTAAAGCCAATAAAACCGCTATCAGTCGAGAGATATATGAGTACACAAGGGAACGCATCACTTATTGCCGACATTGAACTGACTCTATTAGCCAAGATTGAAGAAATTATTGGTGATGGTGGAGACAATACACTTTTTGGCAATAGAGAACAAAACAAATTGACTGGCCAAGCGGGCAATGACACCCTTCGCGGGAGAGCTGGAGATGACATTCTTTTAGGAGGCGAAGGTGACGACAACCTATTTGGCGGTCGTGATAATGACATTCTCCTGGGTGGCATCGGCAATGATAATCTGCGGGGTGGAAAAGGTAATGACTCTCTTTTGGGTGGTTTTGGTAATGATCGCCTGGCAGGCCAAGCTGGTGATGACATTATCATTGGTGATGAAAGACTCACAGCCCAAGACTATGATGCCGATGGCTATTTGTTAGATACTACCAATGCTCTCCATGGCAATGATCGCCTAGTAGGTGGTGATGGCAATGACTTTCTACAAGATCAATTAGGTAGTGATCGTCTAATTGGCGGAGCTGGAGATGATGTTTTGGTAAGTATCAGTGATGCGAATGCTCCGGCTGAGAACACGAGAATTGTTGCTAACCAGGATGATGGCAATGATGTTGATAAACTTGTCTTTGCGAAAAAATTCTATAACCCCGATGGTCTGGCAGCTAATGATAGGCTAACTGGCGGTGCTGGTGCAGACACCTTTAAATTTGACATCCTCATGAACGCACCTGCTGCTATCTATACGCAGCATCTGCAAGACGACGGCCTGGTCAACTGGGGCATGGGGGCTGTTGCTGGGGAAAATGACAACTACCATGACCACTGGGTTGAGAGTATTGGTCGTGATACAATCACTGATTTTAGCGGTACCGGTGGCGAAGGGGACCAAATTATCATCACTGGCCATACCGTCACTTACAAGGTGATCAAGGAGCTAGATGAGCGCATTGTGCTTGGTGTTTATACTGATCAAGGAGGTGACGGTGTACGCGGAGGCGGTGCCCATGATCTGGATGTGCTGGGTGTGATTAACGTTAAGCACGATGGTAATTTTGACCTGGCCAACGATGTCACCGTTGTAAAAGCCGATTTAGGCGCATTCTAACCTTGCCTAGTATTTGCCTGTAATTGATACAGATGTGGGCTACGACAATAAAAGCATTGGTATGTGTTTAGCGTACATATGCGGTAATCAACCAACACGTCTTTAGGGTCGTGAGTCTAAGGTAAGGAGCATACTGTAGTGTTTGTTCTCGCTAGCCTTGGATAGCCCATTATCTAGTCAACTCAGCGATAGCTCAACCGCGATAAGGCTGCAATCAAACGTGCGGTTGCGTTTGGGCGTGAGCTGTTAGATCACTCCCCCGACCAGGGGTTGGCTATGCTGGAACGTCAAGCCCGTCAGCTTCTGATTCAACCGAGTTATATCGTGTCGGCCAGTCTGCTTAAACCACCGTCTCTGGCAACACTATACACAAAGCCTAGAGCAATTGTTACCCCCGACAACTGGTGCGATCGCAGCAAAAATACCCCAACCCCATGCCTACAGCAGTTGCCAGACCATTTCTACATGATGTAGCCAAAGCCACTCGGGCCACTATCACAAAGCTGGGGGTAAGGCTGATTGCCCCAATAGTCAGGATAATAGTTCATGGTTCAAGGCATTTAATTAATATCCATAACAGGTCATCTAGGTCAGCAGGTACACGATACAGATTCAAATCCTGGGTAATAGTACGCTGTTGACGGTGAAACTGACCAAACTGCCAGATATTGCCTGTGGAGATGGCCCCTTGCAGAATAAGCTGGTCTGAGTCGATCCATTGGTCAAGGGCAATAAGTTCTATCGCAAGCTGTACAAAGCCCCGTTCAAGGTCTTCTTTTTTGGCTTCAATGACTACAAATGTCTGGTGGTTTTGTAACAGGTAGTCTAGAGATCCTTTAAGTTGGTTGCTAACGGCTACGGGGTATTCCACATTGAGGGTTGCCTAAGTGTAGTGGAGCACATCAGTGAGTACAGGAGCGATCAGGAACTCCCGGCGAGCCATTTCGCCGGGAAGACTGAGGCGGGGTAGGCTTTCCTCAATGCGATTTTTTAGGTCGCTGAGGCGGTCGAGGGGGCCAGCATGATGCGGCAAAGTGAGAGACTAACGCTGAAGCGTAACGTTGAAATAGGCAAGGATGTCTTGTGGTGCAAAATTGAGTTTGAAGTAGTCAGCGAAGGTGTAGGACTGATCGGGATGGATAATGGGGGCTCTAGGCATTATAAGACTCCTCCCTCCTAGGAATATCTTGACCTGCTTTCATTGTGAACATCTTTTATGAAGCTATTCATAATGAGTCCACATACGAATAATTTTCACTGTATTTTGTGACTCAAGTACCTCGTAAACAAGACGGTGTTGAATGTTGATGCGTCTGGAATAAGATCCTGATAAATCGCCAACTAATTTCTCATAGGGTGGAGGATTTTGATAAGGATTTTTAGTCAGGATATCCAGCAGTTTTTGAGTTTTCTTCTTCAAATTACTTGCAGCTAGTTTCTTTGCATCTTTTTGAGCCTGTTTGGTATAAACGAGTTTCTAACTCACCAATCTAGCTAATCAGCACAGTCTTCAATGGGAGCGGCTAATCCTTCTTTTATGGACTCACGCATACCTGGTACAGCGAGCAGATATAAAGTTTCTTGAATGCTTGACCAGTCTTCTTCTGAAAGAAGAACTGCATTATTACCCTCATTGGTAATAATTACTGGTTTATGAGATTCGATAACCTCGTCGATTAGCTGCTGGAGATTTTTGGCGGCTTCATTAACAGGATGTGTAGACATTAATTCTCCTCAAAAACGCTAATCTAAACAAAAATAAAGATTTAACAGTTATAAATTCAGCTCTAAATACATCATGATGTATTTAGAGCTTTCCAAGCTTCCACTTGTTTCTTGACGAAATATAGTTGTGTAGAATAATCGTTAGGGTAATCAGATTTTGCTTTACTGACAATTGATTGCAATATATCATCAGGCAACTGAGAGTCAGAAAAATTCTTTAGATGCTGCCAAGCCTTAGTTTGTTGCTTAATGAAGTATTTTTGAGTAGAAAAATTATCAGGATAATCTTCTGCAGCTTTAAGTCTAATCTCTTCCAAAATTTTCACTTCTGGGCTAGTTCGCAGCTTTTCCGTTTCAGTCTTAAACATCCTTGATGTAGACTGCTTGTTGGTTGATTTGCGTGATTTACCAAAAGTATCTGAGTTGTGTGAGGTTATATGATCAATCCACCTCTGATAGGATGCTGGGGGATTAGGGGTAAGAGCCAATTGAATTGATAGCTCGGTTAATAATTGTTGTAGTTGAGCCGCACTATCACATCTTAGTGAGTTGAGATTTGAAATTGGTCTCTCTAAGCTTGATGGCTCAAATCCAGGCGCAAGTAAGGGAATAAGCTTCTTGCTGGCACCCCATCGCGCCCCAAGTTCAAATATAACGTAGGTAGATCTCACACTTACATTAGACAAAAGACCCAGAAACATCTCACATTCTGATACTTCAGTCCTTAGCTGTTCATCTGTATCTGCACCACCAGGCAATCTGTAACCATCAACACTAGTACAACGAATATCCTCTGGAGGAATGTTAAATGCATCCCTGATCAAAGAAATCAGATCTCTAGCCAGTTCAGCATCTTGACTACTATGACTAATAAATATTTCAATCATGTCTGGTTCTTGTCAAAGTGAGAATGAAAAATAAATGGTTGATAGTAAACCTATACTAGAACCACCAAAATGTAACATATATAACCAGTGAGTTGTATTTGTGCATCTCTTTAATCAAATCTATAATCTTCCCGATTTCTTCCCGAATTTTTCCTGAAAAACTTCGCATGTCTGCTCTAACCTGCAGCCAACCACGCATCAACCCATTGGCGAAGGAGTCAGACAATGCGGCGACGAGACCTACTAAAACGCGGCACCGCTTTTACCGGAGGCGTATCCCTAGCAGCACTCATTCATGCCTGCGGTGGCGGCGGAACACAACCAGCCGCTGACTCAGCTGATACTACAGCTGACGCGGGCGAGAGTTCTGAACCGGCTGTTGTTACTGTCGTCCAGGGCGGCGGCTTTCCCAACGGGCTAGACCTGCATCAGGTGGGCACCAACCGGCCTGCCTACGGTATCTCCTGGTGTCTTTACGATCGTCTTGTTACCTTTGGCACCAAAACCTTAGAGGATGGCTCTCTTTCCTATGACTATACCGTCATTGAACCGGAGCTGGCTGAATCCTGGACCGTCGCTGACGATGGCTTATCTGTCACCTTTAATCTGCGCAAGGATGCTACGTTCCACGATGGTACGCCGGTTACGGCCAAGGATGTGAAATGGTCCTACGATCGGGCGGTGTCCGTGGGTGGTTTTCCTTCATTCCAGATGAAAGCAGGGGCTTTAGAAACCCCCGAACAGTTCATCATGGTAGATGATTACACCTTTAAGGTGGACTTTATCCGCCAGGATAAGCTCACCCTGATGGATATGGCAGTGCCCATTCCTGCCATTATGAATTCTGCGCTGATCGAACCTCACATTACTGAAGCGGACCCGTGGGGTTTGGAATGGGCTAATGCTAATCCTGCTGGTAGTGGTGCTTATAAGCTAGACACCTTTAAACCTGAAGAACGGGTAGTCTTGGTGCGTAATCAGGAGTGGAAGTCAGGCCCTGCGCCTGCGATGGAGAAAGTCATTTGGCTAAATGTGCCTGAGGCTGGTAACCGCCGCGCTCTGTTGGAGAAAGGCGATGTCGATATTAACTACGAAGTCTCTGAAAAGGATATTAGTGAACTGAGGGCAACTGGAAAATATACGGTTGTCTCTACTCCCATTGAAAACTGTCTTTACACCATTGACCTGAATTCACAACCAGAACTCGGGGGCACTCCTAACCCCTTTAGTGATGTAAAGGTGCGTCAGGCCGTTGCTTATGCTATACCCTATGACGCTATCGTGGATACTGCTCTCTATGGTGAATGTGTCAAAATGTATGGGGGAGAGAGTTTTGAGCCTGCCACTATTGACTGGCCGCAACCGTATCCTTACAACACTGATATGGCCAAGGCCAAGGCCTTGATGGCAGAGTCAGGCTACCCCAACGGGTTTGATACGACTCTAGCGTTTAACCTGGGTACCCAGGAATGGGCTGAGCCGTTTTGTGTCCTGGTGCAAGAGGCTCTGGCTGAGATTGGTATTAATGCCACCCTGGAGAAAGTGCCGGGGTCTAACTTTCGCGCGGTGCTGGTAGAGAAGAGTCGACCGATGATTGTTAATAACTTTGGTGGTTGGCTCAATTATCCAGACTATTTCTTTTTCTACTCTTACCATGGGCAAAATGCCACATTTAATGGCAGTTCTTATCAGAACCCGGAGCTAGATAAGCTGGTGGATACGGCCCTGGCTACGGCTCCAGGCGATCCGGTCTATGAGGAAAGTGTTAAGGGATTCTTGAAAATTGCTTTTGAGGAAATGCCACGGATTGTTGTGGCGCAGCCCTATCTGTCGGTGGCAATGCAGCCTGGAGTAGAGGGGTATCAGTATTGGTTCCATAGACAGTTGGATTATCGACAGTTGAAGAAGGCTTAGGAGTGTCCTCCCCTTGGTAAGGGGAGTGCCGTAGGCGGAGGGGTTTTCGAAATGTAGCGCTAACGGTCGAGACCCCTCCCTGACGGTTCCCTTTGGTAAGGGGAACCAGGTATCGCCAGGCCTCTATAACAGGGTTATACCCTTCCTAAAGCTTATGTCTCGTCCTTCCACACTCTCTGTTGTCATTCGCCGCATTATTGCAGCTATTCCCAGTGTTCTTGGCGTCATCATCGTCACGTTTGTTCTCACCCGTGCTCTCCCCGGTGACCCTGCCGCCTATTTCGCTGGACCTGCTGCCACCCAAGAAGCCATCGATCAGATCCGAGAAACCTTGGGGTTGAATCGCAGTCTGCCTGAGCAATTCATTATCTACGTAGGAGAACTCCTGCGAGGAGACTTGGGTAATTCCCTCACCACAGGGCAAACAGTTGTGTCTGATCTACTTACACGATTACCGGCTTCGCTTGAACTTACCCTGGCAGGGCTGATCTTTTCTCTAATTCTGGCCTTACCTCTGGGTATTTTGGCGGCGACTCGTCCTGGTTCATGGATTGACCATGGGGTCAGGGTACTGGCGACAGCAGGGGTATCTCTACCCACATTTTTTACAGGATTGTTACTGATTTATGTGTTTTATTTTCGTCTGGGTGTGGCACCAGCCCCTTTAGGACGACTGGCCATTCTATACTCTTCACCTGAACAGGTGACTGGGTTGTTTTTAGTAGACAGTGTGTTGGCTGGAGAGTTTGAAACATTTCGAGCGGCTTTTGGACAGCTTATACTCCCTGCTGTGACCTTGGGGCTGTTTGCCCTGGCTCCTCTGGCTCGGGTAACGCGAGCTTCGATGTTGAGCGTATTATCCAGTGATTTTATTCGGACTGCCCGCGCCAGTGGGCTAGCCCCCCAGATGATTTTGTTTGGCTATGCTTTTCGCAATGCTCTGTTGCCGGTTGTGACTACCCTGGGTGTGGTGTTTTCTTTTTTGCTGGGGGCCAATGTGCTTGTGGAAAAAGTCTTTGCCTGGCCAGGGATTGGCTCCTATGCAGTGTCAGCTTTAATTGCCTCAGACTATGCGGCAGTGCAGGGATTTGTGCTGACCATGGCGTTGCTCTATGTGGTGCTTAATTTATTGATTGATTTGTTGTACACCGTGATTGATCCTCGGGCTGGAGTTGATTCATGACGTTATCTCCAACTGCTCCCAAGTCTGTGCTGGCTCAGGCTCGCTATATTATTAGCGAAAATGCTGTCACGTTTGGGGCATTTTTGTTGTTCTTTGTACTGGTGGTGTTTGCATTGTTGGGTGATACGATCGCACCCTATGATCCGGTTGCTAGCAATGCCACCGTTGCCCTCTCTCCACCATCTACAGTCCACTGGTTTGGCACCGACGACCTCGGGCGGGATGTACTCAGTCGGGTGATGGTGGCGACTCGTCTCGATCTGGGGATTGCTGTGGTGGCTGTGGTACTCTCCTTTGCCCTGGGCAGTATTTTGGGGACCTGTGCTGGCTACTTTGGCGGCTGGTGCGATCGCATCATCAGTCGCATTATCGATACCCTGATGGCGTTTCCACTATTTATCCTGGCCATGGGTCTGGTGGCGGCTTTGGGTAATACCGTCGAGAATATTATCTACGCGACAGCGGTGATTAATCTCCCCCTTTACACCCGTGTAGTCCGAGCTGAGGTTTTGATCCGTCGTCATGCTGGGTATGTAGAAGCGGCCAGATTAGCAGGTAATAATGATCTACAAATTATGGCGATTCATTTGTTTCCCAATGTGTTGCCGGTGATGATGGTGCATATTTCCTTAAATATGGGCTGGGCTATTTTGAATGCGGCAGGGCTGTCGTTTATTGGGCTGGGGGTGAGGCCACCGACGCCGGAGTGGGGGATTATGGTGGCCGAAGGGGCCACCTATATTATTTCGGGGGAATGGTGGTTAGCGATTTTCCCTGGAGCGGTGCTGATGGTGGCAGTGTTTTGTTTTAATTTGCTCGGAGATGGGTTGAGGGATTTGATTGATCCAAGGATGAGAACTTAGGGGATTGCACAACAATAAAGTCCCAGATTGGGGCTGTAGATGGGTGGATGAGTGATAGGGTAACGGGGGCATTATTTAAGCGCGGGAGCCTTAGCTGTGGTAGCCGGTTGATGGCAATGTGGGTTGCTCAGGGCTTGCTTCTTTTTCGGAAATATTCGAGTTATCTCATCTAGGCATACTGGGGTTTACCCCCTTGCTCGTCGAGGGCTAGGACCCCACGAAGACACGTCAGAGATTTCATTTTAGTGGTTGGAGAATGGGGTTTTGGTGATGTGGTTACGCTGCTCCGCATACGCTCCACACCGTAAAAGATTAGTTGTCTTCCTTATGGTTAGCAACAAACAGTCCTAATACATTTATGAGAATTGTCCATGCTTACCTCACTAACCTCTGAAGCAGTCCGAACATCTATGTTATCGGTACGAGATCTCTCAGTGGAGTTCCGTACTCGCAATGGCATCGTCAAAGCTCTAGAAAATATTAGCTTCCACATTGAGCAAGGTGAGACGGTCGGTATCGTTGGCGAAAGTGGCTCAGGCAAATCTGTGCTGGCCCTGGCCATTTTAGGTATTTTAGACCGGGCGGGTCATGTCACCGCAGGAGAGGTTTTATGGAGTCAGCAAACCGAGACATACAATCTTCTCAAAATGCCTGAGAAAACCCTGCGACAGCTGCGAGGGAAGGATCTGTCGATGATTTTCCAAAATCCTCGGGTGGCTCTAAATCCGATTCGTAAAGTGGGTAAACAACTGGTGGATGTCTTGCGCTGTCATGGGGATCTGCCTCGTAACCAGCTAAAGCAGCGGGCGCTAGAACTGTTGGCCAGTGTCAAAATTCCTGATCCACAACAGCGTTACAATGCCTATCCCTATGAGCTATCCGGTGGTTTATGTCAGCGGATTATGATTGCCCTGGCCCTGGCGTGTTCTCCTCAATTGTTGATTGCGGATGAACCGACAACCGGGCTGGATGTGACGACTCAAGCTACGGTTATGAGTCTGCTAAAAGGTTTGGCTACAGAACAACAGATGGCGACGATTGTGATTACCCACGATCTGGCTCTAGCCTCGGAATATTGCGATCGCATTATTGTTATGCACGCGGGTCATGTGGTGGAAAGTGCGCCCACCCATCCGTTGTTTAACCAGCCGCATCACCCGTATACGGCCAAGCTAATTGCCGCCACACCAGAACCCCACAAAGGCTTTGATCAGCTGATTCCGATTCTCGGTAGTTTGCCAGATTTACGACAGACTAATTTACCCCCATGTCGGTTTATTAGCCGTTGCGATCGCGCTACGGAGACCTGTCAACAACAGCCACTCACCCATCAACAAGTGGGGCCAGACCATTGGGTGAGATGTTGGCATCCGTTGGTAAATTAAGGACTTAAACCTGGTATTTAAAACTCTCTTTTTTCTATTTCCTTATGCTGCACGTCACCAATCTCACCAAGCACTTTCCCGTTGCCTCTAAAACACCCAGCTGGTTTCCTGGTAGCGCATCTAGGCCACATCTCCATGCGGTTGATGGCTTAGATCTGACCATTCAATCAGGTGAAAGTGTGGGTTTAGTCGGGGAATCTGGCTGTGGTAAATCCACCTTGATTCGGTTAATCTCACGATTGATTGAGCCGACGGCTGGCAACATTGTCTTTAATGGGACTGACATTGGTAATGTCTCAGTCAGGGAATTTGCTCGCAGCCCCCATCGCGCCCAACTACAGATGGTGTTTCAAGACCCAAGCGATAGTTTGAATCCGCGTTTTACTGCTTTTGACACGGTCACAGAACCCATTCGCCGGTTAGGCTCTCGACAGGAGCGTCAACAGCTCCCGCAGCGGGCCGTGGAACTGGCCCACCAGGTAGGTCTGCCCCCTGAGTTGTTAAGTCGTTTTCCCCATCAGCTGTCAGGCGGACAAAAAGCACGGGTGGGCATTGCTCGCGCCATTGCGCTAAAGCCTACTCTGTTAATTTTGGATGAGCCCACGTCAGCCCTGGATGTGTCAGTGCAGGCGGTTATTTTGCATCTGCTGGCGGAACTCAGACAGCAGATGCATATTAGCTATTTGTTTATTTCCCATGATTTAAACGTGGTGAGATTGTTGTGCGATCGCATCCTGGTCATGTACCTTGGCAAGCTGGTAGAAACAGGGCCTGTGGACGCAGTGTTCAATCATCCCAGGCATCCCTACACTCAAGCCTTGATCTCCGCGATTCCTAGCTTTGAGGCCAAGCCTCACCCGATTCCCCTGACCGGAGAACCCCGCAGCCCGATCAACCCATCGCCACACATTTGTCGGCTCTATGGCCGCTGCCCCAAAGGAGACCAACGCTGTCAGCAAATGTTACCGACCCTGGAGCCTATTAACGACTATCATCAGGTGGCCTGTCATTATCCTGCATCCCCTCAATGACCAAAATCCGTTCTCGCCAGCTGTTGGGCATTGGTTTAGTCTTGCTAAGTGCCCTGGCACTCTCGGTGCAGAATGTGATTTTGCGGCTGTTTTTTACCCCCAGTCTTTTATGGGGTCAAGTTTCTTTTGGTGGATTTGTTACGCCGCAGCTGAGTCATGTGGTGGTGTTATTGACCATGCGTATGGCCACCATGGTGCTGCTGCTGGCAGGGATTGCCCCCTGGCTCTATCCCAGTACCTTTCGGGTATTGCGCACCCTACCAACTACTCCCAAACTTTTGGGGGCCGTCATCGCCAGCGGTGGATGTTTGTTTTTGGGGCTAACGCTTTTGTATACGGCCCTGAGCCAGATTGCAACGGGAATTGCGATCTCCACATTCTTTGTCTATCCAGCTATCACTCTCCTACTGGCCTGGTATTGTTTTCACCACCGTCCCCGTCCTTACCAGCTATGGCTGATGGGGGTAATTTTTTCCGGTGTCGTCTTAACCACTCTGAACTCATCAGGGGCCATATCAGCCAATCCGATTTTAGGGGGGCTCAGCGCTACCGGAGCCGGGCTCAGCTTTGGGTTATATGGCATTTTTGCCGAACTGTCTCTACAGCCCCAATCAGGCTATGCCCCGATTCATCCAGTCCCCTTTTCTCTATGTACCTTTTTCGTTGTCGCTGTGGCCGCTGGTCTCACCCTATTGTTCAGCCAGCAAATTACCATTACCTCAACCGCCTGGCCCTTTATTTTGCTCATGACCGTCCTGTCAGCGTCGCTGACGCTGATTGCCTATGTCTTAAACAATTTTGGTATTCACTACATCGGCGCTGCACTGACCGCCATGATTAGCGCCAGCAACCCAGGGCTGACCACATTGTTTGCCTGGTGGGTGTTGCAAGAGGCGTTACAGACACAACAGATTGCAGGCATTGCCTTAATTACCGGGGGTGTGGCCACCCTCAGCCTGCGCTCACGCCGTTGATCAAATCCGTCCCCTGGCGCACTACGCCGTTAGCCACTCTCCTGCTGCCAACCAAATGGCTCCCTCTGGGGGTGAATCCATCATATAAATCCAGGCGTCTCCTAGCACCTGACCCGCCCGGTCAAAAACTGTTACCTGCTGACGCCTATATTCTTCGATAAAGTCGTTTTGCGCTTGGCAGACTGACTGCTCAGGGGGAAAATACCCTTCTAGGTAGTCTAAGCCTGAAAGTGCGATCGCATCTAAGGTAAACAAATAGCCCTTCACCCAGTCAGTGCCCAGGGTGCTCACCGGATAGCCTAGATGGGGCAAATCATAGAGCCGTCCTTGCACCTGGGCGGGCTGAGCCTGCCTGAGATAGGGGGCACAGTAGGTTTGATGGTATTGACCGCCAGGTTTGAGGGTGCCATAGACAAAAACATCAATGGTTTTCATCAGTTGAAAACAGAAACCTAAACCAGAGTATCTATCGAGCTGAGGCTTTCTTAAACTGCTTGAGCGTACTCAAATACTGGTTCAAAAACGGCAAACCACCAATGGCCGGTAAAAAGTAACGAGAGGTGCAAAGGAGCCCTAAGGCAGCTCCAGTAGCAGCACCAAAATAAGGTGCATAGAGTGTGATCAAGGCGGCATCACGGGTTCCCACCCCGGCAAACGTTAGGGGCAACAAACCGGCCAAAATGGCTAGGGGGGAGAGGGCAAAACTAATGACTGGGGGAGCCCAGGCATTTAATGCCAAAATAAAGAGCCAAATCTGCAACAGGTGCAAAAACCAAACAAAAATCGACATACTGGCAATGCGGGTAAGCTGGGCGGGATTACCCCAAAAGTAATCATGCATTTCACCCCAGGACGCTTGTAATGAACCTAGCTTTTGTTCAATTTTGCCAGGGGCGATGCGACGCAAGATCGTAAACCCAAATCGAGCAAAGCCCTTGGACCCCAGCATCAACAGCCCAAAAATCAAACCGCTCAGAATGCCAGCCGTCATGGCCCAAAAGAACACATCTTTCTGGGGATAGAGCAGCAGTCCAAAGGCACACCACAGCAGTAGTGACAGCATGTCACAGGCTTTTTCAAAAATGACAATGGAAAGAGACAAACTGCCGCTCAAATGCCCTCGTTCTTTCATAAAATAGGATTTGGCAATGTCGCCCATTTTTGAGGGCAACACCATATTCAGCACGCTAGCCGCCAGAATTAATTTGTTGGCTTCCCAGATACCCAGCTTTGCCTGGGCAGGTACCAACTGCTTCAGCCGCCAACCGGTAAAAAATGTGATGGGAATCACCATCCCCAGGCTGACGGTGAGCCAGAACGGATCGCACTCTCGTAAAACTTTAATCAGCTCGGCAAAATCGATCTTGTTATACAAGATCACCAGGATAAGAGTACTAACAAAGATAGATATAAATCGTTTCATTCGGGAATAGGGAATAGGGAATAAGGGGGAATTCCGTAGGGGCTCCCCTTGTGGGTGCCCATCGCAACCGATTTACAATCGCCGTTCTACCTGGAGAGGTTGAGCGGCAGAGAGAGCATGCACCTCATTGGTTAGGTCTTTCCAGGGCTGCAGCTGCCCTGGCTGAAATGTCCGGCTCATGACGACATAGATGGAGGTCTGGTCACTACCGATACCAGCGGTCAGCACATTGTTCCACCCGCTGGTGGCCATCAGTTGATCTGTCAGCATCCAGTGGCCATCTTGCCATTGAAAAGTCCGCTGAAATCTGAAGGGGGCATCATTTTTGCCGGTGATCAGCATTTTTTGTAACAGCTTGCGGATCAGATTTGGGAAAAATCGGCCCACGCTCAGCATCACCACCCGCAGAATCATCAGATTTAAGGGGGTCATTTGCTTTTGTTTAGCCCAGCCTAGGGGGCCTTCAATAATAATTTGGCTGTCTTGAATATCGTATTGGTAGTCGCCTACCAAATGACCCACCGCATTTTTGACCTTGCCGCTGTCTTTCACCTGTAATGAAAACTGGGTGTCGGACAGCACTAGCTGGTTGTTGCGAAAGAATTTAAAGGCACCGCCTTTATTGAGGGCCAGATAGAGTTTTGTATCTACTCGCTGGTCAATCAAAATGCGAGCATTGGGAAACCAGACCCGTCCTGATTGGGGTGGCTGGGTGGGTGGCCGAACGTCTACAAAGTCTTTCCAGGTGAGTAGATAGTTCCAGGTGTGATGCCCAACAATGTGGTCATCGGCGTAGCAGGAACCCCGACCGTTTTGTAACCCTTTGAGAAAACGGTCGTTGATGCTCAAGGCTTCGGGCATCCAGCGGCCCACTAACTCAAAGCCGTGGGGAAAATAGTTGTAGGTGTTGCGACTGGTGTATTCGCCTCCATAGGAACCGTCGGGATGGACAAAGTGGCTGGCCAGACGCACACCATTTGCGATCGCATCTCGTAACCGTTCATTGATGCGATCGCCCAGGTCATACACCCGCGCCAAACAGGCAATCGTCAGGGTGTGATAGCCCGGATCGCAGCCCTCATACTCCTGGAACCAGCCCTCTGAATCCTGCCAGGAGAGCACCTGTTCCAGCCGTTGCTGAATGGCAGACTGCCACTTTTGCGTATTGAGCACCCGCGATGCTAGTTCTAAACACAGCACAATTAGCGCCTGATGGTTGGTCAGCCGTCCACTTTCCTGGTGATGGGCCAGCCAATCCGCCCGTGTTTCAAAAAAACTGAGGGCCTGAGGATTATTCAGCTTCAGCAACCGATAGCTTTCCAAACAGGCCAGTAGCGAAAATGCCGCTGCTCCACCAGCTCGCTCAAAGGGAAAATAATCATCACAGGAGCCATCGGGGTGGGCACTTTTGGCGGCAAACATAATGCCAGCTTCCACCCAGGCCTTGATATTAGGCTGCTGATAGTAGGGATTATGCGGTAGCGGCATATCGTAGACCAGGGCCAGGGGCCATACAAACTCCTGGGACATACCGCTGGGAAAATCGATGATCTTATATTGCCAATAGTTACGGTCAAAACAGCCATAGTTGGGGCTATGGGGATTACGGTCCTGCAGCGTCAGAATTTTAGGAATTTCAGCCAGGGCCGCGCTTGCAAATAAATCTTTCATATAGTTAGTAGAGAATATTAGTAGAAAAGCTAGTTGCGGTTGAGAAACACCCCCCATCTAGGTATGAGAACGGCAGTCCCGGCTCAGGCATCCCCCTAGCACGGGAGGTCATAACTTAAGATCACCTCACCTCCTTCTGCCGATTTTTGACCATATGTTCCTCAATCTCTGAACGCCGCAGCCGCAGCTGAATATCTTCTAGCAGCTTGCGGTTAGCGGACATCAAATCGGCAATCAGGCCAAAGATCCAGCATTGGACACCGATCAGAATCAGCATGGCCGACAAGATTAAGCTAGGAACATGGCTGCGACCGGTCTGATCAAAGGTGGTAAAAAACAGCCACAGCCAGCGCAAACCCAGCAAAAAGCCAAGGCCAAAGGGAATGGCTCCCAGAATCGTAAAAAACGACAGGGGGCGATAGGTGATAAAAATGCGCAGAATCGTAAATAAGGACCGCTGCACATAGGAGGCAATGCTTTTAACCAGACGGGAAGGCCGGAGGTAACCATTGGTGCGAATGGGTACCGACGTCACCGCCATGCCCTTTTGGCCGGCCTGAATGATGGTTTCGAGGGTGTAGGTGTATTCGTTAAATACGTTGAGCTGCATGGCCGCATTGCGGCTGATGGCGCGGAACCCGCTGGGGGCATCGGCGACGGGGGTATTGCTGGCGACCCTCACGGCCCAGCTGCCCAGGCGCTGCAGCACTTTTTTAATGGGCGAAAAATGCTGAATTTCCATGATCGGGCGTTCGCCGACCACGATTTCCGCATCGCCGTGAATAATGGGCTCAATCAGCTTGGGAATGTCGGCAGCACAGTACTGATTGTCAGCATCGGTATTGACAATGATGTCAGCTCCAGCTTTCAGACACGCATCTAACCCAGCCATAAATCCGCGAGCCAGCCCCTGGTTATGGTCAAAACTGACGATGTGGTTGACGCCCCATTCCTTGGCCACATCAACTGTGCGGTCGATACTGCCGTCGTTGATAATCAACCACTCTACCTGGTCCACCCCAGGGACCTGACGGGGCAATTCTGACAGGGTGACTCCCAGGGTGTTTTCTTCGTTGTAACAAGGAATTTGAATAATCAGTTTCATAGGAAGATGCCTGTGATGTTCGCCTAGAAGGGAATATGGCTTGATTTTAGTTTGAGGGGTGGCTTTAATCCGATCAGCCAGCTGAGGCGAAAGAGCCATATGCCAATGCTAACCATGGTGGCTGCGATCGCAACTCCAACCCAAATAGGAATGCCCACGGCTGGCAAAAACCACCACCAGACCGCCACAATCCTGAGCAATTCAGCTTTAGTAAACTCTCCTCTGGGTGGCGGTTCACCAACATTGCTAATAATCTCCTGAACAGGAGTATTAAAAGCATCCGTCAACTGTCGCCCAGCTGCAGCCCACACATTAAAAATAGGCGCTTGGGAAGGCTCACTCCACAAAGACACGGTTTGCATCAGCAAGGCCATACTCTGGTCAGACACCTCAGCAAAGTACCGTTGGTAGTAGGTCAGCAGTGTGGGGGCATTGGCCAAAAAGCCCAGGGTAATCAGCACAATTAACGGTATCCGCCAGCGTTTACCCAGCAGCCCCACGGTGACCATCAATGCCGGCAGAATCGGCACTAAAAACCGGGGTCCCCAGTTCCAACCATTAAAATCCCAGCCGCTGTGCAGTAGCCAGAAGCTAGCCACAATCCCAAAAATTGCCACAAATTCTAGCTGACGCCGCTGCCATAGCACCCAGAGCCCAACCAGAGCCAAAATAGTCGGCGGGCAGTACCAAAATAAACCGCCACCGCTACCAGGGCTAATCAACTGCCCCAAGGCCCGCATCAAAAATCCATCGGTGCCCAGCTGCGACGTATCCTGCCCCGATTTAAGAAAGCTGCCAAACCGAATGTAGTTGTAGCCCAAGTAAAGACCGACACCAACAACGGTGCCAATACAGGGGGCCAAAATTCGGTCCCAGCTGCAGCGACGGAGTAAGAAATATAGCGCCAGCACCGGCCCTAATAAAATACCAGCGGGTTTGGTAGCAATGGCCAACGCTACCAGTAAACCCGCTGTCCAATGCGCCCAGCGAGAGGTACCAAAGGCCAGGTATAGGGCCAGCGTGATGATAAACGCTAACAGCGGTTCGGCAAAGAACTCACGGGCATAAACCATCGCTGTTGTGCCAAAGCCATAGCCAATCACCGCCATCAAGGCTCCGCGACGCTGCCCTCCCAGTTCAAGAGTCAAACCATAGACCAACATGGCCGTAGCCGCTGTCAGCAGAATATTGAGCACCAGCCCAAAGCTGGCTGCCGTGTACCGCACCGGCAGGTTTAGCAGATCACCGATGGTCGTACCCAGCCAAACAAATGGCACCGCGAATATCGGCAGCAGCGGATAGCGAATTGAGTAAAACTGGCCATCAGGCCCCTGAATACCTCCCGCTCCAGCAGGAATCGAAAAATTACCTTTGGCAATCAAGGATTGGGACATGTGCAGCATGTCATTGCCGTCCACCCCCCAAATGCCGGGTTTTAGAAAGGCCAAATAGATGAGACAAATGGCAAAAAATAGAGCAATGGTCGGACCCCCAAAAAGCGGATGGTGTTCTCCCGATGAGTCCTTTACCTGGCCAGTCATATGAATTAGTTGGTCAGTAATTAAAAATCAAAATAGTGTCAGTGATGAACCTTAAGCGTTAACTGAGTGCAAACCAAAGTTCAAAACTTTCTGATACATAATGCCCGCTGGCCCATATTGAGACAGCAGGAATATCCCCCTTCTATTAAATCGAATTGATGGCCTGAATGGATGAGAACGCTCAAACTGTTTCTAGTCTTGCCACAGGGCAATACCTCCCAATAACCCCAATACGTTTGGCACAATCGTCGCATTGGCCGGTAGCTTGAAGGTAATTTGCTTGGCTTCCCCGCCACCAATGTAGAGCCGATCGTAGTTAAATAAATGCTCAAGCGCTTCTATGGCCTTTTGCAAACGGCGATTCCATTTTTCCTTACCCACTTTCTCAAGCGCCACCCGTCCCAACTGCTCTTCATAGGACTCTGTTTTACGAAAGCGATGGTGGGCCATTTCCAAATTGGGCACCAGGTGACCATTGACAAACAAGGCTGACCCAAATCCTGTTCCCAGGGTCAGGACTAGCTCTACCCCACTGCCTGAAATTGCTCCGTAGCCTTGAATATCAGCATCATTAGCTACTTTGACCGGACGCTGGAGTCGCTGACTTAATTTTTCTGCTAGAGGATAGCCGACCCAGGCTTTGTCAAGATTAACCGCTGTATGGGTAATACCATGGCGTACAACTCCCGGAAATCCCACAGAAACCCGATCAAAGGCGGGCTGATCGGTGACTAATTTTGCGATCGTATCCATCACGGCTTTAGGGGTGGCCGGAGATGGCGTTTTGAGCCGCGACCGTTCGCCCAGGGGGGTTCCGGCTGCGTCTAGCAAGATGGCTTTGGTCCCGCTACCTCCAATATCAATGGCCAGAGTCGTTACGGATTTTGGATCAGTAGTCTCAGGGGTTGGCTGGTCAGCGGCAGGTTGTTTGGCGGTCAGCATGGAAACTCCTTGAGTCATGTGAAAACGATGCAAAGGTGTCTCCTATTCTGCCCCCCGATTAATCCCGCCAGCGCTCAGGTGGTTCGAACCGATAAATTTCTTCCAAAACCGTTACCCAACCCGCTGCGACATCTGCCAATATCTTTTGACCCTTGTCCGCAGTGGCCACCGTGGCATCACCGACAACGCCACTCTTAGATATATCGCGGGTGGTCCAGCTAAAGGGCAGTGCACCCTCCAGACTTAAGAGGCTTGTCTGGTCAGGTTTGGGCGGATATTCTTTGACAGCTCGCTCCATGTGAACCTGATCGGGCAAAATCGCCAACATTAGACTTGTCTCAGCGTCCCCGGCGTGGATACCCTCCTGACGTTCCTGGGGGCTCAGCAAATCACCTACTTCGTGGGGAACCCGCCAGACAAAGTGGGGAAATACCCAAAAATCGGGCTGACGCTGGTGGATATCACGGGCCACAATCTCAAGCACCTGCGGCTGCCCGCCATGGGAATTAAGCAGAATCAATTTGCGAAAGCCAGCTTGATAGATACTGTCGGCCACATCATTGAGCACAGCCATCAATGTAGAGGCGGACAGACTAATTGTGCCAGGAAAACCCCAATGTTCATTGGATTTGCCATAGCACAGGGGCGGCAAGCAATAGGCTGGAATTGATGGGGATAACTGTTCTAGGGCACGGCCAATGATGGCTAATCCCAAGGCTGTGTCCACTGCAATTGGTAGATGAGGTCCATGTTGCTCAATTGCCCCTATCGGTTGAATAATCACCACCTGGTCCTTATGGGGCATGGTGGCGATATCTTGCCAGGTGAGATAGGGATAGAAGCGATGTGGAGGAATAGCTTGATGCATTGGTATATCTGTAGATTGGGTTGAGGCACAAAACCTAACATACATACGTAAAAGCACAGCCATCAAAAAAGCCGGGGCATAACCCCGGCTTTTCTAGTTTAATCAACTGGATTTTAAGTCAGAACTTGTGCGCGTGCAGTACTTCCATCACGTCACAGAGATAGACGATGCCCGAATAATTTTCGAAAAACTGCGTTGCGACTTCATCCGAAATCTTCACGGCCATATCTCGATTGGGAGTGAGCACCTCGAACTTGACATTTGAGAAGTTATCGGAAACGGTGGGTCGTCCCGACGAGCGCACGTTGCGACTACCTTTACCGCCTGCATCCACCACCGTATACCCGGTAGCCCCGGCTTCGTCGATAATCTTGGCGATCTGTTTTTGCAACACCTTTTCCGTGACGATGACGAGCTTGCTGGCTTGCTGGGTCATGTTGGTTACCTCTCGACGTGTGTATTCATTAAACTACATAGAAACTGAGGAAAACGGCAGCGCTGATCTAGCCGCCGCGTTGGTCGCCGGGCCAGGGGAGCACCGGCAGACCGCGGTCCAAAATCAGCCACCCAGCGCCTGAGCGAGCGCGATGAAAAGCGGTATTCCCAAGGCAATCGCAACCGGCGTGCCGATGGCTGTGGACGAGCCAATGTAGGCGGAGGGATTGGCCGCTGGGATACCGGCTCGTAACGTGGGCGGCCCTGAGATGTCTGAACTGGAAGCGGCGATGACGGCCAGGACCACGACGCCGCCAAGGCTGAATCCCGTGGTGACGTGGGCAATCATGCCGAAACCGAAGGCGATGAGCCCATGTAGCAACGGCGCTATCAAGGCATATAGGGTGTACCACTGGGCCACTTTACGCAGCTCACCAAGTCTGGCGGCGGCTTCCATACCCATTACCAGCATCAGTACCGAAAGCAGGCCGCGGAAGAGGGGATCGAAGAAGGTGTCATAGACCCTTTCCGGCTGGGTTAGCAAGCCTAGAGCGATGCCGAGCAGCAGTGCCGATAGGGCAGAGCCCTGGAGGCTTTCCTTGACGATAGGCCATATTCTGACCCGATTGCTTGAGGTACCACCCTGCGGCTTACTGCGATACGCGACTGCGGTACCACCGCCCTGGTTGCCGAGATACTCCTCCTTGCTGAGATACTCCTCTTTGCCAAGAGCCTCGTCTGCGGCGGCGCGCTGCTTGCTGGTATAAATGCTGGCCAAGACGATCGCAGTCACGAGCGCTGGGATATCCATAAAGGGATAGAGGGCGGCAGTCCAAGCCTCGTATGGGATGCCATCCGTTTCCAGTAGCGTTAGGCCAGCGGCGAAGGTAGAGCCACTTACGGCACCGAACAAGCCCGCGGTCGCAATGCCATCCTCGGTTTTGACGTTCGGCAGCTTGCACAACGTGTGGCGCCCGATGAACACAATAATGATCCCTATGGCTACAGCGAACACCGCGGGTACCAGCATATCCACCAGATTGGCATTGCGGATCTCCTGGCCACCGGTCAGGCCGACTTTCATGAGCAGCATGAAGACGATGAACTTATAGGCCGCATCTGGAATTGCCAGTCGGCTACCAAGGGAGGCAACGACCATGCCACCAATTAGAAAGCCGAGCGTCGGGGACTGCAACTGCGCTAGAAAGCGCATCAAGAAACCGGACAAAAAATCCACGTTGTAATTCCTCCTTGATCAGAATAGGTCAGCACCGGACAACCCAAAGCATCCAGCACCGAGTGATTAAAGTTAAAACCATTCAGGTTAAACGCCATCGCACTCACCCCCAAAGTCGCAAACCAGATCCAGACTGTAGGAAACACGGCCAACCAGAGATGAAGATATAGCCGACTGTGGCAGCCCTTGCGGTGCATGGAAAGTTCCGACGAGTCATGGGAGAGAAATTTGCCATCGTACCTCCTTCCACCTCCTCATTTGCAGAGGAGTGGTATTGCAACAAGTTAAGAATCAAGAGTCGAAGAAAATAGGGGCGAAGCGTTTCACTCCTACAGCACAGGTGTTACGCGAAAACCTGTCGACAGAGTGTTCAGAGGTGGCCGTTCTCTGAACAGTGTTGGAATGTGACGCTGTCCTGCAGCACCTTCCATAGAGAAGAATCTATTAAAATTCAAATCTCTATATGCTTAAGTCTATCTTGAAACGTGCTCCATTTTTCGGCGCTTACCACGAATTAGCGAAGCAATGCTAAATCAGAATTAAAAGGAAAACTTATGATTTCAGAGATTCTGTATTGCTTTGGTTAATGTAAATTGCGGAACTGCCAGGCCCGCGCTGGCTATCGCAAATTTTTCTCCATCCGTGGCCTGCAACTACTGTCGAGCCTGACTCAGTTGCACAGTCTCTTTGCCTTTGGTAATGGAAGACTTAACGCCGTTAGAACCGTTGACCAACTGCGATCGCTAAGCAACAATCCTGTCGCGGAGATATCATCTCTCCCTAACCTGTACGGGTTAGCAGCACGCTGTTGTACCGCACACTAGTGAGAGAAAAAACGCCTTCACAGGATGGTGTCCTAATCTACCTGCAATGCCGGCGCTTCAGTTGGGGTGGTTGGTGCTTCCACCGGAGAGCTGTAGCGTGCTGCGTTGATCCAAATGACTGATAGCAACAAGCCCACGCAACAGCCAGCCAGAAAAATCCAGCCGTGGGAAGGCTCTAAGACACAGAGCAAGCGGCGGTTACTGCCATATACCTGCACGACCCAGCCTTCATCAGCATCCAGTTTGGGTTGCGACTGTTCAAACTTATTCATGATTTCCACTCCATGCCTATCATGTGTATCGCTAACAGGCCAATGCCTGTATCGCACGGAACACCTTCAAAATTCACCTGTGTGTTGGGTGTAGCGTATTCAGAAACAGGGTCACAGCTTTGAGTTAGCCAAATCTAGACCATAGTTAAAACTATATGGTTTTATTAAGAACCATATAGTTTAGTTTATGTAATCATTGTGCCTATGCGCGGTTTTTTGAGGCAATCTGGCCTCAAATTTGCAGACCTGTTTCATAAGCCAGTCTTATGTATGACGTTTTTTCAATAACGAGATCGCGGCGGCGGATGCCGATCCATCACACCTCCCGCATCTTCTCGCCCCATCAGTTGATTAGGCGAAAGTCTGTAGCGTAATTTCCTTACCCCTTTAACCAGCAAGGGTTTTTCTACACGAGCCTCAGTTAATACACGTAAGCATCTGGCAGAAAACAAAAAAAAGTTGACAACACGACCTGACGTTCTGTATATTTGAATACAGAAAAGAAACGTTCATTCCTCTTCGGATTGATTGCATCTACCGGTTGCTGTTAGTCCTGCAAGGAACGGAAGTAGGGAAAAATAGTTTAGCTATTTGACCGAAGGAACGCGCCTCATCTTAACTCTCTACGTTCGTTGATTATTAAGGAGGCGAAGTCCATGCAACTGTCTTACCGTGGAGTTAAATACACTGTTCCTGAGCGCAACGTCGCTGTCGCAGATGGTGAAGTTGTTCGTTATCGTGGCGCATCTTATCGTGTGAAGAATGCTGTGGGTCATGCCAGTGGCCATGTCCATGGTCTTAAGTACCGCGGTGCTCAGGTCCGTTAGCGTTTCCCTTTCGTTACGAGGGTGCGTATAGATCAGCTAGACTGGTCAGTTATTTGCTTTTATGTTATTGGGTTCCTTCTAGATTGAAGGGCCCTTTTTTATTCGGCATTCTGCTTCCCGCAACAGCTGAAAGGTTAGTGAGACCCGTTAGCTCCTCATTAACCTACAGGCTCTCTTTGCTAATGCCCCTGGGGTATGATGCTGGGAACAATGATTCTGGTTTGCCGTGCTCTATTTTTTAGCAGGTTTATCGATCGGGTTATTGTGTCTTTTGATTACCCATCTCCGCTCTGGTGCAAGGCGCAAGGCTCTGTTCGAACGCATTCATATTCAACCTGAGGCTCAGTCGTTTTCCTATGAAGCCCAGATTGCCAGTGCCATGGCTAGTCAGAGCACCACTGTGAGAGACTTACAGACGGAGATTGACGAGTTTAATCGCGTACTGCAATGTTCTCCATTGGGGTATTTGAAAATCGATCAGGAAAATCGTTTGCTCTGGTGTAATGCCAAAGCCAGACAGCTTTTGGGGATTGAACCAGCTGACTATGCGGCTGCGCCTAAGCTGCTGTTGGCCATTGCTCGCTCCTATGAGTTGGATCATCTGATTGAGCAAACCCGTGAAAGTCAGACTGAATGCAAACAAGAATGGACGCTCAGGTCTATTTCCCCGGACCCAGCTAATGTGCTGGAAGGACCGGTCTATCCGCTGAGCGGCTATGGCATTCCTTTGAGCCTTGGCCAGGTGGGGGTGTTTTTGGAGAATCGGCAAGAAGCAGTCATGTTGGCCCAACAGCGGGATCGTTGGACGTCGGATGTTGCCCATGAACTGAAAACACCGCTCACGTCAATTCGCTTAGTGGGTGAAACTCTGCGTAATCGAATTGATCCTGGGTTAGTGAGCTGGGCCGATCGATTGCTGCGGGAAGTGAATCGCTTGAGTGCTTTGGTGGATGACATGCTGAGTCTGAGTCATTTAGAGCAGCGTCAGCAGAAGCATCTAGAAGAAACTGATCTGGTTAAACTGCTTTATCAGGCATGGCAGAGTTTAGAACCCCAGGCTAAGCTCCAGGACAAACAGTTTGAGTATCAAGGTCCGGCACAGGCGATCGCATCGGTGAGTAGCGGTCTTGTCTATCGCATGCTACTAAATCTGTTGGATAACGCTTTGAAATATAGCCCTGCGGGCCAGCGCGTCCATGTGCATCTGCAAGCCTGTGATCGAGGAGAGATCCCCGGCATGCTGTTAGATGTGTTTGACTGTGGCCCCGGCTTTCTTGAAAAAGACCTTCCTTATATATTTGATCGCTTTTATCGGTCCGATATATCGCGGACTCGCTCGGGGGATGATGCGATCGCAAAAGGTACCGGTCTGGGCCTATCCATTGTCCAAAAAATTGTTGAATTTCATCAGGGTACGGTGCAAGCCCAAAATCATCCTGACACAGGGGGAGCCTGGTTACAGGTCTGGCTGCCCCAATCTCCCCCTGGAGCCGATCCCGCATACACCGTATCGGCCTGACAGCCATAACTACGTAGAATCACTGAGCTACACTAGGAACATCCTTGAGCCGACACAGTCTTAACACGCATAGTTAAAGTGCTGTACCATGCACTCAAGGTTCGTTCACAAGCCGCTACATCTGTAAATTTGCTGAGTTTTGACCAAGCCGCCATTGTCCCAACCATCGTCCTCCGATGAAAAATTGCAGAAGCTGCTGTCACAGTGGGGTGTGGCCTCACGTCGTCAGTCAGAACAGCTCATTTCCACCGGACATATTACGGTCAATGGTGTGAAGGCCCATATTGGGCAGCGAGCCAACCCAGCCATAGATGATATTCGGATTGATGGTCGACCAATCAACCCAGAGAATCGTCCAGAGAATCACTATATTCTGCTCAATAAGCCCCGAGGTGTCGTGTCCACCTGTGATGATCCCCAAGGGCGAGAAACTGTGATTGACTTACTACCCCAGGAGCTGCGCCAGGGAGATATTCGTTTGCATCCTGTGGGTCGTTTAGATACAGATTCCACCGGAGCCCTCCTGTTAACCAACCACGGACAGCTCACCCAGACCTTGACCCATCCCCGTCACCATATTGCCAAAACCTATCGCGTCAGGGTGCAGGGTTCTCCGACCGACAGCTGTTTAGAAAAATGGCGACGCGGTGTAAACCTGGCAGGAAAAATGACTGCCCCTGCTCAAGTTAAAATGCTGCATCCCAAACCTCCGGCTTTGCTGGAGATTGTCCTGCGGGAGGGTAGAAATCGTCAAATTCGTCGTGTGGCTGAAAAATTGGGACACCCAGTCATCAGTTTGCACCGTAGTGCCATCGGGTTTATGGCACTCGGGGACTTACCGTCTGGACATTGTCGTCAACTGACCTCAGAGGAGATTAAAAAACTCCTCGCGCTTCTCTGATTCACTGTTGACAGCAACGTATGCTTGGATCACATCAGTGTGCTTAAATTATTAAGAGACATTTTTTCCTATGAAACGGCAGGGCTACACGGGTAATCAGCAGCAAGAGCAATTACTGGCTTTAGGGTCAATGTTGCGCGATACTCGCCTAGCCAATGGGCAGACATTAGACGAAGTTGCTAGCAAAGTTTTAGTTCGTTCCAAGCTGCTCTTGGCTTTGGAAGAAGCCCGGACAAATGAGCTACCCGAGCCTGTTTACGTGCGCGGTTTGATCAGGCGCTACGGTGATGTATTAGGGCTAGATGGTGATGCTCTATCGAAGCAATATGTGGCCATTCCGTCTCCTAAAAGAACAGGGCACAGCTGGTCTCACGAAGCCGTGCAACTACGTCCCTATCACCTATATGCCGCCTATGTTGCCCTAATTGCAATTTCGGTGAGTGGATTGTCGTACTTAATGCAACGAGCCATTCCTCAAAATGCGGCTGAACCGATTGTTGATTCTGCGACGGCTGAACAGCTAGCGCCGAGACGGGCACCCCCATCAGCGCCCCAAAGTGTTGAACAGACTGAAACCGCTCCAGAGCCTGAAGCCCCAATTGTGGTGGAGGTTGAGTTTGTACAGCAGTCCTGGGTGCGGGTAACGGCGGATGGTGATGAAGCCTATGAGGGGATTTTGCAAGAGGGCACTGAGCGTTCCTGGACCGCAACAGAATCTTTGACGATTCGGGCAGGCAATGCTGGCGGTGTAGTTTTGGCCTATAACCAGGGGACTGCCAAACCAATGGGTAAACCTGGCACGGTTGTTGAACAGACATTTAAACCCGGTACATCTGGCGAGTTAGCTAGCTTAACTCCGTAGGTGCATCCCCTGCGGGCTCATTCGGTTGGTCCTGGGATTGCTGAATGTGGTTTGATGTTGCAGGGCAAAGTTGTGGTTATGGTTGTTCCTTTACCTGGCTGACTGTCTAGTTGAATCTGACCTTGATGGTTGGTGATGATAGCTTTTGCGATCGCAAGTCCTAACCCTGATCCAGTCCCCTCCCGACGACTGCGGGCTTTATCCACTCGATAAAACCGGTCAAATACCTGCGGCTGTAGCTCCTTGTCAATCCCGATCCCGGTATCACATACTGCTACCCGATAGGCTTTCTGATTCTGCCAGTGAGTAGTGTCTAAGGTAATGGTGACGGTGCCTGCAGGGGTATATTGAATCGCATTGCTAATCAGGTTAGTAAACAAACGGATGAGCTGGTCGCGATCGCCCGTGAGCAGAGGCGTCTGAGCGTCTAGCTGGTCGGGGTTATACATCAGAGTCAACCCCTGACTTTGGGCCACCAACTCCTGTTCTTCAACCACTTCCAACAGCAGTTTTTGTAAATTCAGCTCTTCCCACTGCATCGGAATCAGTCCCCCATCCTGCCGCGCCAGAAATAAAAGATTATCCACCAGTCGCCCTAGACGACGCGTCAGCCGCTCTACCACCTGCAGCTGACTGTGCTGAAAATCTGCGTCTGGATCAGCCAGGGCCACCTGCACATTGGTTTGAATCACCGCAATGGGGTTACGCAGTTCGTGGGACGCATCGGCAGTAAATTGCTTCAGCTGCTGATAGGACTGACGGACCGGAGCCATGGCCAGTCCCGACAGCAGCCAGCCAATGGTGCCGGTCACCACAATCACCAACCCGGACCAAATACTCAGGTCGATCACCAGCTGACGACTGGGTTTGCTGACTTCAAACCAGGGATGACTCACCCGTAGATACCCCAACACCTGATTGTTCACCTGGATGCGGCGACTAATTTGTCGGAGCACCTGATCCTGATTCTCTTGCCCCGCCTGGGGATAGTTTGCCCCATGTCTGAGATGGACCGTTTCCCCCGCCGCGTTGACCTGCAGCGGCAGATTACTCGGAACAGACAGGGTGCTCCACTGTAGCCGACCGCTGGGGTCAAACCACTCGATATCGATGTGGTCATCTTCCAGGGTCTGGGCATTATCGCGAAAGCTATCTTCCACATTCACCTGTAGGGGCGGCCGACCCTTGACCCCTGCAGCGGTTAAAACACGCCCGGTTGAAGGGGCCGCTGCTTCAATCACTAAGGAACGCTGCACTACCTCCACCACGTGGTTTAAGGTGTCATCTACACGTTCTACTAATGTATTCCGTACGTAGAAGTAGACGCCGCTGGCAAAAATCAGCAGCAGAATAGCGGTCACGGTTGTGTACCACAGGGCCAGACGCCGACGTGTGGTTTGAAACATGGGAGATGGGGTCAAGTGGCAGTCTCCTGGGAAAGTGGGGAGTGGTTATTCTTTCAGCCTGACAGAAAACATGCGTAACAGAGGCTGGTCAGATAGGTAAGTTCGCGACATCATAGATGGTGTAACCCTTGTTCAATTTACCCTGGCGCTCCATGACAGCTCAGCTGGCCAAACCTGCTCCCATTCCGACTGCCCTTGAACAGCAGCGAACGTTCTTTGCTTCGGGGCAAACTAAGCCCTTGGAGTTTCGTTTGGCTCAGCTGACCAAGCTTAAGCAGGCGATTATTGACCGTCAGGCGGATATTGTGGCGGCGGCTAAGGCCGACCTAGGCCGCCCCGAGTTTGAAGCCTATTTTGAAATTGCCACTCTTTCTGAGATTAACCTGGCGCTCAAAAAGCTAAAAACTTGGATGAAACCCAAACGGGTCAAGTCTACGCTGGAGAATTTTCCATCGTCGGCCTGGATACAGCCTGATCCCCTCGGAGTAGTGCTGATTATTGGTCCCTGGAACTATCCGTTTCAGCTGATGGTTTCACCGTTGGTGGGTGCGATCGCAGCCGGAAACTGTGCCATCCTCAAACCGTCAGAACATGCCCCCCATACGGCTAAGGTTGTTTCTGATCTGATTGCCAACACCTTTGACCCCAGCTATATCAACCTATTTCAAGGAGACGCCAGCGTCAGTCAGCAGCTACTGGCCGAAAAATTTGATCACATCTTTTTTACCGGCGGCACCGCCATTGGCCGCATCGTTATGGCAGCCGCTGCCAAACACCTCACCCCGGTCACCCTCGAACTAGGCGGCAAAAGCCCCTGCATTGTCGACGCCGATGTCAACCTTGACCACGCCGCTAAACGCATTGCTTGGGGCAAATTTATCAATGCAGGACAAACTTGTATCGCCCCGGATTATCTGCTGGTGGATCGCACCATCAAAGCGGCTTTTCTAGAAAAGCTCACCGCTGCCATTCGCGAATTTTTTGGTGATGATCCCTCGCAAAGCCCTGATTTCAGCCGCATTATCAACCAGCGACAGTTTGACCGGTTAACCGGTTTGCTTAATAGCGGCAAGATTCTCATTGGCGGCGCAACCGATGCCAGCCGTCGCTACATTGCTCCCACCGTGTTGGACAACGCGACCTGGGACTCTCCAGTGATGCAGGACGAGATCTTTGGCCCCATCCTGCCCGTATTAACCTACGACCAGTTTGACCAAGCTCTAGCTCAAATTAATGCCCGACCCAAGCCTTTGGCCCTATATCTCTTTTCGCGAGATCAGGATAAACAACAGCGGGTGTTATCGGATACCTCATCTGGGGGAGTGTGTCTCAACGATACGGTGTTGCACATTGGTGTCCCGGATTTACCCTTTGGAGGGGTAGGGCAAAGCGGTATGGGTAGCTATCACGGCAAAGCCACATTCGATACCTTTTCCCACTACAAGAGCGTTCTTAAAAAGACATTTTGGTTCGATTTAGACTGGCGCTATGCCCCCTATAAGCCCTCCAAGCTAGCTCAGATTAAAAAACTTGTTACCCGGTAATTACAAAGGAAACCCTTGATATGGCCTACGATTTTGACCTGTTTGCAATTGGTGCGGGTTCTGGCGGTATTGCCACCGCTAGACGCGCTGCCCAGTATGGTGCAAAGGTTGCCGTAGCAGAGTTTGATCGCCTGGGTGGAACCTGTGTTAATCGGGGGTGCGTGCCCAAAAAGCTGATGGTTTATGCCTCTCACTTTGCTAGCCATGTCAAAGAGGCCGCAGGCTATGGCTGGAGCTTTGATCCTGGCAAATTTGACTGGCCGACCATGATCAAGGCCGTCAATGATGAAGTGACCCGGTTAAACGCGATCTATCAGCGGATGATCGACAATGCGGAGGTGACGCTGTACAAGGGCCATGCGCGAATTGTTGATCACCACACCATTGCAGTCGCTGGCGAAACCGTAACAGCCGAGAAAATTTTAATTGCAGTGGGTGGTAAGCCCAGTCGCCCCGATATTCCAGGGATCGAACTGGCAATCACCTCCGATGAGATTTTTCATTTAGCCCAGCAGCCCAAACGCATGGTGATTTTTGGCGGTGGTTATATTGGCTGTGAGTTTGCCTGTGTCTTAAATGCATTGGGCACAGAAGTCACTCAGATAATACGTCGCGATAAGATTTTGCGCGGCTTTGATGAAGATATTCGTACCGAGGTGCAAGATGCCATGCTGCGCCATGGTATTCACATCATCAATGACAACCTGATCAGCCTCGAAAAAACTGACGAAGGGCTGCAGGTGAACCTAGAAAACAACAACCTGATATTGACCGATGTTGTGGGGCTATCAGCCCTTGGTCGCATCCCCCGACTGGAGAATCTAGGATTAGAAAACACTCGGGTTGAAGTGAAGAACGGCGCTATTGTGGTGGATGCCCATAGCCAAACTGCAGAATCTAACATCTATGCGGTAGGAGACTGCACCGACCGGATTAATCTGACACCGGTTGCTATCAATGAGGGACGAGTCTTTGCCGATACTCACTATGGCGGTAAACGTCGAGTGATGAGCCATGAAAATGTGCCGTCTGCCGTGTTTACCACACCGGAGGTCGCCACGGTAGGGATGACCGAAACTGAGGCCATCGAAAAGTATGGCGAAGCAGGAATTCGGGTGTATCGTTCCCGATTTAGACCGATGTACTATACCCTACCCAAGCTGGAAGAGAAAACCCTAATGAAGCTGGTGGTCCATGTGCAAACCGATAAAGTTCTGGGTGCACATATGGTAGGAGATGCGGCTGCCGAGATTATTCAAGGTGTCGCCATTGCCGTAAAAATGGGAGCGACCAAGGCTGACTTTGATGCCACGGTGGGCATTCATCCCAGCTCAGCAGAAGAGTTTGTCACCATGCGATAGCTCATAACCATCTGACTTGAGCCTCTATCCTCGTGAGCCAATTTACGCAAGCACCATCCAAAACAGGAAGGTTAACATCAGGCTCATGGTACCAATCAGGTGGTCGAACTGTTCGGCCACACGCGGTAATTTGATTGAGATTTTTTGGAAAATCAGAAGATACGCTAACCAACCGGCGGCAATGGTAGCAAGGGGTTTAACCACATTGCTCAAGCTATAGGCCTCATAGTAAAGACCATTTGCCAGCACTAATCCGCCCAGTAATACCACTAAAGCTAGCCAAAAGCCTGGCTTGAAAGTGTCTGTAGTAGGCTTATGCCCATGGGGCAGAAAAATAAACTTGGCAAATGAAATTGCGGTGCCTAACGCGGCAATGTTCATACCGATGACTTGCCAGGGAACTAGATTTTTTGAGGTGAGTACTTTAGCGCCAAACCCTGCTAACAATGGAAAACCTGAGATCGAAAAACTTGCGATCGCCAGTGCAACCCATATAGATGTCGGTATAGGATTTTTCTTCAGCACTTTGATATCGCGACTAGGCAACTTGCCTGAAATTAGAAAAAGAGCCGATTTCACCAGACCATGGGTGAGGGCATAAAAGCCACCTACCGCCGGTGCCGCCAGGATAAACCCGAGTTGAGAAACCGTGTGAAAAGCGAGGATACGCTTAGTATCTTTAGAAAATACAGCGTAGCTGACCCCCAAAAGCGCAGTTGCCACCCCAAAGAAGCGAACGAGTGTGTCAATTTCAGGCATCATCAATGCAAACCGGACGAGGGGAAAAACACCGGTTTTGACCACAACCCCTGACAGCAAAGCAGATATGGGTGCTTCCGATTCGGAGTGGGTCAGCGGTAGCCACAGTCCTGAAACAAAGATGCCGCCTTTGGTCAAAAGGCCAACAAAAATGAGGGCAACGGCTTCTATTGGCGCTTTTGATAACCCGATAAAGCTAAACGAATGACTAGTTTGATAGACCAGTACTGCTCCAAGCAAGTAAAACAGCATGGCTGTATTACTCACAAATAAATAACGCAGCCCTACCCAAATGGAACGATCAGTGCGAGGGTAGGCAATAAGCAAAAAGGCAGCAATACTAATAACTTCTAGGGCCACATAGACGCTGATCAAATCTGCGCTCACAAAGACGGCGTTGACGCTGCCATGGAGAATAATAGCTTGGGTATAGAAGAAAGCGCCTTTTTCGCTGTGCCAACAATAGAGAAGAACCGCTAGGGTGACGACGGCATTGGTCAAAATAAAAAAGCCGCTCAGACCATCGATGAGCAAGCTGACGCCAAAGCTATCCAGCAGTTGTAACGCCATGGGTGCTGGATTAAGCACGTGCCATAGCCCATAGCCCAACGAAATCAATGAAACTATGATGGCCAGAGCGCGATCTAATTTGGGCAGCAGATAGATGCTGAATCCTACAAATAAGGGCAGGGCAATCCAGATGATATTAAAAGTTTCATGGTCTAGGGTCATTTTTTCTTTCGCGGCACTCTAATGTAGGAATATCACGTGATGGTGCTGCGGGGAAATCGATGCAAAACTATAGAGTTTGCATCTTATGACTGATTTCGGTCTATGTTGTTCGCTAGTTGAAACCGTCTTGTCAATTGACCAAGTGTTCAATTTTACTTACAGCTGTAGGTAATTCTGCCGTTAGGACCTCACAGCCATTGTCAGTAATCAATACATCATCTTCAATACGAATACCTCGGACATCAGCAAATGCAGCCAGCCGCTCCCAGTTGACCATGGTGGCGTAACGTTCCTGATTACCCTGATCCGCTAAGATCCCAGGCACTTGATAAAATCCCGGCTCGATTGTGACCGCCATACCTGATTGTAGCGGCCGATCCAGTCGCAGAAACCCTAACCCAAAGCGATCGCTACGCTGGCGACCTAGCGCATACCCAGCTAGATCGCCCAAATCTTCCATATCATGAACATCCAGGCCCAGCAAATGCCCCACACCGTGGGGAAAGAACAACGCATGGGCATCCTGTTCCACCAAATCATCCGGTTGACCAACAAGAATCCCCAGATCCACCAGACCAGTCGTTAAAGTACGACAGGCCAACAAATGCAGCTCTCGATATTCCACCCCAGGTTTCGCTGCCGCAATACAAGCATCATGGGCCGCTAGCACCACATCGTACAGGTCTCGCTGGGTGGATGAGAACTTACCACTCGTGGGCCAGGTGCGGGTAATGTCCGAGGCCCAGCCAGTATCAGTTTCAGCCCCAACATCCGCCAGGACCAGATCATGTTCCCCTAACGGATGATGATAGTGATTGTTATGTAACACCTCACCGTGAACCGTCACAATACTGTTGTAAGCGCAGGTCATACCGTTGGCCATAATTACCTGCTCCATTGCCGCCCGGATGTGGGCTTCCGTCAGATTTTTACCCAGAACCGTTGTTGCCATGCCAGTCTTATGGGCTGTTACAGAAACCCTAGCCGCACGCCGAATTTCAGCCAGGGCATAGTCGTCGTGGCAGATCCGCAGTTGAACAATCGCCTTCAGCAGGGCCAGATCCTGATCTTGGACTTGTTTAGCAATGGGAAGCGAACGGCCTAATAGCTGTTCTTGTTGTTGAGTTGTCACACTATCCTGCACCTTAAGGGTGGCCACCTGGTCATGGATAAAATACTTTAAGTCTTCCAGGGGTAATGCCTTGCCAGCACCAATTTGATGGGCCAGTTCGCTACGGGTCGGGCTGGGACCATGCCACAGGGCCTCAGCCGGAGTTGCCTCATCCATAAATAAGGTGAGATGGCCATCCGCTAGATGAATTACAGCATTTTCCAGGGGCAGACCTGCAAAGTAGAGAAAGTGACTGCTGGGCCGAAAAGGATGAGTATTGGCCGGGAAGTTGCGGGGGGTAGCCTGGCCAGACCAAAGTAAGACCGGAGTATCGAGGTGCTTAGCTAACTGCTGACGGCGCTGTTTGAGGGTTTTGGCAAGGGGCATTTGGCAAGCAAGGAGAGCAGGGAAGGTAGGGAGAGAGGGGAGGTTAGAAGCTGTGAACTTGATATGGTGAGATCGCCATTCATCCTCTATCGTAACCGGGGCCTTTGATATGGTTAGGTGTGGCTGATACCGAGTTGAATCTAATTTAAGCCTATGATGCCTGCAAACGATGCGGAGACGTTGATCTTAGACTTAGTAACGCCTGTAAATGACTGCGAGACGGTGCCTTTAGAAAACTGTCTGGGTCGGATACTCGGTCGGTCTGTCAGCAGCCAGTTAGACTTTCCCCACTGGGATAATTCGGCCATGGATGGCTATGCGGTGCGCTATGGGGATGTGACCACAGTGCCGGCAACGCTGACGGTTGTAGAGGAAATTCCGGCAGGCCAGGTCCCCCAGTGTCCAGTCAAACCGGGTGAGGCGGCTCGCATTTTCACCGGGGGCATGTTACCAACCGGGGCAGATACGATTGTGATGCAGGAAAATACCCAGCGAGCGGGTGAGCAAGTCACCGTAGTGACAGCGCCTTCTGCTCAAGCATTTGTCCGTAAACAAGGTAGTTTCTATCAAGCTGGGGCCGAGCTGTTGGCAGCGGGGACCAACATTGAAGCCGCTGAAATTGCCGTACTGGCAGCAGCTCAATGTGTGGCAGTGCCAGTATATCGGCGTCCCCGCGTGGCTATCTTATCCACGGGGGATGAGTTGGTAGACATTAATCAACCTTTAGGCCCCGGCCAAATTGTCGATTCTAACCGCTATGCCTTAGCCGCACTGATTGCCCAATCTGGAGGGGTACCTGTGCCCATGGGAATTGTGCCAGACCAGCGGGCGGCAACGCGGCAGGCCATTGCCGCTGCCCTCAACCAGGCCGACATGGTGATTTCGTCGGGCGGTGTATCCGTGGGGGATTATGACTATGTAGATCAGATTTTGGCGGAACTGGGGGCCACTATTCACATTCGCTCCGTGGCCGTTAAACCGGGCAAACCACTAACGGTGGCTACATTTGCCCAACCCAATCGTCAGCAGCTCTATTTTGGGCTGCCAGGTAATCCAGTGTCCTCCCTGGTGAGCTTCTGGCGGTTTGTGCAACCAGCATTGCGCAAGCTGTCAGGGTGCAGTAGCGGCTGGTCACCGACCTTTGTTTGGGCTACAACAGCCACCGATCTTAAAGCAGGCGGTCAGCGAGAAACCTATCTGTGGGGACAGCTATCCTTGGGGAATGATGGCTATCGGTTTAACCTGGCTCCAGGAGGCCATAGCTCTGGCAATTTGGTGAATCTCAGCCGCACCAATGGTCTGGCCAGGGTGCCCCTGGGGGAAAGGCTGATTCCAGCTGGAACGCTGGTTAGGGTTTTAAAGGTAGGGGATGTTAATTTGTAGTGCTTTACCGGGTTTAGCACCACTAAGCTGAAAATCTTATTGAAAAGATACTATGGGCGTGAAGGCCTGTGCCTGTGCTTGTTGTCTCACATGAGCTGATGACATTAGCGAGTGAGTGGTATACACTGCCGTTTCAGTACGCTAAAGTAGCGCCAGATTCAGCACTAATTTTCTCTGGCTGATAATTTTATGAGCCCCAAACGTAATCGTCGTCGTCCGTCTAAGCCTGTTTCGGTACCGCGTAGTCGGTCTCAGGCCGTGCCCACTAGTTCATCACCCTCCTATGCTGGTGTGGCCACAGATGTTGCTCCCACGGCGGCGGCTGAGCCCCAGCCACGCTGGAAAGGGCTGGCTGCTTTTCGGTGGCTAGGTAGCTGGCAGTTTCTGTTGCTGACCACTCTGGTAATTTTGACGGGCACGCTATCGTTGGCGGTGACCAGCTTATTTCGGATGCCAAATTTGCCTAACTGTCGGGCAATTTTTTGGCCAACGGCTTCAGCCGCAATGCGGCTACAGTGTGCTGAATCCTATGCAGAGCAGGACAGCGTTGACTTTTTGCTAGAAGCGATCGCACTGGTGGAAAAGCTGCCCGACGATCATCCGCTGCGGGCTGAGATTGATGCCAAGGTGGAAGGCTGGTCCAATGAAATTTTAGAAAAAGCAGACGATCTGTTTCATCAAGGGGAGCTGGAGATTGCGATCGCAACTGCCCAGAAAATTCCCGCCAATACTGCGGCTGCCGATCGAGTAGAAACCAACATTCGCCGCTGGCAACGAGTGTGGGGAGAAGGCTCAGAGATTTTTGAACAAGCCAGAGAAGAGCTGGCGGATGGCAAATTTAAAGACGCATTTGGGCTGTCGGTACGGTTACTGGACGTCAGTAATGACTATTGGTCAGATACAAAATATACCGAACTGACCAAACTCATTGCCATGGCCCGAGAAGACAGTCGTAAGCTAGGCAAAATCGAGGGTTTGGTTGATAAGGGCACCGTCGACAGCTTTAAAGAAGCCCTCAAGCTCCTCGCTTCGATTCAGTCCGAGAGCGTACTCTACGACGAAGCAAAGGCGATGAAAAAGACCATCGCCAAAGATATGCTCGAGGTAGCCGAGTCCTTTTTGGCCCGTAAACAGCTGCCCCAGGCAGAAGCTATTTTGACGGCAATTCCTAGAAATGAAGGTTTTGACCAAGAAATTGCAGATTTTCAGGTCTTTACAGAAGCCTATCGACGAGCCTGGAGTGGTGATGCCTTGGGACTGGATGCGGCCATTACTCGGCTACAGAGTATGGGGCGCGACCGTCCCTTGTATGACCGGGCTCAAACCTTGATCGGTCAGTGGCGTGCTGAAATCAAGGCCTTGGCTCAGTTAGATATAGCCCGTCAAATTGCTGCGCCGGGGAACATCAATGATTTGCGATTGGCTATCAATGAAGCCAGACAGATCGGTAGCAATAATCCACGCTGGCAAGAGGTGTCCACCCAGATTGATCAGTGGAAAGAACGGGTAGAAACCACAGAAGATATGCCCACCTTAACCCGTGCCGATCGGCTGGCCAGTGTTGGCACCCCTGAAGCTCTACGCCAGGCGATTCAGGAGGCTCGCACAATCCAGCCGGGCCGGGCACTAAGTGATGATGCTGAGGAACGCATTGACGGTTGGCAAGGGCGGATTGAAGCAATTGAAGATCGTCCTTTAATTGAACAAGCCCGGCAGCTAGCCTCATCGGGGGATTTAACCAGTGCGATCGCAACCGCGTCTCGCATTTCCCCAGGCCGTTCTCTCTATCAAGAAGCCCAAGGTGACTTAGTCATTTGGCGCGATCAACAACAAAGCCAAACACTGATGCAGGAAGCCAACAATCTTGCTCGTGCAGGCACAGCAGATGCTTTAGCGAGTGCGATCGCGACCGCTGGCCGGATTTCGTCCAACAGTAGTCAGCACAGAAGTGCCCTACAACAAATCAACCGCTGGAGTTGGGACCTGCTAAATCTGGCCGACAACGAAGCACACACCAGTCTGGAGAGTGCTATCCAGCTGGCCGAGCAAGTCCCCTCCCAATCCAATGCCTACGACACCGCCCAAAGCCGCATTGAAGTTTGGCAAACTGTTCTAGACAGACGCGCTGCAGAGGTCTCAGAACAAGGAACATCAGAGTTTTCTAACTAAGTAACTGCTATGCAATCAAGCTGGAGCCCTTTATGAAGCCTGATTCACTTGAGGGCCTAGCTGTGAGGTTAGATACTACTAATGAAGAAGATAGCCGCCCATAACCTGGGGCTCTGATAGCTGCAGCTATCAGTGATCTACGGGTAGAATCCCCTGATCTGACCGCTGTTGATTTAGCTAATGCCTGGCTCTACAACCAGTGTCACATCGATAAAACTCAAGCCGCGATTCAGCGACCGCAGCGATCGCTCCAGCTCTAAGATTGGGGCGATCGCTGCGGCTAACGGCTCGAAGTTTTAAGATGACCACTTCCGGTAAGCCTTAAGGGCTGAAAGCAATCTCTCTCCTAAGCTTTTTGTCCCCGCTTGCACTTGAATGCAGAACCAGCACCCAAAGCACCCACAGTCAGTAGCCCTAACAGAGAAGCAGGTTCGGGTACAGATTCAGGAGGCGTGGAAGCGACGTCCCAATTGACGATTCTATCCAATTGCTCTTGCGACAAATCACTGGTCAGAGAATTGAAGAAGTCTGTCTCGGTATCATCGAATTGGGCAGCGAGTGAGAGTCCATCGTTGCCAGTTGGAGCCATCCCGACAAACCACATCAGATAGTTAGTTTCTCCAGCTCCTACAGTCAGATTAAAATCGGCAGTTAAGCCCTCACTACCTGCAAAGCCAAAAGCGGATTCGTTCTCAAACATAACAACGTTACTGGTAGTGACTGAGGGACTACCAGGCCCGTAAAGTATCCAAGCATTCGTTTCCGTATTTGACTGGGCTAAGTCACTACTGTCGGCTGTGACAATCCAGCGGTCATCAAGACCTTCAGCCAGGTCACCACTGCTGGTACCAATGTTGCGTTGGTTAGAGTCGTTTCCAGTATTGTTGATCCACTGAACAACAGTGTTAATGTCATCAAGAGTGTTGTTAGTGATCTCGACCAGCTGCCGCATAATAGGATTGACGGTGTTTGCCTGCAACTGGACAGTTACATCTAGATTGTCAAGTAGCTGAGGTGTTCCTGTAACCGTCGTGTCAACCAAATCGAGGGTGCCAGGAACACCATAAGCCTCACCGCCAATGCGCACAGCCAAAGCCTCGTCAAAATGGTCGCCCCCTCCTCCGATGTTGGAGGTATTACCGTCATCGATCGAGAGAAACCCGTCGTTGTCTTCTACATCATCCCAAACGACACCTGCTGCCTCAAGGTCAAACCCAGGTGCAACAGGTACTGCCTGTGCTGGTGCTGCGAATGTTGTCCCTAAAGCCATAACAGCTGCTCCACTAGCAGCCATTGATAACTTTTTCACGAGATTTGAATTTGAATTGGTCATGAAATTCATCTCCAAAAAACTAATTAATGAGTGTTTAGTAAGTGGTTAACTTGAAGAAAATAATCAGCTGCTGAAATCGCTGCGGGTACATTCAAATAGCACTAATGACAGGCGTTTCCTTCAATCTGGGGAGATTCGCCATTCACTGAGTAACGTATTGTTGCAAGCGAGGGAGCGCTTACAATCAGCTTTGCTGGATTCAGTCCTGACTCATACCTTGCAAATTCTTTATAAGCTGTTTGGCGGATTGACTCAAATTAAAATCCGTGTCTTCACGCAAGAAAAATAATCAACTTAAATTGATGAAACGTTCCGGATCGTTCAAACGACTGTGGATGGGGGCGAAAAACTGTGGATAGAGACGTTTTAGCAGGGTTGATGCGCATCTTCAGCAATAATGAGATTAACAGACAACTCATACTTTTAAGCACTAGTATGGGGGAAACTACGGAAGCCTCAATCTCTCAACATTACTCCTTAGCTGCCAGAGATGCCTGCCAATCGCGAACCAGGCGTTTTATAACTTTTCTGATAAGTATCATGGTTTTTCCACTGGCAGCAGTCACCAATCTTGCGAGTGTTTTTGATCAGTCTCGACCATCCATTACCCGAGTTCATTACAGCCTTATCTAGCCGAATAGGAAACAGAACAACCTGCTTATTGCACTCTCGTTCCTTCTCTAGGACCATTTCAACGTTCTGTTCTACCCATTGGCGCTTGACCGAATTCTCCGAGAGAATCAGTAACAGTTTGTCCTAGTGACAAATAACTTCATCGTTGGACCTTTGGCTATGGGGTCATCAGGCGAGATACCTGGATTTTTATATCCTGAAAGGCCATGGGTGATACGGTGCCAGTTTTCAGGATATCTTCCGAGGTATATTGCCCATTCTGCAAATTTTTGAAGATATGGAGCTGTTTAGCCTTTAAATTAACGACCCAATATTCCTGAATTCCGGATGTGGCGTAGGTGGTTTTCTTAGTAGTTAGGTCTTTGGTAAGGGTAGCGTTGGCAAATTCGATTAGCCAGTGGATGTCGCTGGGGTAAGGGTGATGCTCTAGATATACGGTGCCCAGGGGTTTGATAATGGCCAGGTCGGGGATGGGTTCTGACTCATCGCTGAGGGTGATGGGGTGGGCTTCGCTGACTTTGGCTCGGTTACCGAGCAGGCTGCGTAGGTAGTCGCCTGCTTCACGGTTGTAATAGGCGTGGGGTTCACCCTCTGGGGGCATGATGATGATTTCTCCACGTAGTAGTTCGACGGGCTGGTCATCGAATATGCCAGCTTGGATGGCCTGGTGATAACGGTCTATGGTCCATTTGTAGGTGGTGATGGTCATAAGAACCTGGCCTCACACTGGAAAAGAGCTGATGGATCAGTAGTTTTAGTATGGCAAATTTAGGTTCAGTAATTGGGGATGGGTTGCGATCGCACCATTGCTGGCTGGCTAACGTACCATTGCAGTGGCAACATCAAATCAAAGAATAGCTGTACGTCAGCGGGGCTAGTTTCATGGGGATGCTCAGGGCTAAAGTAGTGCAGTGAATATTGAGTAAATTATGGGGTCTGAAGCAACTATGTCAAGTCATAGGTTTGAGGTCTATTCCTAACTCGCTCCCAGGCTCTGCCTGGAGCGTGGGTGGTGGCTCTGCCACTAGCAAGAAGTTTACTAACGTGGCAGGTATTTCACTAGCGATCGCAACGACTCCCCAGCCTGAATCTGAATGGGACGATCCGTAGGTAAAAACGGGGTCCACTCAAAGGGTTCAGCGAAGCGGTGATGGTGCAGGCTATGGATGATGGTGTTGACGGCAGACTGGGAGCCAATGATCAGGATTTTGACCGGCTCGCGGTCGGGTTTAGGGACTGAGTAGAGCTGGAGGGCAGATTCAGGAGTCACGTCAGGCTGAGGGAGTGTCACAAAGGCTTAGGTTTTCATAGAGAAGGTTATAGCGATAAAGACTATGCTTACCTTACAAAATAGGTACAGTCCAATTGGACCAAATCAGAATAACACAGTCCAATTGGACTGTATACGAAACGTCACAGCCTTTGTAAGGATCAAAGGCATGGGCAGAGCGGGTAAGGTACTTAAAGTGGTAATGGAGAACCACGGCATTAGCCAGGGGCGATTGGCTGCCGTCATGGGCATCGGTGCATCTAATATTTATCGTTGGGCCAATGAGGTACGTGATCCTAGCTCTGAAACGGTAATTAGCCTTATTAAGGCTCTAAAGCAGATTCAACCAAAAGCTGCAGAAGATTTTAAGACTCTTTACCTGAAAGATCTTTGAACCGCTTACTTATCCCCTCACTCTTCACTCTTTTCCCCTTTCTCCTTCTTTTCCAACTTCTCCCGCTCTGCTCGAATACGCTCAAGCAGCACGCTGGCGGGTTCATCGTTGGGGTCCTGGGGGACGAGTTCGCCTCGGAAGGTTTTGGCGAGGATGGACTGATCGAGTTAGGTACAATCTTGAGTCATTGATATGACCGAGTCGGAGATAGGTTCAATCCAATCAAAAATCTGATAAATCTTTTGAACAATCAGCTTTTGCTCCTCTAAAGGTGGCAATAAAAAAATTAACGAATTTAGATTTTTTTCGCTCGCTACCCGTCTTCCTAAGCGTTCATCGATGATGAGTAAGTCTGCTGGCAAGGTTTGAGCCAGGGTAATAGCAGTTTGTTCTCCTGGATCGAGAGTATCCCGTTTCTTATCCGTCACCAAAACAGTTTTAATTTTGAGCCAATCAGGAGGTTGCACAATCCATTACTGAAGAACTGACGGTGCGCCTGGATCACTCATTTCATCACGCACTATATCAGGAATGATGATTTGCTGAAACAAGCGAGGCAGTAGGTCAATCTGCCCAATGAGCAATAGGTAATTAATTGGAGAGGTGTCGGCAACGACAATCATGGGGTGTTATTAGTCGCCTTAATCTTGAGTTGCCGGAGAGTTTCACGATCATGTTCTAAGTCAGCCTTATCATAGTGTAGGTCGGCATTATGCTCTTTGAGAAATGCATCCACGGCCCAGCGAGACGGTAGTCCCAAAATGCGTCCGACTTCAGCATGGGTAATTTTTTCGGTCTGATAAGCTAGCACTGCCAGCGCTTCTAAAATTTCACGAGAAAGGCGGTCTTGGTTGAAGTGTTGGATTAGTTCTTCGGGTAAGTCAACGGTTATCTGCATAGTTTTGACTCCATAGTTAGTTCACTAACTATGGAGTCAATGCAAGCTGCGATCTCACCCCAGTAAATTTCAATATATATAGCTAACCGACGTGAGGAAACTTAATAGCCTACGCTCCAAAGTCAGGCCAACCGAACCCTGAGGATGCTAAAGAGAAACCCGTCAAGGTAACTCACACCACCCAGCAGGAAAATGAGACTAGCCATTTATATTAAGGAGTTCAATACATAAACATCTTATTTTGCTAAATATGAGTAAAAAAGCCTTTAGAGAGATTACTGTGTTGATAACTAGGTTTGGGTATTCATCTTCTTTTATCATCCTATTCTGTATCTCCAGAAGGTCGCCTAACCACTCTTCACGTTCATCTGTGGATAGTAGATATCCTAGCGGTTTGCCAATCCACTTATAAGACCAGAGCTGGCTGGGTGAGTTGTAGACAGTTATTGTCTCTACTTTTTGTCGGGCACTTGAACTGTATATCCATAATATTGAACCGCTATTGGTGTGTATCACACGATAAGTATCTACAAGATCGCCTAACCTTTCAATTTCTTCATGAAATACTTTTTGTATATTTTCCTCTTCCTTAAAAGCCACCAATTTTCTAACCAGTCTTCCATTATCTATCTCTTCAAACCCTTCTACTTCTATTTTTTCCATTTCCTAGATCTTCATCCCCTACTGATTTGTGAAAACAGGTTTAAAGCCAAGATGGTTAACTTGCTCCACCCAAACCTTATGTGCGTCGATACTGTATAGCGCATAACAGCCAATTTTGAGCGATTTTCTTCATAGCGCATCTTGGCTTGTTTTTCTCGTAAGTCGCCCAACCATTCCTCACGTTCGTCGGAAGACAGGAATATGTTTCTCAACCTTAGGGTTCGAACTTTGAGAAAGGATTTTAGTGCCTTAAATCCTGCTAGTGCAGGCTCTGGATGGTCACGGATGATTCGCCATAGTCCGATGAATGTAACGATCCCCATCATAATCATGATGATCGCTCCTGCTGCCCAACCTATTAAAATTGCTACTTCTGGTGACATTCTTAAATACTCCCGACTGGTTGAGAGTAAGCGTTTACAGCAGCTCTGATAGCTCTTGTTTCAGTTAGCATGCTACGACCGACACCAGTAAGAGAGTAGTATCTCCGTCTAGCACCTTCACGAGCTTCTGTTGACTCGCCCCATTCAGATTTGACGAACCCTCTAGACTCAAGTCGCTTCAATATTGGGTAGAGAGAACCTACAGGTATTTTCTTTTTCCCATCTGTAGCTTTGTCAATTGAATCGGATATTTCAAGCCCATACAGTTGTCTAAATTCGATAACGCTCATTATCAGCTCTTGTGTATTAGATAGATCTGGTTGTTTATTGTGCATGTCTGTGGTGGTGGTGATGGTGGTGGTAGTGCTGGTGACTTTCTAGTCGACAGCTAGTTTAGATAGGTAGATTTTCAATGCTGTATTTACGACCGTTAGGTATATTACGATTGTAAGATAAATGTTTAATTTTGTGCCAAGTTATTTTCTAGGACGGTCAAAACTCTATCTCAGTCTCGTGAGCGCCTAGCCTCAGCTACTTAGCTACTCAAATGCTCTCTGCCATCAATCCAGCGCTACCCGCTCTAACTTTTGGCAAGCCTGAAACGGTCATTGAAATCGAGAAGCCGATCACAGTCATTCTTGATGCTCATGGACGAGCCGAAAAATACGATCCAATGGAAAGGAGGCACTGGATAAGCGTGGGACTCTCCTGAAACTTCCTACGCCAGCTATGGAGCAGTTCATTGAGATCGCACAGGAACGAGGGATAACTCGGGGCGAGCTACTGCGGGAGGCGATGTTGGAGTGGTTGGCGGGGCAGAGCGGCGGCTCTGAGGACTGAGGCGAAAAACCTTAAAACCACTGGACCGTTTTTCTGGGTAATTGCAATATTTTTGCTATCTAAAACTAACTTATCTGGGTGAGGCAAAAGCCCCCAAACAAGTCTTGAAGCCATTGAAACGCTTGAACGGAGAGGGAGGGATTCGAACCCTCGGAACCTTTCGGCTCACTCGATTTCAAGTCGAGCGCAATCGACCACTCTGCCACCTCTCCAGGTAAGACAGCTTGCTGACAAGCGCCAGAAGCATCAGCTATGCTAGCCCAAATTCATCACTACGTCTAGAGGGGTGTTAGTTTTTGGGGTAGAGCCATAGAGATATTCTGCAGATACGATTGTGTCTGTGCTATTGACCCAAACCAAACGGACTGTCTGGACAAGGCCCTGGTGCAGTGTTACCAGGGTAAAGCTGCGATGCCAGCCACTGTTGGTTTCAATCACCCGAGGCACCTGGGCTCCGTTGATATACACCGTGCCGTAGTTGTCTACGACTAGACGCTCTCGCAGTCGAGTTTTGTCATGTCTGAGTTCATGGTGCATATGGCCAAAGGTGACCAGAGAGACATGGCGGTTTGATTGCTGGGCATGTGCGATCGCAGCGGCAAAATCCGGGTCACCATAGTCACCCCCACTACGTTTCCAATCTCGACCGCAAATATGATGGATCTGATCACCTAGACCCGCTGGACCGTTGTGTCCCAAAAAAATCAGCGTGTTATGTTCTGCAGTATCTATAGAGGTACAAATCTTGGCAGTGGAGTCTTCAAAGCTGGAGACGTCATACCGCTCTCGATAAAACCGCTTGTGACGCAAGTTAGCTCCACCCCAGCTAAAAGGACGTGCGCCAATCACAGTGAGATTACACTGAGGCACCTCCAGTTTGTCAAAGCCAACATGACATGATCCTAGGGCTTCTAGCTGCTGCTGGACGCGATCTTCTTGGGTGTGATCATAGGGACACTTTTTGCGGTTCTGCTTACTGGCGGTGTACCAGGCGTCGTGGTTACCTAAAATAACCGCCTTGGGTACTGATACCGCCGCTACCTGACGCACAATGTCGATCGCTTCATTGCCAAAGTCACCGACAAACAGTGCCAGATCTACAGCCAGGGCCTCTAGGGCTTGAGCATCGGCGCGGCTCCACTGGTCATGGACATCGCCAATAATGGCGATTGTGGCTGACTGGTGGGCAGACTGATCGGCCGATGCGGGGGAGATTGCGTTAACTCCAACTTTATTTGCCTCTATCGGCGTCATAAATCGTTGTTTAATCTAAATATGTTCTGATTGGTCCAAGGTACATTTACTTCCTATGACCCAGCTGATTATTTTTACCGACCTCGACGGTACGCTCCTCAACGGTGAGACTTACGATTATGGGGTGACCGTGCCCATTATCCAGCAATTAAAGGCACTAAAGATACCGGTTATCCCCGTGACCAGTAAAACGCGAGCTGAGGTTTCCACGCTGCGTCAAGACGTGGGGCTGAGTGATCCATTTGTCACTGAGAATGGTAGCGGTATTTTTGTTGAAATTAATCATAATCCCTTTAATCAATCGCCCGGTGAACAAAAGGAAGGCTATTACGTAGTGGATTTAGGCTGTCCCTATGTGCAAGCTAGGGCCGGTTTACGGGTGATTGCCAACGAGCTACACCATTCTCTATTGGGGTTTGGTGATATGACCATTACGCGGCTGCAAAAGTATACGGGGCTCTCAGCTAAAGACGCCCAAGAAGCGAAGGCCCGTGAATTTAGCGAACCGTTTATCACCCCCAAAGCGGTTACTTCTGAACAAATAGTGGCTGCGGTTGAGGCGGTAGGGTTCAAAGTGGTAGTGGGTGACCGATTTTCCCATCTGATTGGTCCTGAAGCTGGTAAGGGCAATGCGGTCAAGCGTCTGGTTGCTCTTTATCAAAGCATTTTGTCTCCAGGGGAAACCATCGTCACCATTGGTCTGGGCAATAGTCCCAATGACTTGGCCATGTTGGACCATGTTGACTATCCGATTGTGTTGCCGGGCAGTCAGGGCCCCCATCCTCAGCTGGGCGATCGCGGCTGGACTATTGCACCTTCACCGGCTCCCCAGGGATGGGTTGAGGCGGTAATCGCTATTTGTCAGCAGTTTGATGTTGAGCTCAAGGGCTAGAACGTTAATAGCTTGGCTCATCTGCACGCGGTCTGAGTTAAAGCGGGCATGGGCAGAACTGTTCAAGGCTAGTGCTCTAAAATGATCGCGCTAATATCAAAACTTGCTCCTGGCTGTTAAGGGCAAAAGATTGGCTGACATTTATGGTTAAAATAACTATAATTAAGTCACCCATAAATAAAATTCAAGACCAAAACTAGCGAGTGAGTTCATCTCCATGTTCACAACTGCATCAGCACCAGCTACTGGGCTACCTAAGGACTTATTTGGGGCGATTGAGATCTTAAAACAAGAACTTAATGCCATTGTTTTGGCCCACTATTATCAGGAGCCAGATATTCAAGATATTGCTGATTATATTGGCGACTCGCTGGGACTTTCGCAGCAAGCTGCAGCTACTGATGCCGAGGTGATTGTGTTTGCTGGGGTTCACTTTATGGCTGAGACGGCGAAAATTTTGAACCCTAATAAACTGGTACTGTTACCAGATCTAGCGGCGGGCTGTTCACTGGCTGATAGCTGTCCACCGCCAGAGTTTGCCCGGTTCAAAGCGGCTCACCCTGATCATATTGTGGTGTCTTATATTAATTGCACCGCTGAAATTAAGGCGATGAGCGATATTATCTGCACCAGCTCCAATGCTGTCAAAATTGTGAATCAAATTCCGCCGGAGCAGCCGATTATTTTTGCCCCTGACCGTAATTTGGGGCGTTATGTGGCAGCTCAGACTGGGCGTGATTTAGTGCTATGGCAAGGCAGCTGCATCGTCCATGAAACCTTCTCGGAAAAGAAGATGCTGCAGCTAAAGATGGAGCATCCCAATGCTGAAATTGTCGCTCACCCAGAGTGTGAAGCAGCGATTTTGCGCCATGCCAACTTTATTGGATCAACAACCGCTCTGCTCAAGTACGTGGAACGCAGTGAGACTGAGCAGTTTATTGTCGTGACCGAGCCTGGCATTATCCATCAGATGGAAAAGCAACTACCTTGTAAGCTGTTTATTCCTGCACCCCCTGATGCTAACTGCCAGTGTAATGAGTGTCCTCATATGCGACTAAACACGTTGGAGAAGCTCTATCTGGCGATGAAAAATCGCACTCCAGAGATTACCCTACCGACTGACATTCAGCAGAAAGCGCTGTTGCCGATTCAGCGGATGTTGACTATGAGTGCTTAAGCTCTCTTGAATACCATCGGAGGACAAACAGCCCTGCCCTCCCTAAACGCTTAAATGTTCTCGGAGCTGATAGGTCAACAAATCCACTACATTGCTTCCCTTCGCTTGGTTTTGTCCTAGCGCTGTTTGGGCGGCTTGCTCAATTCGCTGGACGGTTCCAGCTGGCAAGTTGAGCAGAGCGACCAGCTGTTGATAGGTAGCTTGTTCATCTTGGTTGATCAGGTCTTCGTCTGGGGTGCGGGCACTGGCGCTAATGACTTCGTAACCCAGGCGTAGGACAAACTCTTTTTCGGCTTCGGTGGTTAGTTTGGGGACCAGCTCGTCTAGGGGAATATCCTGGACTAGATAGCCTTGGAGTTCTTGTTTGATGGCAGTCTGATATTCAGGGTTAGTGGCAAAAACCTGACTCAGGCGGGTAACCATGACATCAGCTTCTTCTTTGGCTAGATTGCCATCAGCCCAGGCTAGTGCTAGCACAATGCGTAGCAGGTTCATCTGACGAGGTGTAATCGAAGGAGGCAGTTGGGTACCCATGGTGTTCAGTGCGGCACGGCATCTTAAGTATCTGCCTAACTTTCAAGGACACCTTGGGACAACAAGATTTTTTCAATATGTTGCAATGATCTGTAATCAGAGGGCTGAGAAGTTGGCATTAGGGAGTGGGAAATCATTGCCCTGTTGCTTTTCCCTGCTACTTCTGGACCTACTACTTCTGGGCTAGCTGTGCCAGTTGGTTAAATCCCTTTAACTGCAGTGTTTGCCCATCTTGGTCAGTGGCCACCCAGTCTTTTTCATGCAGCTTTTCCATAATTTTAGCGGTATCCTCTTTGGGGATATCAGCAATGGCGGCCAGGTCGTCGATGGCTAGGTTGAAAATTTCTGGCACCGTGTCTTTGTGACTGCCATAGGCTTCGGCCAGGGCTGTGAGGGTATGGGCTAGCTTGATGGCAGCTGGCTTACGTCGTCGCTGAAAGTGGCTATTGGTATGGCGCAAGCGCTGTACCATCAGCTGCAGCATCCGGTGGTGTAGATGGTGATCTTGGAACAGCAGGTCGATAAAGTGTTGGGCTGGAACACTCAGCAATTTGACGGGCGACAGGGCGACGACATCGGTAGAGCGGGGGGATTCGTCAAGGATGGCCATTTCGCCAAAAAAATCGCCCTTACCGAGTACGGCCAGGGTCACGTAGTCACCACCAGTATCGTGGCGGACTTTAATCCAGCCAGCCACAATCAGATAAATGGCATTGCCCCAGGAGTCTTCCATGAGGACGGTGCGACCGGCTGGATAGCTAAGTTCGGTGGATGCGGATAACAGACCTGTTAAGGTGTCGGGATTTGCGGCATTAAAAAGAGGAAAGAGTTCACTTAGGAGATCAGGCCGCATGGACTTTTTCAGGTTAAGTGTAGTCATATAGTAGATCTACGCGTGGGCAGCAGTGGCACAAAAAACAGGGTGGGGGAATTTTCTTAGATACTCGCTGTATTTGTTAAAAAATCGATAAAGTTGAACAAATACTTAGGTAGGTTTACGCAAATAGCTGCTGAGCGCTAACATCCTTGAGTTTTGGTTGTCAGTGTGGTGATGGGGTAGGTTATCTGTCATAGTTTACCCAGCCTGTTGGAGGGACACACCTGACGCCGGATGTCGCGGCCATGTTAGCGAGCTAGTGGCTGTAAGCTGGCTGCCCAAATATACAGCTGACCTGGAGCGACATCAGTATATTTAAGGAATTTATTAGCTGCTTAAGCACACTAACACAGCTATATTACTGCTCCAGGCCGATATCTTGATGAATGCGATCGCAAAAAAAATTCCCAATGAGCTCTAAGGGCTCATTGGGGGACAGAAAACACACACGTATCAGAGAATGAAGAAAAGAGGGGAACACAAACCAGCTCTATGTCAAGCGAGAAAAATGGTGTGATTTCTCACTAATTCATTCGTTTAATCGATATACCCACAGTCTAGTGGCCGTCAGCGCTAAGCGTTTAAGCGATATAGCTGATTTTTGCTGGAGATAACGGCTGAACTATTAAATCTATTTAATCTAAAGGTGTTTTTCTAGCGTAGTGCTAAATTCACTGTAAGGTTTTACGCCAATGACGATATCCACCTGCTCGCCTTGTTTGAAGTACAGCACAGCAGGAATGCTCTTGATGCCAAAGCGTTTGGCAACAGGTTTATTATTGTCAATGTCAAGCTTAGCGACGGTGATTTTATCGCCATACTCTGTGGCGAGCTGATCCATCAGCGGGCCAACCAACTTGCAAGGGCCACACCAGGAAGCCGTAAAGTCGATAACAGTTAAGGGGTTACTGGTGATGAGGGTGTCAAAAGCGGCTTCATCGGTGATGTAGTCGGCAGCCATAGCTAGGAAATGCTCCGAGTGGATGGGATAATGCGCGATCGCAACATTCATCATAACCACAATCGGGCACATTCACCTAATCACAGTTAATCGCAGGTTTTATCTGTAACATCCCTGCAGAAGAATTGGCTCTAGCAGTGGAGGTGACTGCTAGAGCGCTCTTAAACCTGCCCCCGTTAAATAGCCACGAAGTTCACCAGTTTACCGGGTACCACAATCACCTTTTTAATCTCTTTACCGGCAAGATGTTTTTGGGCGATGTCAGAATCGCGGGCATACTGCTCTAGCTCATCTTTGCTAGCGCCTGCTGGGACTGTGATGGTACCTCGGGTTTTGCCTTTGATTTGGATCACTAAGGTAATCTCATCGGCCACTAGAGCACTGGCTTCAAACTGTGGCCAGCTTTGACGATGGACCGATTCGCTAAAGCCCATCTGCTGCCAGAGCTCCTCAGCCAGGTGCGGGGCGAAGGGCGCTAATAGCAATACCAGGGTCTGAATACCCTCAGCATAAATGTCGCTGTCTAGCTGTTTGGCATCTTTGAGGGCGTTGCTCAGCTTCATTAGTTCAGAAATCGCCGTGTTGAACTGATAGCCTGCTTCTACGTCCTCTGATACTTCTTTAATGGCGGTATGGATGGCTCGACGCAAGTCTTTGTCGACTTTGCTGAGGTTGCTGGCATCAATGTCGGTAATCCGGGGTTGGTGACCCTGGGATTCAGTAAACCCGGTAACTAACAGCCACATGCGGTTGAGGAAGCGAAACTGACCCTCAACGTCGGCATCGTCCCATTCGAGATCTTTCTCGGGAGGGGCTTTGAAGAGGATAAACATACGGGCGGTGTCCGCGCCGTATTTACCTAGCACGGCTCGGGGTTCGACGCCGTTGTACTTCGATTTGGACATTTTTTCGTAGAACACCTGGAGGGGGTCGCCGGTCTCAGGATCTTTGGGCTCATTGAGGTCGGCAATGTCGCCTGGGGCAATGTATTTGCCAGTGGTGGGGTTTTTGTAGGTGATCGCCTGCACCATCCCCTGGGTCAACAGCCGCTGGAAGGGTTCGTCGATGGAGACGAGGTTGCGATCGCGCAATACCTTAGTAAAAAATCGCGAATACAACAGGTGCAAAATCGCATGCTCAATCCCGCCCACATACTGATCAACCGCTAGCCATTCATCCGCCGTGTCCTTGGCAAACGGCAAGGCTTCGTTTTTGGCATCGGTATAGCGTAAGAAATACCACGATGAGTCGATAAACGTATCCATTGTGTCGGTTTCTCGCTTTGCATCGGCACCGCAACTGGGACACTGGCAGTTGACCCAATCGGCCATCTTCGCCAATGGAGACCCACCGCGAGCGCTAAACTCCACATCTTCTGGCAAAACTACCGGCAGCTGGTCGTCGGGTACTGGCACCGTGCCACAGCTGTCGCAGTAAATCATCGGAATCGGCACTCCCCAGTAGCGCTGGCGGGAAATCAACCAATCGCGCAAACGATAGTTGGCCGTGCCTTCACCCTTGTTGTTATCTTCGAGCCACTGAATCGCTGCGGGCACACTTTGACCCTCGCCTTTACCGGCGGCAATCCCATCAAGCGGTCCCGAGTTCACCATCACCCCATCGTGGGGATAGGCGACTGCCATGGTGGCCGCGTCCAAGGTTTCATCCTCAGGCTGCACCACCACCTGGATGGGCAAATCAAACTTCTTGGCAAACTCAAAGTCCCGCTGGTCATGGGCCGGTACTGCCATAATCGCACCGGTGCCATAGTCCATCAGCACATAGTCCGCAATCCAAATGGGAATCTTCTGGTCGTTAACCGGGTTGATGGCATAGCTTCCAGTCCATACGCCAGTTTTCTCGCGATTCTCAGCCGTGCGGTCCATTTCGCTCATGCCTGCTGCCATCTCCTGGTAGGCCTGAATGGCATCCACCTGGTCAGCGGTGGTGAGTTTTTCCACCAAGGGGTGCTCTGGCGAAAGCACCATAAAGGATGCGCCCCAAAGAGTATCTGGACGGGTGGTATAGATCTTGATCTCGTCACCAGTTTCAGTGGTAAACACCACATGGGCTCCAGTGGATTTGCCAATCCAGTTGGCCTGCATCAGTTTCACTCGTTCGGGCCAGCCATCGAGCTGATCTAGATCGGTTAATAGCTGATCGGCATAGTCCGTAATTTTGAGAAACCACTGGCGTAGCAGCTTACGTTCTACCTTGGCACCAGAACGCCAGGAGCGGCCTTCACTATCTACCTGTTCATTGGCCAATACGGTTTGATCAATGGGGTCCCAGTTGACGGCGGCTTCTTTTTGGTAGGCCAACCCGGATTGATAAAACTGCAAAAAGATCCACTGGGTCCAGCGGTAATAATCGGGGGAACAGGTGGCGACTTCCCGCTCCCAGTCATAGGAAAGCCCCAGCTCTTGGAGCTGCGATCGCATCTGACCAATATTTTGATACGTCCACTTAGCCGGGGGAATCCCCCGGTCAATGGCCGCATTCTCTGCTGGTAGACCAAAGGCATCCCAGCCCATGGGGTGCAACACGTTATACCCCTGCATCCGACGCACACGGGCAATCACATCGGTGATCGTATAGTTGCGCACATGCCCCATGTGCAGGTTGCCAGAAGGATAGGGGAACATGGACAGGGCATAAAACTTTTTCTGCCCTGGGGTACCAGGTGTCTTATCTAGACCCTGTTCAGCCCATTGCTGCTGCCACTTTTTCTCGATGTCTGCCGGATTGTATCGAGATTCCACGTTTGGTTTCCCCTTCCTAATTAATTAAAGATGTTCTGTTAGATACATCTGCGGTTGCTTGATTTCAGCAACCTTGCAGAATTGCATGATCAATTCTAGTCGTCTGTTGTCCATCTGGATGGCATTAGTCAGGCATTCAACCCTAAAAACCGTCATAAAAAATGACACGGTTTTCTAGGCTGACGCCGCCAGAATTCGCTATCAGCTATATAAAATAGGCATTAACTACAGCTCTAGAATGAATCGATGAATCTGAGCAAAGCATTACTGTGGGCACTGCCGTTGAGTCTGTTGAGTAGTTTGGGGAGTGTCGCATTCGCCAGAAAAGCCGACTTAACTATTTTGCCGGCCCTAGACTCATCCGTAACTGGCTGTCCTGAAAAGCTAGTGGCCTATGAAACGCCTCGACCCTATTCTCCCGGTGGATATGCAACGGACGGCATGATTCAACTGGCCGAAATTGCGACGGATATCAGTGTGGCCCAGGCAGATGATTTGAGCGTTGTTTGGGTGGGCACCCTCAAGCCTGAGTATGCTGACTGCGAAGCAACAGCCGGAATTTCTACCCTGGATGGTGAAGACTTCCAGGGACATTCCTATCTTCGAGTTCAGCTGAGCGACGGCAAAGCCAGGGCAATTTTGGATATGACTGGCATGAGCGATCCCAATGGATTTACCTCTGTGATCATTTTTCAGGGTATGCGTGAGGGCAATCCACGCTGGGCCTGGGGTGGTACAGATTAGCAATGACAGCAAGCATACAAGACTCGATCTCGGACGCTGCCCCCAGTTTTGTCCCCGAGCATATTCAAGAGCGCCGTACCGTTGTTTTTCTCGTTCTAGCAGGGTTGTTTCTGGGCACGTTGGGAATGTTAAACATTCTCGGCATCAGCCGGTTTGTCAACGTTTTCACTTGGAAAGATTTTGCAGTGACGGTGGCGGTTGGAGCCTTGCCCTATCCACTGACATTTTTGTGTACTGATTTAATCTCAGAGCTGTATGGGCGTCAGCGTGCCAATCAGGTGGTGTGGGTAGGACTGTTGCTTAACCTGTGGATCATTTTTATTGTCTGGCTAGGCGGTGTTTTACCTGGCTTCGAGACAATTGATCCAATCACAGGAGAACTCGTAAGAGATGTCGCCGGACGCTTACCTGTTTTTTTTGAGATTCGCAACCTGACATTTGGAGCGGTCACCGCTTCGATGGTGGCCTATCTAACTGCTCAATTTGTCGACGTGCAGCTGTTTCACTTTTGGAAGGAGCTGACCCAGGGCAAGTATCTGTGGCTGCGGAACAACGGGTCAACCTTGGTGAGCCAGCTGGTGGATACCTCAGCTGTGGTCCTGATTACACACTTTTTTGCCGGTGTCTTGCCCATTGATCCTGACCAAGAGTTATGGACTCAGCTACTGTTATTTATTGCCTATGGCTATGGCTTTAAGCTGGTGGCGGCACTGTTGGATACGGGGCCATTTTATCTGTGCGTTTACTGGTTATCCAAGTATCTGCATCTAGAGTCTGCCGTGTTTGACTCATCAGTTGATAGGCCATCCATCCCCTTTAGATAGCTATGGCGGACCCGCTAGCCATATTCAATCCTGAGGCTCATAGACTTTTACTAGCCTTTGAGCTGTTTGAGCAAACCTACGGTACACGCTCGTCTGAATTGGAGAGTCAGGCGACGCTGGCAGCCTTAGCTATAGGGATGGGGATAACCGACCCAAACTTTGATGTCTTCATCCAACAGTTGGACCATTATCGCCGTCAGCTCGATGGTTTACAGCAGTTAGAGGCATCCGTTGAGGCTACGAGGCAAGTTGTTCCAACAGCGATCCTTCAACAGGCTAAAACCCGTTTAGCTTCTCTAGAAGCAAGGCTTATCCTGAGAATTCGCACCTATTTACAACGGGTTTCGTCAAAACTGTCAGCCATGGAATTTGTCGTATTGACCAAAGCGGCTGTTGCTCTCCTAGAGGATGCTCGACCGGAATTAAACGTCAGTCTGGTTGAGCGCAAACACTTGTTGTACGTCGTGCTTCGAACCTTTGGGACTCAGTTATCTCAACCCATCCCTGTCTTAGGTGAACAGGTACCCAAAGGAGTGACCAGGTTTGTGGCTCGACTGGTGCGATATCAAAAAATAATGCGCACTGATGGAGTCAGTGCTGTCTGCGCTCAGTTAGTCTCCCTATCGCCAGAGAATAGACTTCAGCACCTCAGTCCTGACGTAATTCGTCACGTATTTAAAGCTCACAACATTATTGTCGAGCCTGCTTTAGATAGCCAAGACAGTCTAGGCGACTTCATAAAGGCGCTCTTGTTTGAAAGCCAGCTTCAAACTCCGTCCGCAGCCAAATCGGAGCTGGCCATCGCCCAACAAATCAAGCAAGCAATTACCGAGTTTAGAGCTAAGTATCATGCCATTACCGAGATCACTCAGCCCCAATGGGAGGACGAACTGTCAGTGAGTAGTGTCTTTTTTACCTCCGGCAGTTTTGCCACTGCTAGTAATGAATTCAGCGGGTTATCCCACAATCAAGCTGAAAAAACTTCAAAAGACGAAACAGATGCTTAGCATTTTGTTTTATGTCTCTACAAATAAAAGATTCTTAACAATAATCTGAACCAAAACTGTCAGATTAGCCGACTCAAATCCAGGTCAGCTGTGGGTAACCCCAGGAAGACAGAGGACAGTTCCGATTTGAAAGCTAGTGGCCTTCATGGTTGTTATTCCTTGCATCAACCCTTGAATAAACATGCAACCCTTTTAACAGCAAGGGGGTTGGATGTTGGCGATATTTTGCTTTTTGATCGATATTTTATTGAATTAGACCCTAAAACTTGATTTAAGCATTTATAAAGAGTCTGGGAAGTCTGAGAGAGCTATTGGAGCTTTCTTGAATTTTTATGGTGCTTTTTAAGTCATTTTTCTGCCTTAAACAATTGTCAATACTCTATCCAACACTCCGCTTATTGCCCACAATGGCCCACAGATATGGTCGCTGAGACCACTCACCCAAAGGAGACAACGAGCGTGAAACTCTCGGTCTATGGAAAAGGCGGCATTGGCAAATCCACCACCAGCTGCAACATCTCTGTCGCCCTCGCCAAACGCGGCAAAAAAGTCCTGCAAATCGGCTGTGACCCTAAACACGACAGCACCTTTACCCTGACGGGTTTTTTGATTCCAACGATTATTGACACCCTGCAGGAACGGGATTACCACTACGAAGATATCTGGCCTGAAGATGTTATCTACCAGGGGTATGGCGGGGTTAGCTGTGTAGAAGCTGGAGGACCTCCTGCTGGTGCTGGCTGTGGTGGCTATGTGGTGGGTGAAACGGTCAAGCTGCTCAAGGAACTGAATGCCTTTGATGAGTATGATGTCATTCTGTTTGACGTGCTCGGCGATGTGGTCTGTGGTGGCTTTGCTGCCCCCTTAAACTATTCCGACTATTGCATGATCGTCACTGACAACGGCTTTGATGCCCTGTTTGCAGCCAATCGCATTGCGGCATCGGTCAGGGAAAAAGCTCGCACCCATCCGCTCAAGCTGGCAGGTCTGATCGGCAACCGTACTTCTAAGCGAGACCTGATTGATAAGTACATCGAAGCCGTACCCATGCCGGTTTTGGAAATTTTGCCTCTGATTGAAGATATCCGCGTCTCACGGGTGAAGGGTAAAACCATGTTTGAGATGGCTGAGTCTGACCCATCCCTGGAGCCAGTGTGTCAGTACTATTTAAATATTGCTGATCAGCTGATTGCGCAACCTGAGGGTGTGGTGCCTAAGGATGCGGCTGATCGTGAGCTATTCTCACTGCTGTCAGACTTCTATCTCAACCCGCCGGCAGCGGCTCCTCAGCAAAATGAAATGGACCTAATGATGGTTTAAGTCAACATTCTCTGGTTGATCCGATAGGTTGCTAACCCTTTATTCCCTTTGATTTTCTCAAAAGACTGGCCATTCTGACGCTGAGGTGCTAAATTGCTGCGTGCCAGCCAAGTTAGAAACAGTCTCAAGATATGGCCTTTTTTGAGAATTTCACCACCGCCATCCGCGAAAAGTGGTTGAACTATGTACAAGATAATCGTGCCTGGTTAGAGCTACAGATGAGCAACGTCTCCGTTAGAACGCCTGACGGTGGTCGTCGGCCATCCTCGCTGCTAATTTTGGGGGTCATCAATGCGATAGAACCTAAACTGTCTAACCTGATGGTGCCGTTCTATAAGCTCAACTCCGATGAAGATGCCCTGGTTGAGGTGTTGGGTCTAAATTTTGATCCCGAGATGGCGTTGGACGGCAACGGTGATGATGGCCCAACGTTGGATGCTTCACCGGGTGAAGAACCTCCGCTTTTAGAAGGATTGGAAGGGCTCTAAGCCGAGTTAACAAAGTACACCCTATCGGATTATTTCCCGGCGAACACTTACTGGAAAGGCCTCCTACGTTTCTTGGCGATGTCTTTCCAGCATATCTATATTGTTCTAAGGACGTTAATCACGATGACAACAACTGCGAATACTTCTGCCCTTGAGTTTGATTGCGATACGGGCAATTATCATACGTTTTGCCCGATTAGCTGTGTGGCCTGGCTGTATCAAAAAATTGAGGACAGCTTCTTTTTGGTGATTGGCACTAAGACCTGTGGCTATTTCTTGCAAAATGCCATGGGGGTGATGATTTTTGCTGAGCCGCGCTATGCCATGGCTGAGCTGGAAGAAGGGGATATTTCTGCCAAACTGAATGATTATGAGGAGCTGAAGCGGCTGTGTTTGCAGATTAAACGCGATCGCAACCCCAGCGTCATTGTTTGGATTGGCACCTGCACCACCGAAATTATCAAAACTGACCTGGAAGGCATTGCCCCTAAGCTAGAAGACGAAATCGGCATTCCCATCGTCGTCGCTCGTGCTAACGGTCTAGACTACGCCTTTACTCAAGGAGAAGACACGGTGCTGGCAGCTATGGCCCAGCGTTGTCCCACTGAGGAGCCTGCGGCTAAAGTCCCAGAATCTGAGAAGCAAGATCGCAATGGCCTTAGCAAGCTATTTGCCATGGGTCGCAAAACCGAAGCTGCAGCCCCGGACGAAGCTATTGCCGAGTATCACGACCATACACCGCTCGTACTCTTTGGATCTGTCCCCGATCCAGTAGTCACTCAGCTCACCCTGGAACTCAAAAAGCAAGGAGTCAAGGTCTCTGGCTGGCTGCCTGCCAACCGCTACACCGATCTGCCCGTCATCAAGGAAGGCTACTTTGCAGCGGGAGTTAACCCATTCCTGTCACGCACCGCCTCCACACTGATGCGACGACGTAAAGCCAAGGTGATCGGTGCGCCTTTCCCCATTGGGCCTGACGGCACCCGCGCCTGGGTTGAAAAAATCTGTTCAGTTTTAGGCATAGAACCCCAGGGGCTCGAAGAACGCGAAGCCCAAATTTGGCAGTCAGTAGAAGACTATGTCAGCCTGATTCGTGGCAAGTCCGTTTATTTTATGGGCGACAATCTACTGGAAATTGCCATGGCCCGCTTTTTGATCCGCTGTGGTATGACCGTGCCGGAAATTGGTATTCCCTATATGGATAAGCGCTACCAGGGAGCCGAACTGCTGTTGCTGGAGAAAACCTGTCAAGAAATGGGCGTGCCAACACCCAAGATTACTGAAAAGCCGGACAATTACAATCAGATTCAGCGCATCCTGGCAATTGAACCCGATTTAGTGATTACGGGTATGGCCCATGCTAATCCGTTAGAAGCCAGAGGGATTAACACCAAATGGTCTGTGGAGTTTACCTTTGCTCAGATCCACGGGTTTGCCAATACTCGCGATATTCTTGAGTTGGTTACCCGACCGCTACGCCGAAACAGCAACTTAAAAGAATTAGGGTGGAATAAACTGGTGAGGGAAGAAGCTAACGTTTAATCACCCGCCATAGAGAGCGTCCCTGGCTTGCAGCAGCCCATGGCTCAAAACATATTTCCAAAACTCTCCCTAGACACATAACCCTTAATTTTTTTAAGGTGTTCTGACCCCTAAACGTAAAGTTTGGGGGTCTTTACTTAGTTTTACCCAAAAGTGGAAAAAGAGAGCCTCAATCCTTAATATTGAAGCATGACCACCTTACTTAGCGGCCAGACCTGAAAAATACAAATTGACTAATAACCTGCTTGGTAAGAGTTTGACTTTCATATTGATGACACGAGAATTCAGTTGAGGGGTTCAAAATGAACAACAATCGTTCTAAAAGCAGCGTTGTACCAGAACTCTCTCCCATGCAGTTAGCAGAACTCTATGGGTTTGAGCGCCATCAGGTGGCTTGGTCTTGTCCATTGACATCTAAAGCCCCAAAACCGTTTTTCAAACAGGCTGCTCAGAGGTAGGCACTTTTATTCTTAGATTGAGTAGCGGCTAGCTCTCGTGCCAGGTCGTACCAGGTGCGATTATGAATGTGATTTATTTCTTCATCGGTTGGTAACCCCATGGGGTCTAAAAACCCCTCCACTAAAGGGTGAGGCTTCCCTAAACAGAGGTCTAACGCTTTGCGGGTAGGATTTAGCGCGTAGTTGCCTCGATGAATCATCTGGGCGTTGAAAATTAATATATCTCCAGGGTGTAGCTCGATTATTACAGAGTCAGGCAACGCTTCAGAATTGCTATGGCCATTTAGTTCAAACCGTACATTTTTTTCGAGTTCGGTATCCCAGCGGTTGTGGGTATCGGGAATCAGTTCCACGCCTTTTTCGGCCACCAGGGGAATGCGGATATGGAGGCTGAGCATATTGTTGTGTTCAGCCTCTTGCACAGCATCTGTAATCGGACTGTATTGCAAGTCACGGTGCCAGTAAGGTTGTTTCTCATTGTTATGGGGATTAAAAAAGAGTTGCGTATTGTGAAAATAGATCTCCGTATTGAAGAGATGTTGCATGGCATGAGTCAGTTTGACCGAAGCGATCAGTTCAAAAAACTCAATTCGTTCCTGACCGCAGCCCTGGAAATATTGAGGATGGGTGAGCGAGTGCATGTTGATGAGCTGTTGCTCAACTAGCGCATAATAATTTTCCGCCCGCCATTGCTCATAGATGCGGTTAACAATACGGGTGATTTGTTGGATTTCATCCGCCCCCAAGAACTGCTTCAGAATAGTGTGACCCTGGTGCTTAAACTGTGTACGCGCATCCATCGGTTTTGGTAGGAAATGACTGTATCTAACGGCTGATTCTTTTTATGATTAAAGTCTAGTCATTCTCATGCAAAGAATACCTAGAATTTGTAAGAATGCGAGCAACGAATTAGCCCCCCACTTTAGCCCCCCACTATGGATAAGCCTGTTATTCTGACGATTGATGATGATCCTGCCGTATTACAAACCATTGCCCGTGACCTGCGTCAGCGGTACGGCGAGCGCTTTCGCATTGTGCGGGCTGACTCGGGGGCAACAGCATTGGACGCCACCCAGCAGCTGAAGCTACGCGGCAATACGGTGGCCCTATTTTTAGCTGACCAGCGGATGCCCGGTATGAGCGGTGTGGAGTTTTTAAACGAGGCATCAGCAATTTTTCCCAGGGCTAAGCGAGCATTGTTGACGGCCTATGCGGATACCAATGCGGCCATCGATGCCATTAATATGGCACAGCTAGATTACTATTTACTCAAACCTTGGGACCCGCCGGAGGAGAAGCTATACCCTGTCCTAGATGATCTGTTACAAGACTGGCAAGCAACATTTAAGCCGGTTTTTCAGGGAGTAAAAGTGATTAGCGATCGCTGGTCGCCCGATTCCCATGCGCTGCGAGATTTTCTTTCTCGCAATCAGGTACCCTATCGCTGGTTAGATATTGAATCAAACCAGGAAGCTCGACAGCTAGTTACCTATGCAGGAGAGAAGGACAACCCATGTTTGCCGCTGGTGCTTTTACCCAGTGGGGAGAAATTAGTGAAGCCCACCCCGGCTGATCTTGCTCAGCAGGTAGGTATGCAAACGACGGCGACAAATCCGTTTTATGACCTGGTGATAGTGGGTGGCGGCCCGGCAGGATTGGCGGCAGCGGTCTATGCCGCTTCGGAAGGATTGCGTACGGTGATGATTGAACGGGAGGCTCCCGGTGGGCAGGCCGGTACCAGCTCCCGTATTGAAAATTATTTAGGGTTTCCAGTGGGCTTAAGCGGTGGTGATTTAGCTCGACGCGCAGTCACCCAGGCCAAGCGATTTGGGGTCGAAATTCTCACCCCCCAGGAGGCAAGGGGCATTCGGTTGGAGGATAATTACCGGATTGTGACGCTATCAGATGGCAGTGAAATTAGCTGCCATACCGTGATTTTGGCCATGGGTGTGGCGTGGCGACGGTTGAGTGTGCCAGGTGTGGAACAGTTTACCGGGGCTGGGGTTTACTATGGTGCGGCCCAAACTGAAGCAGCGGCCTGTCAGGATGAGGATGTGTATGTAGTCGGCGGTGCCAACTCAGCAGGCCAGGCAGCTATGTACTTTTCGAAGTATGCTCGCCAGGTGCGGATGCTGGTGCGAGGTGAGTCGCTGATCAAGAGTATGTCGCAGTATTTAATTGACCAGATTGCTGGTACTGACAACATTGAGGTGATGCCGTTTCACAGTGTGGTTGAGGCTAAAGGGAACGACCGGCTCGAAGAGATTTTGGTCGAAGATTCTCAGACGGGTGAGGTGAAAACATTTAAGACCAATTCATTATTTATCTTCATCGGGGCAACTCCTAGTACAGACTGGCTCGATGGCGTTGTTCAGCGAGATCCGCGCGGCTTTATCTATAGCGGACCGGATATTCCCCATGGGCTGTCTTGGCCGCTAGAGCGAGATCGGTTTTTGTTAGAAACAAATGTGCCAGGGGTTTTTGCGGTGGGAGATGTCCGTCATGGTTCGGTAAAACGTGTGGCTTCTGGTGTGGGTGAAGGCTCGATATGTGTGCAGTTTGTGCATCGACACCTGGCCAATGTCTAATCCTGAATTTAAGCTTTCCCCTGTTTAATATGGCTTTGCTGCCATCACGTCAGCAGAGTTGGCTTAGGGGAGATCTTCCAGGAATGAAAGCGGACGGCTCATATTACTAGCAAAGCCAAGGATATTGCGATCGCAATGCTGATAGATCACCTCACCTTGGTCAATCACATAGGTGGCTCCCCGCTGGGTAATGTGACTCACATCCGGGACATAGGTGTTCCACTTACCCAGTACCTCGGCCATATTCCGCAGCCGCAGCGTCGCTAACTCAAACGGTCGCTGGAACCCTTTGCCTCCAGCCCGCTTAAAAAAATCTCCTTTAATTGGGGGTAGCGGAGTGGCCTGCACCACTTCATCATCCTCAATGAGCTGAGGCGCATGGCGATCGCCAAGATAGCCACGGAATACCTCTGCCAGGGTACCGGGGCTGCCAATGCCCGCACACATTAGCAATAGATTCAGCCAGGCATTTTGACGTTGATTGAACCCTGGTAAGGTCCACGTCAGTCCTGGATAGAGGCCTAATTCCTGATGTAGAGCGCCATGGGGATCTAACCATAGGGACTCTTCGGGGAACCCTGTGTAGGCACAAAATGCTTTGCCTGAGTTGCGATCGCCAATGCCCACAGCTCTGACTGTCAGCCCTTTCTCAGTGAGTTGCTCTGTCCCTCGCTGCAGCCACCAGGCATATTCCAAGCTATCAAAATCCCCTAGCTGGGGCCAGACTAAGATGAGCTGTTTGAGATCCGGCGTCACCAGTGCAGTCTCTGCACCATCACTGACTCGCTGTCGTCGCACCTGACTTAAAACTTCAAAAATGGCTGTTTTGTTGGCAGTTTCTAATAATGTATTGACAGCCACCGTAATTTTTCTCCAAGATAGCGGATCAGGAACCTAATCCCACGAACAACTAAGGTATCGACCGGCAGGATGCGGCCATAATTGAATCTAGTGTTGTAGTGATTTTTTAATTTTACAATAGGGAAAATCTATCGAATACCGCATCTGCCTATCATTTAGCAATCCAACTGCTCTATCCCATGCAAAAGGCTGATGGCTGACGACTTGGAAAGATATCAGAAACGAGTGGCTGAGCTAGAGGCTGAAAATCGTCAGCTACAACGTCAATTAGCTGAGACTCAAACCACCCATCAGCAAACGATCCAAGAACTGCAGCAGGTGCGTCAGCAGCTACACAACGTGCAAACCCGACCCTCTGAGCAGGCCTGGCGGCTGGTTCTAGACCATATGCCAGAAGCAGCCTTTTGGAAAGATCGTAACTCTGTTTATCTCGGCTGTAATCGTCAGTTTAGTCAGGCTGCAGGTTTAGACTCCCCGGAGGAAATTATTGGCAAAACTGATTTTGATTTGCCTTGGAAACCGGAAGAAACGAAATGGTTCCGGCAGTGCGATCTCCAGGTGATGGAGTCGGATACCCCTGAATTAGGCATTATCGAACCCATACGCCAGGCGGATGGTCGTCAATCCTGGCTGCAAACCAATAAAATTCCACTTCATGATGCGAAAGGTAGCGTTGTTGGCATTTTAGGCACCTTTATGGAGATTACGGCTCGGATTGAAGCCGAAAATCAGTTAAAACAGCTCAATGAAGAATTGGAACGGCGGGTTGACGAAAGAACCCAGGAACTACAAACTAGCCAGGCCCGTTTGCAACGGCTAGCGACCAATTTACCGGGGCTGATTTTTCAATTTCGGCTGGCGGCTGATGGCACGCGTTCATTTCCCTATGTGTCGGAAGGATGTCGTGATATCCATGAGCTGGAACCGGATGATTTCCTGCGGTGTTTTGATTTAGTGCACGATCGCGATCGCGACGCCCTGGAGCAGGCCATCCAGGTCTCTGCCCTGACCCTGTCGGGGTTCCATCACGAGCATCGGATTATTACCCCCAGTGGTCAGCTGAAGTGGGTGCAAACCATTGCCCGACCAGAGCACAAGCCAGATGATGCGATTGTGTGGGACGGGTTGATCATTGAGGTTAGCGATCGCAAACAAGCCGAAAAAGAACAGCGACGGCTGCTATCAATCCTTGAAGCCACCCCTGATATTGTCGGTATCTGGGATGCCCAGGGCAATCACCTCTACCTCAACCAGGCCGGACAAACACTCTTAGAAATTGCCCCAGAGGATTTGCAACAGGCCAGTATTCAATTCTGTCATCCAGCCAAAACCCTCAAAAAAATTGAGGCCGAAGCACTGCCAACGGCAATCCAAACGGGTATGTGGCAAGGGGAGTCCTATCTACGCAGCCAAAGTGGTCGAGACTTCCCTGTTTCCCAAGTGATTTTGGCCCATCGAGATGAGGATGGTAATCTCGAATTCTTGTCCTCAGTGATGCGAGATATTAGTGATCTCAAAGCGGCAGAACAAGCGGTCCAGGAGAGTGAAGTTAAGTACCAGCAAATTCTCGATTCCATCACGGATATGGTGTTGGTAAAACGTGAGAAATCCCATATAGTCTGGGCAAATCAGGCATTTCGAGACTACTACGGCATTAACCAGGATCTCCCGAATCAGATTAATGTCGGTTTTGACCCTCCTGACTACACAAAACGCTACACCCGTGACGATGCCCATGTATTTACATCAGGGCAACCCATTGAAATAGAAGAACCTGTCACCCGTCATGATGGCGAAGTTCGACAGTTTAACACCATCAAATCCGCAATTCGCAATTCCCAAGGGGACATCATCCTCACCGTAGGTGTCTCTCGCGATATTACCGATCGTAAACGGGCCGAAGAACGCTTACGTCAGCAAGAAGCCCAATATCGTCAGATTTTTGAAACTGTTACCGATGGCCTAGGAATTCTGAATCTGGAAACTGGAAAACTGTTAGAGGCAAATCCAGCCTGCTATCAAATGCACGGCTACTCTTATCAAGAATTTCTCACTCATTCACCTGAAACCTATGTTCATCCCGATTCTCGGCATATTTATCAACAGTTGATGACGGCTGTACAAGCCGGACATACCTACAGCGCTCATGCCACGAATATCCATCGTGATGGCACCTTAATTGAGCTGGATATTAAGGGGATTCCGTTTTTGTATCAAGGTCGTCCCCATGCCCTATGTATCCTGCGCGACATTACTCAGCGACTGCAGCTAGAAGCCGAACGGAAACGTCAGGAACAAGCTCTCCATGCCATTGTTAAAGGAACCGCCGCCCAAACCGGTGAGGCATTTTTCCAGGCCTGCGTTAAACATTTAGCCCTGGCCTTAGGTGTGCGCTATGCTCTGATTGCCGAAGTGATTGACGTTGGCGACCATCTGCTAGGTAGAACCGTGGCCTTTTGGAATGATACTGACCTTGGCGACAACTTTGAATACAATTTAGTGGGCACTCCCTGCGCCAATATTGTTCAGACCCATGCAGTTTGTCGCTATAGCCATTCAGTTCAAAAACATTTTCCCGACGACAAAGAACTGGCTAACCTCAATGCTGAAAGTTATGTGGGCATCCCGATTCTAGGCCCCAGCGATCAATTTTTGGGGTATATCTCTGTCATTAATACTGAGCCCATGGAAGCAGGCGTGGAGATGCAGGTATTTATTTTAGAGATTTTTGCAGCTCGTGTCGGTGCAGAAATAAAACGTATGCAGGTTGAGAAAGCCCTAATTGCTTCAAATCAGAAGATTCAACAACAGGCTCAGCGTGAACAATTACTCAACCAAATTGCCAACCAAATTCGGACATCTCTCAATCTAGATTTCATTATTAATACTGCGGTTCGAGAAATTCAGGCTTTTCTGGGGGTAGACCGCTGTCATTTTGCCTGGTATGTCGAAACCCACGACCAAACCTATTGGGATGTGATCGCAGAGGTCCAGGCACCTCATTTACCTAGCTTTATTGGTCGATATACGGCCACAATTTTTGGGTCGCTGACGGATAGAATCTTAGACCAACAAATTTTACGATTGGATGATATTGACACTATTCATGATGCAGAGGTCCAGAGGATTTTGACTGGCTTAGGGAATAAATCCATGCTTGTACTGCCGGTCAAGGCGGAATCTGGGCAAGTTGGCATCATTTCTTGTCTTCATAGCCAGGGGATCCGACCCTGGCTAACAGATGAGGTCAAGCTGCTTAAATCGGTTGTTGCCCAATTAGAAATTGCCTTAAATCAGGCGGATTTATTGACCCAAACCGAGGCCCGCGCCCAGGAATTAGAAGTACTGCTGAATCAACTACAGCGGGCGCAATCTCAGCTTGTGCAGAGCGAGAAAATGTCCAGTCTTGGCCAAATGGTGGCTGGTGTAGCCCATGAGATTAATAATCCGGTTAATTTTATCTATGGTAATCTCACCCATGCCAAAAACTACACCCACGATTTAGTACACCTGATTGAGAGCTATCAGTACCATTATCCTCAGACTCCCGCTGATATTCAGGCCATGATGGATGAAGTTGAGCTGGACTTTCTTAAAGAGGATTTGCCCAAGCTGTTTCAATCTATGGAGGTGGGCACTGAGCGTATCCGAGAAATTATTAAATCCCTGCGGTTGTTTTCCCGGCTGGATGAGGCAGAAATTAAGCAGGTTGACCTGCATGACGGACTTGATAGTACTCTGACTATCCTCAAAACTCGTCTGCGGGCGCAGCATTGGCGTCCGGACATTCAAGTGGTGAAGGACTATGGCGAGCTGCCACAAATTGAATGCCATGCCGGACAGCTCAATCAAGTGTTTATGAACTTGTTGAGTAATGCAGTGGATGCTCTAGAAGAACGCGATCAACAACGCACCTGGCAACAGATGGAACATGAGCCCAGTACCATTGTGATTCGAACTCAGTTTTTGAGCCAGTTGAATCAACCAGCCATTGCGATCGCAATTACCGACAACGGCCCTGGCATCAGCCAAAACGCCAGCGAATATCTGTTTAATCCCTTCTTTACCACCAAACCTGTAGGGAAAGGCACTGGCCTCGGTTTATCCATTAGTTACCAGATCATTACCGAAACCCATAGCGGTACCATTGGCTATGATTCAGTTCCAGGCCAGGGCACCACATTTACAATTACCCTCCCCATCAAACAATAGGAAGCTGCTATTCCTCCGTTTTTCAAACTAGCTAACGCCAGGCAGCACTGACCTCGCTAATCTGTTGCCGTTCATCTGATGTCAGCGACCATCCCAATGCCCCCGCATTTTGTTCTGCCTGTTGAGCATTTTTTGCCCCTGGAATCGGCACCACATTGCCTTGACCAATTAACCAGTTCAGCGCTACCTGGGCCGGTGTTTTATCATGGCCCTTGCCGATCTCTCGCAGCACGTTAATCAGGGGCTCAATTTTGCGCAACCCATCTTTACTAAAGCGAGGATCAAGACGACGGGCTCCGGCAGGTGTCTGGTAAGTCTCAACCCTATACTTACCAGTTACCAATCCCTGGGCTAAGGGACTATAGGCCAGAATAGTCATCCCCAGATCTCTCGCCGTACTGAGTACGCCATTGGACTCAATCTTGCGATGTAAAAGAGAATATTGCACCTGATTAACCACCAGGGGAATCCCCCGTTCAGCCAAGTAGCCATGGGCCTGATGCATCTGACTGGCTGAATAATTACTCACACCAATCGACTGAATCCGTCCTTGCTTGACCTCATCCGCCAGAGCATTCATCAAAGCCTTCTGCCCCATCAAAAAGTCGAAAGGCCAATGAACTTGGTAGAGTGCTACCGTCGGCAGCTGTAGTCGTTTCAAGCTGGCTGTGAGGGCATCTGCAACCGCCTGAGGTTTAAACCGCCATGGCAAAGGAAAATACTTGGTTGCCACCATGACGGGAGTTTCTGTTGCTTGGATAAACTGCCCCAGTAATTCCTCAGACTTACCCAAACCATACACCTCAGCCGTATCAAAAAAGGTAATCCCAGCTGCCAGGGATACCTGAAAGGCCCGCTGGACATCGCTGGCCCCATAGTCCTTGCCATACTGCCAAAATAAAGAATCTCCCCATGACCAGGTGCCAACACCCAGAGGGGGGATCTCAGGTCCGTTGGGTATTAATTTTACGACTGGGTGCGCTGATACCTGCGGTGATTCAGCCATATTTTCCATAATCTCCCACCTATGTTCTTAACCATAAAAACAAAGGATGCGCTGCTACGCATCCTTTGTTGATTAGATTGCAACCTACCCTTAACCCGTTAACAGGAGCCAATTAGGCTTATTACATATGCAGCGTTGCCTGAAATATCTCCCCACTAACTGGCTAAATATTCACGCATATCCGCCTGACGCTTGCGCAATCGAGTCAGTGCCTCACGCTCAATTTGGCGTACGCGCTCGCGGCTGATGCTGAGCAGTTCACCAATTTTGGCTAGGGTCATGTGCTTGCCATCATCCAAACCAAATCGGAGGTTGAGCACCCGCTGCTGCTGTGGTGTCAGCTCTGCCATTAACCGATCTAAATCTTTACGCAACAAGGACTGGGTTGCATAGTCCTCAGGGGATTGCCCCGGATCTTCTAGCAAATCACCTAGATTGGTATCCTGGTTATCACCGATGCGCAGATCAAGAGATAAGGGAGAACGAGACTTTTCTAAATAATCTCGTACTTGCTTGGGCGTCAGACTCACCTCTTCGGCTAGTTCTGCCACTGTGGCGGCCCGACCCAGCTTTTGAGATAACTGACGCTGCGCTTTCTTAATTTTGTTGAGTTTCTCGGTGATGTGAATCGGTAGACGAATGGTCCGACTCTTCTCCGCAATTGCACGAGTAATGGCCTGACGAATCCACCAGTAAGCGTAGGTGGAAAATCGATAGCCTTTGAGTGGATCAAACTTCTCCACCCCACGCTGCATCCCGATGGTGCCTTCCTGGATTAAATCCAACAAATCAACGTTGCGCTTAATGTACTTTTTCGCAACGGACACAACTAGACGCAGGTTGGCTTCCACCATCCGACGCTTGGCCAATTCACCCGCATCAATGGCTCGAGTTAGCTCATTTAGGGAAATATTAGCGGCTTCAGCCCATTCTGCTTTGCTAGACTCACGCTCCAGACGTTCCTCAAGCTCAGTCTTGTAAACCTGCAAAGCCACGAGCTTTTGAACCTGCTTCCCATAAACAACTTCTTGCTCGTGGGTTAATAGCGGTACTCGCCCAATTTCCTTAAGGTATGTGCGAACTAAATCGCTGGATGTTTGAGCAGCTTTCATAAATATGAGAAATCACAGACTACAGAGAGAGATCAATATGCTCCATTGAAAAGAGCAGCGGAAGACACGGTACACAGATGCAAGGCAAACAAAAACGTATGGGAGTAAAAATACCTGAAAACCCTTGAAACACCAGTCGTAGCGAGTCCGCAAGATGTTTCGTAATCAAGGAGAAGATTTGCAAATACTTAAGACAACTACATAAATGAACAGGGCAATGGTTCGAGCGTTAAATCAGGGGTAAAACCATACGTGCTGCTTAACTGAGTAGTGATGCTGCTTTAATAGTAAATCTAGACTACCATATTTTAAGTAATGTAACGTTTATTAGAATTAATTTTTATTCTTCTAGTGTAATCTCTAACTTTAATTTTGAGCTTGCTAATTTCAGGTCTAGAGTAATTGGTTTACATGGGCTGGGCTGCATCATCCGTGACAAAAGTACGAAGAAGTCATGAATTCTTTTTTAAGAGACTGGTGCTTAATGAGTGACTTTATTAAGTTTCTAGACTCTATTTGCGTTATTTTGAGCCAGTTTGTAACGATTAAGCTTAGAAATCTGAGTGAAAGGCACTATAGCCACGGCGCGTTCTCTATCTTTCGCCCATCCTGAAGAATTGCAGCTTGGCTACCACCCGGCATCTTATGACAGAGGGAGACGTTATGGGTCATTGCTGTTATCCCAACAGTAGACTGTCGTCACTGAGACCATCGCTGGCAAAGCGTTCTAATAAATCATTCACAGTTAGGCTTGTTTTCTGAGAAGCTTTGGCATCAAAGACCACCCGACCTTCGTGTAGCATTAGCAGACGATTACCGACGGCCAGTGCCTGGCGCATGCTGTGGGTCACCATGAGAGTAGTCAGGTGATGCTCGCTGACCAATTGTGCAGTGAGCTGCATGATGAAATGAGCTGTTTTGGGGTCCAATGCCGCTGTGTGTTCATCGAGCAATAGAATTTTGGCCGGGGCGAGGGTCGCCATGACCAAACTGAGGGCCTGACGTTGTCCGCCGGAAAGCAAACCAATGCGATCGCATAGGCGATTTTCCAATCCTAGCTCCAAACTGGCCAGTCGTGACCGAAACTGATCTCGCAAACGATGATTGAGTGCCGGTCTTAGCCCTCGCAGCTGGCCGCGCCGAAACGCCAGCACCAGATTCTCTTCAATCGTCAGCTCCGCACAGGAGCCCGCCAGCGGATTTTGAAAGACCCGTGACACCAGGATGGCCCGCCGCGCTGTGGGCCAGGCCGTCACATCCTGGGATTCCACCATAATCCGTCCCCGGTCGCACCCAGTGTCACCGCTAATCACATTCAGCAGTGTCGATTTACCGGCACCGTTGCTGCCAATCACCGTAATAAATTCTCCCGCCGCAATATCGAGATTAAGCCCCAGTAGTGCCGGTTTTGCCAGGGGCGTTCCAGGGTTAAAGGTGACATCGATATCGGCTAGAGAAATCATATGTTCGTAGGGTAGGTAGTGGAAAGCATTTAGCGCTTAAATTTAGCTAGCAGGTTTGCCTTTGGCAACACCAGGGCCATCACCACGATCATGGCGGTCACTAAATTCAAATCCTGGGCCCGTAACCCTAGAAAATCTGCATTCAGGGCGATGGCAATCACCAGGCGATAGATCAGACAGCCCAAAACTACGGCCAGCGTTGCCCAGCGGACGGTGCGACTGGGAAATATTGCCTCTCCCAGAATAACGGTGGCCAGACCCACCACTACCGTGCCCACCCCCAAGGCCACATCAGCAAAGCCATTGACCTGGGCAAACAATGCTCCTGATAAGGCTGCCAGGGCGTTACTCATCGCCATGCCCAACAGAATCAGCCGATCGGTATAAATCCCTTGGGCACTGGCCATCACCGGATTCATACCCGTAGCCCGCATGGCCAGCCCTAGATCTGACGTTAAGAAAAAGTCGATCGCTAATTTTGTGAGTCCCAAACCCACCAGCAGAAGGACCCAAATGGGCAGCACCGTTTCCAGGCCATCAAAGAGGGTGGGCTGATTGAGTAACGGCACATTGGGACGACCCATGATGCGCAGATTAATCGAGTACAGGGCAATCATGGTGAGAATGCTGGCCAGCAGGTTTAGGATGTTAAATCTGACGCTAAGAAACGCAGTACACAGCCCGGCCAGGGCCCCAGCCATCATAGCCACTACTGTCGCCACCCAAGGATTCACGCCCTGGGTAATGAGCGTAGCTACGACTGCTGCCCCCAAAGGGAAGCTACCATCTACCGTTAAGTCTGGAAATTTGAGTACCCGAAAGGAGAGATATACCCCCAGGCTGAGAAAGCCGTAGAGCAAACCGGTTTCAATAGCTCCGAGAAAGGCGACAAAAGACATGTAAAGACAAGCGGTAGCACGTAGATGGGCAAGGGGCGCAACATGCCGCGCCCCCACGATAAACTAGATTATCGAAGGATATCCTAGTCTCATGGCCTACAGCGACTTTACTCTACGTAAAGTAAAAACTGATTTTGAGCTTCAGTTAGTTGAAACTGGCTCGTTTTTGCAGGGTTTTCCGCCGGTACAGCCCAGTGATTACCTGAATCAGACACTGGAGCGAAATTTATCAATCGCTATTGCTGTAGGTACTGAGAAAGCCAGGTCTGAACTGTTGATTAGTCCTATTTTGGTGGAAGTTAGGGAACGGTTAGAGCGCCAGATTAGTTTATTTTCAGGCACAGACTTTACTATAGATCCGTCCGTTGGTCTCAATGGCATTTGCGATTTTTTGATTAGCCAATCCCAGGAGCAGCTTTTAATTGAGGCTCCAGCGGTGATCATTGTGGAGGCCAAAAAGGAGGATCTGAATCCTGGTTTGGGTCAGTGTATTGCTGAACTTGTGGCGGCTCAGCGGTTTAATCAGGAAAATGAGCAGTCAATCACTGCAGTATATGGTGCTGTGACCACAGGCAGTCTCTGGCGCTTTCTGCGTTTATCGGGACAAACGGTTGAAATTGATTTGGCTGACTATGCTGTACCCCCAGTTGAAATTGTGCTGGGGATTTTGTTGGGGATGCTGAAGGATACGAGGGTCGTGTAGGGACACAACATGGTGTGCCCCTACAAAATTTGTTATTCAAAGACCTGATCGGCACTGTCTTTGATCGCATCGGGTACGGTAACACCCATGGCTTCGGCAGCGGCTAGATTTATCGCTAAATCGACGGTACTGGCTAGCTCTACAGGCATATCGCCAGGGTTTTCACCCCCGAGAATGCGGGCAACCATATCACCGGTTTGGCGACCGACTTCGTAGTAGTCAAAGCTGGCGGTTGCGATCGCACCCCGCTCCACCGAATCCGTATCCCCAGCAAACACTGGGATCTGATTGTCATTACCTACCTGAATCACCGATTCGAGTGCCGAGACAACCGTATTATCAGTGGGCACATAAATCGCATCCACCTGACCCACCAGGCTTTCAGCCGCTGTTACCACATCCGCTGAGGTCGACACCGTGGCTGCCTCCACCACAAACCCCTGTTCTTCTGCTTCTCGATTCAGCAATGACACCAGACTGGCTGAGTTAGATTCTCCGGCATTGTAAATCACACCAATGCTTTTAGCGGCGGGCACAATGTCGGCAATCAAGGCCAGATGTTCATCAATGGGGGACAGATCGCTGACGCCGGTTACCATGCCGCCAGAGGCTTCCAGGCTGGGCACCAGTTCAGCCGCTACCGGGTCAGTCACTGCCGAAAAGACCACCGGAATTGTGTCGGTATTACCTACCACTGCCTGGGCTGAAGGCGTTGCGATCGCCACAATCAGGTCTGGATTATCACCCACAAACTTCTGAGCAATCTGCGCTGCATTAGCTGCCTGCCCCTGGGCACTTTCCCATGTCCACTTCAGTGAGTTATCGGCTTGGTCGTATCCTGCTTCTTTAAGCTTGTCTTGCAGCCCGTCGCGGACGGCATCTAGAGCCGGATGCTCCACGATCTGGGTAACGGCGACATGGGGAGCCTCCGTCGCGGCTGGATCACCGTTTTCATCCGTTACAGTGTTGTTGCCACAGCCCAGCAGCGTAGCTGAAAGTAAAGCGGGTGCGATTAGGGTTTTGGTTAAAAAGCGGGTGCGTGTCATGGTTAATTAGCTTTTTAAGGAGAAAGATTTTAAGAACGTCCTCCCATTACAAAGGGGAGGTACCACAGGCGGAGGGGTTGTCGGTCATGAGCGTATCGGTCGATCCCCCCTGTCGTCTCCCTTACCAAGGGGGACAATGTACCTTAGACAGTTTTGAACCATAAGGCTCTTGACCACATTTATTCACCTCCAAACTGGGCCTTAAGCTCGGTCACTCGATCATCGTCAAGCTTTTGGAATAAGGGCGCAGGGACTTCAAACGGGCGACCGGCAGCCAGGATAGCCAAGTCTGTGGCAGCGGCCATGGAGCTGTTGCGCTCGTCCTCGGTAAGTTGGAGGGCGTCGTAAAGGGCTTCAGCGGTGTGGGGAATAAAGGGGGCGCTTGCGATCGCATACAGCCGAATCAAATTAATACAGGTACGAATCACCAAAGCGGCTTCTTCTTTGTCCGTCTTAAACAGAGCCCAAGGGGCACGCACGTCAATATACTGGTTACCCGCTGTCCATAGGGCATTAAGGGTTTCCGTAGCGCGGCGGAATTCTTGCTTGCGCAGGTGACCCCGCAGTTTTTCCACTAGCTCACGACAGGTCTTTTGCAGCTCAGCTTCCGCTTCGCCAGGGGTGCCGCCTTCAGGCAGTTCTTTACTAAACCGAGAAGCAGTGAACTTGAGAATGCGGTTGACAAAGTTGCCCAGATTATCCGCCAGTTCTTTATTGACCCGATTTTGAAACTGCTCCCAGGTAAAGGCAGAATCAGACGACTCAGGGGCGCTGGCCATCAGCATATAGCGCCAGTAGTCGGCGGGAGCAATCTCCAGGGCCTGATCAAGGAAGACGCCACGCTTGGAGCTGGTGGAGAACTTGCCGCCGTAGTAGTTAAGCCAGTTAAAACCTTTGATGTAGTCCGCTAGCTTCCAGGGTTCACGACTGCCCAGGATCGTCGCAGGCCACATGATGGTGTGGAAGGGCAGGTTATCTTTGGCCATAAACTGGGTGTAGTGGATGTCGTCTCCTTTCCACCAGCTCTCCCAGTCGTTGCCGGTGGCGTTGCCCCAGGCTTTGGTGGCGGACACATAGCCGATGGGGGCATCAAACCACACATAAAAAACTTTGCCGTCGAAGCCGTCGACGGGTACGGGTACTCCCCAGCTTAAATCACGGGTGATGCCCCGACTTTGCAATCCTTCGTTGAGCCACTTGAGGGCGATAGATTTGGTCAGGGTGGGCCACTGTTCTTGTTTTTCGACCCAGGTGCGGACTTCGTCACTGAGTTTGTCGAGCAGCAAAAATAGATGCTTGGAACTGCGGACTTCCAGGTTAGTGCTGCCGGAAATGGTAGAGCGGGGGTCAATCAGTTCGGTAGGTGTCAGCACCTTGGTGCAGTTTTCGCACTGATCGCCTCGGGCTTTGTCATAGCCGCAGTGGGGGCAGGTACCGGTAACGTAGCGATCGGGTAGAAAGCGTTCGTCGTCTAGTGAATAGATCTGGCTGATTTCTCGTTCTTCGATAAAGCCGTGTTCGGCTAGCTGGCGATAGAAGTGCTGGGTTAGTTCGTGGTTTTCGGGGGCGGAGGTGCGGCCAAAGTAGTCAAAGGATAGGCCGAAGCGTTCGTAGATGTCTTTTTGTTTCTGGTACTGACGAGTACAAAATTCGGCTACATCTAGCTCTGCTTCTAAGGCAGCAATTTCGGCTGGGGTGCCGTGTTCGTCAGTGGCACATATATAGAGGACGTCTTCGCCTTCTTGGCGTAGAAATCGGGCGTACACATCGGCGGGCAGCATCGATCCCACCAGGTTGCCCAAGTGCTTAATTCCATTGATGTAGGGAAGTGCGCTGGTGATCAGGTATCGCATTCTAGGTTTGCTTTATCGTGTGCCGGCATGCCCTATACACCCTAGCGGTTTAATTGCTTTGGCTCAATAGTAGCGAGCCTTTTTAGGACCGGCCAATCCAGATCTCCTTCTAATGACGATTTTTCAGAAAATTTGGTATGGGTGGCAAAAAGTACCCATCAGGGGCATGACAAAGCTTTATGGTCAGTTCCATACTGAAAATTATTAATCACTTCATAACAGTACCTGCTAGATGAGGCAGGAATAACCATGTCAGACAATATTTTTCAAGAAATCTGGGATGCGGACCAGGGTGGCAATGGGGTGCCTGCCCTCAGACCTGATGAAGCCAGGAACGAGACTCAGGGGTATGTTGTTGTGGATGAACGCGCCACTGAGGTTGATTCTGAGCACCAGGTGCTAAAGGAAGTGGTTATCCCTGCCGACAAGTTGGAAACCTATCAGCTATGTGAGCGAATTTTTGATAACTATGCCCTGGAGCGCGCCGTACGCGAACAGGTTAGCCCAGAGGAAACCCAGGAAGAGCTGGACTTTATTGATGCGATTCTACCGACTCCACCGATTAAAAAGGCGCAACAGTTTTTAGAAGCTTCTCTGGATTTAACCATTTCTCAAAGCCTGATGGCGGCCATGATCAAAGAGACCTGGTTTGACATGGGCACCGCTGGTGGTCAACAAGATGCATCAGGCTTTGAGCATGTTTTTGTGGGAGAACAATCCAGTAAAGCGAGTAAAGCTGGCGGTTATCATTTTTGGTATAAGTACCATCTAGATGATGCTGGCCAGAGTGTTATACCTGGCCATGATGGTCAAGATAGAATCCAGTATTTGGGTACTCGATATGAAAAAGCAAAGGAACCTGAAAAGGGAGTGCTGGTTCCTGAGGTTGTTACCTTAGAATTAACGTGGCATGCTCCCCTAGGTGATGGCAGTCACAATACTAAGCGTTTGCATAAGCCCATTGGCGGCTTTTTTGTTGGCTGTAGTCCTGAGGGGCTAATTGCCCTAGGCTTGGTCAGGTGTCGTACCCAGAGTAATAAAATCACCCGGATCAATGGTGCTGAGTATCAGCTTGACTTACACCGTCTGGACAACAACCGTAATGCCATCCGCACCTTTTTCCCACGGTTTCGCCGAGCCGATGTGATTGATATTGACGATGACAAAGACAAAGACAAAGACGAGGACCAGGATAAAGATCAAACACCTGGCAACACAGAGTCTAGTCGTTTCAGGATTGTTGCCGCTATGGTCAATCCCCAGAATCCAGAAGGTGGCAGAGAATTTATCCAGATTATTAATGCGTCTCAACAGACGGCTTCGTTACTGGGTTGGCAAGTCGTAGCACCTAATGGCACCCGCTTTGAGCTGGCGGATATTGCGGTGGCACCGGGGGATGTGTTTAAGTTTATTGTCCCGACAAGCCAAGGTGTATTACGCAATAAGGCTGGCACCATCCGGCTACGTAGTCCAGAGGGGGATATGGTGCTGGATTATCCCTATTCAGGGGATCAGGCACGGAAAGAAAATAAGCCAATTCTGTTTGGATAGGTGGTGAAATACTTGGGTCTAAGGATTTGAGTGCGATCGCATACTTCAAAGTTAATGGCACGTCCTCTTTGACAGTAGCCATTATCTAAAACGGCATCGCATACAGCTGAATTAATTGATGACTTTTGTCATGGAGTTGTAACGGTAAATGGTCTAGCATGCAACAGCCCCTTTTAAGGCTAGACACATTTATGAAGCATATTTCTCATTGGCTCGGCTGTTTAACTCTAGGTAGCTGTTTGGTAGCGCTCCCCTCATTTGCTGCCACACCTTCTCCACCGGCAACGGCCATTGCCCAAGCCCAGCAAGAAGTTGCACAACCTAACTTCGCGCAACATTTCCAAGACCTGGGAGTAGAAGGGTCAATTATCATTTATGACCAAAATCAGGATGTGACCTATGAGCACAATCGCGATCGCAATACCACCCCCTTCCTGCCAGCCTCCACCTTCAAAATCCTCAATTCTCTGATTTCATTAGAGACTGGCATTATCGCTAACGATCTGGCAATTCTCACCTGGGATGGCGTAGAAAGAAGTTTTCCCACATGGAACCGTGACCTGAATCTAAGAACCGCGTTTCAGATATCAGCCGTCTGGTTTTATCAGGTGCTTGCCCGTCGTGTTGGCCATGAGCGCATGCAACAGTGGGTGGCTAACGCTAACTATGGCAATCAAACCATCGGCAGTGTAGACGAGATTGACACGTTTTGGCTCACGGGCGATATCCGGATCACACCTCAACAACAGATTCAGTTTTTGCGTCGTCTGTACAACAATGACCTGCCATTCTCAGAAAGAACAGTGGCCATGGTCAAAGACATTATGATTGTTGAACAAACGCCAGACTATACCATTCGTGCCAAAACAGGCTGGGCACTGGCGGAGGAGCTCGGCTGGTATGTCGGCTATGTGGAGCAAAACAACAACGTATATTTCTTTGCCACCAATATCAATATGCTTGATGGGGTAGATCCCAGCCTGAGGGCAGAAGTCACCCGGCATTGCTTTGAGATGCTTGGGCTTTTATAGGCCTATTGCAGAGCGCAACGATGTGCGCCCTGCAATGATTGATGCTTCTTGCCAAGATCTACGCTGCGGTCGCCATGGGTGGCTGAGGTGTATGCAGTGTATGTATGGCTGGAATGTCCCAGGCTTCAGCAATACAGCCATCTACAATGCGCCAGACAACAACAGCGTCTAGTTTAATGGGCTGCCCTTTTAGCGTCATACTGTCTTGTACGTGGGTAACAACCAGCTCATTGCCAATCGGGATAACAGCAACTGTCTCAACGTGAAACGTCCCTCCAGTGACGACGGCCAGTTTTTCAAAGAATGTTTGCAATCCGTCTGCACCGACATAGTCACCCTGGATATTGGGTAGTTGAGAATTAAAAAAATGCCAAACGAATCCTTTGGAGAAAAGTACTGACGCATTGGCAAAATCATTTTTGTCTAAGTAGGTTTCTAGCTGTTTTAACAATTCAATATTTGCATGATCTTTCGCCATTGTTTCCGTCTCCTGATCGGTTTTGTTTAATTGAACTCACAGCGTAACGAACCGACTTAACTCTTCCCACAGCCAGGAGTCATACAATTGCATGACTTTTGTCATGGTCGTTGTTCAACATCATTGGCTAAAACAGAAATACGCTTGGCTTGACACGATATAACACCTATATTGCTTTAACAACGCTCTTCATCCGCTAAACTCTGCAAGTGTATCTATGTTGCACAAACTATCATTTCGCTGGGGTGTGTTCCTGCTGCTAACGGCCCTGCTCTCCACTGGCTGTAATGTGCCCTTTAATTCACAACCAAACGAAGATGACATTACCCCCGTTGAAGTTGAAATTGAGTCGGTAGTGGCTCTGGGGCGCATTGAGCCCAAGGGAGAAGTGATTCGACTATCGGTGTCTAATGCAGCAGATAGTCGAGTGAATGAGATTCGGGTAAATGAGGGAGATTGGGTCGAGGCCCAACAGGTGATTGCGGTATTGCAGGGGGCTGAACGACGACAGGCGGATTTACAGGCGGCCCATGCCCTGGTGCGGCAGCGGCAGGCGGAGCTGAGCCAACAAAAAACTGGTGATGTTAAACCGGCGGAAATTGAGACTCAACAGGCAACTATCGCTCGGCTAGAGGCCCAGCTAGCGGCTCAAACCCTGCAGCGTGCAGCATCGATCAATAGAGCTCAAGCCACATTCCAAGAATCTCAGACCCATTATCAACGCTATCAGCAGCTGACCTCTGTGGGTGCTACCAGTCGTTCAGAACTGGATATTGCTCAGCGAGATTATGAAACGGCCCAGGCGGATTTGGCAGTGGCGATGGCGGAAAAAGAAGAGACCGAGCGTACCCTCAGGGCTCAAATTGCAGAAGCGAGATCGAGATTGGTGGAACTGACCCAGGTAAAGCCAGAGGATATTGCGATCGCAACCGCCCAGCTAGAACAGGCCCAAATCCAAGTAGCCCAGCGCCAGGCTGACCTTGACGATGTGCTTGTGCGTTCCCCCGTAGCCGGACAAATTCTCAAAATCAATACCCAGATTGGCGAACAGGTGAATACTCAGCAGGGCATTGTAGAACTGGCCCAAACTGACCAGATGATGGTAGTTGCTGAAGTCTACGAAACAGATATTCGCAAAGTGAAATCGGGCCAGCCTGTCAAGATTACTAGCGAATATGGCGGTGTAGCAACAGAACTAACAGGCACTGTGGAACAGATTGGTTTACAAATTGGCAAGGCCAACTTTGGTGAAGCGCAGGCGGCTAATCCAACCCAGGATGTTAACGCTCGTGTAGTCACTGTTAAAGTCCGGCTGGACGCTCAGGCTAGTGAACAAGTGGCCGCATTGACCGGGATGCAGGTACGGGTAGCCATTCAGCTTGAGGCATCATAACGTTGTTTGCTTTTTCCCTATGTATAAACTAATTCGATCGCTTCTGCCGCTCGAAAAACCCCTGGCCTGGGCGCAGCTATCTCATCAAAAAGTACGTCTTGCCGTCGCCATCACTGGAGTTAGCTTTGCCAATATTCTCATGTTTACCATGATGGGGCTGCAGAGTCTGATCGCCGATGGGACAACTACCCTACATGAAAACCTGAAGGGTGATCTCTTTTTGATATCGCCGTTTAGCCCGAGTCTGAGAATTCCAATTGCCCTACCACGGGCTTATCTGCTGCAGGCTAATGCCGTCAATGGGGTGGCCTCGGCGGCACCGCTATACCTCAATATGGCCAGTTGGACAGACCCCAGTCAGCTTGGCGAAACGCCAGCGGATCAGGACAGTGGCGATGTTTTTGGTAATCAGGTGCGGGTGATTGCCTTTAATCCATCCCAGCCCGTGCTGAATATTCCCGAGGTGAATCAGGAGCGCGAACACCTCAGTGCAGCCAATTCGGTTTTCTTTGATCGTCTCTCCCAGCCCTCGTTGGGAGATATTCCAGCCCTGTTAGAGTCTGAAGACAGTGTGCAGACGCTGATGGCAGGGCGACGGGTCTATGTTGTGGGATTATTTAACCTGGGCAGTACCGTGATTGAAAAAGGGACTGTGGTCATGAGTGATTTAAATTATATTCAGTGGTTTGGTGAAACGGCCCTGAATCATATCACTCTGGGGGTCTTAACCGTAGAATCCGGCAGCGATATCGAAACGGTCAAAACTCAGCTACAGGCACATCTCCCCTCTGATAAAGTGGCTGTGTTGACCCTGGATGAACTGATTGAGAAAGAGCATCAATTTACCCAAAACGACCCCATCGGGATTATTTTTGGCTTTGGCAGCATAGTCGGATTTGTTGTCGGGATTGTTATTGTCTATCAGGTACTGTATACCGATATCAGCGATCATCTGCCAGAATATGCCACCCTCAAGGCCATGGGCTACAGTGATGGCTCTTTGTTGCGGGTGGTGTTATTAGAAGCCCTATTGTTAGCGGTTTTAGGGTTTATCCCTGGTTTTTTTACTTCCCTGGGGCTCTATCAGATATTGACAACGCTGACTCGCATTCCGCTGATTATGCAAAGTACAGTAGCACTCCAGGTGTTTATGCTCACCCTGGTGATGTGCAATGTGTCGGGCGCGATCGCAATGCGTCGTCTTCAATCTGCTGACCCCGCTGATGTCTTTTAGAACTATGGCCATCTCTCCTACCGTTCGGATCAATAATCTCAACCACAGCTTTGGTAAGAGTACCCTCCGTCGTTCGGTACTCCAAGATATTAACCTGGAACTCTACCCAGGAGAAATTGTTCTCCTAACCGGACCATCGGGCAGTGGTAAAACCACCTTGCTGACCTTAATGGGGGCGTTGCGCTCGGTACAAACCGGCAGTCTAAAAATTTTTGATCAGGAACTGCGGGGTGTCCGCAAACGGAAGCTGGTGCGTCTGCGGAATCAGATTGGGTTTATCTTTCAGTCCCATAATCTACTGGATTGTCTGACGGCTGCCGAGAATGTTGGCATGGCCCTCAAACTACATAGTGGGCTATCCGTGGCAGAACGGCACAGACGTACTGACCAAATTTTGCAATTGGTTGGCCTGGATGACCATGGTCACAAATATCCCGATCAGCTATCCGGTGGTCAAAAACAACGGGTTGCGATCGCGCGGGCGCTGGTATCTCAGCCCAAAATTGTTTTGGCGGATGAACCCACAGCATCTCTAGATAGCCATTCTGGACGCGATGTAGTCAACTTGATCCAGCAACTGGCTCACCAGCAACACTGCACGGTTTTACTAGTCACCCACGATGTTCGTATTCTTGATATTGCTGAGCGAACGCTACACATTGAAGATGGACGGCTCTGCTAGCCAGGAGGCTGCTCACGCTGCTCAGCAATGACGACAATATTACTAGGCCACAGGAGGGAGCGATTCTAGAAACTGCATCAGAGCGCTTAGAAACTTTTTCCCAAAGGTTACAGACAGCAACCCAAACAATAAAACAATGACAATAGTGGCCACCGTATTCCACAGCGTTAATGCCGGTGTCGTGATGGCTAATGGAATCAGGGCAAATATGAGGCCAAGGGCGGTACCCAATAAAAATTGGTAGCCCAACTCAGACAGGGTACGGCGTTGTTCTTCTTGCGGTGTCATAGTACAAATTCTTCCTAAAATAACTTGAGATTGCTTGTTTATAAAACAACCCATTTAACAAACGGCACTCTTCTTAGCAGCATACTACAGCCAAAGCAAAGCGGCAGACCCACCAACGTGACTATACCAAACTTAGCCAGGGGACTAATGGAGATACTATCAATCATAAATTGTAGGTAGAGAATCGGCAAAAGATGAATTAGATAAACCATATAGGCATTATCGGACAGTATTCGGAGGATTTTGCTTTGAAAATCGTTTTTTTTGCGAAACAACGTTACTAACCCGATACAAAGTCCCACACAAATTGTTGCTTCCCAGCCACTCCATAGTGCCGAGCGCCAGTCCCAGCCACCGCCTTCAATGACATCAGCTAGCCCATATCTGGCCCGGCCAATGCTGTAGCCATAGCGCAGACCTGCGGCAGCTAGCCCAATTCCTAGCCAGGTCAATCCCTGTAGGGTACCCATCCGTCTGAGCCAATTGTATTGGTAAGCGACAATTCCCAAGACAAAAAGGCTAACATATTGGGGCAGGTGGGCAATTTCTGCTGGAATCAGGCCAAATAATTGCACCCAGCGATCAATCGGATAGACAATCCGAACAATAAATGTCACGGTGCTCAGCACCAGTAAATAGATCAAAATGGTTCGATGCCCTGGTACAGAGCCCTGATCCTCGGGTGTAGCCCTGGTCAGTTCATCTGTTCGATTCATCTGTTGCCATAGGGTATAACAAACTGCATAAACCAGTAGATGCACCAAAAACCACAGATGAGCGACTTCGAGGCTGAGTGGTTGAATATAGGTTTGCAGGATAAATTCAACAAAAGACTCGGATGCTCCGTGCACGCTATACAGTACCAGAGGAAAAACAACTATGCTTAAACCCAGCAGGGGTATTCCCAACCGTCGAAACCGAGATCGTAGGAACTGTTGGGCTCCCTTGCGGGCATAGGCGGCGGGCAACAAGTAGCCGGAAATAAAAAAGAACAGTCCCATAAAAAATGCGGCATTGACTGCGAAAAAGGCTCCGAGAATAGCTGCACGTTCTGGATTGAAAATAGGCCATGCTCCGCCGGTGGGACCATAGGGCTGGGCCGCATGGTGGGCCACCACCAGCATGGTTAAAAAGACGCGCAGATTGTCTAGGAAAACTAATCGAGTGCCCATGGTGCATACATCTGTTGATGGCTATTGAGCCAATGTCAGGGCAGTTGCGATCGCACGTTCTTTTTGAGGATCGCTGCCCTGAGCATACTCAATCGGAAACGGTATCACTTCATCAGGGGTTACTCCCACACCCTCCAAACGCACAGTTTCATCCACATACACATCCGCCACTGCCACATATAACAAACTGTCGTCGGGCATGATAAATGCTCGCCCGGCAGTCACAGCACCAGCGGTGGTTGTGCCCACAACCGGGCCAATGTCGTATTGCTGAAAACCATAGGCCAAAACCTCTTTGGCACTGCGGCTGCCGTCATTGACCACCATGACCACCGGCTTTTTCCACTGACTGTGGTGAGTGACACGGGTGCGATCGCGACCAACACTGGTCAAGCTCGGGCCTCTGGCCGTATACAGATTCAGGGCCGTCAAGGGGGCACCGCCCCACCCATCTCTCAGGTCCAGCACCAACGCATCAGCCTCACTAAGGCGACCATACAGCAGCTCATCCTCTAGTTTTTCCTGATACTGATCCCCTGCATAGGACCAAATATGAACATAGCCAATTTGTTTACCAGCCTTTTCAATCACCTCAATACTGTTGTCCATCACCTCTAAGAACATGGTGATGCCGTCATACAGTACAGGTGTGACCGGAACCTGTTTCTGGCTGCTAGCGTTTAACGTAGACTGCACCTGCAGGTTAACGGGTTGCCCCGCCTTACCTAAAAACGATTGAATCGGATGAAACGGCTGACCGGCCACACTGAGAATTTGGTCACCCACCTGTAACCCAGCCTTGTCAGCAGGACTACCCTCAAAAATGGCCTTGATAAAAGTTGTGCCAGCCTTTTCACGGGTAACAATGCCGATGCCCGCATATTCCAGCCTGCCCTCTGGAAACCGCTCTGCCAACTGAGTTTCAAAGTCAGGTATACGTGGATAAAAAATGCCTAATAGCTGATAGTAGGCCGGTTCCTCTGGGGTATACAAATGCGTATGGGATGTTTCCAGCGAACCTAGCATCTGATTAATCAGAGCTACTTTTTCTGTAGGAGACTCAGCGGTAGCCACACGAGACCGATACTGTTCTCCCATCGCTGACCAATCTACACCATTAAACTCAGAGTCATAAAAGTTGTCATTGACCGTTTTCCACACAGCCTCAAACAACTCTAGCTGCTGTGATACGGCTGGTGTGGTCAACCGATGTATCAGGCCAAAAGATAGGCTAATTAAAAGCACAATTAGGCATCCTTTGAGCCAAATTCTTTCTCGTCTAAGTACCATGGAGTGCTCTTAAATACTTGCTGTACACTAGTCTCTAGAGACTGATTTCTATGATACTCATTGACCTTTTAAGGGGTTATCAGGGGTTAAGAAAGGGCCAACGAATCAGGTGGGGAGAACGAGATACAGTCCTTGAGAATTTGATCGATGCGATCGCGCTGAGCTTCGGGGACTCTAATGCTCATAATCCCAGGTAAGAAAACCATACGGGGCTGCAAGCGAATGGTTAAGGTATTGGGATAGTTTGTCTCCCAAGCGTAGGATTTCATGCGCTGCCAGGGAATAAAATTGTATAAAAAGCACAGGCCATTTTCTCTAAGTTCAAGTCTGTTTAGACCAAGTGAGACAATTAAAATAGCCAACATCCACCAAAAGGCAATTTTAAGAGATGTGTGTACAACCGTATTTGAAGCATTGGGAAAATCTGTCAGCGAGACCCATGAAATCCAGGTAATAATTGCGGCAACTACCACCTCGACCAGTCCAATCCAGAACAGACATTTATTGTGCCAGGTCCGGCCAGCATTGAGCAGTAGCCCACCTGCCTTGCGTTTGCGTAAGGGCCAGCTGATTAACCAAAGGCCAGTGAGAATCACATAGGTTAAGTAGAAAGAGTTCCAGATAGTTGGTCCTCCCAGGGTGACTAGGGTAGGGATCAAGGCGATTGCCAGCCCGACTAACATCCAGGGCAACGCATAGCCTATATTGCGTTTGGCAACGGGTTGCCCCATTGTTCTGGCTACTATCAGGTAGCCAGCCCCCAAAACTAGACCGATAAAAATGATATATCCAAAAAACCAAGCCATAGGAGTTTTTTAAAATCGGCAAGTACTTCCACCTTAAAAGCCCCAGCCTCAGATTCCCATGACAAAAGTCATTAGTCGCCATGACTTTTTGATATGGAACTAATTTTCACTCTAGAAGACACTTAACGTTTCTAGCCCCTTTCTTCAAGAGAGCTATGGTTCAAAGTTCTACGTAAGGCATTAATTGTGATATTCCAGAACCCAGACAATAGTAAAACCTATTGTATAGAACTAGGCGATCGTTCGTCTGAAACTCTACTGTTGTTACATGGCATCGGTGCAGACCATGCCATGTGGCAACCTCAAATGCAAACCTATGTAGATGCGGGGTTTCATCTACTTGTACCTGACCTGTTTGGCCATGGGCAATCGTCTAAATTAAAGACCCCACAGCTATCTAACTGGCACAATCAAATTAACTGGCTGTTAACCCACCTCGCCATAGAAACATGCACAGTCATGGGCGTTAGCATGGGTGGTGTGATTGCTCAATCATTTGTCACTCAGTATCCCCAGCGCGTTGCTAATCTCATTGTTGCCGACTCGTTTGGAGAACTGCGTACCCTGACAGAAAAGCTGTTGGGGCTCTCTCAAGTCATTGGATTTAATCTATTCAAACTATTGGGAAAACAATGGTTGGTCAAGATGATGGACGCTACCTATGGCGCTGACCATACCCAGACTGCCCGAGACTATTTTTGTCAAGTTTGTTTGCATGCTGACCTCAATCAGCTAATTTTGGCTAGAAAAGCCATAAACCGTGTGGATGTTTTAGAACAGCTAAAAACCGTCACTGTCCCAGCCCTGGTAATGGTTGGGGCTGATCTGGGAGCGTCCTTTATTCGGATCAATCAAAAGATTGCCGATGCCTTACCCAATGCTACATTCGTAACCTTAGAAAAGTCGATAGATCCATCTAATCTGGTGAATCCGACAGATTTTAATACTCAGGTGCTCCAGTTTTTGGGTGCCCCACGAAAAGATTTTTAAGAGATCTCTTAGAATGCGCCGGCCAACTGCCGGTTCTCACCATTGCAGTTAGTTGCGATCGCACAGTCGCTCACCGTCTTGAAAAAAACGACAAAAAACTACATAAGGAGACAGTTCAGCATGATCGTCTGGCACACACAAAAAACAAAATTATTTTTAGCCTGGATTTTGGCTAATGCCATTGGTGGATTTTTAGTGGGATTTCTAGAAAATAACGGGGCTCAGTTTATGGCAACGCTGTTGTTGTCGGGAGCCATTCTGGGGACGTCACAATGGCTGATATTCAGATGGTTAAATGCTAAAGGACTACGCTGGACCCTCTGGCCAGTCGCCAGTGCCTTGGGCTGGATCATCAGCACCATGATAGGAATTTTGGTGTCACCAATAATACCTGGAGTTTTGTCGTCAGCAGCAACAAGCACTGGGGAGATCTTCTGGCTAAATTTCATTAATCAGCCGATGTACATTATCTGTATGGCCATCGCCCAGGGAATGATTCTGAGCTACCATGCTCGCTACCGGCTGCGTACTATTGGTGTCTGGCTGTTGGCAAGCTGCCTGGGGGCTGCTCTTCACGGCGCTGTTAGTGCGCTCATCTGTCATAGCGTTTGCCAAACCCTCCCGAGTACACTCATTGGCATTGTGGAAAGTAAAGGGTGGGCCGTCTATGGCATCATCACTGGCTTTGCTTTGCTGTGGGTGCTGCCAACCAGTGCTGTGGGCGGTAAGTCTCCCTTAGCTCAGCCAGATTAAACCGACTTGCTAAGTAGTCATGCAAACTTAATGACACAGTCTTTTCCCAACCCTATGAGCATGGCTTCGACGTGATTTTTCAGACTGTGCCAGCTCTCATAGGCCATGATCTCGATCCACTCATACTGCATAAAGCGCCAAAGGATCGTAATCAGATTGAGTTCTGGCGAAGCGATCGGCAACTCAAACAGAAAGACCGCGTTGTGCCCACTTATCGCTTTCAAGCGCATAAAGCCTATTAGGGAAATACAGACATCCTATGGAGAGTTGTATATACCGATCCGTTATAAAACTTTATGATAGACGCCTGACGTTAGCAAAGAATTTGTTGGTAAAGTAGTCACTATCGCTTTAAACAACATCAGTGTTGTTTAAAGTAGAGTTCTCGACTCTATTGACAGAGTCTGCCACGGGAACATCTATAGACAGTGTGAGGAGTGATGCCATTGAGATAATGACGGATACGTCTTATCTTATTTGGTCTACAAAAGTGTTGTTTCTAAGTTATTGCGGAGCTGCTGATCAAAATCCACCAACATACAATCCACATCTCCTACCGCTAGGGTAAATCCGTTGGTAGCTAGGCACTAGCTATGGTCAGCGTTAATTACCTCACTGAGGTTGCTAAATTGCGCTCTCGTTGCCAGTAGGGAACTTGTTGTTCTCTCTGACAGCAAGAGGAGTATGATTAGTAACCCACAGAAGATTATGAACGTAATTCAAAAAAACAACTCAACTCCACCGTTTTAAAATCATCTTGCCAACAGCAGGCACAGCCTCAGTTTAATCACCGAATTCAATGCTGCTACGTTAACACCAGTACACGGTTTCAGATTGTTCGGGTGGCAGATGTCTCTAGTAATTTTCTCGAACGAATGATCATGCCTCAGGCCAGGCTTATCTTTGAAGCTGATCGAAACGATCACTTAGAAATTCATACGGGCTCTCCGATTAGCTCAATTTTGTCTGACAAGATTCCTTGTCATCGTGTAGCACATCAAGAGGATCACAGCCGATGAAGATATTTCCGAATACCCGGTTGCTCAAGTTTTTACGGGATGAACTTGCTGTGCCAGAGAAATCTATCGCATCAGCATTACAACAAAGCGATCAAGATACCAGTCTCTTTCCCATAGTCCTATGGCAGGATGGGTTGATTAGCCTGGAGCAGCTTGATCAGATCTTTGATCTGCTGGCCTCTACCTATGGCGCTGGTAATAGGGCTCAGTTTTAGGAAAGTTTTCTAGGGGGTATGGCGGGTCGTCCTGCATTAGGTGTACTCATGCATCTAATGCAGGCTGCTGGTGTCTAGTCAACGTACAATTTATTGCAGATAGTTTGAAACGTACCACTACTATACGCTTCAAACTATCTGCTATCTCTTTAATATGGAATTCTAGGCTCTTTAATGTTGTTTCCTTAAGCAACAGTGGTCTTACCAGCTTTTTCAGTAACTAATCGCTTAAAGCGCCAGATATAGATCGCAGCAGCCGTGACACTACCTAAGTAGTAGCCGCTCCACAGACCCACACCACCGAAGCCAACGATAAAGCCCAACCCATAGCCGCTCAGTAAGCCAACGCCTAAAAACGCAGCGATACCGACTATTGCTGGAATACGAGTATCTTGAAGGCCATAGAGCGCTCCTAATGTGGTCTTTTGCACGGCGTCAAAGATATGACCAATGGCCACTACCATGAGCATCGGCACCGCTAGTCGGAGAACGTCTCTGTTCTCAGGCTCGCTAATGTCTATGTAGAGTCCTACGATCTGTTCACGAAAGATCATTAAGACACTGGCCACTAAGACTGCTGTGACAAGGATAATGCCAATGCTAGTGCGCTCCGCTCGCTCGGTTCCCTTTAGATCGCGACGACCAAACCACTGACCGACCCGAGCAGTTGTCGCAAATGACATACCCAGCGGAATCATGAAAACCATCAGCCCCGTCTGCAGCGCAATCTGATGGGCGGCTAAAACATCAGTACCCAGAATTCCCATCAGGTAAGTTATTGCTAGAACTAGACCATACTCAAAAAAGATAGAGATGCCAATGGGTGCTCCAACAACTATCAGCACTTTCAACAGATCTACTCTCAGGCGATACCATTTTTGAAATAAACGGTAGGCTTTTAGCTCTGGATGCTTGAGCAGATAGATGATCAGCGCAGCAAACATACCCCACCAGGAGAGCGCACTCGCTAGGGCTAATCCGGCTAGTTCCATCCGTGGAAAGCCGAACTTGCCAAAGCCTAGAACATAGTTGGCCATAATGTTGAAGAGCGTCCCGCCGATCACGATGAACATAATCATGCGAGCTTGGGACAGTCCGGATACCACGCCTCTGAGCATCGCAAAACCAACGGCAGGAAACAGACCCCACAAAATAAAGTCGAGGTAGCGACTTGCTAAGGTGACTGTCTCTGGTGTTTGTCCTAGCCATAACATGAGGGTGTTGGCCTGGGAGAGTGTCCACATCGCTAAAACCGATACACCTGCTGTCAACCAAAGCCCCTGTCTCGTTACCTGCTCTATCCGAGCTTTGCAACCTGCACCATAGGCTTCAGCCACTAGTGGGCTTACCCCCATGACAACGCCGCTGAGTGTGTTGAGAACCACTTGAAAGGTGAAAGAGGCAAGTCCGCCCGCCGCTAAAACTTTCCATCCCAAATGGCCCATCATCACAGTATCGACGAAGCCAGTTGCAGCCTGGGCCATTTGGGCACTCACGAGGGGAATGGCCAGCTTAAATAGCGATCGCACTTCAGCCCGAACCGAAGAAGATAAAAGAATAGTCACGATGTCTCTAAAGTTCGTATCTAAATATGGCGTGTCTTTAAGATACGAACCTTAAAAATACAGGTATATCAGCTCTTCGCGCTTTTTATCAGGTTCTTGCTATTGCTTGAGAAACCGCTTCGGTGTAACGCCAACTTGACGTCTAAAGTGCTGTGTCAAGTGACTCTGGCTAGAGAACCCAACTGCCAGCGCAACATCTGCAATGCTTAGCTTCCTTTGGAGTAACAGCCGCTTGGCCCGCTCAACGCGACACCTTAAAACGTACTGATAGGGAGAGCACCCTAATGACTGCTTAAACAACCTGGAGAAATGGTGCATACTCATACCGACCGTTTGAGACAGCTCGTCGAGAGAGATATCTGTCGCTAGGTGTGTATAAATATAGTCGACCGCAAGCTGCAGCTTATGTTTGGGCAACCCATCTGAATAGTCTCGGATCACCGGCAGTTGTGACGAGTACGTCTTGATCAAATGAATGGCCAGGACTGAGGAAATGGACTCAGCTAACAGGCGAGTCTTGTTAGCTTCTATGACTGATGTATCAATGTGCCGACTTTCTAGCTCCGTTTTGAGCGAGAGACCAAGCTGTTGAATAAGTGGATCTCGGATATTAGGTTGAGGCAGAATTTCTAAACGATCTGCATCGAGCGATTCATAGGCAATTTGCGAAAACAGTGTAGGGGTTAGGTAAATCTCAACATATTCTGCATCCGCGTTCCAAGTTTCTTTGAGTGAATGAGTAGTTGGATAAATGCTAACGCTACCGTAGGTTTGAAATTCGTTAGTAGCGAGCCCGTTTTTCCAGGCCTGCTGTAGGGTCAGTGGCTGACCGAGATGGATGCTGATCAAACACTGCTTTGGCCGATACTCTGGCGTCTCGTGAGGCGGTTGACAGTAATAGCCAAGATGAATTCCTTGCCAAGATAAATCTTTGCTAGAAAGCAGTGGTTTATCAGGATAAACATCAAGTACAGATGTCTCTTGAGTAAAGTCGATGGCTAGGGTTCGGTGGTTAGTCACAGGATCTAGCGCGTTACAAGATTCATGATGACCTACAGGATACAGTGATTTAGCTGCTGATACTTAGACTCAAAGAGGCCATCTCACCTGAACAGGTCCTAGAGTCACATCAGGGGACTGCACAAAAAAACGAGCTCCACTTAGCGACCTAACTTCTGACGAATTTGTTCTCGTAGGGCCTGAGCTTCTGGATAGTCTGGCTGTAGTTCAATGGCTTTGTCAATGGACGAGATCGCATCGTCAAACCGCCTCAGCCCCCACAGGGCTGCCCCGCGATTACTCCAAGCCTGGGCAAAGTCTGGGTCCAGCTTACGGGCATGATCAAAGGCGTCAAATGCCTCCTGGAATCGCTGCTGTTTGAGCAAAATGCCACCGCGATTATTCCAGGCTTCGGTGTAGTCCGGGTCTAGTGCCAGGGTTTGGTCATAGAGTGCTAGCGCCGCCTGGGGTTGTCCCTGTTGTTCCAGGGCATAGCCTTTACTCCACAGGGCCTGGGGGTTGTCAGGTGCGATGGCCAGGGCGCGATCGCAAGCGGCAATGGCCTGACCATAGTTATGCAGCTGGTTCAGGCTATAGCACTGACCCCAATGACCTGCCACCTGGTCCGGGTTTTGTTCCAGCAGTTGGGTGTAGGTCTGGATGGCCTCCTGGTACTGGTTGCGATCGCGCAGTTGATCAGCTTTAGCCAATAGCTCATCCACATTGGGTTTGGGAGCAGCAGCAGTGGGCGGGGCATTAGTCGCCGATGGTTCAGCGGGCGTTGCGGTGGGTGATTCAGTCGATGTTTCGGAGGTTGGTTCAGCCGACGTTTCAGTGGGTGGCGCTGCTGCTGTCGGTTCAGGCGCACTGTCTGCCGCTGGCGTGGTGGTGGTATTGGCCGACTCAGATGAAGACAGTTCTACGTTTGGGATGGCTGCAGGCTGAGAAAACAGGTTGGCCGATGTTTGGCTATTGCGCACCAGCCCCAGGGCCACCACAGTCACAACACTCAATCCTAAAAGTGAGCGCCGGTTGTGGGCCAGCATGGAGGGCACAGCCGCTGTGGCTTTAGTCAGGGTCTGCAGAGACTGGGTCACCACCGGCAGCCCCAATTTTTCCGCCGCTACCGTTGGGGAGGAGGGCAACGGGGCTGTATCAATTTCATGTTGGGAGGGTTCATTTTGGGAGGGGCTGGCCGGGGCAACCACCTGGGTTGGCAAGCTCGTGGATCTGGTGGCAATGGGTTCACTCGCTATGGCTGGCAATGACTGCAGAGCGGCTAACACATCCGCTGCCGTGGCATAGCGATCGCGATAGTCATAGCGCACCATACGAGACAGCACCGTCTGGAAGCCGTCGCTAAGCTCCAAATCCGGGCTTTGCCAAAGCACCTCACTGGTGCGAACATCACGCTTTAGCAAATGGGGGGATGTGCCCGTCAACGCCTGGAGAGCAATCATACCCGCAGCATAAATATCGCTGCTAAACCAGGGGTTGCCCGCCAGTTGTTCATTGGGCATATACCCCTGAGTGCCAATAGAAATCGTCCGAGTGACCTCACCGTTGTTACGGTTTTCGCTGACTTGCTTCACTGCCCCAAAGTCAATCAGCACCATATGACCATCCGCCCGTCGATGAATCAAATTAGACGGCTTCAAATCCCGATGAATCACCCCCTGCTCATGGACAAACGCCAGCGGTGTCAGAATCTCAGTCAGCAAGTGCCGCACCCTGGCTTCCGACCAGAGCTGTCCCGAGCGGATCACATCAGACAGCGAGTCCCCTTCAATCAGCTCCTGGGCCAGATAAAATTCTTGACCATCTTCAAAGTGGGCCAACAACCGTGGAATCTGGTCATGCTCCCCCAGCTGATAAAGCACTCGGGCTTCGGTTTCAAACAACCGTCTGGCGGTGTTTAAGCTGGCAGTATCCTGCAGATGAGGCTTAAGCTGCTTAATCACACAGGTGGGATGATCGGGCAAATGTAAGTCGGTCGCCAAAAAGGTATGGCCAAAACCTCCCTGACCCAAAGGTTGGATCAGTTTGTAGCGGCCTCCAAGTGTTTGTTTGGATTTAACACCCAGTAATTGCATCAGGTTCATGTGGCAGTCCCCAGAGCAGTTATGCTTGCATTGGTCTCAATGCCCCATACCCTCGACACGAGCGGGGAATCAGTCAATCGGCAGATGGACAGTGTTAACCTAGCGATTCTACGTAGGAACTAGACTGGCCAATAGACAGTCCTGGTGACCGACCACTTGGGCGACATTGGATACAGTAAGATTGACCTCAAACGAGTCGTGTAGTTAAGAACAGACATCCCTATGTCAGGTAAGCCGGTCGTTATTCAACTAAATTGGGAAGATCCGGTCACTGGAGAATCCCAGTATGCGTCACGTCAGCTGCCGGTTGCTATTGGCCGTGAGGCCAGCAAGATGCCCACCCAGCTAGACCATCAATCGGTATCTCATCTGGAGTTGAGCCACCAACAGGTATCGCGCTGCCACGCCATTATTTCCATGGTCAATCGGCAGCTACATATTGCAGACAAAAGTGCTAACGGCACATTTCTCAACGGTCGATTAATTCAGCAAACGGGTCAAGCATTGAGGACCAAAGACACCATTAGGATTGGTCCTTTTAAACTAACGGCTGTGATTGTCAATGACACGGATGCTAACTCTACTGAATTGAATCGTGAGTATAGCCACGTTGCTAAAAGTGAGATGGCTACAGAACCTAATGCGATTTTGGGGTGGGTCTTGGGGGGAGGTGTTTTGCTACTGCTCGGGATTGGTCTGTGGTTTGCTGCCCAGGTATTACTCAACCGGGCTCGGCCTACGATTGACTCTGACCCAGCAGAATCCTCTCTAAATATCTCTAATCCGGAAGTTGGTGCCCTTGAGATTTCCACGACGGTCTAAACGCCTGCTACGCCGCTTTAAACCCTGGGTTTGGCTCGGTCTGGCCCTGATGGTTTGCATTTGGCTAGGTTTGAGCTCCCCGGTGCGATCGCAGCCATCTCCGCTCAGGGAGCCAACAGCGAAGGTTGTGGTCAATGGTAGTCGCGTTTTTGACATCCAGGGAGTTGGCAATTTTACAGCCGCCGCTCGTGCCCGCAGCATTAATCAGCGGCTGCAGGAAGAGGTGCAAAAACCTGAACCGCCTGAAATTGAGGTGGTTATTGTTGAGGAAACGGGTCTAGTTACTTTGCAAAGTCGGGGAGTCCTGCTAGCAACAGTAACAGAGGTTGATCTAAAGACCCCTGGCTATCAGCTGGAGCAACAGGCAAACGACTGGGCTCGCCTCCTGGAAGAGGCCCTGCGCGATGGCCAGCGAGAACGCAGTCCAGCCTATTTGCAGCGGGCCTTGCTTTATGGGCTGGTGGTGTTAGGGGGTGCGATCGCCATCCATCTGCTCCTGCGCATTGTCGGTCGCCGCGCTACTCGGGCTTTAAACCAATGGTTTCTCTCCCCCAACCATGCCTCAACCGCTTGGGAAGAGCCAGCTAAATTCTTTTGGCGACTGGGGTTAATCGGTCTAAAAGTAGGTCTGTGGCTGATTGTTGCCATTTACATTACCGATCTGTTTCCACAGCTACGCAGCTGGCGTCATACGGTTTCTACACTGCTCACTGCCAATAATATTGCCCTGGGGGATAACCAGTACTCGGCCCTGAACCTGCTGCTGCTGTTGGCCCTCACCATTGGTCTGTGGTCGGCGGCCCAGGTAATCTCCAAACTTTTCCGTAACTATGTATTGCAAAGAGCCCGGATAGAACCCCGACTCCAGGATATTCTCAGCATCCTGGTGCAATATGGCCTGCTCTTTTTAGGGGTGATAGTGCTGCTCCAGATCCTGGGCATAGACGCTAGTTCTCTTGCCATTTTAGCCAGTCTGCTAGGTGTAGGTCTTGGTTTTGGTATACAAAACATCACCAACAACTTTATTAGTGGTTTTATCATCACCCTGGAGCGCCCGATTCAGGTAGGAGACTTTATCAAAATTGGTGACCTGGTGGGTATTGTCAAACAGGTGGGAGCCCGCAGTACGGAGATTAATACTCTCGACCAGGTCACTATTATTGTGCCAAATTCACGGTTTTTAGAAAGCGAGGTGATCAACTGGAGCCATGGCGATCCGGTTTCTCGGCTGCGGGTGCCGGTGGGTGTGGCTTATGGGTCTGATATTGCCCAGGTAAAAACTGCGTTATTGGAAGCGGTCAAACGACATCCGGAAGTGTTGCTACGCCCGAAACCAGAGATCTGGTTTCAAAGTTTTGGGGATAGTTCGCTCAATTTTGAGATTATGGTGTGGACTGGTGACCCGCGCAAACAGTTTCGGGTGAAAAGTGATTTGAACTATGCGATCGAAGATAGTCTGCGACGTCATGGCCTTGAGGTGCCGTTTCCTCAACAGGATCTGCATTTGCGATCGCCCCAGCTAGACGAGATTTTGGAACTACTCAAACAACAGGCTATTGGTATATCTGGTCAGGCTAGCACTCAGCCCAGCTCGCTATCGCTCTCGTCAGCCGACCTATCAGCCGAAGCACCGGTTGAACAAACTACAGAACAGTCGTCACCGCTACCGGATCTGTTAGCTAATCTCGATCTGGAAGCGTTAGCTGAGGCGATGCAGGGGCCATACGGGATTGAACTGCAGGCTCATCCAGAGCAGCCAGAGACCGAGGAGACTGAATTGACTCAGCCTACCTACTTTACAGGAACAGATGCTGTGGATTGGCTGGAGCAAAAGCGGGACTACACCCATGATGGGGCAATGCTAGTAGGTCAATGGCTTTTGCATAAAGGTCTGATTATTGCAGAAATAGAGGGGCAAGACTTTGAGGATAGTCAGGTTCTTTATCGGTTCTATCAAAACTGATGATCGAGGTTTGCGAAGAGTTTTTCAACAGTTTTAAGGGATTTTGAAAACCTTAAGGAAGCAAAGCTTCCAGCTATCAATTAGGTTTTTGTTGAATTTTTGAAAGTGCGGCTAAAAAGGAAAAGTCTTCCAGAAGAGCCCTGATTGCTTGTAGATAATCTGCCGTTTTGAGATGCTTGATGATATTTGGTTCCCCTTGGCAAGGGGAACCGTCAGGGAGGGGTCTGGATAACTAGCGCAAACAGTCGAGACCCCTCCGCCTACGGCACCTACCCTTAGTAAGGGAGGACTCTTGTAGACCTACTTGCTCAACCGAAATTGTTTATGCAGTCACCTAGGCATCACTATATTTGACCTAACAAAGCAAGAATGTATGCCTAACGAGGCTACCTAACTACTGCCAAACAACGCTTTTAGCCTTCTCAGTAATTCAGGAAGCCCAATAGAAACTGGACCCGCCTCATAATCCTTGATCCGTATGATTTTTCCTACCAACTCTTCTTCATCGTCTTCCTGCTTTTGAAGTGAATCCACTAATACTTGAGCCGTAAATTGCTGACTTTGTATAGTTTGAGCCTGTTGAGCAATTAAATTACTCTGCTGTTGAATAGTTGCATTTAAATATTGTTTTTCTGCATTCGCTAAGGCTAATTGGCTTTGCAGTTGTAGAACTTGAGCTTGTAGTTTTTGTGCTGGAAAGCTGAGTTCTGATGCTGGCTGATATGAATTAACTACAGAACTAGTGGGTAGCTGCAAATAGAGTTGTAGAAGTTGGCTTATATTTTCTAATGCTTCTTCCTTGTTTTTAGGTTCAACTGCAAGAATTACATTTTCAACTTCTTCAGTAATACTAGCCGTTACTTCAATGCCAATATCTTTTAAGAACTCTGAAAAATACAAAAGGTATTGCTCACATGCCGTTTTAACTTCTGGTGGAAAGTTGAATTTCTCAGTCAAAGAATCATGATTTAAGGACGATTTCTGTTCTTCTAGTATTAACTTATATGCTCTTTTAAAGATTTCAAGATAACTGTCGACAATGTATCTCAGAGGTTTTTCAGAGTCATTCCTCCATTTTGTAGTCACTGTATATATTGCTTCTTTAAGTGCATCTTCATCAGAATCTAAATCTATATTTTGTAAATGTTTTGAAATGAACGCATTATCACCAATAAGAATAGTAAATTTATTTAAGAACTCTCTTGCGGACAAAAAAATAGAATTGTGCTCTAACATGTCAAGATGAAATTCAAACTTCAGTTTGAATTTTCCTCTTGCTTTATGTGGCATTAAACTAAAACGATAAAATCGAAAACTTTCGAATTCAAAATTTAGACCAGGTGGAGAATTAAAAGTCAAACTTCTGATACCCAGAAGTATTCGATAAATTGGATGATTAACTATATCTCCGTAAATTTTACGATCATTTATGGCTATATGAGCATAGTTAGGATTACCTTGCTCAAACTCAATATCAAAAGAAGCTTTCTCTTTATCTAGAGTTTGACCATTTATTGATATTTCAGGGTTATATCCACCTGTTGGGAAAGTAACTGAAAACAATGGCTGAAGATCACTCATATAAATTTATTTCTTATACATGAAACTGACTGATTAGCTAATATTTTTGATCATAGAAATAGAATCAAATGACATTTAGATAGTAAATATGAGAATAAAGAATCTTACTAAATCAAGTATATTTTTTATTTATTGAACCCAATTGATAAGATTTTCTTCGCCTATAGACCAATCATCCGATCTAAACTTGTCCAACCAAATGGGTTGTTTTGTTAACCTTCTGTATAACATAGTCGCAATGTAATTCAGATATTTCTCCAATATAGGTAAAAACATAAATGGAAATGACAAAAATGGATTTATTCTGAAAGAAGACTCTAAGTCATCTGAAATTGCTTCATATCTTATCTTGTTGTGTGCCTTGTTCTTGAAAACACCTTGGATACTAAATTCTGTCTCTGTATCGCCTTGATGTAGAACTGTAACAATAAATCCTTCTCTTGGGCCAAAATAATCAAATAAAGGTCTTATTGATTTATTTTCAAGCCTTAGAAATCTTAAATTATTAGTTTCTTCTCCACTATATATCTTGTATGTGTCTAGTTCTAAATCAGGATTTTCCATAGTAATAATGAGTGGCCTTAGACGAGCAAAATCGCTTTCTTCAATAACATTGTTGCTATTGTTTCAAACAGCTATTTTGGTGAGCGATATTTTATTGATCTGCTGGCCATTGAAAGTCAAGCTTAAAAGTTTATCACCAGGTATGGCATCTATAAATTGAACAGTTTTGGATGTATAGGCTAATGATTTTACGTTATTGCTTCTGACAAAGAAGTAAATCGCTAACAATATGCCGACTACAGCTAAAACTAGACCAACAATACTTGCGCTACTGGCAGTCAGGTTAAACCAATCAATACTACTCACGCTTATTCACGTTTATTATCATGCTGCCAATTATACAAAAGTACTTTTACTCAGTTGCGATAGTTTTCTTCGCTAAGCAGGCATATTAAGTGGGTCTAGCTGAAAATTCTACGTATTACCCAAACCCCGGTGTTTATCACTGGGGTTTTTATTTGCCAACTGACTGGTCAGCGCTGGACCATTACGCCTTACCCATAGACACTCCCTAAGTTGACCATAGAGTTTATCTATCCAAAGCGCTGCACCGACCTAGAGTCATAATCTTGTGCTGTGTACCTTAGAAACCACGCACAAAGAGGCACCTATTTATCAACAACGGTTGCCCCCCTTGTATAAGTGAAAAATATGAATATTATCAAGATTCATCAGTCACCCTAGAGAAAAATATAGAGTCCCCTGCAGATCCTGTAACCTCAGATAAAGACGTCACCGAAGTATATTTGTCCGATACCGATCACTACAGCCACTTACTCCCCCTGACTTCTTACCCCTATGGCTCTAAACTTTTTACGATCCCGCCCCGGATCAGACCAGCCCCTAGGCGGTCGGTACAAAATCGTAGAACAACTAGGCACCGGAGGCTTTGGTCAAACCTTCCGAGCCCAGGACTTACACCTGCCGGGGCATCCCCTGTGTGTAATCAAGCAGCTCAAACCGCAGGTAGACGATGCACAGCGGTTGCAGGTCGCCCGCCGTCTGTTTGATACAGAAGCCAAAGTGCTATATCAGCTGGGGTCCCATGTCCAGATTCCGCACCTGCTGGCTCACTTTGAAGATAATAAAGAGTTTTATCTGGCCCAAGAGCTGATAGAAGGCCATTCCTTGGCAGACGAATTTGAACTCGCTCCCTGGGATGTGCCTAAGGTAGTGGACTTTCTTAAGGATGTGTTAAACACACTGGCCTTTGTCCATGAACATCGGGTGATTCACCGAGACCTGAAACCCTCAAACCTGATCCGCAGACACAGCGATAATCGCATCGTTGTGATTGATTTTGGCGCTGTCAAACGCGCGGGTACCCAACTGGCTGCATCAAGTCCCGGCGTCAGCCACACCATTTCCATTGGCACCCAGGGCTACATGCCCAGTGAGCAACTGGCTGGTCAGCCTCAGTTCAGCAGTGATGTCTATGCCGTCGGCATTATGGGTATTCAGGCTCTGACCGGTCGTTCCCCCAAACAGCTTGCACCCAATGCCCAAACCGGAGAGCTGGACTGGCATCACTATGCGCCCCACATTCCGCTGGAGCTGATGACGATTTTGGATACCATGGTACGCTACGACTTTCGGGCTCGGTATCCTACGGCAAAAGCGACCTTGAACGCTCTGCAGTCGCTACCATCAGCGCTGAATAATGCTGCCTACAGGCCGCCGGTCAATAGACCTGTGGCCCCGCCACCTACTCAGGTGACGGTCCCTGCGATGGCCCGCCCTCCTCAACCGTCACCTGTGGCCAACCGTCCGAAAAGTTCTATGGCGACGGAAGTGGTGTCATCACCACCACCCTCACCCAGAAAGATGCCCGCCATTGCTGCTGGTGCTGCTATTTTGGGTCTTGGTCTGTTAATTGGACGCGCTTGTACCTCGGCAGCCCCTAGTAATCCTGAGGTTACGGTCTCGACGTCAACACCGCCTGCCGTCTCTCTACCTGCAGAGACCAATTCCAGCGAGCCTTCTGCAGTGACCGAAGCGGCTCCCATTGAGCCTGCAACGGAAGAGTTTACTCCAGCAGTTCCCATTGAACCCCTGGATGAAAATACTGAAACCGAACAACCAGAGGAAATTGTGACTGCAGCTCCACCGGTGGAGCCAGCAGACCCTGCCCCTGGGGAAACGGCTTCAGCGGAGCCACCGGAAACAGGGGCCTTAAACCCAACTACGGCCCAAACCGCTGTGGCCACTTTTTATGACTATCTGTCCAGTCAGTCTTGGGAGCAGGCAAGAACTCAAATCGGTGGCAGGGTAGCTCAGCAGTTTAACCCCAATTTCTTTCAAAAGTTTCAGCAAGTTTCTGTCGAAAATTTACAGGTGCAATCCCAAACGTCAGACACCATCGAGTTTTTGGGGCAGAATACTTATATATATGCTGATGGGTCAATGCAACGGGAAGCACGGACATTTACGGTGCAGTTGGTTGATGGTCAGCCTCGCATTGTGGGGTCTGATTTTGTGCGGGTAATTGAGTCTCGTTAGGCTATATTTTTTCGCTCACCCCCTGGCAAAATGGCCATTTAGCGCTAAGCTATGGCGCAGAACAGTGTGTTGCGACTTAAATGCCATCGTCCAGCAAAAATGCCAAACTGCCTCAGGCCCTTGCTCTAAAGCAAGCGGCGGGTTGGCAGTGCAAGGCATGTGGACGGCACTGTCGGCGTCATGATGAATCGTTAGATGAGTTTGCGGTCAGGATTGGTAATGAGAGAGATGCGATCGCAGCCCACCCCCGCCGCTGGACCCTGCATCTAACCAAGGTTGCCAAACATAGCTACAGTGTTCTCAAGCCGGTTGAAACAACAGCATCCTCTGCCCATCAGGCCATGGTTGTTCTTTGCGGTTCCTGTCACCGTACTTATCACAACTATCATCGCTGGCAACATCGCCAACAGCAACATCGTCAACAGCAAGAGCGCTTTGGTCAGCTGACTCTAAACGATATTCGGTTGCCCCTGACCGGGCTACAGCTATCGTTTACCGAATGGAGTGCCCCCTACGAAATTGTCAATCCTCTGCCGCCACAGAAACGGATAAAATCCCGCAGAAACCCACAATAATCGCCCATGAAGGCCAGACATGTTGCTAAATCTATAGACCAGGTCAGAAATCTCAAACTCTGGCACTGTAGAGGTTAGAAAAGAGTGGCAAAATTGCTCAAATAGTCTGATTTCTAGCATTATCTGTAATCACCGTCATGGCCAGACGTACCCAGTTCACCATTGCAACGTTTAATCTGTACAACATTAACCGTCCGGGTCTGAGAGTTTATTCAGATAAAGACGGTTGGGATCAAGCAGCCTATCAGCGCAAGCTAGAGTGGAGCCGTCGCACAATTCTCGACCACAAGGCTGATGTTTGGGGCTTCCAGGAGCTGTGGCATCTAGGGGCTTTAGAAGATATCTTTAACCATGAAGAGTTAAACGACTATCAGCTGCTAGCGCCTAAAAATCATGCCGGTCAGCGGATTGTCTGCGCTGGTGCAGTACGCAAAGATTTGCTGGTGGGTGAACCCCATTGGATTGAAGCGTTTCCTGAGAAATTTATTTTGCAAAGCGGTGGCGATGATGCCCAAACCTCTGATATCTCAGTCAGTGTAAATAGATTCTCTCGACCAGTACTCCATTTTCAGGTGCAGGCGCACACACAATCTGCTCCGATTTCTGTCTACGTGGCTCACTTTAAGTCGAAGGCTCCCACCAAAGTCTATCGTGAAGGCTGGTATCGGGCAGACGATGAATACTACAGACAGCATGGTGAAGCCCTCGGTGCAGCTATCTCCACCATTCGCCGCACCGCAGAAGCAACGGCGCTAAAAATGATTCTCACTGAGCAGATGAAAAATACGAATGAGCCAGTGGTGGTGCTCGGCGATCTGAATGATGGTGAAAACAGCAATACCCTCAACATTTTGACGGGGCAGCCCAACTATATCCTCAGTGGTTTACAACAGGGTGGCAGCGATGTCGATCTCTACGCCGTCAGTCGACTACAGCAGTACCGTAGCGATCGCAACGTGTTCTATACCCACATTTATCAAAATTTTCGAGAGTCCCTGGACCACATTTTGGTCTCTCAAGAATTTTATGACAATTCTCGCCAGCGGCTGTGGGCGTTTAAGGGCATGGATGTCAGCAATGATCATCTCAACTGGGACAACCATCAGGAAGATGGGTCTTCAGACCACGGAGTGGTGTGTGCGCGGTTTGAATATCGGCCTGCCCGGAGATAGCGGCATTGGCCGCTTGTAGCCTATGGGCTGGGAAACAGGTGAAGATACCTAAAATCTGCTCTCTGGTTGCTAAAAGCGCGGGTAAGCTGAAAAGAGAGGCAGCATCGTCTAATATCGTTAATTTTGTTGATTTTTTGAGACCATCGGGCGGTTACGGCATTGGGTTAAACGCTTTGCACACTGTCTGTGGATGTAAAACACTATGGAAATCGCCACTGACAACTTTCACCCCGCCGCCCATTGGTTTGTACCTCTGAACGAGTTGGATGCGGAGCGAGGGGCACCGCTGAGACCGGCAGACATGAAACCAGCTGACGACGACCCGCTGGCAAAAGAAGAGGATTCGTTTCTGGTGACCTTGGAAAGTCTGTTGATTGTTGAAAAGCACGATCGCAAAAGTAATAACGATTTGCTGGTGCGATCGCGACTTAAGTATGGCAACGCCCCAGTTGTAGAAGCAATTAACTTGTTTGCCAACGATGTTCCCGCTGGCATCGTGATCAGCAATCTGTTGTGTGAGTATATTTACGGTCAAGAGAACTATTCCAAACTCGACCGGGTCCATCTGGAAATCGAGGTCATGGAACTGCCGGGTAAGATTAGCCTGAACGGTAAGATTGGCAAGGGTCTCAGGGTCATCAAGAATACTTTTGGTATGGTCTTAAGCTCCCTGGTTCCCTTTGGGGGGATTGCCTACGATGTGATTAAGGATGTCAACACCTTTAGAAAACAAAGCGATCGCATCTTTTTTAGCAATCTAGATCTCTATGGAGTCGGAGGAGAAGGCGAGGCGCGTTTACGCTACGGGGCCTATATTTTCTTCAAAACGCTGGTGGATGGTGCCAAGTTTAAACTGCATAAGCTACAGCTAAAACCCCTGGTTGCAGACGACCCGACCCGACCTGTTCCCCACGATTATGTTGTTGTTAAAGTGGTACCAATCCCCATTCGCGTCGGTAGCAACGAAGCCCTGGCCCTCAAACACCAGAAAGTAGCCACTGTCCTCAGCACGATGGAGGGACAACTAGATGACACGGTCAGACCGCCCAAGTTTGACACAGCGAGTGCTGATGCCCAAAAGCTACGTAATCTCGCACTGCTTTATAGTTTACAAAAGCGTAAAGCGGCCCGAGAAACGCTAGATGAGGCCCAGACTCAACTGTATCAAAAACTACAACAGGAGCTGCAAGCGTTCATCTCATCCTAGGCAAGTTGAGCGCCCACCTCTTTATACTGGTTAATGTTCATACCCTTGACCAGCCGCAATGCCAACCTCAACGCGAGACCAAGTTCGTGACACCTTTAGTCAAGGTAAACCTCTCTGGTCGCGATCGATTGCCACCCCTGCCGTTGAATTTGGACCAGTTACCCTACCAGTGCTCAGCGGGCAGCTCCCAGCCGATTTGCGAGGTAGCCTGTATCGCAATGGAGCCGGTCGTTTGCAGCGGGGAGGACAGTCTGTTGACCATTGGTTTGATGGGGATGGGGGTATCCTGGCGGTTCACTTTAGGGATGCGGAGGCCACTGCCCTGTATCGCTATGTGCAAACCCAGGGTTTCCAGGCAGAAGCCGCCGCTGACGACTTTCTCTATGCTGGCTATGGACAAATGGCTCCTGGCCCCTTTTGGAAACGCTGGGGGGCTCAGCCCAAAAATGCGGCTAATACTGCGGTGTTAGCCCTGCCAGATAAACTCCTAGCGCTCTGGGAAGCGGGCAATCCCCACAGTTTAGATCTAGATACTTTGGCAACCCTGGGTTTAGAGAATCTAGGCTCACTTCAGCCTGGTCAGCCCTATTCGGCCCATCCTAAAGCGGACCCACATAGTGGAGAGATCTATAATTTTGGGGTGGTCTTTGGTCCCCGTAACTATCTACAGCTTTATCGCAGTGACGCGTCTGGCCAAATTTATCAGCAAAGCCAGATTCCACTGCCGCGCCCGGCCCTGGTGCATGATTTTGTCATAGCAGGAGCCTATCTAGTTTTTGTCGTGCCGCCTGTAGTCTTGTCGGTTTTACCGATTCTGTTGGGAACTAAGGGATTTAGCGATGCTATGCAGTGGCGACCCCAGTATGGCACCCAGATTATTGTTGTTGATCGTCATACCCTCCAAGCAGTCTCGCGCTTTGAGACCGATCCCTGGTATCAGTGGCACTTTGGCAACGGATATCAAACCGCTGATGGTACAGTGGTGATCGACTACGTGCGTTATGCCAACTTTGACACCAATCAGTGGCTCAAAGAGGTTGTCACGGGCTATCCAAAAACCCAGGTGTCATCCAGGCTATATCGATTGCGGCTAGATGCGATCGCAGGTAGCGTGCTATCCAATGAGCCTCTGTCTGACCTCGAATGCGAGTTTCCGATCATATCTCCCCAGGATGTGGGGCAGCATCACCAGTCTCTCTGCTTTTGTTATAAATCTCAGAATCGCAACGAAGAATACTTTGACAGCATTGGCCGTTTAGACCCCGACAGGGGCCAACTGCATCAAGTCACCTTGGCCAGCGGCTGCTATCCCGTCGAACCTGTCTATGTGCCAGGCCCCCAAGGCACTGGCTGGCTGCTCACCGTTGTTTTTGATGGCAATCAAGACCAGAGCACTCTCCAGATTTTCTCGGCAGATAACCTGGCGGCTGGTCCTGTCTGCGTGTTAGCCCTGCCGGAAATTATTCCCTTTGGGTTTCATGGCACCTGGCAACCCCGCTAGCCTGCCCTATGGCTGCTGCTCGGTTAGCTGCTGCTCGGTTGGCTGCTGTGACAGCTGCACAGCACCTGTCATATCCACCATGGCCAGATGTAAAAAGCCAGCACAGAGACTCACACAGCTGAGGGTCAACCAGGCCCATTTAATCCGTGGACGTTTGCAGTTGGGTGCTTGGGGATGTTGCGTAGAACTCATCGGGTCAGCAGTATAAAAAGACACGTCTAGCTCAACGTGCCCACCTGCATGGACCGACTACCCCTCGCGACAACATGTTTCCTCTTACTCAGCCGATTGATCCGCAATCACCCTGAGATTTCTCAGCCGATTGATCACAGCGGCAAGTTCATGACGACGGAATTCACTGAGATCGGCCATGGGATAGGGAGATAAGGCGTCAAAATCCTGGCGCTCTACCCAGCCCATGATGTCGTCTAAGAGGGCCTGCAGTGGGTGTGCTCGTTCTTGTTGTTGCCAGATAAGAATGGCATGGGCAATGGCCCTGGTTTGGTTTGGTTCCACCAGTTGCTCAATGCCGCGCAGGTCGATGTCCTCTGAACCGATGGTTAAGGTAGTGAGACTTTGGGTTTTGACTTTGGCCGGTTTACGATCGGTGTTAAATTGCGGCAGCTGAATCTGTCGTGGGGTGATGGTGCCAAACTGTTGACCGCCTTCTGCGCTGCGATCGCTCGGGTAGTCAGCAGCGATCGCTTTGGCTTGAGCCGTCACATCCTGGGCCATGTAGTTATCCAGGGCAATCACCCGATCGGCCACCTCAAAATAGTCGCCGCTGCCGCCCATCACCAGCACCGTAGAAATACCATGATCGGTATACAGCTGTCTGACTTTGTCGATAAATGGGGTGATCGGTTCTTTATCTTTTGTGATTAAGGTTTGCATGTTGCGATCGCGAATCATCAAATTTGTTGCCGCCGTATCTTCGTCAATCAGCAGTACCTGCGCCCCCGCCTCGATCGCCTCCAAAATATTGGCCGCCTGGGAGGTACTGCCGCTGGCATTCGTCGTACTAAAAGCTTGGGTAGAAATCCCCTGGGGTAACCGATCAATAAACGGCGAAATATCTACCCCCGTCACGCTACGACCATCTTCCGCCCGAATTTTGACCGTCGCCCCAGCAGCCACCACCTGTTCACGACCGTCACCAGGAATGTGATTATAGGCTCCCTGGGCAATCGCCTTGAGCACCGTCGATTTGCCATGGTAGCCACCGCCAACAATCAGAGTAACCCCCTGGAGAATTCCCAAACCCGTGATCGAGCCAGCATGGGGGGTTTGCAGAGTAATCTCCAGGGAGCTGGGTGATTGGAAAGGAATGGCTGCCGCCAAAGGCTGTGCATCCACACCGCTACGTCTGGGCAAAATTGCACCGTTAGCAATAAAGGCCACCAGATTGTGGGCAGAAAGCTGCTGTCTCAGGGCATTGGCATCTTCGACAGTGGCAATATGTTGCTCAAGGGCCTGACTCCACTGGGGCTGATGGTGCAGAGTGGCAGCCACCAGCTGAGGTATATCCTGAGTCAGCAACTCCCTGGCCCCATAACCAGCAATTCTCCGGCCAAAGGCAGGTAGCCCCACAGCCAGACGTAGCTCGATCCCCTCGGGGGTAACCTGGAGGGCTGTGCGGGCCAGGATTGTCTGACTGGTGGACGCCACTATCAAACGACCGCTTTTGCCTGACCCCCGACGTTGCTCAATCTTGGGAATAGCATCACTAATCTTGCGATGCAAAAAATCTGCCAGAGCGACGCGACGGGCCTGGTCACGCCAGTAGTCTTGGGGCCACCGACTACACCCATGACTGATCCAGATGCGGACGCGGCTAGGGGATGCAAACGGATCTCCCTGAATATGGGCCAGGGTGAGTTTAAAGTCAGGAAATGCATATTTTCCCTTCAGACTTTTATAGGCAGAGTAGCTGCGACCATCAAGCGTTTCTAACTGCTGCCCAAGAGTGTGGTGTGACGTCATCGTTGGCATGGTAGTTGGCGTGGGATCAGCATGGGGCCAAGCAACCATGATTTTACGGTTAAAGCGGGTTTTGCCAATCGGATCAAACCTGTATAAGTCCCAAATTCCAAGCAATACGGTCAGTTGTGACAGCAATCACATCAGCCTGTGTTGAACGTCATCAGTGAGGTCCAGAGGCATCACTTAGTTAATTCTGAGCTTCATGAATACTGAACATGTAAGAGGTGTAATCACGTATCCCATGACTCATTTGTCAGTTCACCCCCGTTGTCCGAAATTCGTCAAGTCTGCTCTGGTTGTTCTGGGTGCTACGTTGCTAAGTGGCTTAGCTCCTGTTATTGCTTTTGCTAATTCAGAGTCAAGTGCACCGCTCGCTGATGGTGTGTATCTATATGGTCAGTCCCCGGCGGCGGCGCAGCCTGGTTCTATCTATATGGTGTTTGAGGTAACGGGTCGTCAGACTGTCGGTGGATTTTACATGCCCAGTTCTTCGTTCGATTGTTTTTCTGGCGATATTTCATCCACGCGTTTGGATTTAACCGTGATTGATAGCTACGAGCAAACCAGTCATCCATACTCCCTGGCCGTTCAAACCCAGCCTGTTCTGGCGGCGGGTCAGGCAGGGGCCGAATTTAGCATTAATGGATTTACTCGGATTGAAGCGCTCTCTGAAATTGACGAGCACATTTTAGAGACTTGTCAGACTGTGCAAGCTGACACCATTTAACCCGGCTAAATGGGACTGGGATTACTCCTTATTATTTGCTTTACCAATAGAAATTAGACGGTCTGCTGCAAGATGGGGCCACGGTGACCCGGCTGGCAGGGATAGACAAGCTTTATGGCTGTCGATATGTCAACGGCCCAATATCACCTGTAAAAGTTCATAACTTAACCCTAGACGCTAGTCCTAAGGCCCCTCTGCCCATAGCCCCGCAGAGACAGGTAAGAATCTGCCTTCTTTATAAACTTTTTATCCACGTTGCGTGGATCATGGAGATTCGACACCTGTTTATTCTTATTCCTATAAATTCTTTTATCCTTCGGGCAAACTGAAACCATATCCGTTGCCTACAGGGCTATACGGATTACCCCACTTACCCAAATTCGGCTCTCCAGGCTGTCGAGATGCTCGAAGATGGGTATATTTTTATTACATAGTTAAAAAACTTAATGTCTACAGTAATCTTGGTTTACACCAAATTACTTGAGTTTGTTTCTCTTATAGGTTTCGACTCCATATCCCGGCAGAGGTCCATAAAACATGTTTGAACATTTCACCAATGCGGCAATTGCGGTGATCATGCAAGCCCAAGAAGAGGCAAGACGCCTGGGTCATAATTTCGTTGGTAGTGAACAGCTGCTACTGGGGATTGTGAAGGAAGGTTCTAGCATTGCTGCGCGAGTATTAAGCGATTTTGGAGTCAACCTGGCAAATTCTCGGGCTGAAGTCGAATCAATTATTGGGCGTGGCTCGGGCAATGGTCCGACAGAGATTCCCTTTACGCCCAAGGTTAAGCAAGTTTTTGAGCAGGCGTTTCAGGAAGCTCGCAAGCTGGATCATCCCTATATTGAACCTGAGCACTTGCTACTGAGTTTGACTCAAAACGTGGAGAGTGTTGCCTATCGCGTTCTGAATAACCTGGGAGTAGACCCCAACCAGGTACGTACCCAACTGATTCGTACCATTGGTGAGGTGTCTGCGGTACCTGCGGGTGGTCGCTCCCGTGATGGTGAAAAATCTAGCCAAACATCGAAGCGCAGTGGCGTTTTGGCGGAATTCAGCACGGATCTGACGGAACTGGCAGCTGCAGGTAAGCTTGACCCCGTGATTGGTCGCGCTGAGGAAATTGAGCGAGTAGTGCAAATTCTGGGTCGGCGTACTAAGAATAATCCCGTCCTGGTGGGTGAGCCAGGGGTGGGTAAGACTGCGATCGCAGAAGGTTTGGCCCAGCGCATTATCAACCAGGATGTCCCTGAAGCCTTATTTGAACGTCGGGTGATTAGTCTGGACCTAGCCATGCTAGTCTCGGGCACCCGTTTCCGAGGCGACTTTGAAGAGCGGCTCAATCAGGTACTGTCCGAAGTTCGCGAATCCCAGGACATCATCCTGGTGATTGACGAGATTCATACCCTAGTCGGTGCCGGTTCCTTAGAAGGCAGCATGGATGCAGCCAACCTGCTCAAGCCTGCCTTGGCCAGAGGTGAGCTGCAATGCATCGGAGCCACCACCCTAGAAGAGTATCGTAAGTACATCGAGAAGGACGCCGCCCTGGAGCGTCGTTTCCAGCGGGTGACCGTAGCCCCCCCCTCCGTTGAAGATACCCTGGAAATCCTTGGTGGTTTGCGAGGCCGTTACGAACAGTTCCACCGTTTGACCATTACCGATGCTGCCCTGGAAGCCGCTGCTACTCTGGCAGATCGCTATATCAACGACCGTCACCTGCCCGATAAGGCCATCGACCTAATTGACGAAGCCGGTTCACGGGTGCGGCTGCGCTACTCACAGAAAATTCCAGCTGGAGATAAGCGCACAGAGCTGCGTCAGGTTCAAACTGAGATTACGGATCGATTGGAAAGCCAGTCATTCAATGACATGGCCGCTCTCCGGATTCGGGAACAAGGATTATTGGCTGAGCTAGTGCCCAATGGTACGCCTCATCCCGAAGTGACCGATGAAGACATCGCTGATATTGTTGCCTCCTGGACTGGCGTCCCGGTTAGCCGCCTGACCGAGTCAGAATCCGCTATGATTCTGCATCTAGAAGACACCCTTCATAAGCGAGTAGTGGGGCAGAATGAAGCCGTAGAAGCCGTGTCCAAAGCGATACGCCGCTCTCGCGTAGGCATGCGGAATCCCGATCGCCCCATTGCCAGTCTGATCTTCTCGGGGCCCACCGGCGTGGGTAAAACGGAGCTAGCCAAAGCCCTGGCTGAGGCTGTCTTTGGCGCAGAGGACGCCATGATTCGCATTGACATGTCGGAATTTATGGAGCCTCAGTCAGTTTCTAAGCTAATTGGCTCTCCTCCAGGCTATGTAGGCTATGACGAGGGTGGTCAGCTCACCGAGGCCGTCCGGCGCAAGCCCTACACCGTGATCTTGCTCGATGAGATTGAAAAGGCCCATCCCGATGTATTTAATATTCTGTTGCAGCTGCTAGATGATGGCCATCTGAGCGATTCCAAAGGGCGCAAGGTGAGCTTTAAAAACACCTTGATCATCATGACCTCCAACATTGGTTCCAAGGTGATTGAAAAGGGTGGTGGCGGCCTCGGCTTTGAACTCAACGTCGATGACGAGATGACCTCTCGCTACAACAACATTCGTAACCTGGTCAATGAAGAAATGAAGCAGTTCTTCCGACCTGAGTTGTTGAATCGTATTGACGAGATCATTGTCTTCCGTCAGCTGCTTAAGAGTGAGGTGGCTCAGGTGGCCGATATTTTGCTCTCTCAAGTGACTGCCCGTCTAACTGAGCGCAATATCTCCCTAGAACTTACTGATGCTTTTAGGAAACATCTGGTGAATGAAGGGTATGATCAGGCCTACGGTGCTCGACCTATGCGTCGTGCTATCTCTCGTCTAATTGAAGATTATCTAGCAGAGGCTCTGTTAGCTGGAACCATTGCCGATGGCGATACGGCTATCTTTGATCTAGATGATGATGCTCAAGTTTTGGTTAGGTCTTCTAAACAACCAGCACTGGTTGGGGTTAGACGCTAGGGATTGGGCTGTCTGAGGCTTTTTATCTAGGAAGCTACTGTGGCTGGATAGTGGGTCAGTAATTTGTTGAACAACAGTGTTGTTGTCGGTTCAACAATGGCTGACAGTATCCAGCCGCAGTGCAGGTTTTGGGCTGCGATTAGATCCATGGTGGCTTTGGTCGAGAAGCTCTCTTTGAAGATTTTGCGGCCTGTTGCGATCGCAAAACGTACCCAGTTTATGCCTCGCCTATGGCTTGATAGCCACACGTTTGGTCAAAATGGCCATGACCTCATTGGGGCGTCCGGTGGAGATGGGTTTACTCCAGTCGTTGGGCTCGGCGTAGCGTTTTTTGTGCAGGTCTTGAATGGTCAGTCGCACGGCAGTAAGGCTGCCAAACAGCAGATGGCGCACCGTTTCGTATTGGTGGTCGGGCAATGGTGCGGTACTAACAGATAATGTGGACGCAACAGCGCCCTGAGTCATATCGAGAAACATAAGCTTTGGTCTCCAAATCTAGAGTTGTTAAACCGTTACCGCGTTTGAAAGCTGTAGCTAAACACCTACAGTCTGGCAGCTCGGTAAGAAACCAAAGCTCAAATTTAGCTGCCCCGATTATGTGATGCAAACCGGGGCAGCAATAGGATAAAGTATCCCAAGCCTGTGCGACACGAAGTCGCTCGAACGAGTGCTGTTGTGAAACATTGCAATAGCCAAACCAGTGTCTAGGTGAGTCCTCAATTCATCCATGCGTCATCGGTAACGATGGGGTGTGAAGCGATGGATAAAGCCGAAGGGAACTGAGAGCCCCAATTCGGTGCCCCGGTGAGAGGAAGTATCCGCGGATAAACGATAAGTGAACCGGCCTTAGGTTGCGACATAGATAGGTCAGCGAAAGG
>NZ_AWNH01000035.1 GCF_000482245.1 Leptolyngbya sp. Heron Island J | reverse complement strand
TACCTATTTTTTAGGCTATCCTACCTGTGCAAATGTGGATACTATAAAATCCTTATTCCTTAGATTTGAGTGGTAATTTGCTAGAAAATATTCCTGACTGGATAGCCCAACTAAAAGATTTAGTCACTCTCATAGCTTTCACCAATCAAATCAAAGAGATTCCGGATTCTATCGCTCAGCTACAGACACTCACTCACCTCTACCTCGCCGACAATCAAATCAAAGAGATTCCAGATTCCATCGCTCAGCTACAGGCACTCACTCATCTTGACTTTAGTTGCAACCAAATCAAAGAGATTCCAGACTCCATCGCTCAGCTACAGACACTCACTCACCTCTACCTCATCTCTAACCAAATCAAAGAGATTCCAGATTCCATCGCTCAGCTACAGACACTCACTCACCTCTACCTCGGCGCTAACCAAATCAAGGAGATTCCGGATTCTATCGCTCAGCTACAGACACTCACTCATCTCAACCTCAGCTATAACCAAACCAAAGAGATTCCAGACTCCATCGCTCAGCTACAGACACTCACTCACCTCTACCTCATCTCTAACCAAATCAAAGAGGTTCCAGATTCCATCGCTCAGCTACAAGCACTCACTCATCTCTACCTCTTCTCTAACCAAATCAAAGAGATTCCAGATTCCATCGCTCAGTTACAGACACTCACTCAGCTCGACCTCAGTTATAACCAAATCAAAGAGATTCCGGATTCTATCGCTCAGCTACAGGCACTCACTCAGCTCGACCTCTTCTCTAACCAAATTAAAGAGATCCCTAAAAGCTTAGAAAGCTCAAAGCACTTAGAACAATTGGATATTCGTCAAAATCTACTTCCGATTGCACCAGAAATCCTTGGCCCCCCAGAAGACCATGAAGATCCGGGCCCTGTATCTGAAATTTTCAACTACTGTCAACAGCTTCGCAGCGGGAAAGTGCTTCCTCTCAACGAAGCTAAGCTTATTCTCGTGGGACAGGGTAGCGTCGGCAAAACCTCTCTTATTAACCGTCTTATTAACGATTACTTCAATCCCAACGAAAAAAAAACCGATGGGCTCAACGTCACCAACTGGATGATCAACGTCAACACGAAAGATGTTCGTCTCAACGTATGGGACTTTGGTGGTCAAGAAATTTATCACACCACCCACCAGTTTTTTCTTACCAAGCGTAGCCTTTATTTACTCGTCTGCAACTGTCGCACCAGCGAAGAGGAAAACCGTTTAGAGTACTGGCTCAAACTTATTAAAAGCTTTGGCGATAGCTCTCCCGTCATCATTGTTGGCAATAAGCGTGATGAACAACCCTTCGACATTAACCGAAAAGCCCTACGAGATAAATATTCCAATATTAAAGCTATCCTCGAAACGTCTTGTTTAGAGGGAGTCGGGATCGATGACCTCAATCAAGCAATCCTAACAGAAGTCGGCCAGTTAAAAGAGGTCTACGATCTGTTACCGCTCTCCTGGTTTGAAGTTAAAGAGCGACTTGAAAATTTAGATAAAGACTTTATCAAATACTCTAAGTATGAAAATATCTGTGAGCAACAAGGTATTGAAGAGGAAAAAGACCAAACTCAACTCATTGGTTTACTTCATAACCTGGGTTTAGTGCTTAATTACAGTGATCATCCCTTGCTCAAATACACTCATGTGCTTAATCCTGACTGGGTTACTACAGGCATCTACACACTGCTCAGTGATGATGACCTAAAAACTGAATCAAAAGGTCAACTTACCCGGGCCGATCTTATTCGCATACTCCCCCCTGAGCGCTACCCAGAGCATCGTCATATTTACCTCATCGAGCTGATGAAAGAATTCCAGCTCTGTTTTCAGTTGCCCGAATGTAGTCCTGATCGCTACTTAATCCCTGGTATTCTTCCCAAAGAAGAACCTGAAGACACAGACCTGGAAGGCGATACCTTAGAGTTTCAGTATCACTATACTGTTCTCCCCGACAGCATCATTTCCCGCTTTATCGTTCTCACTCATGAAAAAATCCATGAGGAAACTTACTGGCGTAGTGGCGTTATGCTCGCCTACACAGAAGGTGACGAAATCTATAATGTCGCTCGTGTTAAAGCCGACCCAGCTGACAACAAAATCTTTATCGCTGTCAGCGGCAAAGAATCCACCCGAAGGCTTTTTCTCGGACTCATACGCGATGTCTTCAAAAAAATCCATGCCAATTTTGCCAAGCCCAGCGAGTGGGTACCAGTCCCTAATCATCCTGATCATCCACCCCTTGACTATCAAGAACTACTGGGTCTAGAAGACATGAGCAAACAGAGCGTTGTCATTGGCAAGCTGAGGCTTGAACTCAATCTTCGGCAACTTCTTGACGGTTACGATCCTATTGAAATCCGACGACTCAAACAAAAGAGAGTAGAAATAAAAAACACTGGAGACGGAGTAAGCATTTCTGTCAATAACACTCCTACTAAAATCATCCAACAAGGCAATAGAGACAATGTTGCCGGAGACTATATAGAAGGAGATAAAATAGGCACATAAACAAAGAAATCTAAAACTATCCTAAGATTAATCGACTAATTCCTATGAATTTGCCAGCCTGCCTAAAGTTAATCGACGTATTGCCTTAAAATCTGCCCTACCAGAACATAATCTTACTGCTGGCCAAGTCGGTACTCTCGTCGAGGAACTAGCCCCAACGTCTACGAAGTCAAATTCAACGACAACCATGGCCAAACCTACGCCATACTGCCACTCCACACTGACCAAGTCCTCAAACTAATCCATAAACCGGGAAAACCAACCATGGGCAACACCATCCACCAATACGGCTCCGGTGACAACATCGCAGGAGACAAAGTCATGGGCAACAAAATCAACACCCAAATCAACAACAGCCAAGACCTCACCCAAGCCGCTAAAGATATCAAAACTCTACTCACCCAACTCGAAAACGACTACGACCCCACCACACCCGTCGGTCAAACCATGATGACTGCCAAACTAGTCGAATCCGTTGACAATAACCCTACACTCAAAGCCCGCGTTATCAACGCCCTTAAAGAAGGTGGCAGCACAGCCCTCGAAGAGGCTATCGATCATCCAGTTGTCAAACCCGTCGTTGCGGCACTAAAAGGCTTTATGGATGCGTGATTGCCTTGATTAGCTCTTGGCGCATCGCTAAAACGATTGAATGGTGAGCGGTGCACACCCTACGGTGTTGATCGGATGGCCAACGCGATACTCTAATGGTGCATGCCTATTCAATCTGCCATGTCCCGACAAAAAATTGTAATCATCGGAGCAGGTCCTGCAGGGCTCTTGCTAGCCCATTACTTGCTGCGTCGCCAGCAATACTACATCGAAATTTACGATCGCCGCCCCGACCCACGCCAGGTCAACCCTGACGAACAACGTTCATTTCCCATTTCTCTCCAAAAACGAGGCCGCAAAGCATTGCAGGCCATCCCTGGACTAGAAGCAGCGATCGCACCCCATGCCATCATCTGTCAGGGCACCGTCATCCACAACAACACCAAAACCCGCGATATCCAACGCAAGAATTCCGTACTGACCATTGACCGTAACCGCCTGGTGTTAGCCCTGCTCGAACAGCTAACCAGCACATATCCAGACAGTGTTCTCAAACTGCACTTCAACTGTACCTGTCAGCGGCTCGATCAACAAACCGTCAGCTTCCTCAACGCCACCGATCATCCTTTTTCCATCAGTTATGATCGCCTGATCGGCGCTGACGGAGCCAGATCTCAAGTCAGACAACAACTCGCTGACCACCACGGGCTCACTTGCGAACAAATCTATGTTCCTGATGCCTACAAGTCCATTTTTCTCTCCAGAACCAACCCAGACAAAAATATAGAGCTAGCTCCCGAGCGTATCCATACGTCTAACCTGGGTCGCAACAGCCGTATTGTTCTTGCCCCGCAGCCCGGCGATAAGCTCCACGGTGCATTTATCTTTAATGCAGACAACAATCCCTTTGAAGAATTTACGAGTAAAGAAGAAATTCTGGCCTATTTTGACGAGAAACTGCCAGTCTTTCGAGAACTCATGAGTGAAGCAGAAGCGGAGGATCTACTGCATCGTCCAGTGGCTCGCCTGGTGAGCGTCAAGTGCGATCGCTTCCACCAAGGCGAACATATCCTACTCGTCGGTGACGCCGCCCATGCCGTCTCCCCCTCCATCGGCCAAGGTTGCAACTCATCCCTGGAAGATATCGAAATCATCAACCAGCTGCTCGACCAATTTCAGGACAACTGGTCCCAGGTACTACCCCAGTTCTCCCAACAGCGAGTCCCGGAGGCCCATGCCCTTAAAGACCTATCAGACTACTCATTCCCACGTTCTACACCGCTGGTCATTGAATTTTTCCTGCGGCTGACCCTGGGACGTAAGTTACATCAATGGTTTCCCAAAACGTTTCAGCCCTTTGTATTTGACCTCGTTCTAGACTCAGATCTCTCCTATGGTGAAGTTCTTAAGCTTAGCCAGGGATGGACACGAAAGTCAAACGCTCCATGGCATCATCGACCTCGTCCTAGAAAACCAGCCACTTCATCCCAAATTCATGTCTATATTCTCAAACTTTACAGGGTTTTCATTAAAAAGGGTTGGGAGCTGCTTGAGTAAAAGACAGAGTCCCCCTTATAAATGGAGTAGAACGAGTCAAATAATATTGATATCAGTTCAGTCAACATCTCCTGACTAAAGTACTTTACATAAAGCTGTGTTGAGCGCAGCAAACAGGCATGAAGAAGAAACTGTTAGCTGCAGGGGGTGTGATTCTATCCTGCCTAATTTCTCCGGAAGCAAGGGCTGATTCATTCACAGGTTTAAACATTTTTGGCGATAGTCTAGTCGACTCAGGGAATCTGTTTAACACTAGCGATGCCTTATTTTCTCCTCTGGGCCTGCCAGCAATTCCTCCCAGCCCACCTTACGATCAGAAAAACTCTAACGGACCGATCTGGGTTGAGAATTTGGCTGACGCATTAGGCTTGTCACCAACGCTAGTCACTGACTTGGTGCTCAACCCTACAACCACCCCACCCCCGACTCAAGGCATTAACTTTGCCTTTTCTGGAGCACTATCATCAGATACCCATATCCTAGATGACGATCTTCAGTTCTTGGCAACTCTGTTCCCAGAGTTGCAGGATTTAGTCGATAACAATCCGTTTTTAGGGTTTGAAGATCAGCTGGATGCTTTCACAGCTCTCTCCACTATTGTTCCCGTTGATCCCAATGCTCTCAATATTATCTGGGTCGGTGCCAATGACTATAACGAAGCCTTTTTTAATCCAACTTCGTTAGGAGGAGTGTCACAGGAGGAGTTACCCAATGTTGTTACCGACAATATTATTGACGGCATAACTCGCCTAAGCGATTTAGGTGCTCAGGAGTTTTTAGTTGTGAATCTACCTGATATTGGTGCAGCTCCCTTCGCTGATTTCTTAGATGCTGAAAGTCCGTTAGACATTCCTGAAATCCTTAATGGTCTCGCATTTACCCACAATGAATTGTTATCCGCCAAGCTAGATATTTTTGGCACGAGCCGACCTGATACCACTATCACCACTCTCGATGTGAACACATTGTTCGCTGATATTCTAACGGCCCCAGATGAGTTTGGGTTGACCAACGTTGATGAGTCTTGTTTGATTAATTTCCAACCAGGCTTTGCGTTTGATGGCATCTGTGACAACCCAGATGAGTTTTTCTTCTGGGATAATACTCATCCCACCACAGCTGCCTACACTCTTGTCAGTGACCTGGCATTAGCCACACTGAATGAGCGTACTACATCTGCCGCCAGCGTACCAGAGCCTTCTGCATTGGCAGCTCTATTGGCGATGGGCATCATGGGTGCTGGCACCCTGGCCAGACGACCGCAAAGCGATCGCACCCAACCGCTCAAGGTTAAAACGAGATAACAACAGTGCCCTCACCATCAGCCCCATCATCACAGATGGGGCCGGTGCATCCTCAAGCTCGGCAAATCAATCGATCACCTTCCCGTCAGGCATGGTGGTTCCAGAAAACTGGGCATCCGCTAGATTGGCACTGCTGAGTTCAGCTTTATAGAGAATAGCGTCCCTCAGAATAGCTCCACCCAAATTTGTGCGCCCCAGGTAAGCATTGGTGAGGTCGGCCTGGGTCAGGTTGGCACCACTCAGGTTCGCCCGACTTAGGTCGGCCCGCAGCAGGCGGGCATCAGCCATGACAATTTGGAATAGCTGGGCACCGCAAAGCTTAGTATCGGTAAAGTTAACCCCCTTCAGGTTGGCTCCAGTAAAGTCGCAACCGGACAGGTTTGCCCGCTGAGCACGGGTGCGGGTGAGATTGGCATAGCGCAGATTGGCCCCTTCCAACTGGGCATCTGCCAATGAAGCACCCTTTAAATTGGCTCCATTCAGATTGGCATTGCGCAAATCGGCATCTTTGAGAAAGGCCTCGCTCAGGTTAGCGCCGCTGAGATCCACATTAGCCAGATCCGCACCCTTGAGGTTAGCCCCGCGCAGATCAACTTGACGCAGATGGGCACCGCGTAAAATGGTTTGCTCGCTGCGTAATTCCTGGCGCAGGTTAGCACCGCGCAAACAGGCCCCGGTTAAGTTGGCCCCGCTGAGATCCGCATTGCGCAAATCGGCATCAGCTAAATTCACATCAAATAGGTCGGCCAGGGTGAGGTCGGCTCCCCGTAAATCTGCCCCTTGTAAGCTGGCACCGTGGAGGTTGGCGTCGCTTAAGTTGGTATAGATCAGATTGGCCTGGTTGAGATTGACACCACTCAAGTTGGCATGGCTGAGATTAGCCTGCTGTAAATTTACCCGGCTTAAATAGGAGAACATCAGATCTGTACGCTCCAGATCAGCCTTGGAAAAATTAGCACCGATCAGATCTGATTTTGGGAATTGCAAACCCGCTAAACATAGGCCACTAAAGTCTTTTTGCCCACTGTTGTAACATGCGAGTAGCTCAGCAGCATTATCCATAGGATGCAGGCCTCATAGACGTAACGACAGGAACGGTGGCGCGACCACTATCTACAGGGGTAACGACCTGACTGGGCTCAGCATAGTAGGGCTTGATGGCATTGAGAATAGCAGTGACCACTGGCTCGTTTTCATCGGTGTCTTCTAAGCAATGGACGATGATGGACAGCTTGCTCTCCAGGTCTTGGAAGGATGAACAATAGTTAAAGACCTCTCGTAAAAAGTCTTCTAAGGTTTTACTACGTAATAATGACCATTCTTGTGAACTGCCGGTAAAGGGACTGTAAAGCGTAGAGTGCAGCAAGATTTTGGCCCGCAGCGGGCTGCAATATTTGATGATGTCAAGTCTAAGCTCAAACAGATCAGCGCGATCTTTAACCTGGGCCATATCACCCATGGCGGGACCTTCTAAAGATTTGGCTGAGAAGGCTACGGTATTTTCGGGGTGGATGCCGACCGGCAGATCCCCAAAACAAGTTTCTGGGCTGTCCGTGTCGTTGGCATTGGTTAACCCCGGTGTGGACATGGGGATTAACTCAGTTTGGGCACTGTATAGGGGATGAAAGGCCTTAAAAATGATGTTGACGATTTTGGTATATTTCGCCTTGCGATTGAGATGATGCAGCAGGTGACGTAGCCGAAATTTGAGGTCGTTGGGCGTCGGTGTGAGCTGATAAAGCTGCTGGACCAAGGTGGCTGTATCCGCCTGCTCAATTTTTTGAACGTCGGCTTCCCAAACTTTATGACAGAGACAGTAAAGCACCTTTTTGATCCGGATGAGCTGCGGATCGCGCTCAAGTTCATCGGCCACTTGCTGATAGCGGTCTTTGGCCTCATCTTCTGCCAAGTCGGCCACATCCGCATCAACAAGTGTCGATGCGTCTCCATCAGTCGGAAGCAGGTTAGCAGCCCGCTCAATATATAGTGGCGTAATGGCTTGCAAAATAACCTCGGCCACATCAGAGTAAACCTCTTTGTGGTTGAGGGTTGCCACAATGCGGTACAGGCTTGCCCGGCAATGTTCCACCGTCGGGTTGCGCTGCATCAAGGATTCGATCAGATGCTGTAACGAAAACTGATCCAGGACCGTGATGTCGTTTTCCCACAGATTTTGACAGGTGCCAAAGATCAGCTTTTTGATTCGTAGATGGTCAACATGGTCCTCCAAGGTTTGTAGAGCCTGTTCGAGGGGACTATCAAAGACATAGCCCTCAAACCCTTCGGCAAAGAAGGGGCGGGTCAGTTCCCCATCGCACACATCGATCTCGATCGCAGGTCGGAGTTGATAGGCCGGGACTGATTCTTGGATATTTTTGAGGTTTAACGGCCCTAGAAACGTGGCGTCTAGTTCTAAACGACTTTTGACGACGTCGTAGACCACCTGGGAAACACAAATTTCACCGGGAGCAGCAAAGCTTTCTAATCTGGCAGCAATATTAACGCCATTCCCCATGACATCTGAGTCGTTAATGTAGACATCGCCTAGATGAATACCAATGCGATGGTCAAAACTATCGCGCTTACTATCACCACGCAATTTTTTTTGAATATTTAGTGCACAAGCAACGGCCTGAGCTGCACTAAAAAAGCACATCAACAGACCATCGCCAGTTGATTTAAGTACTTGACCCTTAAACACATTGCATAGGCCAGCAATCTGCTTAAGATCTCGATTGATAATTCCCAGTGCCCGTTCTTCATCAGCGGACATCTGGGCACTAAAACCGACAGCATCAGTTACCACAATTGCGGCAAGGACACGCTGCTGGTTTTGAAGCGATGGCTGCGCTCCTTCCATAGAAAACCTGACTGACAAGACTACCTGATATTAAGATTACCCTGGGCACATAGGGTCTTCCGCACATCATGAAGCAATGAATACGGAATTTGCGGAAGAATTTATCGAGCCTTTTTATATCACGGCATTAAAATCCGTAATTCCTCGATAGACGCGACCCTACTTGATCTCTTAACAAGAGAATCCTGCCTTTTAGTTGGCAATGGGACAATCTTGCGACCGGCTCCTAGATGTCGGACTTGATTTCTCTCCTATGGTAGCAGCTTGATCCGATCATGCTGAGAATGCGCGATTAGTTTACCGGAATATTTAGCGTCGAAACCTGTGTGCTTTTTGATACGGCCGTAACTGTTCTGTATGCTGTTTTACTGTAATCTACAGGGTCATTTTTGCTCGTGTATCAGTGATAGCCAAAGAGATTTTCACTGACCGCATTTTTTAGCTTGCCTGGGGCTCACTAAACACCAAATATAAATGGTTATTAAAGGGTTATGGACCCTGGGTTGATTTGGTGGTCCAATGCTGTTGAGGCTAATGCACAGAAGGGAAGTATGCTCCAACTCAACCATTTGGCAATCAATGTATTGGCTGGCATAGTCGCTGTCTGGGGTACAACTGGAGTCTGGGTTGCGGCCAGTGCTGAGGAATCCATCGAACCGACCTTTACAGATTTGTGTGAGGAATTTCAGGGAGTGTCCGGAAACTGGAACGGTGGGCTGTATAGTCGCCCCTATGCCTGGCAAACGATGGATGCTCTGATGGCAGTGCTGGCAGTTAGTGACTGTGGTGAGGCTGAACAACAACTGACAGTGGTAAGAGTGCTGAGAGGTCCACAGTTACAAACAACGTATTTACCGGATAACGGTTTGATGGTTGATTTTCCTGTAGGGATTGATTTGGAGGTGATTGCGATCGCAACCCCCAATCTCACCGACCTCAACCTCAGCGGCCACGTCATTCCAGATTTAACCCCCATTGCCAGCCTCAATCAGCTACAGACCCTACGTCTGGCCAATGCTCAGCTACAGGACATTAGCCCCCTCACAGCCCTGACCCAGCTCACCACATTGGATATCAGCTACAACCAAATTAACAGCCTGGCTCCCATCGCCCAGATTCCCACCATTCGGTCACTGAATGTTGCCTACAATCCAGTGACCGACATCAGCCCCATCGGAGAAATTCTCACCCCGACCGTGGAACAAGAATGGCAGCTACTCGATCTTAGCGGTATCGATATTGACACCGAAACCTGCCCCGACAACCTAGGAGATATTTGCGAAACCGGCTTTGAATAGAGAGCAGTGATTGGTTGCTGTTATCCCACGTCCAAATTCTCCTGCACCGTTGCCCGCAGCTGTTCCGTCAGTCGATTGACCGTACCAGCTTTATCGCGTCTAAAGTCTTGCACATAGTCTTTCAAATTGATTGGTGTACCCACCCGAAAAATAGCCTGCCGGTGAGCCTTAGGCTGAATATGTTCGATTTGATAAACTTCTCGTTCTAGTCGCATCAGCGTATCGAGAAATCTCTCCGGGGTTGGATCAGCCGCCACATAGCCATCGTAGATGGCATCAAAATTAAGTAACCGTACCGTGGTCCAATAGAGCGCGTCATCTTCCGCCACCGTTTTCGGTTCTTCAGACTCCAGCAGCGCCTGCACCCGATATACCCGTTCTCGAATGGGAGCACCATTAGATTCTAAATTGAGCTGCTGCTCACATTGGGCAATCACATGGTGTCGCAGACGCTTGATACGGTCATTCCAGTCTTGCTCAGGGGCACTGGTGAGGCCAAACTCGGTTTCGATACGGGTGATGATGATGGCTGCGATCGCAAGCAGTCGTTGATAAAAATCATCCGGATCAGCCGGTACTAAACCCAGCTCCTGCTCCAGCCCCTGCAGCGTTGCCGCAATCACCGCCGTCATCGGCTCAGTGTAGCGATACTTCAGCGAGATCGGCACAACATACAGATCAACATCAGGCATTTTCTTAGTCAGCTGAGCAATCACCTGTAGCGGCATCTGAATCGCCCCCGACCGAAACGGCATCACCGTATCATTTTGATAGGAACAGCCCCCTTCCGGAAAAATCACCACCTGGGCATGGGGCTGTTTTAACAAACTCAGGGTCTGAGCAATGCTTGCCCGGTCCCCCAAACCCCGCCGGATAGAATAACAATTCATCCATTGCAAAAACCTGCCCTGGAGTCCCTTAAACGACTCCCGTGCCACAATATAGTGCCACAGCTGGCCAGCCCGCGCCGCCAAGCCAAACAGCACCATGCCATCTTCCATCGTGGGATGATTACAGACATACACCACCCGCGCCCCATCAATGGCCCGCAGCTTAGCCACATCGTCATCAGACACCACTAGACCACAGCGATACAGCTTCTGCAGCGCCAGATACGAAACACTTTGCACCAGCCGGATCAATAACGGCTTGGGTTGGGGTGGAAAAAATAACGTAGTCTCAGGAGCCATAGAGCAAACTGATTTTTTCGGATTCAGACACCAGGATAGTGAATATTAAACTGGTCTGTCGTCAGCTTAGCCAATGCCTACAGGGTAATCAGCTATGACTTGACAGCCCCTGACTTAATCATGCTGATCAAGCTACGATTATTAGCTCTACCAAAATGTGACTGACAATCTCTAGTAATGCGGCTACCATACCCTAGCCTCACATAGATTTTCCAAACCTTTAAAGCCGTCAGGAAACACCCACCACTCATCAATTCAGGGCATCCATACTAGTTTCGCTGACTACAACTTGGAACAAATTAGGCTGGAACATTAGTCTTCAAGCTCCATCACACCGCTCCCGTTCAAGTCGAACCCATCACGCACACGGCCCTATGAAATTGGTCAAGGTTAGCTCACTACTGTTGTATTTGGGGATACCTGCTGTAGGTGCTTCAGTAGCACTCAATTTTTTCCTCTATGGACAGCTCAAAAAATACTATGTTGAACTCAACCAAGTTCGCTTAGATCCACTAGGACTCAGTTACTATACCCCAAAGCCCAAACTGGAAGATAAGGGAGAGAACAAACGAGTAATTTTTTTTGGAGATTCTAGAGCCGCAGACTGGCCAGCTCCTAGTATTGAAGGATACGAATTCTTTAATCGTGGTGTGGGTGGTCAAACATCTGCGCAAACTAGCCAGCGCTTTGATTTTCACGTTAGCGAGTTAGAGCCTGATGTTGTTGTCATTCAAGTTGGCGTGAATGATTTAAAGGTCATTCCACTGATGCCCGAAGAGCGCAATGTTATTATCGATCTCTGTCGTGCCAACATTCGCCAGATGGTTGAAGATGCTAAGGAATTAGGTGCAACTGTTATTATTAGCACGATTCTTCCAGTGGGCGAAGTTCCCCTTATGCGCCAGCCTGTTTGGTCAGACGACATAGTCCAAGCTATTTATGAAGTCAATGGCTACATTGACTCTTTAGCTGATGACCAGGTGTTTGTGTTTGATGGGTTTTCTGCCATTGCCGATGAAAAAGGACGGTTAGCAGAAGACTTTCGCAAGGATGAATTGCACTTGAATGCTCAGGGATATACAGCTTTAAATGAGGCCTTTGTTGAATTTGTGAACACTGCAGAGCTACCTAATAATTCTGAGATTGCTGAACTAGAAGCGTTTTAGGTACTGCTGAAGACAATTCAAACGTAGTTAAAGAATAGGAAGCGTTTTTTGTAAACTCTCTTTGCTGGGTTTATGGATATGGTAGCTTTAAGTGATGACTGGTTGCCCCTAGCCCCCAGAAATTGGTAGAGGAAAATCCGTTTACCAACGAATACTCCTTAATACGACAACTGGTAAAGAAGCCATCAGTTATCCAGGCCCCCCTAGCCCCCCAACTCTGGGGGGAACAAGACTCAAAGCCCCTAGAAATCAGGAATTTGGGGGGCCTGGATAACCTGAATCCACTGGGACCGTTGCTTGAGCAAAGAAATATCTTTTGGTTAGAGAATCAACCCTACCAGAACTGGGGGCAATGAGATAGATTCCTACAAGCTTTGCGGTCTTTTGGGAAGATTGTATTACGACTTAATTGCTACCCGTTTGGTCAAAATCGCCATTACCTCATTGGGGCGTCCGGTCGAAATTGGTTTACTCCAGTCGTTAGGTTCGGCGTAGTGTCGTTTGTGCAGATCCTGAATCGTTAGCCGCACTGCCGTAAGACTGCCAAATACCAGGTGCCGGACGGTTTCGTATTGATGCTCGGGTAGTGGGTCGGTCCCAAGCGCAAGCGTAGACGCCACAGCGCCTTCAGTCATATTGAGAAACATAAGCTTTGGTCTCCAGATGTTTAGGAAGAAACCAAAGCTCAAGATTCAGCTACCCCGAGAATGGATGCAAACCGGGGTAGCAATAGGATAAAGTATCCCAAGCCTGTGCGACACGAAGTCGCTCGAACGAGTGCTGTTGTGAAACATTGCAATAGCCAAACCAGTGTCTAGGTGAGTCCTCAATTCATCCATGCGTCATCGGTAACGATGGGGTGTGAAGCGATGGATAAAGCCGAAGGGAACTGAGAGCCCCAATTCGGTGCCCCGGTGAGAGGAAGTATCCGCGGATAAACGATAAGTGAACCGGCCTTAGGTTGCGACATAGATAGGTCAGCGAAAGG
>NZ_AWNH01000034.1 GCF_000482245.1 Leptolyngbya sp. Heron Island J | reverse complement strand
TTCGAATGGTCGCACACGATATCGAAAAACTATTTTCCTTTTTTCAATAGATCAGCCCTGCTTACCAAAGGGGAGTTAGAGGGGGTGAAGCAACCGCAGACGCTAGTTTTCAGGACTTGTGTGTACACACATCTAGGGATCTAGCCTGAAAAGTAGCTCCAGACGCTGCATTTGCCCTCATCCTAAATCCTTCTCCCCCAGGGAGAAGGACTTTGAGACTAGCTCCCCTTCTACTGTGTATACATATCTAAAAGATAATGGCCTAAAAGGTACTCCTGGGTTTGGGGGGAGGGCCTTCTGGGAAAACTGTCGCTATGGAAGACCTCTCACGCTTAGCCGGATGCCATCGACGCATACCCGAACAGCGTCTCTATCGAGCCAGAGAACTCAGACAGCAGCAGACCCCTGCAGAGCAAATTCTATGGTCATGCTTGCGCGGGCGTCGCTTGAGTGGAGCCAAGTTTAGGCGTCAGCATAACATTGGTCGCTTTATTGCTGATTTCTACTGTCATGAGGCTCAATTAGTGATTGAGCTAGACGGGGCTATTCATCAGTCTCAGGTTGAGCGAGATGCAGAAAGAGATGCTTGGACGCAGGCAAACGGCTTGACCGTTTTACGATTTGCCAATGCCAGCGTTCTGGACGATTTACCGACAGTACTCACCGCAATTGATAGTCATTTGCTAAAGTCCTTCTTGCCGCGAGAGAGGGATTTAGAGTGAGCGCCAGAGTCAAAGTCCCTCTCCCTGGGGGAGAGGGATTTAGGGAGAGGGCCAACTCGAGTTCTAATACTTTCAGCCATTGTCTCTGACTTGTGTATACACCGTAGCCTTGCTAAGGGGAACCAGGTATTACTAAGTCAACGATGTCAGGGGCATTCATAAGTCATCAACCGTAGGGTGGGCAGATGTAAATATTCTGCTCATACATATTAATGTCATTTCTGGCAAAATCCCGGATTTCACCATGCAAAAATATGCCATGAGTTTTCAGTATTTTTACTTGGTTTAAGAGATAGCTTGTTAAGAGCTTAAAATTCTTGATACTTGTTATTCAGCTAAAGTACCAATTCTGCTTCCCGATTCTAACTCTTACTATAGAGATAACCTGGGAAATATTAAATACTAGATATACAGAATATCAACGTACTATGGGATGTAAGGTTCAATCGGTTCCAGCCTCAGTCTTGCAAGCAATGTCTGTTTCAGGAAAGTATTTGCCAAGGCTTTGGAAAGATATTGGATATTACAAAAAAATTATTCATACCCTACCAGATCTCATCTGGCTAAAAGATCCTAATGGTGTGTATTTAGCCTGCAATTATCGTTTCGAAGAATGTTTGGGAACATCTGAACAAGAGATTATTGGCAAGACTGACCACGATTTTGTAAATGCCAGGTTGACAAATTTATTTCAATATAACAACAAGGACGTCATCCTGAAAGGCACTCCATCAACACACGAAGAATGGATAACCTTTGCTAATGATGGACACCGTGAACTGCTGGAAATAAGTAGGATTCCTATGTATGACGACAATGGGGAACTGATCGGCGTACTAGGTGTTGGGCATAATGTGACAGCTCGTAGAGAATCAGAAGAAAAACTTCAGAAAAGTGAGGAGCGGTTTTCTCTTGCTATGCGTGGAGCCAATGATGGGCTTTGGGACTGGAACTTGGAAACAAATGAAGTTTATTATTCACCACGCTGGAAAAGCATGCTGGGCTATGAAAATAATGAACTGGTCCATGATTTAAGTACCTGGCAAAGGCTGGTACATCCAGAGGATAAAGATAAAGTCTTGAAAATGGTTCAAGATTACTTGGTTGGCAAAGTAGATTCATTCGATATAGAAATGCGTATGCAGCATAAAGCAGGGCATGAAGTTTTTGTGTTATCCCGCGCATTTCTTGTTCATCGTGATTCTGATAAAAAAGCAGTTCGTTTGGTAGGAACCCATGTCGATATCACAGCCCGCAAGAAAGCAGAGGCATTTGATGACAAAAATGCCGAAATTCTGGAGATGATCGCAACGGGGAGACCCGCATCAGAGATCTATACAGAAATTGCATTAATGTATGAAACACGCCACCCTGGACTGCGATGTTCAATGCTCGAGTTGAAAGATGGTCGACTCATGCATGGAGGCGCTCCCAGCATGCCCAAAGAATATTGTGATGCGGTTCATGGTCTCAAGAACGGTCCTAATGTAGGCTCATGTGGTACGTCGACTTATACCGGCAAGCGCGTCCTGGTTGAGAATATTGAAACCGACCCAAAGTGGACCAAAATTAAACATGTAGCCCTTCCCCATGGCATGCGCTGCTGTTGGTCTGAACCGATTAAACATTCCTCAGGCATGGTGTTAGGTGCATTTGGGATGTACTATAACCACCCCGCACTGCCAAATGAAGAGGAGTCCAACGATCTTAAGTCAGCAGCCAGGCTAGCCGGCATTGTGATGGAGCGTGACCAAGCTCAAAAACGTATACGAGAATTAGCTTATATTGATGATTTAACAGGGATTGCCAACCGCGCCAACTTCTATCAGGTGCTTGAAGCATCAATCAAACGGTCTAACCGAAACACATCCCGTTTGGGTCTTTTATATATCGACTTAGATAATTTTAAGAGTGTGAATGACAGTTTGGGCCATGATGCTGGCGATTTACTGCTCCAGGAAATTGCTAAGCGATTACAAAAGGTCACTCGTGAAACTGATTTTGTTGCACGCCTAAGTGGAGATGAATTTTGTATTCTTGTGAATGATGTAAATAATGATTATTCTACTGCTCATGTGGCTCATAGTTGCCTTGAGGTGATATCAAATCCAGTCGAATTATTGGCCAGGAAATTTACTCCGGCATGTAGTATTGGGATTGTGCACTACCCTGATGATGGCACCGATCTATCTACTTTAATAAAAGCAGCTGATACTTCGCTTTATGCAGCCAAGGAACGTGGAAAAAATCAGTATACATTTTATAAACCTGAGTTGACTCAGGAAGCAGAGTATCGGTTTCGTGTAGAACAAAATTTGAGGGAGGCCATAGAAAAACAGCAGTTATCACTGGTTTATCAACCCCAAGTTCAGATACTCACGGGTAACATTATCGGGGTTGAAGCCTTATCACGCTGGAACCATCCACGATTAGGGCAGATTTCACCCGATGAGTTTATTACCACAGCTGAAAGAATAGGCATGATTAAGCTCCTCACTGAATGGGTGTTAACAACCGCCTGTAGTCAAGCTGTTGCCTGGAAGAAGGCAGGTTTGCCTGCCATTCGTATGGCAGTTAATATTTCTCCAATCCATTTTCTCGATAAGAGTCTTGTGTCATTGATTAAGCATGTTATTGATGAGACAGGTATACTGCCATCGGAACTAGAATTGGAGGTGACCGAGAGTGTCGTACAGACGGATGAACAAAATCTCTCAATTTTCCAAGATTTAAAAGACCTCGGTGTGTCATTGGCAATTGATGATTTTGGCATAGGGTATTCATCCTTTGCATCTCTCAAACATCTTAAAGTTGACTGTTTGAAAATCGATAAATACTTTATCAATGATATGCTTGTCGACCATAAATCTAAGAGTCTAATTGGTTCCATGATCGAAATGTGTCGCAATCTAGAGCATGAAGTTATTGCCGAAGGTGTTGAGACCGTAGAGCAATGTAATATGCTCCAACAATTTGGTTGTGAGACCGCACAGGGGTTCCTATTTAGCAAGCCCGTCAGTTCTGATGAAATTTCAAAACTTTTGAATAGTAATCTTATCTAAATAATAATAGTAACAATCAGCTAACGATTCTTTGGCTTGGCCAATTACAACCCGATCAAGCACCAAATCCGGTTCCTGTGCAGACGCTTTCTCAGACAGAACCTCTAGTTGGTGTCCTATTGCCAGCCGATAAATAGCGGGAGCTATGTCGTCGCGTTATTCTCTCGATAGTCCATACACATGCAGGTCGCGCTGTGGAAACGGAATCTCAATCCCAATTTCGTCGAAGCGGATCTTAATCGCCTCGTAGATGCTGAGGGAAACAGGAACATAGTCAGCTGTACTCACCCAGGGCCGCACAGCCAGGTTGATGCTGCTATCGGCTAGCTCTAAGACACCCACCGTCGGTGCAGGCTGTGACAAAATGCGCTCATCTTCTGAGAGCACTTGACGAATAATGGTTTTTACCTGTTTCAGGTCAGAATCATAGGCAACGCCGACCACTAAATCGAGCCGTAGAGTACCACGAGTAGAGTAGTTAATGATGTTGTCATCGGTAAGTTTGCGATTGGGAATCACCACCGTGCGGTTATCGAGGGTGTGCAAAATGGTGGTTAGCAACTCAATATCTTCCACATAGCCGGAGACGCCACTGGCATCAATCCAGTCGCCAACGCGAAATGGGCGAAAAATAATTAGCAAAATACCGGCGGCAAAGTTGGCAAGTGAACCCTGCAGCGATAGTCCGACGGCTAGACCGGCAGCACCAATCAGGGCAATGAGTGATGTGGTCTCAATGCCGAGCTGTCCTAAAATTGCCAGCAGCACAAACGCCATCACGACGTAGTAGCTCATGTTGCTGGCAAAGGCGACCAGGGTGGGGTCGATGCGGGTTTTGCCAAGGGTTTTTCTAACAAAACGACGTAGAAATTGAGCCACCCAGCGGCCAACAAAAAAGATTGCGATCGCAACGCCAATATTGAGTCCTAACGCTAATCCTACTTGCTGTAGCTGCTCAAACAGATTGCTAAACAGCTCTAATTGCCCCAACAGGCTTTCCATAAAATGCTTTTACCCTATCGGTTTCGGTTTTTAACTTGAAAATAGCGAGTGGCCCTACTCTTCCAAACTGCGAGGGTCCAACGCATCCCGCAGGCCATCGCCCAACAGGTTAAAACACAACACCGTAATCACAATCAACGCTGCTGGCGGCCAGATTAACCAGGGATGCAACACCAAAATTGACGCATTTGTTGCCGACGACAGCATGTTGCCCCAGGATGCATCCGGCTGCTGAATGCCCAGACCAATAAAGCTCAGACCCGACTCGAAGAGAATATACCCCGGAATTGCCAACGTCGCAGAGATAATCACATAGGTAGCCGTCTGGGGCAAAATGTGACGCAAAATAATATGCAACGACCTTCCACCCATAGCCTGACTAGCCTGGACAAAGGTACGTTCTTTAAGAGATAACACTTCTCCGCGAATAATCCGTGCCAGTCCGGCCCAACCGATAAACGACAGAATTAAGACAATTAGCAAAAATCGCTGGGAACTGCTCAGACCGGCGGGTAACACCGCTGCTAGGGTAACCAACAGGAAAAACCCTGGAATGGTCATAATCACCTCAACCAGACGCATAATTATGGTGTCGATGGTGCCGCCAAAGTAGCCGGAAATACCACCCACCAAGAGACCTAAGGGAAAGGAAATCATAATCCCCACCAGGCCAATGCTAAGACTGATGCGGCCGCCGTGGATCAATCGACTCAGCTGGTCTCGAGCAGACTCATCGGTACCAAAAATATTCCATCTCCCTTGGCCAACGGTGCCAAACAAATGACGGTCAAACGTAAACCCCCGGAAGAGTTCCACTTCCTCTAGCTGCATCGACTCTTCAAAGGAAATGCTTTTGACAAAGGGAAATTTTATCTGCAGCAGCTGGTATTCGGCCCCCTTGACCCATAAGCGAATGGGGGAGGGCTGAGAAAAGTCAGTCTCTGTTTCCCGGCTGCCGGTTTCAATATCGACTGGCCCCTGGCTCACTGGATAGACGTGAGGTCCAAGAAACTGCCCAGACTCCTGGTCGCGCCAGTACACCGTTGTCGGTGGCAGCAAAGACCCATTGGGCTGTTGCTCGTAGGGATCATATGGTGCAGTAATTTCTGCAAAGGCTACCGTCAGGTAAAAAATGGCTAGAACCGTGGCTCCAAACCGGGCCAGAGAGTTTTGTTTGAGTTTTTTCCACCAGGTAGCTGCCATATCTGAGGTTGGAGGAGGTTTGTAAGGGTTGGAGTTATTCTAAGCTGTCTGATGCGAAGCGACTAGCATAGTGCCGATGCCTGAATTGGTAAAGGTTTCGAGCAGTAGGGAATGGGCGACTCGACCGTCGATGATGTGGGCACCGCGTACCCCCTGGGCCAGGGCGCGAACGCAGCAGGTAACTTTGGGAATCATACCGCCGGAAACAATGCCGGAGTCAATTAAGCTGCGGGCTTCTTGAATATCTAGCTTGTTATAGAGGGTAGAGGCATCGTGGTAGTCCTTAAGGATGCCGGGGGTGTCGGTCAGCAGGATCAGCTTTTCGGCGCTGAGGGCGGCGGCGAGTTCGCCAGCAACGGTGTCGGCGTTGATGTTGTAGGGCTGGCCTTTGGGGTCGGCGGCCACACTGGAAATAATCGGGATATAACCAGCATCCACCAGGGATCTGACTAGCTGAGGTTTGATGCGGGTGACTTCGCCCACAAAGCCGACACCTTCGGCGGCATGGGGGCGGGCGGTGATCAGGTTGCCGTCTTTGCCGCACAGACCAACGGCGCTGCCGCCAGCGGCGTTGACTAAACCGACGAGTTCTTTGTTGACCCGCCCGACGAGCACCATTTCGACAACGTCCATGGTGGGGGCATCGGTGACCCGCAGACCGTTTTTGAATTGGGGTTCAATGTTTAATTTGCCGAGCCAGGTATTGATTTCGGGACCGCCGCCATGGACGACGACGGGATGAATGCCCACACAGGCCATAAAGACAATGTCGCGAATGACGTCGTCTTTCAGGGTGCTGTCTTTCATGGCGGCCCCGCCGTATTTGATCACAACGGTGCGGCCTCGAAATTCTTGGATGTAGGGTAGGGCTTCGCTGAGGATTTGGACGCGGTTGGCGGCGGTTTCCATTGGGTGTCAAGCAAATAGGGAACGAGGATGGGGATATTCCATGGAACGTCCCCACAAATGATTGGCTAATGGTTAATGGTGGTGCTGGTGGCGGGGTTTTCGGCAATAAAGGTTTGTAGGGTATTGAGGATACGGGTTGCGATCGCAGTTGCCTTTTCCCCAGGTTGATATTCCACCGTCACATCGGCCTGGCCATAGCGAGCCTGCCGCTGTTCTAACAGCGTTGTCAGCTGATCGCGCAGATCCCCCTGTTTGAGCAACGGTCGGGACTGATCGCGGCTTAGACGGGCAATCAACTCATCGACAGAGACATTGATCCACACCACCAGACCCGATTGTAAATAGCTCCAATTTTGCTGTTTGACCACCATGCCGCCCCCGGTGGCAATCACCGTGTGGGTATAGGGTGCAACCTGGGCTAGTACCTGGGTTTCAATCTCACGAAAAGTCGCTTCGCCCTGCTCTGCAAAAATCTGATTGATGCTCTGCCCCGTGGCCTGCACAATCACATCATCTGTGTCGATAAAACGGTAGTTGAGGGTGTGGGCCAGGTGTTTGCCGATGGTGGTTTTGCCAGAGCCCATCATGCCCACCAGGTAAAGGTTTGTACCTTTAAGGAACTCTGCGGTCATGTGCCAGTGTGCGTTTTTTAACCCACCTATTATCGGTCTATTCGGTCCCATCTATGCGGTTTGATCTAGTCCGCCCGATCTAACAGTGCCTGCCATAGCCGTTGCGAACCGCCACCGCCGCTATAGAACAACAGATCGATCAAGAGTTGAAAGGCCAGTTTTTCCAGGACTGGCGGCGGCACATCCGCTTCCATACGCTCGGCATAGGTATTACTAAACCGATCTAGATAGTCCCCCAAAATCGCATTACGGTGCGGTGGGGTGCCCATTGCACCCGCTTTCTCCAGGGCCGCTACCGCTTTATTGATCGCCTGCCCATGTTGGCGGGCCAGCTGGGCGGTAATCAATACCAGGGCGCGGGCTTCATCCACGTCTAGCTTTTTGCGCCCCTGTCCTTTGCGTAACGGGCTCGACTGCCGTAGCCGCCACAAACTCACCCGGTCCGAAAGCAGGGTATCCATCTGCAGGGATTTTGCCTGGTCTAAAATCGCCTCGGAGCCAATGCCAACTAAAGTTTCCAGGGCCAGCAGCACCAAATCGAGCTGACCCTTGATGGAACGTAGCTGGTTGGGGGTGAGATTAGCAGACACCGCTCAGTACAAACGAAATACAGGTAGAGACACAAGACCGCATAGCGAAATCCCGTTAAGTGGGCCAAAGAGCTACCCAAAATTTGACACTTTATCACCCTTAAACGGTCACGTTGTAGTTTAACGCCGCATCGTCCCTGCTTATTAAAGTTGATGTCCACTGTAAAGACTTTATTGAACTTAGTCGAAATTTTATCCGTATCCCATGGGGCGGATCGCGAATGCATTAGGAAAGGGATGGACGTAACTATGGGACAGGTTTCGGCACTGCTGCCGTCTACCTATAAAAGCCGATTACGCAACTACCTTCAGGCAATTAATTGCTAAAACGGAGTACGCTTATGGGTCGCGCTAGTATCATTGAAGCCTATATTAAACGGTTGCTAGAGTTAGAGCATCCGGTTACTCAGTCTGTCCTGGAAGCGATCGCAGCAGAAGTTGGGATTACCAACGGTGAATTAGAGGCCATCAATCTACAAGTGCAAGCCCATCTTGACCGTGGTCATAACTACATAGAACTTGACAACTTCGATAAAGCTATTGATGTTCTGATGCGGGCCAGAGCGCTAGATCCCATCAACCTGGAAGTGCTCAACACATTGGCGAATGTGCATTATCTACGCTACAACCAGGACAGCAACTTAAACGATCGGCAGCAGGCGCTACAGCTGGCCAGACGGTGTTTAGAGCTAAAGCCCAATGATCGAGAGGCCCTGGGGTTAATTCGAGCATTGGATGGCAGTGCCAGTCCTGAGATGCTCTCGTTGCAAACCAAGCCAAATATCTTTCTTTTAATTGGCTTTTTGGAGAATGTTTTTAGCCCTAAGAAGTTCACTCGACGGACAAAAACTAAGATTGCGCTTTTGATCTTGTTTTTACAGCAACCCGTCAGCTATCCAAAAACAGCCTGGTGGGTAACCCAGAAGCTAGCGCTTTTGACCGGCAGTGCGGCAGCTGTTGTGCTCACCTTTGTGGGGGTGAGTCGATTGCCTGTATTTTCTAGTCTAAATGCGGCAGATTCTACCCTGGTTGAGGAGAACACGATTCCTAAGTTTGACCCAGGACCGAATGTACCCGTGGCGTTTAATTATCCTGGTTTGTTGATTGAACCGCGACTGTCGCGCCTGGGAGAATATGATGGTGAGCCTTACTATAAGCTCCATGGCGTTGTGATTAACGATAGCGGTCAGGAAGTTACTAAGCTCAATCTCAAGGTCGAGCTATTGGATGGTGATGGTACACCAATTTCTACGATCGATCAGGTCGCTCTTACCACTAATGGTTTCATTATTCGCCCTGGTGATACTCGCTCATTTGAACTGTTTCACAAAATCGCCCCGACTTTGATCAGTGTGCGTGTGAGTGTGATTGATATTGAGCAGGTTGTTGAGAATGGAACCCACATGGCTCCAACTGCTGATAGCTATAGTGCTAAGTCTGTTGTTCCCGCAGACAGTGAGGTGGCACTGATCAGTTACAGCCCACGGGGGAACCATTCACATTGACCAGACGTCAAGGTTGGACCACAAAGACTTTACTCAACTTAGTCGCTTTTTTATCCGTATCCACTCACGGAAACGGGGAATGCATTGAGTAGACATGGAGTGAACTATGGGTCGCGATCGCATCATCGAAGCATACATTCAGCGCTTGCTGTCCTGGGAACAACCCGTGACACAAGATACCCTGGCCGTTATTGCCCAAGAAGTTGGCATTACCAGCGATGAGTTGACGGCGATCAGTACCCAGGCCGATTCTCATCTGACCCGTGGTCGTGCCTACATTGAATTTGGCTGTCTTGATGATGCCGTCAAAGAATTGGGCCATGCCGCCTCCTTAGAACCCCTCAACCTGGACGTGTTGCATACCCTGGCCAATACCTATAACCTGCGCTACAACCGCACCCATGACGCCGACGATCGACAAAAGGCGTTACTGGTTGCCAAACGTTGTGTGGAACTCAAGCCAGATGACAAAGAAGCCCTGGTTTTGATTAGTTTTTTGGAGAATAACTCGACCAAAGGCAATCCCAAGCCCTCGCCATGGACCCAGCAAAAAGTAGCCGCTTTAGCCGGTGGTGTTGTCACTTTTGGCATTGGCATGATGGGGCTAAGTCGTTTGCCGATATTTTCCCCACCTCCGGCCCCCATGGGGCCAGCTCCCGGCACCATTGTCCCCGGCTCGGTCATTTATGAATCCCTTGATGCAGCTGACGCTAACGACTCTCAGTCGGCCAGGGATGATATGGCCATAGAACTATCATCCGATGTGGATATTCCTGTAGTTTTTGACTATCCCGGCTTAGTCATGGAACCCCGGCGCTCGGAACTGGGAGACTATGAAGATGCCACGTACTATCAGCTGCAGGGCGTCTTTATCAATTCCAGTAACCAAGAGTTTAGCAACCTGGTGCTTGATGTTGAATTTCTCGATCGTAATGGTGTAGCGATCGCAACCGCCCAAAAAGAAGCCATTGCCGACACCGATGCACTCATCCGTCCTGGCGATACCCACACCTTTAATTTGTTGCAAAAAATCACCCCAGAGCTAGAAACAGTGCGTCTCAGTGCGATTAGTCTGCAGCAAGCACCCGCCCGTAGAACCTACGTGCCGCCTACGCCGATTAACTACAGTTGGGACCAGCTAGAACCCGAAGATATTAGCTTTGAGTTAGCCAGCCGCAGTGAAGAATTTAGCGGCCCCACCCCTACCTCTCCCCAACCGGATGCTACCGCCACCGGCAACCCAGACGCCAAACCCACCCAGACCCCGGCAGGACCCACCACCTTTAATGCCGAGTGGGTGATTATTAACACTAGCAGTGTTCCGATTCGCGAACTAAAGCTAAAAACAGACTTTTACAGCGGCAACAATCGCCTATTACAAAGTGAAGATGTGTTCGCCATCAACACCAATGATGCTCCCTTATTACCGGGGGAAATACGACCATTTCGCGTCGTCAAGCCTGTCGTTAAAGGCTATGAACGCTATCGCGTCACAGTTGTTGACGTGGAGTAATAACAAAATAATTAGATAGCGATCAAAAACAAACTATTGCCCTAGCCAAACGTTGTATGGAGATTAACCTCAACAGCGAAGCGGCCCTCATGCTGATCAGCACCCAGGAGTATCAGGCCAATCAGCGCCAAATCCCTATCTGGCTAGTACGGCAGCAACACCCCCATGCTGCCCAACGAAGTCCGTCCCATACGGATCAACAAAGCCATTGATAAAGACTATGCCCGGTATAAAGTGACCGTATTAGAAGCAGAGGTCGAGTTCCCTACGAAGGGTGGTTTGCAGGGAGGAAAGCCCTGAGCAACCGATTTCGCCACATCACCAGTTCATACCGCCAGACTCATTTCCTCGCATAATAGAAAACGTAGCTTTACATTCCGTAAAGTAACAACATATTTTGAAGCCCCCCTGAGTCCCCCTGACTCAGGGAGGAAGGTCCATAATCACCACAAAAATCCACTTCACCCCCATGGCCCGAGACCTCCGCGAATTCATCAACCTAGTCGAACAACGTGGCCAATTACGCCGCATCCAAACATTAGTCGACCCCAACCTCGAAATAGCCGAAATCTCCAACCGCATGCTCCAGTGCGGTGGTCCGGCCCTCCTATTCGAAAACGTCAAAGACTCCCCTCACCCCGTCGTTGTCAATCTGCTCGGTACCGTTGAGCGCACCTGCTGGTCCATGGGCATGGAACACCCCCAGGAACTCGAAACCCTGGGTAAAAAATTGGGCATGCTGCAGCAGCCCAAACCCCCCAAAAAAATCTCCCAGGCCATCGAATTTGGCAAAGTCCTATTTGACGTTGTCAAAGCCAAACCCCAGCGTGACCTGCTTCCTCCCTGCCACCAGGTCGTCCTCAAAGGCGACGACGTGGATCTAACCCAGATTCCCATGATCCAGCCCTATCCCCAGGATGGCGGCAAAATCGTCACCCTAGGGTTAGTGATTACCAAAGACTGCGAAACCGGCATCCCCAATGTGGGTGTCTATCGACTGCAGCTACAAGGTAAAAACACCATGACCGTTCAGTGGTTGTCGGTACGAGGCGGAGCCAGACACCTGCGTAAAGCCGCTGAAAATGGCAAAAAATTAGAAATTGCCATCGCCATCGGCGTCCATCCCTTGATTATCATGGCCGCTGCCACCCCTATTCCCGTCGACCTTTCCGAATGGCTATTTGCCGGTCTCTACGGCGGTAGCGGTGTTCATCTAGCTAAATGTAAAACCGTTGATCTAGAAGTGCCCGCCGCCTCAGAATTTGTCCTGGAAGGTACCATCACCCCTGGCGAAGTCGCTACCGATGGTCCCTTTGGTGACCATATGGGCTACTACGGTCCAGTCAATGATCACGCCCCGTTGGTACGGTTCCAGTGTGTTACCCATCGCAAAAATCCGATCTATCTGACCACCTTTAGCGGTCGACCTCCCAAAGAAGAAGCGATGATTGCGATCGCCCTCAACCGGATCTATACCCCAATTTTGCGCCAGCAGGTGTCCGAAATTGTCGATTTCTTCCTACCCATGGAAGCCCTTAGCTACAAGGCTGCCGTCATTTCCATCAAAAAGGCTTATCCTGGTCAGGCCCGTCGCGCTGCTATGGCTTTCTGGACGGCTCTGCCCCAGTTTACTTACACCAAATTTGTCATCGTCGTCGACCACGATATTAATATCCGCGATCCGCGCCAGGTGATCTGGGCGGTAACCTCCAAGGTAGACCCCACCCGCGATGTGTTTATCTTGCCCGACAACCCCTTTGACTCCCTGGACTTTGCCAACGAAAAGCTGGGATTAGGCGGTCGTATGGGGATTGACGCTACCAGCAAAATTCCACCTGAAACCGATCACCAGTGGGGGGATGAACTCAAGTCTGATCCTGACGTGGCGGCCATGGTGGAACGCCGCTGGGCTGAGTACGGTCTGGGTGATCTAGATATGGGTGAAGCCAACCCCAATCTGTTTGGATATGATATCCGCTAGTGTTGTGTCAATAAATTAAACCGTAGGATGGGCGCTGCCCATTGTCTGATTTTGCCATGGCAGAAGATCGTCGCCCCTGGTTCAAAACCCTGCTCCGTGTGCGCGGTTCCGTCATTCGGGCCGTATTGCCCAGGGTCGGTATCTGCACGGCTTTTTCCTTAATAGTGACTTTGGCCCACGAAGCGGGTATGTCCGTCTCCTGGCCGGTACTGGGGGGCGTCGTGCCCAGTCTGGTGCTGGGTTTGCTGCTGGTGTTTCGGACCAATGCCTCCTATGAGCGCTTTTGGGAGGGGCGTAAGCTCTGGGGCAACATTGTCAACACGTCGCGCAACCTGGCCCGCCAGATCTGGGTGTCGGTGGATACAAGCCGTCAGTCTAAAGAACGGGCGTTGAAGCTGCTGGTGGCGTTTGCGATCGCAACCAAACAACACCTGCGGCAACAACCCTGCGAGCAAGAACTCCGCCATCTAGTCACCCCAGCCCAGCTCGATAAAATGCTAGGCATGAACAGCCCCCCGCTAGAAATTGCCTTTTGGCTAGGCGACTATCTGCAAGTACAACAGCTCAAAGGCCGCATCAATCCATATCAGCTCCAGGCCATGACCCAACAAGTCAACGGCCTGGTTGACGCCCTAGGAGGCTGCGAACGCATTCTTAAAACACCGCTGCCTCTGGCCTACTCCATCCATCTCAAGCAGCTGCTGGTGATGTATTGCCTAGCCCTACCGTTTCAAGTAGTCAGTGAACTCAACCTGTGGACCGTTTTAGTCGTTGCCCTGGTCGCCTTTGCCGTATTCGGCGTTGAAGAAATCGGTTTAGAAATCGAAAATCCCTTTGGCTGCGACCCCAACGATCTGCCCCTCAACGCCATCTGTCGCACCATGGAGCACAACATTCAAGACCTGGTAACCCTGACCCCCAGTATTGAAAAAAACGAACAACAACCCTGGCAAATCACAGCCCTATTACCTGTGGGCCAAGAAAAACAAAGTATTGAGTAGCAACCCTTACCCGCCACTCAATTGCTAGATTTCATACAAACTAAATATTCATCAACGGTTTGACAGCGCCAGCCACCATGGTTCTCTGCAGAGGAATAATTGATGGCTGGGAAACGCCGTGACCGGCCAAGCTGCTGTTCTCCAGGAAAGAATCACAACATTTTAGGAAATTTCCACATACCTATAAATTATTAGCTCTTTGGCCCCGACATAGTACTTAATCCCGCATTGCCTGGCACATAATCGACCCATAGAGGAATTACTTATATGCCTGATTCTATAGGGTGAGTCACATACTATGAAGTCCAAACGCCGTTTTTCTAGCCTTGGTAATAAATTTACCAAAATGCTGACCATCCTTTTTTTCGTTGGCATTTTCTCAAGTGGTCTAATTCTCTCAGTGGCCATGCGTCAGAAAGCCGCAGGAGAAATCGTACAGCGGGCAGAGATATTAATCGAAACCATGAACGCTGTTAGAAGCTACACCACTGAGCAAGTTAGTCCCCAGCTGGCGGACGAGCTGGCAGAAACGGACGAGTTTATTCCTGAAACTGTACCGGCTTACTCTGCTAGAGAAGTCTTCGAATCCTTTCGAGCGACGGACGAATACAAAGATTTTCTCTATAAAGAAGCGACCTTAAACCCCACTAACTTGAGGGATCAAGCCGACGAATTTGAAACCCAAATTGTCAATAAGTTTCGAGCTAACAACACGTTGACTGAATTAAAAGGCTACCGTGACTTTGAAGGCACAAAGTTAAAGTACATTAGCCGACCACTCACAGTTAGCCAAGAAAGTTGTCTGCAGTGCCATGGTAATCCGTCCGATGCCCCTGCCAGTATGCGGAAAACCTATGGTGAAGAGAATGGATATGGGTGGACATTAGGAGAAACCGTCGCTGCCCAAACCATTTATTTGCCTTCCAGCCAGGTATTTGCAAAAGGTAACCGCTATCTTTTGCTAGTCGTTGCCATCTTTAGCGGTGTATTTGCCGTAGTGATTGGTGTCATTAATCGCCTATTAAAAAGGACGGTCATTAGCCCCCTGGGGCAGCTCAATAAGTTAATTCGCGACATCAGCTTAGGACAATACATCACATTGCCCAACGGCACAGATGGCACCACCTCCCTGAGCAGTCTGACATCGAGAACCGATGAACCAGGGCAGCTAGCCCGAGCATTTGAACACATGGCAAATGAAGTCGTTCTGAGGGAACAGTCCCTCAGCCATGCTAAAGAGAGCGCTGAAGCCGCTACTCAAGCCAAAAGTGACTTTTTAGCCAATATGAGCCATGAGTTACGCACTCCCCTCAATGCCATCATCGGCTACAGCGAAATGCTAGCCGAAGAGGCCGACAATCTCTCTACAGAAGACGCCCAGACCGACTTGTATCGAATTCAAGGAGCGGGTAAACAACTCCTGACCCTAATCAATTCAGTCCTTGACCTATCCAAGATTGAGTCAGGTCGCATGGAGTTATATATCGAGGAATTTTCGATTTCCTTTTTAATGGAACAAGTCATTGACGTAATTAATCCACTGGTCCAGAAAAAAGGAAACAAACTCATTGTTCACCATGAAACGGAGCTAGATCTGCTCACAGCCGACCGCTCCAAGCTCCATCAAAGCCTATTAAACCTGTTGAGCAATGCCAATAAATTCACCGAAGATGGCACCATTGCCCTCACAGTGAAATCAGGTATGTACCAGGATGAACCATGGATTAACTTTATTGTCACCGATACCGGCATCGGGATGACACCAGAGCAACAAAAAACGATCTTTGAAGCCTTTGCCCAGGCCGATAACTCAACTACTCGAGAATTTGGTGGGACAGGGCTAGGATTAACCATCACCCAACAATTTACCACCATGATGGGGGGAGACATTACCGTAGAAAGCCAGCCTGATAAAGGCTCGCAGTTTACCCTACGGTTACCCCAAATCGTTAAAGGATTGAGTCAGTCCGTTGAAGATGAGCAACCGTGGGTATTAGTCCTGCAGGCACGAGAAAAAAATGATGAAATCATTACGCGGATGCTGCGGCAAGAAAACTGGAGTGTTAAATGCGTCGATAACTCTGCGGATGCCCTAAACCTAGCCCAGGTAGATCGTTCGCCTGCTTTGGTGCTGATTGATTTAAGTTTAGAACCCGACGCTGTGCAATGCATCAAAGCACTGCGGCAAACCTCCGAGTTTGAACAAATCCCGATTATTGCTATGGCCAACTCCGCGATTGAAGCTGATGTCAGTATCCAAATCGCCAACGATATTCAAAGTATTTATTATCGCAATGATTTGAACTTGCAAGATTTCTTAGCCGAATTGCATGTTTGCGCTGCCATCTAGGATCGTTGGGAGATGCATATCCCTAACTGACGGCTGATGAGCTCCATTTAGATTACTGTCCGACATCATTGCGTGTTAAATCTATCACCCCGATATTCACCATGCCTCAAGTTTTACTAGTAGAAGACAATGCATTAAATCGCAAAATGCTGGATCGACAGCTACGACATTGTGGATATGATGTCTTGATTGCAACCGATGGTGACAAAGGGGTATCAATCGCCATTGAGCATCAGCCCGACTTGATCATTATGGATACTGACTTGCCGGTGATTGATGGATGGCAAGCAATCAAAATCCTTAAAGCCTCTTCTGCCACCTTGCATATCCCAGTCATTGCGCTAACGACTAATGCCAAAACAGACAACTGGAAAACAGCGTTAGAAGTTGGTTGTAATGACTACGATACAAAACCCATTGTGCTCAAACGACTACTTAGCAAAATCAACGCATTACTGGGCGTCACATTGCCTTCGCCTAGCCTTGCCAAGAATCCCTCAGCGGAGATGCTGCAAGGTGAACAAATAGATAAAGTACTCTCTAAGCTTGTCGGCGCGGATATTGATGAGATTCTGACCCCAGTGTCTACCCAGGTTCAACCCTCGGACGGCTGTTTGAATAATCGCTACGAAGTCAGCCAAGTGCTAAGTAATAATCCATTTGGCCAATGTTTACTAGCCAACGATTTACAAACTACTCCTCTCCAATCAGTTATCATCAACACCTTTAACCTGCCAGTGGATAATCCCTCCCTGTTAGCGTTAGTACGCGAAGCGCTCACCTCAGAAATGAGCTTCTTAAGGGTGATCACCCGACAGGACGAAATTGCCACCTGTCTAGATTATTTTGAGCAAGATGATGTCTTCTACTGGGTGCAAGCCTATGTCGAGGGAACCTCTTTGGCCGATGAACTAGGCAGTGCTCAATCGATGGGATATGTCCTGCAGCTGACCCACAGTTTGCTCAGCAGTGTGAACCCTTTTCACCAGGGGCAAATGGTACACTGCGAGTGTAATCCCAGCAGCTTTATCCGGCGTCAATCTGACAATCGCATTGTTTTAGTAGAATATGGAGTGCTAAAGCGACTGTTTGTTAAGCTACGCTCCCATTCGTTGCCATATCGTCAAGCTCTTTTAAAACAGCATGACTATCAATCAGCTGAGCAGCGGGTGGGTAATCCACAGCTCAATAGTGATATCTATGCCATTGGGATGATTGTGCTGCAGTCATTGACAGGGCAATCTCCTGAGTGGTTGTTAACAGTCAGCGGTAAGCAAAATTTGACAGATTTGGTGAAAGCTGATGCCAACATTGTCAAACTGTTTGAGCGTATGATCAATTCCAATTACCATTTACGCTTTAAATCTGCTGGCGAGGCTCTTAAAGCACTTCCCCTGGGGCTAATACCGAAAAAAAATGCTTATCAGCAGGCCATCTCTTCATAGACTGAGCAACATGCCTTGATACAGTTGTCGGTATGCAGTCAGCCAGGGCTCGCGTAAGTTATTAGACTATAACTGTTGCGTATGTAGATGTACGTAGGTAGTTGTCTAATCATACATTGGGTTTTCTAAGTGTTTTCCAGGGAAAGGCGCACTAAAAGTCAAGATCTTCCTGATGCAATATGTAAAATCTTCAGTATCTAATGGAGAAATTAGAAACTTTTCATAAAGCGTCCGGATCTATATGATCGTGTGAAATTAACTTGCTCTAATATATCCGTGAACAAGAACATGCGTTGACCGTTGATACAAAGCCTATCGCCAGGGATTTTGTCAACGTATATCTTGCATGTATGGGGACATCATGGGTGCATCAAAAGCGCTTTGCCTGGTTTGAAGGAGGCATCTAAGAGGTTTGATTGAAGTATTGAATGGCTCAACTGGTTCCGGAAATCCCTAGACTATTGGGTTTACTGCCAAGCACTTGCTTTTCTAGAGGAAACAAGCTGCCTAGGAAAAATAGCATTCGTATTTCAGAGTTTACCTTTGAGGTTGTCTAATTTCACTAATCAGCTAGTGCGTTTTTGACTTTTTCACTAAACAGTTAAACAACCAGTGCTCTACCTGAAATGCGTCTACCACTTGAATCTGTTCCGCTGGGAAACCATCTGGGTTTTCTCGCATTAGCTGCCTATGTTGCCACCTTAACCCCGACCATCATGCGGATTGTATTCCCTTCAATCAAATCCCATGGTGTGGTTCGTTGGTTACTAAAAGAAAGGCGGGCTGTCGGCATATTAGCCTTTGCCCTAGCCGTGGGACATACCTATTTTGTAATTCGCAAACGCAATTTCGACTTTTTTGATTTCAATACCTACAGAGCCAGTGCTGAGGGACTGTCAACGCTGATCATTTTTGCGATCCTGACAGCCACTTCCAACGACTGGAGCATAAAGCGCCTTAAAAAGAATTGGAAACGTCTCCACATGCTGACATATGCTGCCATGTTTTTGTTAACCTGGCACGTCATCAACAAAATGGCAGGTCAGTGGACACTGGTGACACCCATCGCCACCGTGAGCATTACTGTCATTACGGTTTTGTTTCTGGTCCGCAAAGGAACCGAGTTTCAAAAAGAAATATCCCGAGTGAGGGCAGGATCTCACTAAAGTTAGGTTCAGTGTATAGAGTCTAGATACTGCCAGGTATTATCTGGAGAATGCTTTGTCGTTTCATTTTTTAGCAAGATGACTTCTCTGATAGAAGCACAGTGACGGATGGCTAATCTATTGGCCGATGGCGTATGCGATACTTCGATACTTCGTGACGCCCTATGCCGTTGGCAGCAGCTATGACTAGAAATCAGGATTTTATAAGTCCAAAATGTTGTCTGCAGAGGCATTCCATGGCACGTCTGTACAGCAAAAGATAGGACCTAATTGAATCCTCATCCTCATTCCTAGAGAATTTCAAGTCTGGTCAACCAGGCGATGTACTTGCATGAAAGTGCTGCAGTGGTGCAACCGTTAAAAGCCATGATCATTACTTCAAAATCTACCGAAGCTCCAGAAAAGAGATCGTTTTTTAGAAATTTTGGTGACAGATTATCTCAGTTTAAGCAACAGCCAGCAGCCAACAGTAAGAAAAAACGTAAAAGGAACAGCTCGACCCTTGAAAAAATCAGTCTAACTAGCCTGGCCATAACCTGCATCGCTGTTGCTGTAGATATGACAGCTTCTCCAATGATTATTCGCAGAGGAACTGCCTATGTAGCTACTGATTTGGCTACGGCTCAGGCATCAATTGGGTTTGATAGTCGGTTTGGTTCCAGGCAAGCATTTACAACTGATGCAGTCACCTATGGCAGTACTGCGCATACCAGCAGCCAGATTTTTGCAACGGGACATGCTGACGGCACCGTGTCGGTTTGGGACTCTATGTCCGGGGAGTTATTGCAATCTCATCAAGCCCATTCTGATGCAGTTGAAAATGTTGCGTTTAGTCCCAGCGGCAGGCTTATGGCTAGCGGTAGTTGGGATAACGACATTCACATTTGGAACCTGATGACAAAACAGGCATTTCATACGTTGGCGGGGCATACCGATGATGTGAAAGCGCTGGTCATCAGTGCCGATGGTCGTTTGTTAGTCAGTGGTAGCTTTGATAAAACCGTCAGAGTTTGGGATATTTGGACAGGTGAACCATTGCATACATTTGAGCATCCCCATGGCATTACAGCAGTAGCGATTAGTCCCGATGGTAAGACCCTCCTGAGCGGTGATCGACGCGGCATGATCCATGTGTGGGATCTTGAGTTGGGGATGAAGCAGATCACATTACATGTTCATAAGAGAACGGTGTGGGATTTAGCCTTTAGTCCTGATGGCAAGATGTTTGTGAGCGGTAGTCAGGATAAGTCAGTGATTTCGTGGGATCTGCAAAAGTTTGAGCCGATCTGCCTGTTTATCGGTCATGATCGGGCGGTGTATTCGGTGGCGTTTAGCCCAGATGGACGCACGGTGGCCAGTGGTAGCTATGACCAGACGGTAAAGCTATGGGATGTTAAAAGCCATCAACTGGTGCAGACGCTGGAGGGGCACGATATGGCGATATGGGATGTGGAGTTTGATGATCAAGGCCAGGTGTTGATGAGCAGTAGTGCGGATGGTGCTGTACGGTTTTGGGCGGTGGAGTGGTTGATGCAGAGGGCGGGAGGATGGGAAGAGACGTTGCAGGCAACGTCTGTACGTGCCAATTAGCGACAGTGCCTTCATTGTCTAAATTCATTTAAGTTTCCTGGCACATCTGAGTCATCCCTTAACGGGGGTGGCTTTTTTTTGCCTGTCGAAATGTTGCTGATGGGTTGGTCGACTGTGGCAAGAGCGCTATAACAGAGCTGATGTTTTACTGCTTGCTAATGAACTATGAATCTGGCCAAACGGTGCCTGTAGAGTTAGAGGATGGCAGCTTGATTTATGTAAAGGTAAAACCACCTCAAATCACACGTGGTGATTCAGACAAGTTGGGGCCTAAGTCTTCCTTTGATAAGGTCACGTCTTCGATTGAGGGAATTGTGACGGCCATTGCTAAGCCAATTAATGCGGCAAAACCCACAAAGGCGAGCGTGACGTTTGGGGTGGAATTGGAAATGCAGGAGGGGCTGTTGATTGCAGCGTTAGCGAAGGGGACAGGTAAGACGAGTTTAGAGATTACCCTAGAGTGGGAAAAGGGTGAGTAGTATAAACTTGAATTATCGCTCATTTCTGTCTTATAGATAGATGCTATGTTGGTCTCCAATGCGGTTTTTATCTCCTATCGACGTAGTGACAGTAACGATGTCACTGGGCGTATTTATGATTTTTTGAGTCAATATTTTGGTGCTGATGCTGTGTTTAAGACTGTTGACTCAATTCCGCGCCCTTACTCGAGTGAGTGTAGATTTTCATGTTCAGACTTGGGTTCAGAGGATTCAATATTGTCAGGAGAGTGGATTGCTCTTCCTGCAGAAGATTGGCGGCGGCTACATTCACCGAATACTGTTAGAACATTTTGCCCAAATGGAACCCCCTCGTAGGTTGGGTTGATAATTCGTCCAATATTCTTTGCTTTATAACGATCCGTTGAAACCCAACAATTGATAATTCCAGGCTATTTTCCTTAACCCCCAACCCAAGATTAACATTTGAGATTTTTAAACGTGGCGTGGGGTATCGATTGTTAAGGTTTTGGAAATATAGCGTAGGGTACCGATTGTTGGGTTCGCGAGACAGTAAAAGAGCGAGAGGTGTTGGGTGAGCGGAGTCGAACCCAACCTACGCGACCAATTCCTTGAACCAATTGTCCTGCCAGATATCCTCAAAGCTCTCATCCGCCTGAGCTTCTTCCTTATAGCGTGGGTCAATCTGTACCGCCTTTTGCAAATTCTCTAACGACTTATCCGTCTCCCGCTGCAGGGCATAACAAACGGCACGATTGTAGTACGTCTTGGCATAGTTCGGATTTAGCTCCAGCGCCTTTTCAAAACTCTTAAGCCCATCCCGGTCCCGTCCTAACTTCACCAGAGCCAACCCGCGATTATCCCAAGCCTTGACCAAATCTGGCTTAAACCGGGTGGCCTTTTCAAACGAAGGTACCGCATCCTCAAAGCGCTCTAGCTCCATCAGGGCCAGACCCCGATTTAACCAGGCTACCCCATCATTTTCTTGAATATTGACTGCCTTATCAAAGGATTCAAACGCCTCCTGAGTCTTTTGCAAAATGCCGTAGGCCACCCCGCGATTTACCCAGGCTTCGTGGTAAGTAGGGTCAAGGGCAATGGCCTTATCAAAGGAGATAATCGCCTTCTCTCGCTGCTTGAGACGGCTGAGCACCATGCCATTATTGAGCCAGGCTTTTGGATCGCTATTATCCAGCTCAATTACTCGCTCAAAGGTGGTCAAGGCATCTTCATAACGACGTAGCTCCCGCAGCACCAGCCCCCGCTGATACCAGGCTGCAATCCGCTGGGGTTCAAGGTCAATGACCTTTTGCAAGGCTGCTAGAGCCTCATCCCGACGCTTGAGCTGAGTGAGGGGCTTACTGCGGGCTAACCATAGATCCGCATTGCTGGGCTGAATGGCCAGGGCACGATCATAGGTGGCAATCGCTTCTTCTAAATTGCCTGTCTCTATCTGGCCTTCAGCAGTGGCTATCAGCTCATCAATGGTTTCAAATAACTCGGGACGGTTGGCCTGCAGCCGCGATAGGCGCTCGGTCAAGCTTTGTAGCTGGGTTTGAGCTGTATCGACAAACGAATCGGCCACATATTCAGGAGTGACTTCGCCAAGCTGGCGCATAATCTGATCTTTCTGCACCTTGGCATCTGTTTGCAGTTCTTCCAACTGCTGGGCAAAATTCTGTTTTAGCTGTTCCAGGTCAGCAACGGTAGCAGACTGTTCGCCTTCAAACTTAGCTTTCAGGCCATCCAGGGCCGTGGCAAACCGCTCGGCAACGACAATCAGCCGCTGCTGGGCTTCTTGCTGACGTCCTCGGGCGGTTTCGGCTAGCTCATTAATTTGGTTGCCGAGGTTGGCGTCAAAGTTGTTGAGCTTGTCGATTACCACATCCCGACGACCAAAGACAACGTCTCGGACTTCGCTGAGCTGCTGGGTAAATTCGTTTTCTAGCTGACGCAGGCTTTGTAGTGACTGTTGTTGCTGTTGGGTAATGCCTGACTGCAGCTCATTCAGCTGACGGTCAAAGTCTCGGGCGGTGACTTCAATGGTTTGCAATGTGCGGGACTGCTGGTCTCCGGTTTCACTTTGTAGCTGGTTGAGCTGATTTGAAAAGTTGTTGGCTGTTTGCTGTAAGGCGCGAAATGATTGTTCGCGTTCGGTGCTTAGATCACCCTGCAGTCGGTCTAGCTGATTTCTAAAGTCGGTGGCGACCTGGTCCATATCGCCCAACAGCACACCCTTGCGGCCTTCGACATCGACCTTGAGGGTGGCAAACTGGGTCAAGAAGTCGTCTGTGGACTGGCGTAGCTGTTGCATCAGGTCGGCTTTGCGGCCTTCGATATCGTTGCGTAGTTGTTGAAATTGCTGTTGTAGGTCCCCAACGGAGCGTTCAATGGTTTGTAGGGCTAATTCTTTATGGCCCAGGGCGTTGGCCTGTATGTCATTGAGCTGCTGGGTAAATTCCCCTCGATCCTGCTGCATGTCGTCAATGATGCTGTCCCGCTGCTGCTCTAGCTGGGTTTTCATGGCCTTGCGCAGGTTTTCTAGCTGGGGGCCAATGTCTTTTTCCAGATTGGCGAGTTTTTCTAACCAGCGATCGCGATGTTCAATGGTCTCAGCCTGTAGCGTACCAATCTCATCAGAAAAGATAGATTCCTTACGTTCTAACTCATCGAGAAAAATGCCCTGGCGATGGTCGGCGGTGGCTTTGAGCCCGGAGAGATGATTGTCGAGGGTAGCTTGGGCGCTGTCTAACCCTTGGAAAACGGACTGCTGCTGGCGACGGGTATCGGCTTGTAGAGTCTGCAGCTGCTGAATAGCGGCGTTTTTGAGGCTGTCTAATTCTTTAAGAAAGTCGGTTTGCGTGGTTCCCAGGTGCTGACGGGCATCGTCTAGTTCGGTCTGCCAGTCTTTAATGGTTTTGGCTTTTAGCTCAGTGATATCGGCCACCAGGTTGGTGAGAATATCACGCTGGGTGGTGAGGTCACGCCGAAAACTGCTGGAGCGTTCGCTCAGTTCGTCGGATAGGTCACCGGCCTCAGCCAAAATGGTATTGAGTTCACGGCTGGCGTTGCGGATTTTACCTTCGAGGTCGCTCATTTCATTGAGCTGACTGCGTACGACGGTGGCCACCTCGTTAACCACGGAGCGTCGCAAAAACCAAAGCATGACCACGCCGACGCCCAGCAGCAGAATCAGGGTACCCAGCAAAATGACAAACAGGGTCGTGGCTCGACCCATGGCCCGATCGGCTTCTTGCTGCAGCCGCTCAACCTCAGCAGCGGGGGCGGCGGTATTGGCTTGGGCAAAAACTGGTTGGATGGGGCTACACATCACTATCAGCATGAGGGCCAATTTGGGCCAGTTAGCGGATTTTGATGATGCGCTCACAGTCATAGGGGCAGGTAAGGTCTGAAAGACTGCTCATAGCATACCTGAGCTAGTGCGGCTTGCTTTACTCTTTGGTGGAGGGATTCCCTGACTTGAGAGTTCGGTTAATTTTCCATGGGGTAGCCATTGGGGTCGATGGTGGTGCGATCGCAAATTGCCTCACTCAAATCGACGGCCTGGGCTCGAAATAGATTTGCCCCTCGCAGGTCCGCATTAGTCAGTTGCGCTTTAGTTAGGATAGCTCGACTCAGATTTACCTGACGCAGATCGGCTCTCGTTAGATCGGCCCCCGTCAAATCAGCTCTGTAGAGATTGGCCTGATAGAGCTTAGCCCCCGCCAAAATCGCCCCCCGCAGATTGGTATAGGACATCACCGCCCCCTGCAGCTCAGCATTTGATAAATCAGCTGCCTGGAGAAACGCATTGCCCAGGTTGGCTCCGGTCAAAGTCGCTTGAATTAACCGGACTCGACTCAGTTTGGCATAGGGCAAATAGGCTCCCTGGGCCTGGGCACCGCTCAAGTCGCAGTTTCGTATATCGCAATCAAACAAATTGGCTGACTCTAGCACAATGCCTTGAAAGTCACGTTTCCCAGCTTGATAAGCCGCCAAGAATTCATCAACTGTCATACACTTATCTACGTCAAAATAATCAGATACGGCGGGGGTAGCCGACTGGCTAAATGAGGCTAACTCTAGAAGTCCCTGGCAGCTAGAGACGATATGTTACAGAATGTAAATTAAGATACATATCGTAAAAAATGGCCTTTCTTAAGCGTCACTTAAGGTTTTCTGGGGGCACCCTCGGCCTTGGGGATCCATTCAACACATAGCTTCACTCCACAACTATGACTGAGGCATCGCGTTCTCTTGCTCATCACTATCACCAGCGCACCAAGTATTTCCCCGATGCGTTGCCCCGAGGCACCTTAAACTGGGCTGAACAGCCGGATGTGTATAAACACTATCCTCTGGGCAGTCGTTTTGATTTACAGGGATATTTAAGGCCGGTGGAGCAGGCGAGCGATCATTGGTGGCAACGGCTGTCGCAGTTTTTGTTCCACAGCTATGGATTAACGGCTAAGTTCACCAGCACTACTGGAGAAACGGTCTATCTCCGGTCTGCGCCGTCGGCCGGGGCGCTATACCCGGCAGAGATTTATTTGATTTCCCGTGGCACGTCTCATCTGCCAGCGGGTTTGTATAACTATCAGGTGAAAACCCATAGCCTGGTGCGTTTTTGGGACGATCATCCCTGGCAGCGGCTACAGGAGGCGTGTTTCTGGCACCCAGCCCTGGAACATACGCATCTAGCCCTGGTGACCAGTGTGATTTTTCAGCGGTCTGCCTGGCGCTATCAGGCGCGGGCCTATCGTCGGGTCTGTCTGGATACGGGGCATCTATTGGGCAATATCGATCTGGCGGCTTCTCTGTGTGACTATCGACCCCATTTGATTGGGGGCTTTGTGGATGATGCGGTGAATGATTTGCTGTATCTGAATGCGGAGGAAGAGGGGGCGATCGCAGTACTAGCCTTGGCTGACTTGCTGCAGGTGGAGCAAAATTTGCCACGGGGATGTACGGCGCTGCCCAGCGCCTTGTCCATTGAGACGGTTCCAGCTGATGATGAACAGCTGCTAGAGGCGCTGCATCAGGTGAGTAAAATTACGCCGCAGCCGGATAAAAGTTTGGAGCAGGCCCAGTTAGATCATCCGCGCCAGTTAGCGGGGTCTCAATATGCGTTTCCGTTTGGGAATAATGCCAGCACTAAGGTGACTGCCATCAGCTGGGGGGAGGGTTTAGAGTATCTGACTAAAGCGATGTTGCACCGTCGTTCCACCCGGCGCTATCGAGGAGCGGCGATGTCGCTAGACCCGCTGCGACAGCTATTGGATTTTACGTATCATCCTGAAAATTACAGCGATCAGGGGTTTGATGCGCAGCCTGATTATTTTGATTTAAGTCTGATTCAGACGTTTATCGTGGTTTTGGGGGTCAATAGTCTGGATACGGGCTGTTATTACTATGATCCAGCCGCGACTACCCTGCGACAGGTGCGGTTTAAGCATTTTCGCCGGGAGCTACATCATTTGTGCTTAGGGCAGAATTTAGGTCGCGATGCTAGCGTGGCAATTATTCATACGGCGAATTTGAAACGGGCAATTGAGCGATATTGCGATCGCGCCTATCGGTATTTGCATATGGATGCGGGGCATCTGGGCCAGCGGTTGAATTTGGCGGCGACCCGATTGGGGTTAGGCGTTAGCGGCATTGCCGGTTTTTTTGATGACCAGGTGAATGATGTGCTGGGTATTCCTGAGGATGAGGCGGTGCTTTATATCACGACGATTGGGGTGCCTTAAAAGGGGTGGATGGGTGGATGGGTGGATGGGTGATGGGGTGGATGAGTATGCTCCCTGCCACCCTCTAAATGCCCCCCATTTCTCTCAAACTGCGGGCGATGGCTGACATGTCTTCATCGCCAAAGCCTTGGGCAATCAGACCACTTTCAATTTGCTCTACATAGGCGGCCATGGGTAGGGGCAGCCCTAGCTCACGGGCTGCTTCTAGGGCAATTAATAGATCTTTGCGGTGAAGCCGCATGCGAAATCCTAAGGGGTAGGTGTTGTCGAGCATATTGCCGGAGCGGTTGGTAAAGGCCCAGGAGCCAGCGGCACCACCGCCGACAGCCTGAACGACTTTTTCCATATCAAGCTCGGCTTTGAGCCCCAGAGCTAGACCTTCTGCGACGGCCCAAAAGGTGCCGGCTACCACAATCTGATTGATGGCTTTAGTGGTTTGACCTGCGCCGTTGGGGCCAATGTGGGTGATGGTTGTGCCCATGGCTTGTAAAACGGGCATGGCTCTGGTGAATGCGTCGGCTTCACCGCCCACCATAATTGAGAGGGTGCCGTTTTTAGCACCTTCTGAGCCACCGGATACTGGAGCATCAAGCATGGCGATCTGTTGGCTTGCGAGTTGGGTGGCAATGGTCCGCGTCGCAGTGGGGCTGATGGTGGACATGTCGATGACCAGGGTGTTAGGCTGTGCCCCGGCAATCACACCCTCAGGACCGAGGATGACGGCTTCTACATCGGGGGTATCACTGACGCAAATGACGACGACTTCGGCAGCGGCAGCGGCAGCGGCAGGTGAAGCGGCTCGCTGGGCTCCGGCTTCGACCAGGGGGAGTTCGCGATCGCGACTACGATTATGAACAGTGAGGTGATGCCCGGCGGCTAACAAATTCAGTGCCATGGGGGTACCCATCGTACCGAGGCCAATAAATCCAACCTTCACGTCATATACCTCCGAGTAGAGTTATCACAAGGCAACCATAGCAAAGGCTCCCCGAAAATACTTCAGGAAGCCAGACTATGTGAAATATTCGGTTTTTAGAGACAATGCAATATCCAGTTTTTAGCCGATGTTAGCCAGCACAGGGGTCAGCCGGAGCCGCACAGGGGTCCTCAGGGGCAGCACAGGGGTCTTCAGCGGGAGCAGCACAGGGGTCTTCAGCGGGAGCAGCACAGGGTGCCACTTCTTCAGTGGGAGCAGCACAGGGGTCAGCCGCACAAGGGTCAGCCGCACCGCCACAACCAGCCAAAACACCAATACTGAGCATAGATGCAGCCGCAACAGCTGCCATGTAGTTAACTTTCATTCAGAGGGCTCCTCTTAAAGCATTGAACAGATAATAATGCAGCCGAAACCAAATCGACAAATTAATCCATCAAATATTATTCGAGCCAAAGATTAATTTTGCCTGAGAGAGGGCTGCTAATTAGCTGAAAGTCGAATCGGTTCAACCCTGATTTTTCAATGACCGATACTTTATGGAAAAGGGAAGTAGTGCAACAGATAAATATTGCTGATAACTAGCGCTGTGGGTCGGATACCAGGCGAAATCCAAATAAGATGTGGCGATAGGTCGTAGGTCGGCCATGGCGATAGGCCGTACGACAAAATCCTGGTAGATCATCCCAGGCACAGCCTTTCATAATGGCGCGTTCCTGGCCGTCTTGTCTGTACACTGTGGAGGTAAACTCAAACACATTACCCGCCATATCTTCCACACCGTATACGCTTTGGCTGAGGGGATACGCACTCACCCGGCTGGTACCTGTAGGTCCATTTTTTTGCCAGTTAGTGGCCTGACCTTGCCAATTGTTACCCCAGGTAAAGTAGCGACCATCCTGACCACGGGCTGCTTTTTCCCACTCATCTGCAGTTGGCAGGCTATATTCCACGCCATCTTCTTGACTTTTCCAGGCAGCATAAGCCAATGCATCTTTCTGAGACACTAGCACTACTGGATAGCTAGCTTTACCCGGTGGAAACTGGAAGCTTCTCCAAAAGTAGGGTCGTAAATCCTGGTAGGAGTGTACCAGCATATTTTGCTCTTGATAGTTCTCAGGGGTAATACCGGGCTGATGATAGCCAGTGGCCAGCACAAATTCTTGATATTCTTCGTTGGTGACCAGGTTGCGACCGATGCAAAATGCCGCCATGCGCCGGGTGCTTTGGTCTGGTTCAAAATCAAACCATCGCTGTTGACGTAGACGCGTTTCCAACTCCGCGACATCTTCAGGGCGATCGGCCAAGGCCTCGGCCGAAATTCGGTAGGCATAATCTCGCTCGGCTTGATCACTACCCGCTACGTAGCGACCACGCTCAATGTATACAGAATCCTGCACACAGCGACTATCTTGACTATTTGAGGTAAGGCTATCGTTCAACGCTACCTGGGAATTAGCCTGGCCACATCCGGCAATCAAGGAAACTCCCAGCAGTGCCCAGACTAGAGGCCGACGCAGGTATCTGGTTGAGCGTGAGTTCAGCATTCGTACCACAAGTGTTTTAGGGGCGTTAAAAGAGTCGAGTTTTGTTTGAAAGATTTACGAAGGTTGGCATTAGTTATCCTGCCAATCGATTCAAACTGAGAGGAAAGGAATAGAACAGAAGATAATAGGTTCTGACTATCAAAGCTGCAAAAAGGTTTATGGCGCAAATCCCTTTCAGGCCATATGGCTTAATCTCATTTGTCTATTGGCCTAGTTGGTTGACCGATTCGGGGACTCTAATTGTCAGCGTCTAGGTATGGTTTGTCTAAGAACATGCTTTGGATACACGGCTGTTACAAGATTAAACGTTTCTTTCGTATACCATTGTTACAGTGAAGCAATGTTCTAAATATCAGCCTGTAACTGTATCTTTGTCTTGTTGAAAATCTAAGATGAAGCGGTTAATACAGGCCATCTACTTTTCTGCCTATGACGAATCACAATTGGCTGGTGACCGAAGATGGTCAGTACACTACGTTTGGTAATACCGATGTACAAGCTCCCGAGCGGGTCTATCGGCTATACCGATTCTTAACTGATTTAGAAGATATTTTGGCCGACGAGAGTGATAACAGTCGTCGTATTCAAAAGATCACACCGCTGGTGCGTCAGTTGTTAACAAGTTCCTACTGGCTACAGATGGAATATGATCCACCGTCCGCCAAAACGGGGTGGTCTGTCAAATTTTTATACCGAGAGTACGAATTCCCCCTAACTGTGCAGATGGTAGCTTGGGCCCCAGGCCAGGTGTCAACCATTCATAACCACGGTACCTGGGGGATTGTTGCTATGATCGGTGGTGAAGAAAAAAATCGTCTGTGGCGACGTTCTCCTACTGCAGAGCAACCCCATCGTCTGGAAGCTGTTGATGAGAAAGTCTTAGGCCCCGGTGACATTATTGGGTTTACCCCTGGCGCAATTCATCAGGTACAACCCCTGGGCGATGAACCGACAGTCTCCTTTAATCTCTACGGCGTCACTGACTATAAGACTCGCTATGCATATGATGTTGAGGCTCAGACAGCTAAGCTGTTTTGAGTCCGAAGTGGGGATGGTGTAGTGACTTTGGCAACACCTGAGTGAGTAGATGTTACTGAGTAGAAGCGCTCAAGCCTGGTACCCTTTCCTTGGCCGTAATTGGGATAAGATTTTATCGAGAGAGAAACGGCACAAGCAAATCCTTTACTCCTTATATCTTTCCTTGTCAACCTGTTCTCTGATCCACTGTTCATAGGCTTCGGTGCTCGCAACCATTGGCACAGCGATGATTTCAGGTAGATCGTAGCTGTGCTGTTGGGTGACTTGGGTGGCTATTTGTTCAAATAAGGCCAGGTCAGTTTTGATCGTCAGCTGATATTCAGCATCATTGTGGATGCTCCCCTGCCAGCGATAGATGGATTGAATAGGAGTGATGCTGACACAGGCTGCCAGCTGGTTGTCAAGTAGGCTCTCGGCAATTGTGCGGGCTTCGCTTTCAGAAGCTGTGGTAACAAGTATGAGACCTAGCTGGGACGATGTAGCCATAGATCCATAAGGGCTGAATGTGACTGGCGCGGGTCTATCTGACAATAACAGATGACAGCAGTCCCATATTTAGCCTGGAGGCTATAACTGGGGGCTGCTGCGACAGGGGTGGAATTGCCACGGGTTGACGGTGGAACTCCGGATCTGCTGACGTCATGTTTGGTGTGGAGTTATCTAACAGCGTATTGCTGACGATCGCACCGGTTAGATCGACCTGATTGAGGGTAGCTCGGCTGAGATCGGCGTTAACAAGATTGGCCCGCTGTAATTGGGTGTAGTTTAAATTCACTCCCACCATGTTGGCCCTCTGTAGATTGGCATGCTGCATCTGGGCTGAGGACAAATTGGCAGCTGTTAAATTGGTCTCCCGTAGATCGGCTCCTTTCATATGGGCCTGGGAAAAGTTAATGCCATTGAGGTCAAAGCCGCGAAAATTGAGTCCGTTTAGTCGCGCTCGTTCTAAATTGGCTCCATTGAATTGAACAGCGGTGATATCGGCTCCATAAAGTTTGGCTGCGCTTAAATTGGTCCAGGCCAAATTTGTACCCCTGAGTTGGGCTTCTCTTAGATTGACGCCTGGTAAGGCCGCACCGCAGAAGTTGGCGCAGTGCAAACAGCTTTGGCGAAAGTTTACATGGGACAGTTGAGCCCCACTGAGGCGAGCATGGGAGAGGTCGGATTTGATCCAAAAGGCACCACGACCTTCAATCTTGGTGAGATTGGCATGGTTAAAGTTACTTTCACTTAATTTGGCAAACTCTAGATTGGCGCGCTGGAGCTGGGCACCAACAAATTGCCCTTTGGTGAGAAATGCTCGACTGAGGTTGACCCCTGTAAGATTGGCACCGGATAGATCAACATTGACTAAAATACAGTTCGACAGATCGGCACCGCTCAGATTAATTCCTTTAAAGTTTCGATGGCCTGATTCGTATAGCCGCAGGAACTCGTGAACTTTCATCGTAGGTTAGGACCTGATTGTTTATAAATCACTGCCGTTGGTGAGTGGCAGTTGTCTACAAAATCACGCTAACGACATTCTTTATAGGTTAGACGGCACCCCGTACAATAAGTGCAATGGTTGATGTTGGTTGATATACCAACTTAAAACTTAAAAAAGTCTAAATTTTCAACACACCGTAACGATATGACTACGCCTAAAGAGATGGCGATAAACCCTTTACTACTAGGACGATGGCAATCATTTGCCCTGGGGGCGCTGTGGTTAGGTTTTGTAATCTATGCGGTGTTACTGTCACCGCCGAGTCAGCCCGATACTCTAAATGTGATTCTCCACCTATCCACAGGACAGTGGGCTCAGCTCAATCCTATGGTGGTGGTTTTGTTTAATTTGATGGGGGTATGGCCGGTGGTCTATGCCAGTTTGGCGATCGCTGATGGTCGTGATCAACGTGTACTTGCCTGGCCGTTTGTAGTCGGGTCTTTTGGTGTTGGAGCCTTTGCGCTTATGCCGTATTTGGTTTTGAGAAAACCGACCTGTGATTTACCCTATCGGGCGACGGAGACTGTTTTGCTCAAAGGGTTGGAACATCGATTGGTGGGTGTGGGTGTAGCGATCGCAACCCTCTTACTCATCATCTACGGTTTTGCCCAGGGAGACTGGTATGAGACCTGGCAGGACTTTCTTCACCAGTTTGCCACCAGTCAGTTTATCCATGTTATGAGTTTAGATTTTTGCCTGCTCACCCTACTGACACCTAGCCTGTTGTGGGATGACATTGCTAGACGTAATCTATCCCCTGGCTGGCGAGCGGTCTCTCTGGTGCCGCTGTTAGGAGCGGCTGTTTATCTGGCACTGCGTCCTGCTGCTGTCGCCCCACAATGACCCACTTTAACGATATTGCCATTGAGCATCTGTGGGATGCAGAGCAGTGGAGCTATATCCGCAAGAATGTTGGCGAATGGCGAGGAGCTTTTATGCAGTTCTCCCCGATGGCACACCAGGTGAGTGAGACCCCTAGTGTGCTCACCCTGAAAGAAGATCGCCCTAATCAGCATATGACCCTGGTCTTAAAGCGTACCCCTCCAGGCAAAACCACCCACACCCTGGAGCGAGACCTTGGCTACCCTGGTGCCATTCCCTATGTCTGTTTTTTCCCGACGGGTGCATTCTCCCAGGGAGCGATGCAGCGATATCCCTGCAGTAGTTTTGGGGCTGAGTTTTCTCTACTGTCTGACCATCGACGGATGCGGCTAGTGCAGCTGTATAAGGGTAGCGCCAGCGGAGACCATATCCTCGATTATGTCACGCTCATTCCGGAATATCGCTTTTCTGACCAGGGGACACCCTCAGAAACGATGCCCCCTGTTTTAACGATTGACACTCTTTTAGGGGAGTGGCGGGGGGAATGTCTCTATTTACCCGCCACCATGGAGACTCCTCAGGTGAGTACCAGCTATTGGCAGGCTCAAGGTTCAAAACAGGAGTTGATCCTGTCATTTACCCCTGACGATAATCGCCCAGACCAGAAGACACCTAAAACAGTGCCACAACGATTTACTCCGGTCGATCAGCAGCGCTGGCAGGCTGTCGAACAGTCGCTACAGCTTTGGCTGTTGCCTGGTAATGTCAGCTGCACGGTGTATCCTCAGCTGCCAAAACACTACGGTGCTCAGATTGAACTCTGTTGGTATCTATCGACCCATCAGCGTCAGCGCATTGTCCGAGATTATGATGACACTGGTAACTGGTTAGGGACATCTCTGATGTTGGAGGCACGGGTGTGATGGGTGCTGTTTCTACACGTTGAATAGTATTCATCCGCCTTTGTCTCTCGCCACCAATACCCATAGCCTCAATTGCATACCTCTTGCTCATCCCCTGCTTTCAACCACCATGTCCCACACTCAAACTATTCTGCAATCCCTTCCTGGTAATCCTTACCTAGGTCTTCAGCGGGCGGATACGCTCTGGCATAACTACCGCCATGGCAAGATTCCTGTACCCGATGTAGTCTCCACTCAATCTGAGCCATTAGAGCTTCCGGCTGATCCCTACGATGTCGTTATCTGTGGTGGCACCCTTGGCATCATGTTGGGTGCTACCCTGGCTAGTCGCGGCTGGCGGGTAGCTTTATTGGAACGAAATATCCTGAAAGGGCGGGAGCAAGAGTGGAATATTTCTCGTAGTGAGTTAAGGACGTTTGTTGATCTGGGTCTTTTGAGTGAAGTCCAGCTAGAGACTGCGATCGCAACTGAATATAATCCAGCCCGCATCTACTTTGAGGGCGGTGAAGATCTCTGGGTGCGCGATGTCCTCAATGTTGGTGTTGACCCGGTATATCTGCTAGAAACCCTCAAACAGGTGTTTTTAGCTGCCGGGGGAGAGCTCATGGAAAAGACCCCCTTCTCCTCGGCGCGGGTGGCTGCCAACGGCGTGCAGGTCACTGCTGGCGAAAAAACCTTAACCACGCGGCTGTTAATTGACACAATGGGACATTTCTCCCCGATTGTGCAGCAAGCTCGCCAGGGCCATCCCCCGGACGCGGTGTGTCTTGTTGTGGGTACCTGTGCTACGGGCTATCAGAATAACCAAACCGGTGATCTAATCGCCTCATTTACGCCGATTAAACACCAGTGTCAATATTTTTGGGAGGCTTTTCCCGCCCGCGATGGCCGCACCACCTATTTGTTTACCTATCTCGATGCCCATCCCGACCGCATTACCCTCAGGGATCTGTTTGAAGATTACTTTCAGCTTCTGCCTGACTATCAAGGGGTGCCCTTGGAACAGCTACAGTTCAAACGTGCCCTGTTTGGCTTTTTCCCAGCCTACCGCAACAGTCCCCTCCGCTTTCCCTGGAACCGACTATTGGCTGTGGGTGATGCCAGTGGCCACCAATCTCCCCTGAGTTTTGGTGGATTTGGGGCGATGATTCGACACCTGGGTCGTCTGAGTGAGGGGATTGATGATGCTCTACGGCAAGATCAGCTCAACGCATCGGCCCTCAGCTGGTTACAGCCCTATCAGCCCAACATTGCTGTCACCTGGCTGTTTCAAAAAGCCATGAGTCTGGAGGTAGATCAGTCCCTGGATCAAGACCAAATCAACACTCTGCTCACTACCATCTTTCAAGATATGGCGGCCTTGGGTGATCCGGTGCTTCGCCCATTTCTCCAGGATGTTGTCCAGTTTTTACCCCTGGCCAAAACATTGCTACGCACCTCCATCTATCATCCGCTGCTAGTGGCTAAGATTTTGCCCCAAGTTGGCATTCCAGCTGTTTTAGACTGGACAGGACATTACCTAAGTTTGGCCGTTTACAGTGCCCTTAACCAGCTTCTGGCCGCCACTCCCAGCCAGTCTACCAGTTACTACTGGCGACGTTGGAGAGAGTCCTTGATCTACGGTAGCGGTAGCGATCACAACACTCACTCAGCAAAAAGTTGACGGTAGGGAATCGGGAAAATCAAACAGCGATCAATCAGGCGCTCAAAACTCACCTCCCGTGTTTCCCCACTTCCCCTGCCTGCCTCTTCTCTGCCTCTCTACCCCCACCCGTCTCCATGTCCCTGCGCTTCTCCCAAGCCCAACAGCGGTTTCGCCATCTCATCAGTCAACCCACGCTGGATCTAGCTGCTGCCGCCCTTTGTCCGGCGCAAGAAATGTATCCCGATCTTGATCCCGCTGTGTATTATCAACAGCTAAATGACATTGCGATCGCTATTAAACCCAAGATTTCCAGCTATCCACTCAAAACGATTCAGACTATTAACCAACATCTTTACGTAGAACTCGGCTTTAGCGGTAATCAAATTGACTACTACGATCCCGAAAATAGTTATCTCAACCGAGTACTCGAAAGACGTTTAGGAATTCCCATTACCCTGGCGCTGGTGTATTTAGAAGTGTCTCAGCGGCTTGATTTGCCCATGGTAGGTGTGGGCATGCCAGGACATTTTTTAATTCGGCCTACGGTGGCAGATATGGATATCTACATCGATCCGTTTAACCAGGGAGAAGTTCTGTTTGCCCCTGACTGTCAGGCTATTTTTCAGCGACTCTATGGGGGTAATGCCGCCTGGAGTCCGGCCTATCTGGTTCCCATTAATGCTAAGGCTTTCTTAGCTCGGTTGCTCAACAATCTAAAGCTGATTTACTTAAATCGGCGTGACTTACCCCATACCTTGACAATCCTCAATTATCTGCTGCTGCTGTTTCCCAATGAACCTGGTAACAGTCGCGATCGAGGGTTAATTCACTATCAACTCCAAAATCTATTGGCTGCCCGTAGTGACTTGGAAACCTATCTGAACCACAGTCCGAGCGCTCCAGATCGTGACCAGATTACCAAGCTCTTAGATAACATTACGGACAATCTCTAGGGGACTAGCGCGGCTTGTTGATCGCCATATAGATCTCGAAATACCCATATATCAGGGAAAGACAGAAGATCCTTGGCCCGATGTCTCCTACCGCCAGTCTCCTGTCCTTCCCCCTTTTTCTGTACAATTTGAACCATTGCTCACCCTTATGTAACGGTAAATTCAACTATGGATGTGATCCCTGCCATTGATTTACTCGGCGGTCGCTGTGTCCGTTTATTTCAAGGAGACTATGACCAATCCCAAGTCTTTGATGATGATCCGGTCGCTGTTGCTTGTCGCTGGGCTGAGCAGGGAGCCTCTCGCATTCATCTGGTGGATTTAGATGGTGCTAAAGCCGGTAAACCTGAGAACTGGCAGGCCATTACCGAGATTGTTAAGGCGGTGAATGTGCCTGTGCAGGTGGGGGGAGGATTACGCGATCGCAATCGAGTTCAGGCCTTGTTTGATCTAGGAGTGCAGTACGCTATTTTAGGCACTGTCGCGGTGGAACAGCCCGATTTAGTGGGAGAACTTAGCCGTGAGTTCCCAGGCCGCATTTTTGTCGGTATTGATGCCCGTGACGGTCGAGTAGCTACCCGCGGCTGGGTAGAAACTTCGACCGTCATGGCTGATGAGCTGGCTGGTCGCATGGGAGACTTGGGGGCGGCTGCAATTATTTACACCGACATTAAACGAGACGGCACCCTCAAAGGCCCCAATTTAGATGCCCTTAGAGAACTTGCTGAAAAAATTAATACGCCGATCATCGCTTCGGGGGGAGTGAGTTCCATGAGCGATTTACTTAGTCTTTTAGGTGTTGCCCCCCTAGGAGTGAGCGGTGTGATTGTTGGTAAAGCCCTCTATACCGGTGATGTGAATTTGACAGAGGCTATCAAAGCGATTGGTCCTGGACGACTTCAGGATGTTCCTCCTGACTTGCCATCAACGCGTTGGGGATAGCCTGACTGACAACTCCATAAAAGAACAAAAGTAGTTCGCATGAACTACTTTTGTTCTTTTAAACCAAAGATCTTGGTTCACCGTTAACAGTTTGCATTCTTCTACCCTGAAAATTTCCAAAAAAATATTGATGATTCTTTCCCAGGAAATAATTAAGACTGATAGATCCAGATCGTCCTGTGTAAGAGGACAGAAAGGTTACTTCACAAAGTTCATGCCAAAGCTGTTCCTGTTTGTTTGTTTGGCTTGAATTCATTGCTGAACAAGGGTTTCGTAGATTGATATCGGATGGTATCTCGGCTGCCACTATCTAAAAAACAGCGGCTGTTAGCGTCAGCTAACAGCAAAAAATCAGGTTGTTGGCAGGGCCAAAAAAACTTCAGTGATATTACTTTTTTGAGTTTGGGTATCTTTTTGGTGTTAAAAACTTGTTGAATTAGTGCTATATGTTTGTAGAATTAAAAAACAAGTGAGATTGTCCTTCTCAAATATTGCTCTATTCATTGCAACAAAGTGAGGTTGAATCCAAATATGGCTACTAATGTCCTTGATCAGCTCAAGGAAGTTGAATCTCAGCTGGTTTCTCAAATTGAAGAACTAAGCGATCAACTTTCCGCTACAGAGAAACAGCGCGAAGGTCTTAAGACTGTTATTAATATGTTTCAGTCCACTGGAAGCACCAACGGTGTTGCCGCCAGTGTTACTGAGATCCTGACTAGCGCAGTTGCCAGCGTTACCGAAAGTGAGGAAGAAGAAGAGCCAGCTCCGGCTAAGAAGCCAGGCAAGCGTCGTGGTCGTAAGCCCGCTGCTAAGACTGCTACGAAAGTAAAGGCAGCCCCCAAAGCTAGGGCTACTAAAGCAAAAGCAGCGGCAGAGCCCCCAGCGCCTAAGACTACTCGCAAGCCCCGTGGCGGCAAGTCTCCTAACTGGCAGCGCTATGTTCAGGACCCCTTCCGCAAGACTCCTCTGCCTGATGTTGTTGCTAATATTTTGAAGGCTCAGCCCGATGAAGCCTTTAAAATTGCAGAAGTGATGGAGGCTATCTTCAAGAGCGATATGCCTAAGGCAACCTTCTTGAAAGCTCGTAACCGGGTCTCCAATATCTTGTCCGCTGGTGCGCGTACTAATGAGTGGTATCGTGGTCGCGGCGGCAAGTACAGCATGAGTAAGAAAGCCCTGACATAATTCGGCTGGCGTTAGTTGCGCTATTAACGATATCTATCACAGCATATAAGCCCCTGGTTCCAGACCTGTTAGAGTATTTCTAACTAGTCTGTGTCAGGGGCTTTAACGTAGTCATCTGCTGGTCTCAAAGATCCCTCATCACCAGGGATTAGGTGCACGATTCCCTAAGATTTAATAAAACAGTAAGGTGTCCGTAAACTTTTGAGGTTTCACTGATTCTAAAGGGGCAAAGCGTAACATTTTTAAGCAGTGTGAGTGTGCCAGATGACTGATTTCACCGTACAAATACTGAGTTTCCTGTGTGTCAGAGGTAGGCAATTGGGCAATATTAGCTAGAGATATACGTCTAATCTTTATCTTCCCTGTGATGCGGCAACGGCGAATGTCTATGTGATTTTGAATTGCTATCCTAGGTATTAGTATGTATTTATTATTGTTATCTATGAGTTAGCAATGTTGGAATCCAAACTGTTTTAGGGGACTCCCCCAGACTTAGCCTTGCTTTTAATCAAGTTCAGCAAGATCAATTGCTGCAGATGCCGAGGCGATTGTGGCTTTATCTAAATCTATGATTGATTTTTCAGTTGCTATTCGTCTTTACAACGGTGCTTTAGTATTACCTAGGATTTTAGAGGCTCTTAAGGCCCAGGTGATTTCTGATAGCATCAATTGGGAAGTCATAATCGTTGACAACAATAGCGTTGACGGGACTGTTGATATTGTCCGTGAATATCAACAAACCTGGACATTGTGTCCCTTAAGGTACGTATTAGAAACTCGACAGGGGGCGTCCTTTGCTCGCAATCGCGCGATTTTAGAGGCGCGGGGCACCTGGATTGGTTTTTTGGATGACGATAATATTCCAGCGTCTACCTGGGTGCAGGCAGCCTATGAGTTTGGCTGTGCTCATCCTCAGGCGGCTGCATTTGGTGGCCAAATCCATCCCAATTACGAGATGACGCCGCCTGCAAATTTTGAACGAATTGCTCCATTTATTCCTGTGGTCGAACGAGATGAAACTATCTGTTTTACAACGGGATGGCGAGCTATGAGTAATTTGGTTCCGCCTGGAGCTGGGTTGGTAATTTTACGACAGGTTTGGCTGGAGTATGTCCCCTATCCGTTGCGGTTGCGGGGGCCGGTGGGTGATGCATTACACCTGAAGGGAGAAGATGTTGAAGCGTTGCTGTACTTAAAAAAAGCTGGCTGGGAAATCTGGTTTAATCCGCTCATGCATATTGAGCATCAGATTCCAGGCTGGCGTTTTGAGCGACGCTATTTGTTACGATTTTTCCATGGGATTGGTTTGAGTAAATATGTGACTCGTATGGTTTGTATAACTCCCTGGAAACGGCCACTGTGGGTGCTTTTATTTATGGCGAATGACAGTCGTAAACTGCTGTTGCACCTGGTTAAACACTATCGTCATCTCCACAGGGATGTGGTGTCTGCAGCTGAACTGCAGCTGTTGATTAGTAGTTTGTTGAGCCCGTTTTATACCTGGCAAAAGTCCCTGTCTGGGAACCGAGAGACGCTTGCTGCTAGGTTCCAACCCACCAACGATCGCAAGCCAAAAAACGATTTAACTAAGCAATCAACTGCCTTATCTAATTGCCTAAATTCTAATAAATAGCTAGCCAGCGTTAACGGATATCCGCTGGAGTTTTTCTTTATGCCCACGATTTTAATTTATCGTGATCAGCTCTTACCTTATTCAGAAACATTTATTCCCGCCCAAGGAGATAGTCTGTCTCACTATGGGCCAATTTATGTGGGGACCAGCCGCTTAACAGAGAGTCTTCAAAATCAGCAGCAGACTTGTGTTTTGGAGGATTATGCTGTTTCAGGTCGTTTATGGAGGGGGCTGTATAAGTTTGGTGGCATTAGTCATCCCCGCTGGTTAAAGGGACTTAAGCAGCTGAAGCCAGCATTAGTGCATGCTCATTTTGGCAGTGATGGAGGATTGGTGTTTCCCCTGTGTCAACAATTGGCGCTGCCGCTGGTGGTCACCTTTCATGGCTATGACGCCACGTGGGATACACCGGCCTGGACAACGGTGCGTACTCAGGGTGATTTTTTTAGGGCCTTGCTGTTACATAAACGAGACCGGGCAATGGTAGTTGCCCATCGTCTCATTGCCGTATCTCAGTTTATTCGGGATCAGCTGCTGCTCAGGGGAGGCACTGCCGATAAAATCGTCGTCCACTATATTGGGATCGATCGCCAGTTGTTTTGTCCTCGGGTTGACCAAATCCGCGAGCCCATAGTGCTGTTTGTGGGTCGATTAGTTGAGAAAAAAGGTGGAGAGTATCTTGTGCGGGCCATGGCTGCAGTTCAGCGTCAGTTGCCTACGGTGCGGTTAGTGGTGATTGGAGATGGGCCTCTGCGATCTCACCTTCAAACCCTGGCCGACCAGCTTGCAGTACAGGGCGTCTTTTTAGGCAAACAACCGCCTGAACAAGTACGTCATTGGATGAATCGGGCACAAGTGTTTTGTGGACCCAGCGTTATTGCTCGCTCTGGAGATGCTGAAGGGTTGGGTATGGTATTTGTGGAAGCCCAGGCCATGGGGCTACCGGTGGTGAGTTTTGCCACCGGGGGAATTCCTGAAGCGGTTGTCCATGGCGAAACTGGATTGTTAGCATCGGAAAAAGACACCGATCAGTTAGCCAAAAATTTAATCCGACTACTAGAAGATGAAAACCTGCGCCAACGGTTTGCCCTGGCTGGGCAGGCCCATGTAGCTGCAAAGTTCGATTTGAAAAAAAATACCCGGCAGTTAGAGACGATCTATGACCAGGTAGTACAGCAATATCGAGGTTGAAATTATAGTGTCTGCCCTATCCATCGGGTTTAAACCGCTTTAATGTTCGTCGCAAGTTAGGCACATTGGCAATTAAGTAGTCCACCCGTTTGCGCCAGTCTTGAAACATTTGTTGGCGAGCATCGGGAAATGCCTTAAATAGCTGATTAGCTGTGGTTAAATCTTCGGCAGTAGTGGCTCGATACGCTGCAATGGCAGCATAGGTGTTTAAGATATTTTCTAGAAGCGGTCGATAGCTTTCAGGACAACGACGGCGGATGGGCTCAGGCTCTAACAGCATTGGCCAGGGAGGACGTACCTGATTCCAAACGGCCAGGTCAGACGCTTCAGTGTGATACCACATCAGTGGCCGCAGATCTCGGTAAATGGGATAGTTGAGGATGATCTGGAGCCATAGATAAATGTCTTCGCCGTAGGTGCAGCGATGCTTGTCATAAAAACCACCAAAGTGTTGGATGATGGTGCGATCGCACACAATTGCCCCTGAATGGAGCAAGTCAATATTGGGCTTATATTGATCTGTGGATAGTTCAGACGACAGCTGCCACCGACCAGACGTCAATCCTAGGGGTGTCAACACATTGCGCCAATCAGAACGCTGTTCCCCCCGATATTGTCCCGTCACACACAGGGCGCAGTCAGAATTCTGGCGCAAATGATTGAGCGTCACCTCTAAAAAATTAGGCAGCCATTCATCGTCAGCATCCAAAAAAGCAACATAAGGAGAACTTGCTGCCAGCAAACCGCGATTACGCGCACTCCCAGGCCCTTGATTATCCTGATGAATCACCTGAAGCCGCTGGTCATCAATCGCTTGGACTAACTCAGGTCCCTCATCTGTAGAGCCATCGTTGACCACAATCACTTCGCTAGGTGGTAAGGTCTGCCTCAAAATTGAACTCAAGGTTTCTTTTATGTAGGCTGCCTTGTTATATAGCGGTACGACAACGCTGATACGAGGCGGCTCATGAATTGCCTGGAGTTGGGGCATGGGTCTAAGCACCAGTGAGTTTATGATCTCGATAGCTGTGCTAGAGAGTGACGAATCTGCTGACCAATAGCAGACCAGCTGTAATATTCTAAAAAGCGCTCATAGGCCTGCTCTGATAATGTTTGAGCAATTTGAGGTTGCTGCCATAATTGCTGAATTGCCTCCACCATAGCAGCGGAAGAGTCTCTTAAAAGTAAATGTTTTCCATCTTCAACAGCAAGCCCTTCCGCCCCCTTTCCCGTACTGATAACCGGGCATTTAGCGGCAAACGCCTCTAAAAGTTTAAGTCGAGTACCGCTGCCTTTTTGTAGAGGAACTACCATCATCGTTGCTTGTGCCAGATAAGGACGAACATCCTCCACTGCTCCCGTCACAATAATGTGTGGATCAATTTGAGCTGCTGCTAGCATTTCCTCCGTCGGATCACAACCCACCAACAAAAGTTGGCAATTACCCACATTTTTTTGAAGAGCTGGATAGATGTGATTGATCAAAATAGAGGCCGCCTCAGCATTAGGATAATAAGAAAAACGCCCCAAATAGATTAAGGTATTGAGATCTTCAGCCACAGGGGCATGTAAACAATCTCTGGGTGTGTAGTCGTCAGGATTAACCCCATTGGGAACCACATAGGCTGCGGTTTTCCCCGTAGGGTAGAGCGTCTGTAAACAGTCCACATCTGTTTGACTGCACAGCCACACTTGATCCACAGCCCGAATCAAATTTTCTTCAATGCGTCGTACTTTAGCCAACATCTGAGGCGTCATGGCATCAACACCCTGATAGCGACTCTCATCCCCTTCGACGTTGTGGTTATCCAAAATGAGCGGACATCCAGCCTGTTGCAAAATGGGCAGATAACGATATAACCAAATCTCCTCAACAATGATCAGCGTCGGCTTATAGGTTGCGATTTTTCGGCGCAGCTGCTCAGCCGCAGCTTGAGTGTAGAGCCAATCAGCACGGGCATGACCAGTGGACCGTAGCCGCCAGAGACGACGCTGCACCTTTTCCCAAAGCGGACGCGATGGTGCCGATAGATCAAAATGTTGCCAATCAACCTTGAGTGGCAGTGATGTTGGCTGGCTATCCCCTTTAGCCATGGAAAAAATAGCCACTGCACCATGTTGAGCCAAAAGATTAATATTTTGCCAATTACGTAACGAAACACCACCGCTGAGGGGATACGGTTTTACCTGCACTAAAAAAAGAGTGCGATGCTCCGAGGTCAACGGCAAGGCGTCTGCCTGACGCATACTGCTCATAAGCTAAAGGTTTCGCTAGCAATCAAGTTATAGATATAGCAAATAGTGGCTTGGTTCAGACAGTTGAGAGCTTGGAAACATTATTACTGCAGGCCTCTCTTTCGTGCCTCCATCCTCATTTTTCCGGCCTTTGCCATATCACCCAGATCAAAGTCTGAAGCTTTCTCCACAGAAGCACTCCAAGTTTAATCGTAGATCAAGTGTAACTAAGCTAATGGATGACGCTAACATGCAGCTGTTGAAAGTGCCGGGCAGACGTCGAGGTAGCGTTCGTAAGGCGTAGATTTTAGATAGTAAACCAGCTCACCATAGTTTTCCACCGATGCTTGTAAGGTTTGCGGTGAAACTTTTTGATACTTACTGACCGCGGGTGTCGATTGAATCCCCAGAAACCGACAAATGGCGTCAATAGTAGGCTGATGCTGGGTTTCACTAGCCAAGTTTTTCTCGTAAGTCAATGCCATATATGGGATATCTCTCAACAAGGAGAGCTCGTACTCCCAGAGACGTTGACTTTTCTCCATCCAGTCAACTACGGCCTTGGGTTCCACATAAATTTTTTCCTGCTGCACCCCTGTCCTGAAGTTGCTCTGGTGAAACTTACTCTGGTGAAACCCAAAGCTACGGGCACGAATGTTGGAAATTGCGTGTTCCAACAGGTTTTCTCGTCGCAGGTACAAAATAGAAACCCCTGCCTGGCTGAGTTCGTATAAAAAATCTGAACCTTGCCGAATCTGATGGGTATCTCGGAGCTGATAGCTCAAGAGCTTACACCCATAGACGGAGTTATGGGCTTGGGCAGCACGGGCTTTAAGATACAGCTGTGGCCAGAGAACGGGCTGAGCCAGGATTTCACCGTCGCAATCAATTTCAGGTAAACAATTGAGTAAACTTACAAGGGTTGTGCTACCTGAGCGTCCGCGACCAAAAATAATAAATTTCTGAGGGGCATGATTTGATTGAGCACGGACGAAGTTGAGATAAACCTGTAACTGATGCTTAAAAAGGACCATGCAAGTGAATTAAAACGCAGGCGTTCAACAGATGCGCTTAAGGGGAATTATTTATTCGGTCCTAATAATAGGACGTTAGAAGGGATAAGTCCAGATATCAAGGGTCTTTAAGTGATAAAACCTTGATTTTTTTGCTAAATCCTAGAAAAACATAAAGAACTGATGACTAAAGTTGACTCATGCCCTATAAACCTGTAATTACGCGATTATTGGTCAATCAATGGTATTTCCAGACACAGATTGACTTATTCAGGGGCTGCGCCAATGTGTTTTCCTGATTGCTTGGGTCGTTTCATCCATTTTGTTTGCCAATAGCTGAGCTTACGATCAATTTTTACTTGTAACTTTTCGAGGTTGAGGTTGAAGCGGGCATAGGGACCTGGGTTGGATGTGTGTGTAGTGTAGCCGTATTTGGCAGCAGCAGGAAATGTCAGCGAGTCGATCATCTCAATTTGATGACTGGCGAGCTCATGGTGCCATTTATTAAGGGCATGGGCTGATATGGGCTGTAGAGCTGATTCTAAATGTTGAACAGCCCAACCCTGACGATTGATCAAGGGAGTATGAGTTTCGGAGCGGGCTATTAACATATCGGTCCTATAGGTCTCGCCAAGAAACTGGCACAGAGCTATGAGAGATGTTTCAGGCTGTTGTACAAGATTTTCATAGCGTAACAGCTGGACGCGTGCATCTTTTTGCCAGGTTTGTTCAAACCTGGTGAGGCTGGCTTGCCACTGCTGGGCATGGATATGAATATAGTTGCTGGCCCAAGGAACCTTTTGCAAGGAGGCCGTTACTGCTCTTGGGTCCCGCAGCATCCAGATGACGCGGGCATTGGGAAACCAGGTAAGAATGTGATCTAAGCTCTGGTAGTGCAACGGGGTCTTTTCGCCCCAGCGCGGTTTATTAATGTTGTTGGCGTACTCTTCTAACCAGCCTGATAAAATATGCTGGTGTGATGGTGGACCTTTTGAGAGGATTCGCTCTCGTGTTTTGTTGGCATCAATCCCAAAATATGAGAATCTCTGACTGCGGCTAAGGGCTTGCCAAAAGAGTTCAAAGTCTTTAGAGGATGCGAGGTCGAGAGTTTTATACTCTTGTAGCCAATAGGAAAAATAGTGGGTTTCAGGCGCGATCGCAATCCGGGGATGGGCTGACAGCATACTGGTGAGTAACGTCGTCCCAGAGCGAGGCATACCGACGATAAAGATAGGAGCCAGTGATTGGCTATCGGTGGAGTGACTATCAGAGGAGTGACTCATCGCCATCAGCTATCTAATAATTGACAAAGTTTACGTTCAATCGGTGTCATTTGCTGACGATATCGCTCAACAGCTTGGATGAGGCGATGCTGACTTTGCGACGACTGGCTAAGGAGAGCCTCAAGCCGAGGTTTCACAGTGTCCAGGGTGAATTGCTGGATGGAAAAACTGTTGACCTGCTGCTCAATTTCTGTTATAAAACCAGAGACTTTTGGGTCGTAGACAGCGGCCAACAAGGGAATACCTAACCCTGCTGCCAAGATGAGTGAATGCAGGCGAGTGCCAATCACTAAGTCAAACGACTGTAAAACATCCAGCGCCTGTTCCACCGAGTTAAATGCGCCATGAGCCGTGACGTGCTGCTTTTGCCGACTCCGTTGTAATACGGCGTTAATAGCGTCTTCATCGTTGTCCTGTCCCCGATCATTAGGCTTTTCGGTTTGAAAGGGAAACAGTGACACAGTCGCGCCTTTGGTTTCAACCAGATAGTCAATAATCTGTGCCATTTCACGATAAAACCTGTGTTCAACCGCCTGATCTATCTCCGGCAAACGGCCTGTCAGTGAGCGGATTGAAATTGCAATTTTAGGAGCCGACCTCTGAGGAGCCGATACTGCCTGAGATCCAAAATTCATGGGTGTTGTCGTCAACTGCAGGGCCAAATCGCTGATCACATATATAGGACGAGTGACCCCCATCTGCTGTAACTTCTCTTGAGATCCTTGATCGCGAACAGCAATCAGATTAACCCGATTTAAAGTCTCAACAATGGCCATTTTGGTTTGAGGTTTCCAAATTTCTCCCACACTAATACCGAGAACGATGGTACGACAGCCTAACGTCATTGCCCGCTGCAGTGGCTGCAGCCAGGTGGTCGCGACATCCCGAGTGGAGGAGTCTCGGAGCAAATCACCGCCTCCCAAAATAAAAAATTGATGTTGCCATAGCGCTAGCGTGTGGTCCATCCACTGTATCCACTTTTCACGACGACGACGGGGAAATTGATTGCCTAATGTGGCCACACCGTGGCGCATTGCTGTATCTTCTGGGTCATTAGAATAGACCGTAATCTGGTCAAGATAATTTGGGCCTAAACAACGTTGGAGTAGCCGCAGCATACCGGCCAACATGGCTTCATCGCCTAAATTGTGGTGGCCATAGAACCCACAAATCAACAGGCGATGACGTTTTGAGAAAACCATAATGGATTGGAATATGAGTTAAGGCGTAGGGGCATTGAGAATAATGAGGTCTATATTGGAAATGTTGGCAGCAACTCGTGAATAAGAACTCCAATAGGACCCATAAATTTTGCGTGTACGCGACAGCGCATATAAATCAAGGACGGCTGCTTGCATGCCTTGTTCGTTATTACGACTGGTCGCTGCCAGCTGGGTAATAATACGGTCACCAAATTCTTTTATCAGTTGATGCTTGACCTGTAGTGAGTCCGATGCCAGATAAAAGTTTGTGTCTGGATTTTGAGTGATTTCCTGTGCGATCGCATCTCTAAATAAATCTAATGGACTGTGCTGAATCGACTTACGATGATCGCCCCGGCGGATGTGTATTCCGACTGTATAGTTGCCAAAATCAGCCGTCCGCGTGCGAATTGCTTTTTCTAAGACAGGAATGGGTTTAAATAACCCATAGGTATTGTCTGGGTAGAAGCTGCGATCGGTCCAAATCATCAGACTTTGATAATTTGCCAGGGTTTCTAGCCGATTATTTTTTATCAGTTGAATCACTTCATCATTGTCAATAACTTTTTGAAAATTGATTTGTTGAAAGACTTTAGCTGTCAGGGATAAAAAACTTTGCTTCAGCTGGCTTGAACCGTGATTTGTCTGAGGATTTAAGTAAATTGATGTAAGTTGAGGCGATGTAATATTAACCTGAGGGATAGGCTGAAATAACTTATCAAATGGACATCTTAACTGAGGAGTATTTTCCAGCCAGATCACCGTCAGTTGCTTTTGCAATTTGTGGCTCAATGTAATCGCAGAGTCAATTGCCCTCATCCGATTTCCCAGTCCACCATGGGGGACTAATGTCAATTTTGGGTTAAATCTAAACGCCATTAGTGAGTGTTATACCAAGGTCGAATTTAGTGAGCTTGGTGCAAAAGAGACAAACTTGTCGGGGCAGGTTTTGTACTGCTTTGGGATACCTACCGGATACCCTTTGGCCAGGCTAACTAACGTTTACCCTGATCTCCAATTGATGATGAAATACCTCTAGTATGGTTCAAGTTGCCACACTAGAGGTATTGTCAACTATTTAATTGCCATAGAAAAGTTATGGAATGCGAATCTCAAAGCGAAATGCGCCAATGGCACTGGTTTCAACATTGAGACCTGACTCAGGTCCACCGACCACAACGCCACCGCCTGCTCCAACACCAGCAGGACCCGGTAGGGCATTACTGGAGGGAAATTCTCCAGGGGCAGACAGGCAAGAGGGCTCCAGGGGTTCTAGAGGATCTTTCTCAAACAATGGCCCATTAGGGGAGAAGTTCAAGTTTCCACCGACTGTTGGCTGAGATAGTTCTAAGCTACCTGGCTGGAGGATGCTAGGGGGCTGTAGCTCATCGCAAACTTCTACATTTTCAGCAGTCCCCGTACCGATATTGAAGAAGAATACGGTGTACTCAACCAGGTCCCCCGATTGTAAGGTATTTGACACATTGGTCAGGCCCAGGGGCAAGGTGTTGTTGGATAGGGTCTGCAGCCGTTGACCGTCGCCGTTTGGATCAGCACTATCTCCCTCTAGAGCCAGCTCTACACCATTTCTAGTCAGCTGAGTGATCCGTTTGAGCAGGCGTAGATCCGGTTCAAAACTAATCTGGGTAGGATCATTTTCACCTGGTTCATTGGGGTCCCCATCCCCATCCGGGTCAACGACAGGACCGCTATCAGATAAATCGTTGGTGGTATTGCCATCGGCATCGGTAGCTGATGCGGCAACTTGGTTGACATAGGGACCGGGTAGGGGAGGTGTTAGGTTTGGACTGCTTGTGTTGACGTCAACAACCAGTTGAAACGTTGTTGATGCACCAACCGCCAATGTGCCTGTTGGTGTACCTGCCGTATCCGCTAGCAGTGTCGTATTACCACCAACAATGCCATCAAAACCAGGATCTGCCGCGAGTGTAGTGGCTCCAGCCGTTAAGGTCACATCAACCACCTCAAAGGCACCTGCACCATAAACAGAATCTAGATCCTCATCCACCTGTACCTCTTCTAATGGCACGGTTCCCACGTTAGCAACGACAATGTCATAGGTTACCCGAGCGGTTGCATTGCCAAAGGTTCCAGCTGGCTCAATCACCGAGGAACTAACCTGTTTGGCTACACCAATTACTGGTGTGGGGGGTAATAGAACTGGGGTAGGATCGTTTTCGTTAGGTCCTCCCCCAGGAGTTCCATCACCTGGGTCAGGGTCTGTATCCACTCCGTTATCCGAATCATCATCCACTGTGGTACCACTGGGTGATGTACCCACTGCTTCAATTTGGTTCAAGAAAGTATCTGGAACAGTAACTAAGTCACTCTCCACTTCAACGGTGAACTGGAACGTGGAATTTTCGCCCACATCAAGGGTTTGGTTGCCTACCAGAATATTGACATCGCCAGGAGCACCGACAGGGGCATCCGCATCAAAGTTACCGTTAGGAACTAAGGCAACCTCGTTGGCGATACCCTGAGGAGTAAATGTTGGCCCACCGATAATCGAAAAAGCACCTTCACCGTAGGTATCATCCAGATCTTCAGTCAGTTGCACATTGTTTAAGGGGACGTTACCCAGGTTTTCCACCGTGGTTTCATAGACCACCTCAAAGTCACCATCAGCCTGGGTAGTTGCCGAAATAACTCGCTTGGACACCCCGATAAAGGGTTCTTCCGTAGGCGGCAACTGAACGGGAGTGGGGTCATTTTCAGTGGGGCCACCGCCAGGATTGCCATCGTTAGGGTCAGCATCGGTTTCTACACCATCATCTGAATCGTCATCCACCGTTGTGTTGTTGGGGGATGTGCCCACTGCCTCAATCTGATTGGTAAATGTGCCTGGTGTGGTGATCTGGTCATTATCGATCTCCACCGTGAATCGGAAGGTGGATTCTTCACCCACCTGCAGTGTTTGTGCTGCGGCCAAAATATTGGTGTCACCGGGGGTGCCGTTGGGAGCATCGGCATCAAAGCCAGGGTTGGGAGTTAAGGCGACCTCGTTGGCGACACCCTGGGGAGTAAATGTTGGCCCACCGATAATTGAAAAGGCCCCTTCACCGTAGGTATCATCCAGATCTTCCGTAAGCTGCACGTTGTTCAACGTGACATTCCCCAGATTTTCCACCGTGGTTTCATAGACCACCTCAAAGTCACCATCAGCCTGGGTGATTGCTGACACAACTCGCTTCGACACACCAATGGCAGGTTCTTCTGCAACAAGTGGAGGGGCGGTAAAGTTAATGTCACCAATAGCGATCGCATGGGGGGCAAAATCTTCAGTACCTGGACCATTACTGAACTGGATTGTAATTGTGTCAGCCGCGTTTGGAAAGTCAACAGTAACGTTGCCGTTTACAAAGTCACCAACAAAGTTACTATTGGGGCCGGGAACTTGACCTGGGAATCTGGGAGAGTTGGCGTTTTGGGTAGGGTTATTGGGGTCATCACCCGGCGCAACTCCAGTGATAGTAACTGATGTCGGTCCAATGACTTCCTGGTTAAACGTCCCTTCGTTAAGAGCAGGGCCATCACTGGTTGTAATGCCAGTTACAGGAGTTCCTCCTGAGGTGGCGGACACGACTACTTCATCCTGCCAAGACACACTGCCGTTATTGAAAAGGATGTCTAGGTCATAAATAGGAAAAGAAGCTAGAGTCACGTCAACTGGTGTATCTGTTCCAGTTAACAAAAACTCAATGGTAACAGTGGCTTCATCACCATTACCCCCTAAAAGATTGATGAGTAAAGTTTCATCGGGTGGTGAAGGACTAACAAAATCAGAGTCGGTTAGATCGAGATTAGCGTTGCCATTATTGCCGACGTCTCCTCCAACAGTGACGCGCACATCTACACCACTTCCCCCAACATTTGTATAGGTGTTTTGATTGGTGCCCACAGGGAAATCAACAGCTTCCCCTGCAGCTCCAGTTCCCCAGTCCACAGAGGTAGCTACCTGAGCTTGAGCGGTTGGTGCCAGGGTCAACAAACTCGCCAGAGGTAAACTCCAGGCTAAAACCTGTCTGAGCTTGCTGTTGCGAAATGCCTGCTCAAGATGCCGAATACCAGCTGAGCGAAGACCTGGATAGTGCTTTTTCTTTGAATTGTTATGACAAAATTTCACGGTAGGATTCTCTACTAATACTGACGGTATTGACAGGTTGACAAGTCAAAGCAGGTCTTATTCAGGCTGTAAATCTGTTTCCAAATTTTCGTAGATGATGTCGAGACCGCGAGTATCGGTGAAGATAAACTCGGTGCGGCGATCGCGAGCATAGTCAATGCGAGACGTGCCAGTTGATACTCGTTGTGTTTCACCAAAGGAGCGAATACGCATCCGCTCAGGGGCAATCCCTTGCTGCAATAGATAGTTTCTAGCGGCTAGAGCCCGACGCTCACCCAGGGCCTGGTTATAAGCATTGCTAGCTCGGGGATCAGTGTGGCCCTGGAGTTCAACGGTGATAAACGGATACTCCTGTAAGACAGTGATAATCTCATCCATAATCGCGGCGGATTCGGCTGAGATATCGGACCGATCTAAGGCAAAGTGAATGTTGCGAGGAATGCGCAAAATCACTGGGTCTGGCGGTAGCTCCGGAGCCGGTTCCGGTGGATCTTGAGCGATCTCACAGCTGGGCATAGCGGGTGTTGTGGGTCCCTCCGTCAGATTGCCAACAGCGGCAATGGCTGAGGGTTCAGACGTGCCGTAAATTTCATCGGTGGCAATGGCGCTCAACAATGCCCCGTCTGCAGCATCAACGCTCACATTAAAGCTCCCAGTTTCATCCGTAGCTACGGTGGTCACATACTCGTTGAGGGCACCGTAATAGCCTTGACGGTCAACAACTTTGTAGATGTCGACAGTAGTGCCTGGATCGGCGATTCCGCTGAGGGTGACTTGATCGCCGCTTACCGGAAAGACATAGTCGTCAAATTCGGGAGCATTAATGCCTGCATTGGCAGTATCTCGCCGACGCAGGTTGGAGTTGCGCGGTGGATTGGGACCGTCTTTGCGCTGAAAATCTTGAATGCCACTGTTGTCGTTAAAGCCTAGATCGACACTCAGACCATCTAAGGCGGCAAAGGTGTTGTTGCGGATAATATTGCCTTCACTACGGGGATAGGATGCGATCGCAACCCCTGGTCCAGGCTGATGTTGAATCACATTGTCCGTCACCTCATGACCATTGCCCATGAGATAGATAGCGGCTCGTCTAAAACGCCGTCCATTAAACCGAATATCGTTGTTATAGATGCGGGCAGACCCTTGGGGTTTAAACATAAACACACCGCTGCCATCAATGCCGCACATCAGGTTGCCATAAATCTCGGCTCCATCAATGTTGCCATCCAACCGAATGCCATCGGGAATACCCGCGATGCCATTAGTCCGCATCGTATTTTCAGTCACATTCATACCAATGGCCTGAGCCCCAGTAATAATGCCGCTACCCTCATGAAACTCAATCCGGTTGCGCTGAATCACCGTATCCAAACCGTTAAAAACAAAGACGCCCAGAGCTGACATCTGCTCTGGGGGCGGCATTTGCCCTGACGGCGACATCCCCAACCAATTGTCTTCAATTACCACACCCACCGGAGCATCTGAGTCTTCATCAGGTCTTAGCTCCTGCCAGTCAGGGGTATTCGGTAAACCTGCATCCACCGGAGGGGGGAGGTGAGTGATAAAGATATTGGCCGGGGGAGTTGTCTGGGTGGACCGATGGTTGGCAGAAAACCCATACATGCTCAGACCACGAACGGTGACTTCGTCAGCAATAATGGTCAGCCCTCGCAAAACTTCAGCCCCAGTAGCGGCGGTCAGGGCTACCACCGGGGTGGGCACAGGGGTAACCATGGTATCCGTTGTGGAAAGTGGTCCATAACCAGGTTGGCTGGCACCATCAATCAGGGTACCTGCTGCCATGATCGGTGGCAGAGGTTCTACTAAAGCAATGGTGGTATCACCCGCTAGGCTGAAATTAATGGTTGGACTAGCGGCTGGAGTGACCCGAGCTTGCTCAGCAGTGCTGAGTGCCGTCACAGGCAGTGTGCCATTAACCACCTCAATGGCTTCCCGCAATGTCAGTTCATCGTCAGGACGAACAGCGCCATCGTTGGCCGAATTGACAATTACAGAATAGGGGGTGGTCCCTGGTTCTGCGTGGGCCGGATAGGCCATCAGCGGTAGCGTGAACGCCAGGGTGGCAGTTCCGACTAGCTTGGATACATGCATGATTGCTCTCATTACTCCTCACCCCCGTCAGTGATCTGTGGATTGTCAGCCGCTTGGTCGGCTTCGATGCCTTCGACATCCGCTTCATAATCCGCTGTGTCATTAGCTGTAACCGCCGCCGGGACAGCCCCAACGGGGTCTTCAATTGGCGGTGAGTCGTCTGCCTCAATTGCCTCAATCAGCGATTCTTCCTGCTGAGGTGGAGCAACTTGCTGTAGACCAAACTGATCCCACAGTTCATTGACCTTAAAGGTCACCCCGATATAAGGACCGTCATCCGAACGATAGCCGCTACCGCCCAAGGAACGATCGTTGACGCTGCCAAAGCTATACCCTACTCCCAGTCGCAGGTCTGGTGTTAGATAGTAACCAGCTTCGAGGGCAAAGCCAACTTCGTCAAAGTTAGTCTCTGGCTGGGTGATATAGCGAACTGAACCAGTGACGTCCCAGCGGTAGGCAAAGCGATGGGTGGCTCTTAATTGCCCCAGGTGAATGGTATTGGTGGATGTGACTCCAAGGGAATCTAGGTCAGCATTGGTTGTTCGTAGAGCATATTTGCCGTAGAACTCCCAACGCCAGCTGGGGGCATAAATACCTTCCATGGCCAGGGTATGCTCCTGAATCGAATCTGATCCTGCGCCTACCAGCAGAGAGTTGGGGGTGCTAGAAGGGTTAATCGCGTATTCGTAGCTCAACAAACCATTGAACTTGTCGCTGTGGGGATTCCGGTAGGCCAATCCTAGACGGGCGCTGGTGGAGCTGTTGAGACGGTCAGTAATGGTCTGGTTGGCAAAGTTAGCATGTTCAATCCGAGCCAGGGTAGTCAGGGCCGATGAGAGTTTACCGGCAGCGGACGCGGTGACCACGGTATTGTTGCCATCTTCAGAATCGCGGTGCTCAAATCGAGCACTGGCCTGGAAATCAGGGTTGTCTGTATACTCCAGACCTATGGTGTAAGTAGTGCCGCTAACCAGACCTAAGGACGCCGCCGACTGTCCTACAGCATAGGGCTGAATCACGCGGTTGCCGCCCGTAATGGAGGATAGGCTATCGCCAAAGATTCGTTGAAAGCCAAAGTCTGCATGCAGACCAGGACCCAGATTAAGGCGATGGTTAAGCCCTAAAGCTCCCTGACCACTCATGCCATTGTTGGCTCCCAAAATGGAATAGCGACCGGTTAAATGAGTGTTGTCGGTGAGGTCGTAGTTAACCAGCGCATCAACGGTGGTAAGGGCATCGGGGGTGACATCATCGTCGTGGAAGAACCGTTGAGCAAATCTCAAGGTCACTTCTGGTAGTACGTCCCAGTCAAGCCCTATAACACTCTGCCCTGGGTAGGCATCATCTTCATCCCCCAGGGTGATATCGGACTGAGCCCGGAACGTCCATTTTTTAGCCAGCGGCCAGGTTAATCCTGCTGATATTTGATTGGATTCGACATCAGTGCCGGTGACTCGATCGTTGCGATCGCGATAAACCCAGTCTAAATTCCCCGTAATGGCACCAAACTGCTGTTGAACGCCAGCCCGTAGCGTTGTAATTGAGTTGTTGACGGTCGCGCCATCAGTCCGTACTAGACCTGGATTGAGCAGCTGTTCCGTGGCCGTGGGAATCAGATCTTCATTCCCCCTATTTTCTTCGCGGTCAAACTGCACCTGCAGCTGTGTATTACGGCTGAGATTGTAGCCTAGCTGCCCCCCCCAGCGGGTTTGCCCGGCCCTAAAGCTAGTGGTGGCCGTATTGCGAAAACCGCTATCGGCATCTCTAAAGTAGGCGGTGCCAGCTAAGTCAGGGGTAATACTGCCAGTGGCCTCTACCCTAATTGCCGTGCCATCTTCATCGACGGTGGGGTTATCCAGAGAAGACCGCGCAATCTCAGCTACTAACTGTCCAGAATCACCTAACTGCACCAGGGCATCCACACCAATTAAGCTAAAGTCCTGGGCTCCCTGGTCTTCAAAAACAGCTGATGCTCCAATCCAGCTAGGTGATTCCAGGCTGGTGTCAAAGTTATACTGGAGCCGTCCACCGAACAAATCTCCATCATCTTCATCGCCGTCCACCTGGTAAGTTGCCACAATCCGGCGGACTAGAGCTGGCCCAAATGGATTGGCATCAACGGCGGAAACAGGACTGTTAAACAGAATTGCCCCGCGATCATAGTCAATGGAGTAGTCAACTCCGCGTACTAATCGCACCCGTTCGATCACCGTCCCCGGTCGATTGAGTTCTTCAATTTCAAAAAAGAGATCCTCACTGCCAGCCAGGATCAGTCGCCGGGATAGGAAGTAATAACCGCTGGTGCCATCGGGCACAATCGTATCGCGCTGCAGTGCCCGCAGATTGTTGGCGTACAGGGCCGTGAGCTGGAGCCCATTGCCAAAGGTGTAATTTCCTTTAAAGCCGTGGAGTTGACGATTTAATGCGGAAAATTCCTGGGAGAACCGAGAGAATTCTGCCGTATCGTAGTCTCCCCACATAAAGAAGTCGGGTTCGTAGCCTACGATCTGAGAATCTCGTTCAAACCGTACGTAGAAACTGTCAATGGACGGCGTCAAAAAGTCGGTGGTAGAACTGTCTCCGTAGGTTGGATAAGTTTGTTCGCAGTTCTGCACATCTCGATATAGCCGGTTGTCGTTACAGCGTTCATTTAAAGCGCGATCGCTATTAAACGCCGCTGTTAATAACCAACTCCCAATGGTGCCAGTAGCAAAAATCCCGGCGTCCAAGTCAGCTTCATACTCTCCCAGCTCACCGGGTTCTAAAAAGTCAGCATAGCGGCCCCAAAAATCCGTTGCTCCAGGACCAAAGCGAAAATCCACTACACCAGCCACCAGGGATGGTCGATAGGGAGTGGTGAAAATCACTTGCGTGTAGCCATCCAGGTCAGCGGCGGGCTGTTGCGCAGTTTCCTCATCATCCAACAACCCTAAGGCCTCACGAGCTGAGGCACTAGCCCGAATGGCCACAGTTTGAGCATCCAGGGATGAACGCAGTTCAACAGTAAATTCTCCCTGGCGTGCCAATACCTGGAAACCACTGCGATCGATATCGTAGTCAGCCCCGATAAAGGTTCCGCCTGAAGCTGTGAGGGTGACTACCACATCCTCCCGCACAGGTCGTCCAGCTTCATCGAGCACACTTCCCTGGATTGTTAGGGTAGACCGACCATCGGCAGGAATAAACGATTCACCCGCTGGAAAAATCTCCAGAGTCAGGTCATCTCCCAGCTCATCCTGAATCAGCGGTGGTAGCCCACTAGGTACCTGACGAATAATAGTGCCATCGATAAATCCTTCAGCTTCACCTGGATCTTCTTCAGCAGGAAGGGTCTCTGAGTCTAGTAAATCACTGGGTAAATCATCGCTAGCCTGAGCAAACTGCTCTGGACTATCACTAGCTGGTGTCAACAGCACATTCGTATCAGCTGTTGTTGCAGCGATTTGTTGCTGAGCTGCCCGAGCCGGTTGCAGTAGTGCTACCACACCCGTCAAGGTCGTGAGCAGTCCTAAACAAATTGAGTTAGATAACAAACGCATCATCATTAGTTCTGGCCCTCCCCGTAGGTCGGTGTTACTGCAAAGTTCATCCGTGCCAGACCGCCTGGCTCTAGGCGAACCAATCTAGACTGACTGTTGTTTTCTAGACGATAGAGATTGGGGGCCAAGGTGTAACCCGGTAGACTGCTCAGATCAAGTACACCAACTCGATTGCCCGATACCACATTGGCCATGGAGAAAAGACCATCTGGGTCGGCAATAATCCGATTACCGTCATCCATGTAAACGACAGCATTCGGTACACCGGGCTCGCCACGCTGTTGTTCACCATCAAAATTCTTGTCTACAAACACTCGACCAACGATAGTGCCGCAGTCAGACAAAATACCCGGGCGAATTGTTAACCGGAACTCGGACTGCGCTGTGGGAAAACCAGGGGCTGATGCACTGGCTACGTTGACACCAGAACCCCTTACAGAATCAGGCGTTAGGGTGACTGCGTACAAAATTTCAACTGTTGCACCAGCCGCCAAAGAGTCAAACCGAAAAGTAAGCTGGCGTTCTGAAACTACAAACTCTGTCAGCGTTGGTGGTACGGGGGCTGTATTAACTGAGTTTTCAATATATTCCAAGCCACGCGGTAGATTGTCTGTAACCGTGAGAGGTGTTGCTGCGACCTGACTCAGGTTGTCAACCAAGAGGCGATAAATAACCACATCACCGGGTTCAGCTGCCGATTTGTCGGCTGTTTTTGTCAGTCTAAGTAGCTGATTCCCCACAGGTGGGACTCCAATAGTCGTCGTGTTGCCCGGTGCTACTATTCTGGGCCGATCAGGACTTGTTGGATCGTCAAAGGCCCCAGACGGAGTGTTAGTGATTTGGACCTGTGCAATCACAGGCATCACAGGGGTATGGGCATAAACCAGTAGAGTGCTCAACAAAACACCCACTAAAAAAAAACTTACAGCTTTGAGCAGGTGTCGTGTGACACCTCTAAGACGGTTTTTCAAAACTCTCATGACCCCTCACAGGCACCAACAACAAGGCAAACAGCTATCATCGCCTTTGATACAAGCAACTTGAAGCAACGACTCATAATGTCTTAATGACCAGCACATACAGTCACAAACACAGCGTGACTGTATCAAAATTTATCAGTGGACCCTCGAACCAATTAGGCACTCAGAGAGCCAGGAAACATCACTTACTGTGAACGTAAACACCCCATAAATCAAGGAAGTTTGCCGTATATATACGGTTACTCCTATCTCTGGTCAAGGATTATTACACTCCTGTTTGGGTGAGTGCAATACCTTACAGTGCTGGTCGAAATCTAGGAGCTTATACTGAAACGTCCCAAATCAGGAAAGTTTGATGAAGAATAGAAAAAAATCTCTAAATTTTCACTGTTTTACCTAGTAAATCCATGGGGATCGCCGTTCCAATGTCCTGATTTAAGAGAGATATTCCCCTTCATTGAAGATCACTTGAATTAACGTGAAGAATTGTTGAAGGTTACATCGCGCAACATTTTTCAGTCGACTTTAACATCGGCGATTTTATGGTTTGGTTGCTCTGCGATTAGCATCAAAAAAACTCTAAGAAGATTCAGTACTCTTCAATAGCGGGTGACTATTTTGTTGTATGTGTAGGCTAAATGCTTAACAACTTAAAAAAGCCAAGGAATAACGAGTTGAAAAAGTCAAGGAATAACGAGCGATGTGATTAGCCCAGGGATAATCTAGTGAAGTGCCGCTTTGAGTTGTTGGCAAAAGCTTTCAAGGTCAGCAATACCTGCTGGGTGATCTTGACCCTGTGGGGCTAGTCGCTTAACAAAGGCACTGCCAACGATGACACCATCGGCTCCCCAGGCTCTCAGTTGAGCCGCTTGTTCAGGAGAGGATACACCAAATCCTACGCCAATAGGTTTATCGGTAACAGCACGTAACTCTTGTAGTAAATCTTGGACACGACTCTCAATCTGACGGCGTATGCCGGTAACACCCGTGACACTGACTAGATAGATAAAGCCTTGACACTGCTTTGCGATCGCAACAATTCGTTCCGTAGGGGTCGTTGGAGCTACCAGCAGCGTGACCTCAATGCCAATATCTTGAGCTGGCTTGAGCAGCACATCCATTTCTTCTAGCGGTAAGTCGGGCACTACAAGACCGCGTGCGCCCGCCTGATAAATATCTTGCAAAAACTGTTTAATACCCCGGTTGAGAATCGGGTTGTAGTAAGTAAATAGGACAATGGGTGCTGATAGCTCTGGTGATACGTCAGCCACTAATTCCAAGACCGCATCTAGCGTTACACCACGCTGTAATGCGCGGGTGGCCGCCGCCTGAATCACCGGACCGTCTGCTAATGGGTCAGAGTAAGGCACACCCAGCTCAATCAAATTGGCACCGGCTCGGTCCAATGCGCGGAGGGCCTCCGCAGTAGTCGCTAAATCAGGATCGCCCGCTGTGATAAATGGAATAAGAGCACAGCCATTCTGGTCGCGCAATGTCTGAAATTGAGCTGAAACTGATTTACCCATAATTTGTGTACCCGAGTGTCTAAGTTTGGCCTGCGGTGATAGATAGTGCCATAAAACAGCTAGGATGACTGGGACTTTTTCTCTGCTTCCAGTTCTGCTTGCAGCTGAGCTAATTCTTCATCCGACATCTCATCTAAACGCTTTTGCAGAACCGCATCCTCATAATCTTTAAGCTGCTGATTGTAGGTCATTTTCTGAGAAAACACTCGGGTCAGATAGGTAAACACCCAGCCCAATAGCCCACCAGTAAAAATTACCTGGCTCCATATACCGGCTGAAATCCCATCTAGTCCTGCGAGTGAGAGGCCCAGATAAAGACCTCCACCCGCTACAAAAATACCTAAGCCAACGCCAATTACATCAATTCGGCGCATGACTAAATCTCGCGACGCTGAGGTCTAAAGTTGAGAAAGGGCGATAGCAGCAACATGCCTGGGAAAAAAATAAACACCAGTGAGTAAATCAGCAAACGCTCAATAGATGACGCTACATTCCAACGCTGCTTTAGATAAAACAGCAAAATGCCCGGTACAACGACCAGATAGAGACCTGCTAAACCGGCATACACTGCCAATGTAATCAAAAGTGAGATATCGAGGTTATCCATAGCCCCTAAGGTTTTTAACCACGTCGTTAGTCATCATAGCGTTCAGGGGGTTGCACAGAATACCACTTGGTGTTGGAATTAAACAGGAGTTTTCACTGGTCAAGACAGGAGCATTCCTTCTGCTTACCAGGGTTAACTACTCAACTAAGGGGGCGTGGCGGAATGGTAGACGCTGCGGACTTAGAAAACTGAGCCTTAGTGGAGAAATCTGCTAAGTGGAAGCTCTCAAACTCAGGGAAACCTAAGTCTTGGTTGGTTACTTGACCTTCTGAGATATGGCAATCCTGAGCCAAGCCCTTCAAAAGGCGAAAAATAGAGGGTAAAGTTCATCCTTTATCTTTTCGATTTCATCCTTTTGAAGGGAAGGTGCAGAGGCCCGACGGGAGCTACCCTAACGTCAAGTCGAGGGTAAAGGGAGGGTCCAATCCTCAAAGCCCGCTCAGCGTGGCAACAGTGAAAGCTGTGGGAGGATGAAAATCCGCTGACCTTAAACGGTCGTGAGGGTTCAAGTCCCTCCGCCCCCATTTTTTAAGTCTTTCTTTAGGGATCACCAAAAGACTGAGTCGATATAATTTGTCTGTAAGTTTGTACCGCCTGTTATGTAGCTAAGCGCGACAGCTGATCCCCATGATAGTATCTAATCACTTATGGCCGGACTGCATATAGTGTCCAGCCCTTGTGAGGAATACGTTGGTAATTCAGGGGTCAGTAATACTACGGAGGTGAGGTCAGGGTAAGTACAGGGTAAATATACGTTCCGAGTAGGGTGTATTCTTATTACACGGTCAGCGCCCATGCACATTTTTCTACTTCGTACAATATCTAATACCTATCTTGATCTTGTTAGCCGTGAATGCTGATAGCACGAGTGGTCCTGTATACCAGTAACTTGCATGGTTGTTGATAGAGTTTCTGATTCGTTTAATCCTCGACGTCGACATCAAGACGTACAGCAGGCTCAGCAAACAATTTATGATTTTTTGCTAGACATTGTTAAAACCTGGCCAGCGGAAGATGTGCTTGAGGAGTTTAAGGGGCTTTTTTTGCAGCACCATGAAACTATAGGCACAAACACTGTGCCGGCCCTTTACGCCATCTTATTTGCAAATGACGAAAAGGAATTTCACAATACCCTCAAGCGATCCTGTTACATTCTCATCAATAACTGGGAAGTGGCCCGTGAGTACACTGCTATCCGCGGGCTAATTCAGCTGTTTGCTGACCCAGCTATTCGTAGAATTTCAATATCGCCCACCATTAAACGGTTGCGGCAATGGTTGCAGTTTTTTATTGAGAGCGACGATTTTAAGGATCTGAAGCTCTTTGTTGAAAACCGCTTTAGTGGTGAAGACCCTCACTGGTCAAGACGCTATACGGCCTATCTACTCGCACCGCAGTACATCGATACGAATAATCCACTGGAACAGCGAGAAGCTGCCAGGGCTCTGTCCCAACGTTTAAGGGACAAGTTTAAGTTTGACCTGGCTATGTACACGGCTCATTTTCAGCACTCCCAAGCCCAGAGGGAGCGTCGAGTTAACCCAACTATGTTGGGAGATAGTGCCCTGCGAGTGATTAGAGCTCTAGTTGCGAAGCGCGGCATGTTTAGCCATCGTAATCTGGCTCGAATTTTTCATGACCAGACTCAAGGGCTCACCTACGGCAGCTACAAAAATAGCCTGGTTGAGTACTTGCTATTTTCGGTCATCAGGACAGACTTTGTGGTAACCCTGGAAAAGCGGTTGCTGACTAAATTAAACGGCTTATATGTCAAGTTTGAGCATCAGCCGGTAGATGCCTCTCTGGCACTGCTCACCAGTAACCGAGTGATTGATTATCTGATGACGGAGAATGCGGAAACACCGTCATCTTTGTTTAGTTTGCTTCTGACTAATGGCCGACCGCTGACGTTGGCCATTGTTTTACTTAAGCTGCTGTTAATTTCCCCTAAGTCCCATCCGTATTTAGATGCTCGAATTGCCGATCTAATTCGCTACTATGAGCAGTTTCCTCGGGAAGAGTGTCAGTGGATTATCAACTTTTTAGAAATATACGGTGTCACCCTAGCTATCTGTGGCAGCGACGTACAGTACAACCTGGTTCAGGTGCAGCAGGATGAGGATCGAGCCAGTAACCCGGAGACTACCTCTTTGGAGGAATATCGGATCTTTTCTCAGATGATGAGGGAGCTACACTGGGCTCCCGTGCATCATCGCTCGGAAGATGTGAATGGCTAGTAATCTGCTTAGAACTGGTTGCTTAACAATCCTTATTTAACTAGGGCCATATCAGGTGTCGGAGCAAGCTGGGGTAATGTTGGTCCATTGATTGGTCGCTTCGGGCTGATACAGAGGCTGAGCGGCGGCAATGGCGGCCCATTGAATATGTTTCCAACCAACCCCATGTTCACGGGCTAGCTGAGCGCAGGTTTCATACTCAGGTTGCAGATTGAGTACAGGACCGTTGGGGGTGGCTAAACCAGCCTTAATTTGAACCGGGCCATAGTCAGTAGTGACAGCTTGCCAGGAACGGTAGAGTGCCTGACGCTGCTGCGGGGTCATCCGGATACCCAGGGTTGTTGTTTCTGAAAATAGGATGGTTTGGCAGGCGTTAGCGCTGGCGACAGTACAAATAACCGTCAGTAAGCTGCCCGGACGATTTTTTTTCATACCGACGGCCTGGGTAAATACATCCAGGGCTCCAGCTTGAAACAATCGGTCGTAGAGATAGCCGATGGCCTGGGGGGTGAGATCGTCTAGCTGGGTTTGGAGTTCTACGATGGATTCGCTATAGCCGGGGGTGGGGTGAGGGGGTGAGGG
>NZ_AWNH01000033.1 GCF_000482245.1 Leptolyngbya sp. Heron Island J | reverse complement strand
AAGGATCTCAAGCCGATTTATCAAGCCGCTACCCTAGCCGAATCGGAAGCTGCCCTGTATGCCTTCAGTGAAAAATGGGATGAGGCCTACCCAGCCATTAGCCAGATCTGGATTCGCCACTGGGAGAATGTGATTCCCATCTTCGATTACCCCATGGAAATTCGTCGGGTGATTTACACCACCAATGCTATTGAATCTCTCAATCGTTCTCTGCGTAAGGTGATTAAGACCAAAGCCGTTTTTCCAGATGAAGACGCTGTTTGCAGGTTGATGTATCTGGCGATGAACAATATCGCGAAAAAATGGAATCGACCGATTAAAAATTGGCGTGCCGCACTGTCTCATTTTGCTATCCTGTTCCCAGAACGCTTCTCTCTCTAAACAAACAGCGTTTACACAAAATTCAGATCACTCTCAAACTACCCGAGGCCAGCGTTGTCCCATCCGGGCTATAGGCCACTGACCTGACAGCTGATTGATGACCTTCGAATGTCTTCAGACACTCCCCTGACTCCACAGACCACAGTTTCACACTATCGTCCAAACTGCCTGAGGCCAGCGTTTTCCCATCCGGGCTAAACTTAATATTATAAGAAGCATTTCTACACTGCTGTAGAATATGGAGAACTTGCCAAGTTTGGGTATCCCAAATTTGAACCACGTCCATGAGATCATTGATTACCAGCCGTTTGCCATCCGGACTTATATCCATATCATGCACAAAGCTAAACACTTTGGTAAAGATAGGATGTGTTAAGGTTGCTTGGGCTAAATTAACCCCTCTCAGACTAGTCCTGGCAAACTCTGGCTCTAACAGAACTGTCTGACTCAGATCGCAATATTCCAAAGCCCGTCGATCCTGAGCTAATAATAACTGAATCAAATTGCTGCCAATGTAGCCCACTTTGCTAGTCGACTGCCCCCGAGTCGCCTGAATTTTTGGCAGGAGACGCTGCTGCATCGTCTCAGGATTTAGCATCGGATAGGCCAAGTCCAGAATGGCCTTAGCCAACTTTGATTTACCCAGCAGGGGCAACAACTCTTCAAAGGCTTGACTTGTAAAGTGAGCCATGGGAGCAATCGTTTTCACTGTCCCATCACCATCACATCCCCGCTTAAAATAAGCATCCCAAGTATACTCCTGAGAATCTGCTACTTCATCCACACCAGACTGTTGTCGCGCTACTGCAGTAAAATCTTCTGCCATTGCCCCCAACGACGCCACAATCTTATAGGCCACAAAAAACTCCAACAATGACCGATGGGCCGGACTATAATCCCCCTCCGAATTCCGGATCAACATCGTCTGCCCTAGCATGTCATAGCGCCAGTGGTCCAACTCTTTCTCTTCCTGAACCCGCTCACCAAACATTTGCTGTAGCCTTTCAGGAAATGCCCGATAGTTCAAACTCATCCGGTCTGTTGACAGCATCTCCCAAGACAACTCACATAGGAAATACAGCTTATCCGCCAACGACGTAAACGTGCGGTCACTGCTAATATCCTTCTCCATCTTGCGGGTTACCGCATAGAGATAAACCCGCGACATATCAACAGGTTTACCCGCCTCAATGTCCGGCAGTGCCTCTAAAATCAGTTCCACCATCACCGGACGCCGAGCCAGATCCAACAGCTGCGGATTGCCCATCACCTTTTGCACCGTCACTGCCTGAGCCTGACGTCCCAACAGTTGAGCAATCTGCTCATCGTCAAACTTCTCTAACTCCAGCACCTCAAACTGGGGCGGTTCCCCCGTCTGATTCGCTGTCGAAGCCTTTAACTCTGCATTTAGCAACCGTCGTCCTTCAATCGCATCTGGAAAATGTTCCGTCCGACAGGTAAGAATCGCCTTGGCCCCCGGCACCACCACCTTGGCCAACTCCCAAAAGTTGTCAATCATCGCTTGACGGTTAACCCTGGCCGCCATCTCATCAAAGCCATCAAAGATTAGCAACAGCTTTCCCATACGGTTCAGCCGATCAAAGACAGAGTAACTTTTTAAAATCTCATGTTTACGGAAAAAGAACTCTGAAAACAGAGACTCCACCGTCACCGACTTGGCATAGTCTCGCAGCGGTACTACAATTGGCACCCGTGGCCGCTCTAGCCCCCGTTTTTTCGCATCCTGATACCGCTGCAGCGCTACCCAGGCATAGTGCAACACAAACCAGGTTTTGCCCGTACCAAATTCTCCCAAAATTGACAGATGTTCCTTGGCCGGGTCATCCAGCCACTGGTCCACATAGCCATCAATACAGCCGTCTTCCTCCCCGTAAACGCTCACCCCAATTTTCCGCTGGCTGACCGAGTCCAGCTCATCTTTGCGACAGGCCAGGGGCAAATAGTCCGTATCCACCTGACGGTTTTTAATATCTGCTTCTAACCAGTCCAGATACTTACTAAAGTCGGCATCCTCATCCAGCAGTTCGTCAAAGGTGTAACAGCTAATGTCTTCATAGATTTCTTCCTGCTGCACCGCTGTACGAGCCGCTTTACTTACCCGACGATTGCCTACCAGCCAACCTTCATCCGCGCCGATTTTTTCAATCTCCTGATGAAATCCTTGCAGATCATCCATCCCCACTTCTCCAGCCACCCCGCGCACTAAAATCCGAGACGTTTTACGGCGGGTCAAAGGGAAATAAATGATCCATTCAAAATACTCAGTATCCCAAATCTCATAGTCTGGATCACGGTCATAATCTAAGACTGCAAACCACTCCCCTAGCTGACGAGCCAAATCAGCTGCATTACTAGTTTGAGCCGCTGGAGACAGTAGTAGGGTTTCGCTCCCTGCTAGCTGATTCACCGTTTGATTGATGGCTTCTAAACTAGGCAGTTGCTGCATCTGGGTTTGAACCGCTAGGAGCTGCTTTTGTATGCTTTCCAGCTTTTGCTCCTGACGCATTTCCTTGGGAGAGCGGGTTTGTTTGACCAGCTTTACAAACACCGCAGCAAATGTCCCTAGCTCTCGTCTAGGGTCCAGATCTGGTAGCTGTTTCTCTAACCTTTTCTGGGCAATGTCTTCCCCTTTTCGTAACCATCCCTCCGGGTCGTTCTGACTATAGACGGTATAAAACAGGTCACGAACTTCTTTGGCCTTAAAAAACTCAATCAGTGGTCCAGGTTTACACTGCCCTACCTCGTCATAGGCATACTCCACCACTGCATAGGCGTAGATATCCTCAAACTTTGTCAACGACTCAATATCATCTAGCCCAAAGCGCTGCAGCAGTCGAATCACCTGCTGATTGCGACCGACTTTTTCATTGATGCCTGAGGCTTCCAAAACGGCATCGATTACTTTTTCGATTAAGAATTCCATGGGCAATCTCAGGACAGCGAGCCACCATCAGCTGCCTCTTTGCCATTATGCAGACCATTTCTGCCATTGGCCGCATTTTCAGGATTTATTTCAACCCTGACTCTTACGGAATTCTTCAGGTGTAATGCCCATGGCAGCATGAAAAGCACGGGTAAATGAACTTGGGTTGTCATACCCAATCAGTGTGGAGATGTGCTTACAAGTTAGATCAGACTGGCATAAGTAGTGCTTGGCCAGGGCTAGTCGCATTTGGGAGACAGCTGCTTTAAAGGTAGTGCCTTCAGCCTGTAACCGTCGTCGTAATGTGCGTGCACTCACGCCTAATTGTTTAGCCACGTTGACGGCTGAACATTGCCCCTTGGGTAACAGGTCAACCAGGGCGGCTGTAAATCTTTCTAAGAATGGCATCGATTGCTCGGGTGTAGGCAATGATGGCAATCGATGGGATTCTGGATATTGTCCAGATGTATCTTGCTCGATAATGGCGGACAGGCTCGGAAGATGGGATATGGAATAATAGGTGGCAGGCGGTGACTGGATATCTTCTGCTAAAACACCATCCCAGATAATGTTTCCTTGGTCGTCAGCCTGAGGACGAGCGGCGATCTTGAGCGCTTGAATGTCTCCTGAGGGTAAGATAAACCGGCCAGCCCACACCACAGGCGTCAGGGTTTGCGCAGATTGTTCGATGGCTGCCTGTGCCCCGGTAGTATCTTCGGGATGAATCAGACTAAATAGACAGGCTGCATTTGCGGTAATGGCAGCAGCGGACAGCTGGCAGAGTTCATGACAGGTGGCACCAATGTAGGGAAAGCTGAGACGACCGTCAGTATCTTGACGCAGCTGAAAGATAACGCCGGGCAAGAGCGTAGTGCGGCTATCCTTTTCGATGGTGAGGGTTTGAACAGTCTGGTGCAGGTTGGCGTTTTCTAGGGCAATGGCGGCCTGGGCGCAGATAAATGACAGAATCACTTGATCCTGTTTAGTGAATATGTTGGTGGCCTGACGGTGTTCCAGATAGAGTACACCGAGAACAGTTTCTCCTTTGAGGATGGGGGCACAAAATGCGCTTTGAGGCTGATGGTCTAAAAGATATTGGTCGACAATTGCTAAGGGGCTGTGACCGTCGATGGTAATGGCGGTTTTGGTGTTTTTGGTCCAGTGGATCAAATGGGTTGGATAGGCATTGGGGGTCACCAACATAATTGAGGGTTGGTCGTGGGTAGCGGTGATGTCGGTTGTAAGACTATTGCCTTGAATCACCCATTCGTTATGGAGATTATGGTAGGCGACCATACAGGTTTGGGCACCTGAGCTAATTAAGGAGAGTTGGATCAGTTGCTGAATCAGGGCGGACAGATCGGTGCTTTGGGCAAGGGTCTGGGCTGATTGCATGATGGGAATAAAATCAGCGGTGTTGAGGGTCCAGTCGCTAGGTGATGGCTGAGGGTTCAGGAGGTTAGGGGCATTGTTGTCATCGGTGCTGAAGTGTGAGACGGATGCATCGGCGACAAATTCGGTTGGGTGCACTGGAAAGACTGGCTGTAGTAAATGGGGATAATGCTGTTCTAGATCCTTTGTTTTTGCTTGGCTGCCCCAGCGTTGATAACAAGCATGGGCCGCTTGCATATAGCCTGCAGCGACGTTCTCTTTACCCCACTCTAGATAGAACTTTGCGGCTAGTTCATTGGCCAGGGCTTCTTCTTGGATATAACCGTTGGCTTTGGCACCTGCGATCGCACGATCATAAAGGTCTAGGGCCAGGACCCGATTGCCTAAGATTCGATGTTTTTCTGCTTCGACCAAATCAAACTTGTGCTGAAAATTCATCGGGGCATAGTCTGCCCAAATTGTCATCCTAGCCTGGTTGTGATCGACCCTAGCCAGATGATGAGAACGTGTAGTGTTTTCTGGACCCTCTGAGGACAGTATGCAGCCTAGGTGGATCAGCGAATCGTAAAAGTAAAAGGTATACTCCACCAGCAGTCCCATGGGTGCATGTAAGTAGTTGGCCGCTAATTGTGAAAAATGTAGGGCTTGAGGCAGATCGGCAAATAAATATTTTAGGGTGGCCTGGTGAAAGTAGAGATAATGAATCCCAAAGTCGTCTTTTGACTCGGTTAATGTTTGCAGCAGCTGGTCAACATCCATGGACTCACTGCCAAACTCAGAGGGGAGGGTGTCCTGGCCAAGGAGTTTAGTCACCACTTGGACAAACAGTTGATGCCAATTCAGCGCAGTTTTTTGATTAATGGCCTGTAGTGCCTGGGTTTGGTCACTTAGCTGTTGGGTTAACTCGGGCAGTAATTGTCCCATCAAGTACTGATTCTGACATTTTACAAAAATGGCATAACCAGCAAACTCAAAATCACCGCTCTCTAACCCGCTTGTATAGGCCTTGTCTAATAGTGGAAACGTTTGTTGAACATGAAACTTGATATGGGTTGTATAGGCTCCCACTACTTGAAATACTTTACACTTGACATCACTTTGTTCAAAGCGCTGGAGAATCTTTAAGCCAGTTTGACCCAGTTGATAAAAGGTCTCAATATCTCGCTCTAACCTGTTGAGTAAAATGCCATAACAGACATATCCATAGGGTGAAAAGACCGAGTTGCCATGCTCAAGTGATAGCTTGACCAGGGCAAGGATGATCAACCAGAACAAATTATAATCAGTAATAACAGCTGCAGGGCCAATGGCCATCAAGGTGCTGGCAGCGGCTAATTGTTGAGGGTTTGTGAGGAGCGGTCGTTCTGCTATTTCATCGGGAGTAAACTGTTTGACAAAGTGCTTAAATTGATGAAACTCTTGCTCGACGTCCTCAAGGCTCGGTTGGCTGGGTAATTCAATACCTAGTTTTTGTAGCAGATGGCGGGCATTGTCAATGGCAAGGATAAATTCGCCTTGGACAGTATAATGTTGAATCTGAATTTGTAAGGCTTTGACGGTGTCTAGATCCTGTCGGGCCTGCTGGCTAATGATTGCCACTAAGCGATTCATTCGTACTGGCTGACCAGTCAAATAGGCGAGTTCAGCAGCTAATTCATGCAATGCCAAACTTGTGGCATAGTCTCTTTGCCAGGCTGTTTTACCCAACAACAACAGCCCAGTGTTGACATAGTCCTGACCAGCATCATAGGCGGTGGCTGCTTTTGCCCGTTGACCAGCCAAAAGATTCAGATGTGCCAGACGATCGCGCTCATCGGGTACGGAGATAAAAGGAATGCCGTAATTGAGATGGCGAACGACTTCAAAAATGCGTTGTTCATGGCAGGGGGCGACTAATTGCTCATACAACAGGTTGCCAATCCGATAGTGGGTGATGGCCTTTTGATGGGTGGGAATTAATGTATAGGCGGCCTGCTGTACGCGATCATGCAAAAACCGATAGCCAACGCTAAGGTTGTTGGGAATTTCATACTCAAGATCATGCCCTTGAAAAAAATCCGATTGTTGATCTAGGGGATGAACCAGTCTGGGGCCATTACTATTGGACGGCATCTTATAACTAAAGCCATCCCGAGCATCAGCACCGCCAAAGAATTTATAGGTATTATCTTCTGGCACAATCAAACCTGTTTTCAGCAGCTGCCATAAATCTTTGGCGATATCTTGCTGGGGACGGTTCAAAATTGTTTTTAAGGTTTCTAAATTAAATCGATTGCCGATGCAAGCGGCGATTTTTAATATCTCTTGAATGGGTTCTGGTAGCTGTAACAGTCGATCTACTATAAAGTCAACAACATTGTCAGTGAGTGCTAGCGTTTGAATCTGGGCTAGATCACCCTGCCAATCTCCGGTTGTGGCATCAAATCTGATATATCTCTTCTCATATAGACTCTGTAAAAATTGCAGCGTAAAAAATGGATTTCCTTGGGTGATGGCATAAAGTAACTGGGATAGCTGGGCTGCAACAGCAGAGGAACAGCGTAATATATCGGTAATTAGCTGCGTGGTGTCTGTTGCGGTGAGGGGAGCCAGGGTTAAAATTTTGAGGGTGGCATTGTGCTCTCGGATTTTATCCAAGGCCAGCATGAGGGGATGGCCTGAAAACACCTCATTGTCTCGATAAGCCCCTAAAACGAGTAAACTCTCTGTTTCTACCTGAGTAACTAGAATTTGCAACAGGTTCAAGGAGGTTGCATCTGCCCACTGCAAATCGTCTAGAAAAATGACAAGGGGGTGCTCTTTTTTGGTAAATATATGAACAAATTGGCTAAAGAGCAAATTAAAACGTTTTTGGGCAGCACTGCTAGAAAGTTCAGGTACGGTGGGCTGTTGACCGATGATGTACTCTAACTCCGGAATGACGTCGATCAGCACCTGTCCGCTCTCGCCAACAACATCTAAAATTTTGGTTTTCCATTGGCTGAGGGCAACATCGGACTCACCCAGCAGTTGTCCTATCAAACTGCGAAAGGCTTGCAAAAAGGCTGATAAGGGATTGCTGCGGTTAAATTGATCAAATTTTCCTTGGATGAAATATCCTTTTTGCCGGGTAATGGGTTTATGCACTTCATGCACAACCGCTGTTTTGCCAATGCCAGAGAACCCAGCTACTAATAGAATCTCGGTGCTGCCAGCGGCGACTTGCTCAAAGGCGGCTAGTAAGGTGTTGACCTCGGTTGTGCGGCCATAGAGATGCTGTGGGGGGAGGATGCGATCGCACCTATCCCGCTGCCCCAATGCAAAACTCGTAATTGCTTGCGTTGTTTGCCACTGGCTTAAACACTGCTCCAGGTCATACTTCAGCCCCAGACCACTCTGATAGCGATCCTCTGCATTCTTTGCCAATAACTTCAACACAATGTCAGACACAACTGTCGGCAACATCGGCTCGCAGCCCATCATCTCACTTGGAGGTACCGGTCTCTGGGCCAGATGACCATAAATTAACCCCAACGCATCTGTTTCTGATGCCTGAAACGGACGCTGCCCCGTGAGCAGCTCGTACAGCGTCACCCCCAAACTATAAAAATCAGCCCGATAGTCAATCCCCCGGTTCATCCGCCCCGTTTGCTCTGGAGCCATATAGGCCAGAGTCCCCTCCAAATCAGTAGGTGCACGCAGCTCTTGTATTTCCTGGGGTAACAATGTGGCCAACCCAAAATCAATTAGTTGAATTTGTAAAGTATCCGGATGAATTAAAATATGAGCTGGCTGAATATTCTTATGAATGATCCGCTGTTGCCCTAAATAGGAAAGAACATCAGCCAAATGAATACCAACTATCAACACCGTAGATAGTGGCAGACCCCTGCTTGTTTTCTGGCGATGCTCTAGCAGATATTGTTTAAGAGAATAGGTTTGCTCAGCAGCAGTCATAACCAGAACCCACCCCCTTTGAGACGGCAGTAGCGCCTCAACCCGCACAATTCCTGGATGTTGCAGTTGCTGAGTGACTGTGTATTGATTACGAAATCGGATCAGCTCTTTAAAGCTAGGACTAGGATTGTTCAATAACTTCAGAATCACTGCCTGTTGGTCACTTTGGCGAACCGCTCGATAGATTTGCGTATGGTGGTTACTATAGAGACATGCGCTGATTTTATAGCCCAATAACCAATCAGAATTATCTATAGCGGTTTGCCGCAGTGCATAAGTCATTTAATGACTAACTAAAATTAAAGTCACCCTAATTTTTCCTTATAAGGTGCACACTTTCTAGAGCTCTTTAAAAAGAGTTTATGATGAGAAAAGCCTTAGACTCCATAGCCATTTAATGAGCTTATTCTTACTTAGTTTTTTTATCTATTGAATTATCTCTATTGGGGGAAGGACTAATTATAGGAATTGAGCACCACCCATAACCGGACCACCTGCACGTATCCTTGATTGATGCTGAATTTGGCCAAAATTGCGTATACAATGGCCAACTTAGTGAATGCCTAATCAGGTGCTAATAGATACGATGAATCTAATAAAGAGAAGATAAAAAAGGAAGACAAAAAGTCAGATCCAGCAGAGATTTGTCTAGAATCGGATTAAGGTTTTAATAATATCTACTGGGTTCTTTAAATTATTTAGATAAAGTATAGCTGAGGGCTTCTCAGCAGTATATGCCCTATGACGAAAGCTTTAGTAATTGAAAATAATCAGCTAGTTGAAAAAGTTATCAATCAACAACTGAGTAACTGTGGATATGACACCGTTCTCTCTACTAAAAAGGGAGAAGAAGGTATTTTATTGGCGCTGACAGAGCAGCCCAATCTAATTGTGATCGACATAGACTTGTTAGAGATGGATGGATGGCAAGTGATTGATATCCTAACGCGCTCTACCATTACCCAGACAATTCCCCTCATTGCATTGATGACACCTACGCCTGGAGCCAGTAGAGTAATACTGCCAGTGATTAATTGGAACAATTTCCTGGTCGGTTCCACCATGTCATGCAAAAGGCTTTTAGTGCAGGTTGAAACTTTGTTAAAAGCTTGCATAAAATGCGAACAATCATTGACTGCCAAGTCATAACATCAGATATTCTATTTGTGAACATTGTTGTGGCCAATAGAATATTCAATGATCAAAGGTAGTTAACCATCGTTGAGAATAATAAGACAAGGGTTGCTGTTGTTGAAATACTCAAATATCGTCGTTGCTGACTGAGAGGATGAATCGGTCTGTAAGCAGTGCAATTAGTCCAGACTTTACCGATGAAATCATAGTTCGGCTCAGTAACGCCCTAAGATATTAAATACATTAATCTTATATCTACTTTTTATGTCGTCCAACGCTCAAATATTCGAGTGCCCCACTGCTAAGAGGTTGATTAGCATTTGGGGAAGTCGATATCTTGCCGATCTCTCTGAATCATTTACCCATGGTGACCCACTGGTGCGGGTGCGATTGCGTGAAGCTGCTTTAAAGCAAGGACGTGAGCATACGGCCCAAAAACTGCATAGTCGTCTAATTGAACAACAATGTAGTCTGGCAGCTGTCAGAGTGAAAGACCTTTATTCCAAGTATGATGCGTCTGTCTTTGTGGAAACTGCGCACATTGCTAAGTTTCTTAGTCGCCTTTACCTGAAGCTACTGGAGGCTTATTCGGACTTTTTGCCAGTCGCCATGGCTCCCGAAGGAGAATCATGGGAAGAGATGGAAAACATATCTCTTGATACTTGGGGTATTCCCAATATTGTTAAATTGGCCAATGCGCTAAGAACATTACTATTAGAGTTGCAGCAGCAGTACATGCTGCCTAAAAACTGGCAGTCTTTAGGCTTTCTAACCACCCAAATCAACCTCACCAATAGCTTATTACTGCAGGCGTTAACTCCTGCGGAACAAGCTTTAATTAATCCTTATTTCAAGTTTTTGGAAGAGTATGTTGCCATACCTTGGCAACGCCTGTGCTTGGCTGCGACTAATTACCCGCAGGACTCTGCAAGTATGACGATTGTTGAAAGTATGTTGTCATTGGCGACAAAAATCTCAGGGACTGTTTATGAGAAATGGTACGAACGGTTTCCCACCTACAACAGCCGCAGAGGTACTCTAAACCATCCAGGCATTATCCATTCCTGTATAAGAGATTTTGACATGTTTCAAGTTTACCTATGGGTTTGTTTTTTAGAAGGAAATTTGAGTTTTGTGCAACAAGAGTTGAGCCCTATTTGTATAATTATTTTCCATACTTTGGGAATACCCTGGGAAATGACCTTTGAAGGGACCATTTTTCTGATGCATGAGATTTTGAAGCAGCTAGAGCCTTACCAAAAAGACTTAGTGCGTCCATACACTCAAGAGATGATTAATATTTTTATGGCTATGGGATAACAGAGGGTGTCATTATATGATGCCAGCCACTGTTTGTTGCATCAGGTAATCAACAATTGATTTGCAATCTCCGGTTTGTTGATAGATCTGTCGCTGTCGTTGGGCACTGTTACCGTTAGCAAGAATCTGCTTAACCTGCTGACTGACCGTAGACCAATCGTTGTGTTCTGCCAAGACAGGCTGAATATAATCAAGCAGGGCCTGAATTGAGTCATGGGCGGCTATGGGCTGCAGATCTGTAAAATCAATTAGTTCTCCTTGAGTGCCATAGCGGGCCGCTTGCCACATGGCGGCTTTTAGTAGCTCTGAGCGTACCTCGGGGTAGGGGCGATTGCTCTGAAAGTCTCGATAGCAGGTTTGGGCGAGAGATCGGATAATACCAGCAAACATGACGGCTTCATCCACGGTGCCACAGATATCGGCTACCCGAAATTCTACCGTCGGAAAGCGTTCTGATAGGCGAATGTCCCAGTAAACTTTGGTGGGATCATCAGTAATATCGGTAGTAATGAGTTGTTGAATAAAGTCTTTGTAGTCATCGTAATTTCTAAAGTGCGGTGGTGGGCCTGCGGTGGGTAGCCGACACCAGAGTTCCATCCGATAGCTGTGGTAGCCGGTGTCACGCCCCAACCAAAAGGGAGAATTGGCTGTTAGAGATAATAATGTTGGTAACCATAGACGAGCACGATTGACTACTTCAACGGCTGCTTCGCGATCGGCAATGCCCACATGGACATGACAACCAAAAATCACCATTTCTCGCACTAGCTGTTGTAGAACTTCATCTAGATTGCGGTAGCGGTCTTTGGGGGTGACTTTCTGGTTTTGCCATTTGGAGAAGGGATGGGTGCCAGCGGCTGCGATCGCAAGCCCATGTTTTTGCGATGCCACCATCGCTGAGCGCCTAGCTTGCATCAGCTCCCGTCGTACATCATCTAGCGTATGACAAATACCAGTGGCAATTTCAACCTGGCAGCGGTGTAGCTCGTATAGTAAGTCCTGGGATTGAGCACTGGCATGACTGGTGTCGATCAGTTTATTGGATCGACTGGCCAGCTCTCGGGTGTGGGGATTGATAATCTGATACTCTTCTTCTACACCGATGGTAAACGCAGCTTCGTCTGACATACGCGATCGCTACTGACAGCAATTGGCTCATAATAGCGAGTTGTTTGGGAGCGGCTTGATTCCTGCCGTTTTTTTTTATTTTGGTTCGAGCCGACAGTCAAAAATCAGTGCGCAAACTCAATCTTTTATAAGCTACGAACAGGCCGTGTAACGACTGATACTTCTGTCCCTACATCAGGAGAACTGTCGCTAAGAGCTAGCAATCTCAAAGCCACCGGGTCGTAACAAATCAATGTAGGTTTCTAGCTGATCAATGGCAGGGGTATCTATGGAGGCTTGGTGCGCTAATGTTTGGAATTCTTTGGCCAGCTGTTGCATTTCATCACGGGCAGCATTGGCATGCCGGGCAATGACAATTTCAAAATATCGGGTACTGACCCAGCGTCTTAGAACAGCGACCAGAACTGCCTCTGGCAGCCATGCCCAAAGCTGGAATTTGGCCGGCGTAATCGGCATGCCTAGGGATCGCAATACCTGAAATCCTTCACGGATTGCTTGGACCATCAGGTGCAATGCTTCTGGCATCTGCGCCAGTCGATAATTGTCGCCCCCCGCCATATACAAAGCATCGGCAATCGGACTGATCAAGGCCACATGGGTTTTCTGCCAGGCATCCATGTTATTGCTAATAGCCACCGGAAAACCGGCTTGTTTAAACTGACTGACAATGGCTTTAAGACGCGCTGTCATCTGACCATCGGGCTCACCCAGGGTAGTGGGTTGCAGCTGACGAGCACTGATGATGTAGCGAACAATAGGCCCTTCTAGGGTGCCACCTGCACCGGGGAACCCGAGGAGCAGCCGTTCTCGACCCACGGCTTGCAACCAGTCATCATAGCCGGAAGGATTGTTAATCATAAACAGCACATTCGGGCTCTGGTGGTGGGCTGCCAAGATGGGCAAGATGGCCGCGACCTGATTTTTGCGCATGGTCACGATGATCAGATCGTAGACATCGTCGGCAGACAATTGTTCAACTGCATTGATACGGGTGATGGTGCGATCGCCCGTTAATGCCTGTTCTAGAATAATGCCGTTTTCTCTGAGATCCTGAAGGCGCTGCCCCCTGGCTAGTAGCGAAACCTCACAGCCTGCATTTTGCAATCGGGCCGCATATACGCTGCCGATTACTCCAGCCCCATAGACTAAAACTTTCATCACGTCCTCCTCGCCTAACCAGGGCCAGCCGTCAGCTGCTCCGTCCTGGCCCTGTCAGTGTAAAAAAACAAGTTGAAGAAACTGTGAGGGAGGACAGTATAGCCAAGGACGGAAGAGGAGGATTGACTTGGCAGTTACCAGGGGCTGCTAATCATTTTAAAACCAGCCCAGTAAAATGGGTGGGAGAGAGAGGTTTTGAGTTGCTCTGGATCAAGGTCACTAGTGTCCAGATTTTTCTCTAGAGCGCCGAAATCAACTGCAATCCTCCTATCTTTGAGCAGGTTTAGCTGAGCCTGACGCAGGGCTTCGGCTTTAGTCGTTGACTGTGGAATTTGGTGATAAAACTCATTCATCAGAGCCAGGGTACCCACATCGCTAACATCCCAGAGGCTAGCCACGGCAGACTTGACACCTGCTCTCAAGGCTAGTCCTGCAAACCCCATTTCAGCTTCACTATCGCCGACGGCGGTTTCGCAGGCGCTGAGGACTAACAGTTCTAAATTGGGTAGCTGCCAATTTAAATTATTCACCTCTTCCAGGGTCAGTCGCTGATCCCATAGTTGAATGTAGGAATTGTCTGGTTTACCAGGCTTAAATTCAGCATGGGTGGCCAGGTGAACAATATCGTAGGATTGACGACCCAATAGGGTGTTGAAATTCTCCAGGGTAAAGCTTTGGTTGAGAAGGGAACGGTTTTGCCAGTTGCGATCGCGAGCCAGAGCACTCCCCTCCGCTGTTCTCAACTGCCAGGCAATACTGGCTAGCTCAACCGGGACCGCAGGCAGGGGGGCCAGGTCAGTAAACTCTGAAGCACCCATCGCCAATAGATTACCCGGCTCAATTGGTGCATAGTCCGTATCGATCAGGTTAAAGGCAGGAATACTAGTGGTGCTGTATTTTTCAACTAAAAACTGTTCCCCATCATGCAAAGCTGCCAGGGCTACCCCTCTCAGCCCATCCCCTGGACAAACCAACAACGTATCGACGCCAGCTGGCGTTAAAAACTCATCTTCATAGGTACCAATCAGCCAGTCATAGAGTCGGCGAGCCGCAGGCATATAAGCATTGCTAGAAGGTCGGCTAACGTGGCGATGAAACTGTTCCGTTGTGGTCTCAACTAATTCTTTCGGGACATCGTACAAATCACGTACGATCGGTTCGCCATTAGGGACAATCAGCACCAAATGGAGATGGTCCTCACGGGGAATCGCCCATAAAACAGCGGGGGTAGTGCCTGTTTCGGCACCAACACGGGCTAACGTAGCCGCAATCTCTTCTGGTGGCTGAGTAACTTCAGCTAAATCCTCATCAAAATACGTTTCATACGCTGACTCCAGCATCAGCTCCATGTTCAACACTTTTTGGCTGAGGGTCAGCTCCTGAGACAACGCAAAGCTAGGACCTACGATCAGCAAACACATGAGTGGTGCTAACAGCCATCGCAGCGATTTATAAACCCGAGCGCGGGTATGAGCTAAAGAAATCATGATGCTACATCCTATGTGTGTAGGTGCAACTACATATAAGTAAACCTAACTCCCGCATAGACACTGGTTAAAGTGTCATAGCCTGTGGGATTTGAGATGCATTTCGACCCTTGTCATCTATGCAGCCGACCCGATTTCCGTCATGCTAGATACCGAAGATTAGCCGTTGCTGATTAAACGATTAGTGTATCTATTTTGGTGGTTATTGATCGTTTACAAATTGACTACAAGTTGACATCGCTCAACGCAACGCTGATATTTCGTAATCACAATTAGAGGAGTTATCACACCATGGCAGATATGGACCCGGTTAAGTTAATGAAGCAAGAAGTGGGACGTGCCGCTGCTGCCCAGGTAAAATCTGGCTCAATTGTGGGTCTGGGAACGGGTTCGACGACTGCATTTGCGATTCAATTTATTGGTGAGCGTCTAGCATCTGGCGAAATTACTGACGTTGTTGGCATTCCAACTTCATTTCAGGCATCAGTCCTGGCTAAAAAGCACGGGATTCCACTAACCACGCTGGATGAAGCCCCTCGGATTGATATTGCAATTGATGGAGCTGATGAGGTTGACCCGCAGCAGAATTTGATCAAAGGCGGTGGTGCAGCCCACACTCGCGAGAAGGTGGTAGATGGTCTGGCCGAGCGCTTTGTGGTTGTGGTTGATAGCTCTAAGCTAGTGGATAAGCTCGGTTCTACCTTTGCGCTGCCAGTGGAAGTACTGCCCATGGCAGTTGCTCCAGTTACTCGGGCATTAACGGCACTGGGCGGCACGCCTGAGCTGCGGATGGGTGTGAATAAGGATGGCCCGGTGATTACGGATCAAGGGAATATGGTGCTGGATGTGAAATTCACTGGCATTGATAATCCGGCTGAGCTGGAGAAAACGGTTAATAATATTCCTGGCGTTTTGGAAAATGGTTTATTTGTGGGTCTAGCCGATGAGGTATTGATCGGTGAGGTGATTGATGGGCAAGCCTCGGTGCGGACAATGTAGTTTGTCTGGGATTTGACCAATCGAATTAGAAGCTATGAAATTACTTTAGGAGTGTAGCTTCTGAATATTGGTGAGTAGCGGGGTAGGCTGCTCAGGGCTTTCCCCCCTGCCCCCCCCGATGTGGGGACCTCGACGTCCCCACGCCCCTCGCACTGGAGGTTTTTGGAGAATTCTTAAAGTATTTGCACTGGTGGTCGGTGGGGGATTACGCTGCTCCGCGTTCGCTCCACACCGTAAAAGTGCAGTTGTCTCTTTCTGGTAAAGGGTTGTTATAGACCTTTGCTTGAAAGACATTCTTCTAAAATTCATTTCTTACAGGCAAAAGGGTTTGAGAATAATTTGGATAACCCCTTTTTAGAATTTTGTGCGATTGAGCATAAAATTCTAAATCGCTTTACCGACCACCCCTCAATCCAATTTGCTATTTGCCGTAACCCTCCGGTCCGCAGGGTTCTAGGGCGGCGGTCCGCCCTAGCCATGGGAAACCCCATCATGCCTATATTGGATAGCTTGGTGATTTCCGGAAAGGGAACTCGGAGATACTGTGTGCTCTTGTGAATGTCAAGCCTGAGCAGCGAGTGCTTTGTTGGCATCAAAAGGGTGCCCCGAGTGTAATACCCCAAAGACCCATCGAATCAATTTATGCATAATTGCACCGACCACCTGCATTTTGAGCTTTCCGGCTGCCAGTAAACGGTCCCGAAACTGAGCAATCACAAGATTGTGATTAATGGACGCTAACGCTGGCATATATAAGGCTTTTCGCAATCGCGCATTACCCATTTTTGAGAGTCTAGGTTTCTTGTGGATAGAGCTACCAGAATCATGGTTTTTGGGCGTTAAACCAGCATGAGCCGCCAGTTGTCGAGCACTTTTGAAGAACCGGATATCGCCAACCTCAGCCAGAATAATCGCCGCTGTTTTGTCGCCAATTCCGGGAATCGAGGTAATCAGATCGCGTTGTTTTTTTAGATGGTCGTGACGGTCAATGTGGTGTTTAATTTCTTCCAACAGCAATTTGTACTCGCCCTTAAGAAATTCCAGATGTCGCTTGATAGCCTCCACCAGCTCCTCAGGGGTGGTTTCCAATCGATTTCGTTCTTGACTCATGATCTTCTCAAGCACATCCAAACGACGAACAAGCGCTTGCAATGCGTCCACCTCAGGAGCCGGTGGTGTCCATGCTCGCGGCTTGCGTTCGAAGCAGAACTGCGCAATAAGGCTCGCATCCACCCGGTCCGTTTTTGTCCGCACCAATAGGCTCTCGCCATAGGCTTTGATTTGTTTAGGATTAGCGATGGTGACCACATGCCCCTGCTCGTGGAGAGTGCGAGCCACCGGATGAGCATAGGTACTGGTCGCTTCCACGCAGGCGTGAACACGCTCCACTTGATGGTATGCCAGCCAGTTTACTAACGCTTGGTGCCCTGAGGCATCATTACTCACAGTCTTTCGTTTCGGCTTCTTATCAGCTCTCAGCAGTAAGGCCGCATACAGTTTATGCTTGCCAACATCGATTCCTAAGCACGGAAGAGACATGAGATAGAGGCTCCTATCGGACAATCGTCAACTCCATCCACTATCGACTCTGTCCTTGTTAATTCAGGTTGCGTTGCACCGATGGCAACACCTTTGATACTGTCGAGGCTAGTCGTTGGATGGGGCAGGTAGCTCATCAGGCGCAATCCGCTGTTCTCCGACCGAGCTTGGTTAGCTCTAGGGACCCCCCAGTTTGGATT
>NZ_AWNH01000032.1 GCF_000482245.1 Leptolyngbya sp. Heron Island J | reverse complement strand
CTTCCTACCATTCGAAGGGAGACAAAAAGGGATCAGCTCTAATGGGCAACTCCTGGGCTACCGTAACCTTCCCGGAATAGAGTTGAGACCTAACGATGTTGTATCTCGACAGTGTAAAACAGGCTAACCCCCACTGGGTCCGAGGGAGAAAGGTCGTTTCCCTCGGTAAGCAGACCGCAAGGAACGCCGAATACCCAAGGGGGGAGAGGATGTCAAAGAAGCGAAGGCCGTCACCCGAAAGGGAGCAGGAAACAGGGCAAGTCCTTGATAACTGGACGGATAGGGCAATACCCAACCGGAAACGGAGCTGACTTTGACAGGTGATGCTTGCAGAAGATGACCGAGTGACGAAACCGAACTCAAGGGAAAAGTTAGGATGCGTGCGAGCGCAAACGTAACCAAGAGCACCACCGACTGGCATCGCGTTAATTGGCGTGAGGTCCGACGACGGGTGAGGAATCTGAGACGACGAATCTTTAAGGCAACGGAAAAGGGAAACTGGCGAAAGGTCCGCAATCTCCAACGTCTGATGCTTCGGAGTTACTCCAACACGCTGCTGGCTGTGCGCAGAGCGACTCAAGAGAACGCCGGAAAGAAGACCGCAGGGGTGGACCGGGTGCTGGTGAAAACCTCAAAAGAACGAGGGAAACTGGTGGACGACCTGATCAACCACCCAGACTGGCAACCTAAACCCGTCAGGCGAATCTATATTCCCAAAAACAACGGCAAACTACGTCCCTTAGGAATTCCAACTATTCGAGATCGCTGCTTACAGGCACTGGTCAAGAATGCGCTGGAACCCTGCTGGGAAGCACAGTTTGAAGGCACAAGCTACGGCTTTCGTCCAGGCAGAAGCCCCCACGATGCGTTGGAAAAGATACAAGTATCGACAACACCGCATCGGAAAAAGAAATGGGTGGTCGATGCTGATATCCGAGGGTGCTTTGACAACATAAGCCAAGACTATTTGATGTCTAAGATCGGGAATTTTCCCGGTCGCCGACTGATCAAGGAATGGCTGAAAGCAGGGTATGTGGACCAAGATGTGTTCCATCAACCGACTACAGGCACCCCACAAGGTGGAATTATCAGCCCTCTGCTAGCTAACATCGCGTTACACGGGATGGAAGCAGCCCTGGGAGTCAAATACGACTCCTGTGGCGAAAGCAGAGGACCGAGAATTCTGGTGAGATATGCTGACGACTTTGTCATCTTATGCGAATCCCAACCTGATGCTATCAAGGCCAAGGAGGAAGCCCAATCCTGGCTCCAGGAAGTCGGTCTAGAACTCTCTGAGGAAAAGACTCGAATTGCCCACCTCACGGAAGGCTTTGATTTCTTGGGATTCAATGTAAGACACTACAAAACCAGCAAGACGAGAACCGGATACAAGCTGCTCATCAAACCCAGCAAGGACTTTCTGAAACGCACTCGTCGCGACATCAGGGAAGTCTTCCTGAATCATCGTGGCAAATCAACGTTGACGTTGATAGCGGCGATGAACCCCATCATTCGTGGCAAGGCCAACTATATGAAGTCGATGGTCTCTAGTGAAGCTTTTAGCAGCCTAGATCACTATCTCTTTATACGACAGTTTCGCCATGCCAAGCGGACTCATCCAAGGAAAAACAGTACTTGGCGAGTCAATCGATACTGGGGACGTTTCAACCTTCAGAGACCCAATAACAAATGGGTCTTTGGAGATAAGGAAACAGGGGCCTATATGCTTAAGTTTTCCTGGTTCAAAATCGAACGACATCGACTCGTCCGTAAACGCAGCTCCCCCGATGATCCCGCTCTCCAAGCTTACTGGGCGGAACGCAATCGACGGGAAGGAGCCACTGAAGCAGAAAAACTCGGGAAAATCCGCCGAACAGTGGCCAAAAAGCAGGACTTTCAATGCCCTGTCTGTGGAGCCTCACTCTTTAATAGTGAACCGCTTCACCTCCATCACATTATTCCTCAATGCGAAGGAGGAACTAACGAGGTCAAGAACCTTGTATGGCTACACGAGTTCTGTCACCAACAGGTGCACTACTCACAAATCCCCTAATCCGTGCATTGCTTGAGCCGGATGCGGTGAAAGTCGCACGTCCGGTTCTGAGGGGGGAAGGGAGTGGTAACGCTCCCGACCTACCCGACCCCCCGCTGGTCCATTATTTGACTTACACAAAAACTACGACTAAATTTCAGACGTTTTGCTCTGTTCTTTAGCAAGAGAGGGTAGGACTAGCGAAGCTACTTCTATCCACCGCCTGATCGCCGAAACGTAGACCAGTTAAATCTTTGGAAGAAATTAGCTATCGTCTTGGTCCTCGGCGTTGCTGTTTACGTGGTTCTCGGTTTTTGCTGACATCTGTTGCGAGTCCCAATCGATCCAGTCGATACTCATGCTCCTGTCCTCGTTGTTGTAGCTCCTGTCGTTTCTTTTCCTTGGCTTGCCTGACATAGGACGATCTCAAGGTGGGCATCACCAGCAGTTCCAGATACTTCGATTGATGCTCGGTGGAAGGAAGAGAGGCAGCGATGGGACTGCGTTCGATCACAGCTCTGTTGATGGCATTGAAGCTAAAGCCTGCAATTCTGAGCTTTGCCGTAATGTCCACGTCAGTCTCAGGCTTGAGCACCGCTGTTTCGCCGTATGCCTCAGCCTGACGGCTCAATTCCTTGGCATATTCCCGCTTAGCCATAGCATGACTTCCAGCCTGTTGTTCTGTTTCAGCATCGGTTTTCTGTCGTATTCGGTGAGCCTGGTTAATTCGCAGGCGACTGTTAGGGGATTGTCGAGCCGCTTGCTTAATGGCCGCGACTAAATCGGCATCCAGTTCAGCAATATTAGTTTCAGTGTGGTTAGGGTTGTCTAAGACCAAATTTTCATTGGCAGGGTCGTAGAACGGGCGATATGGCGGTGTGTACTCTTGGCCAAGGGTATGACGGACTTCAAAGGTGGAATATTTCCCAAAAGCGGCACCTTGGCCGGGCTTTACTGGTGGGGCCTGGGCCGTGGTGCTGGTTTCTAGCTGTGCTGCGGCTTGGCTTTGCCGGTTGAGAATGGCTTCACTCTGTTGTCGCTGAGTCTCTCGGTTGTAAACCTTGTCTACAAGACGGCGAATAAACATCACCCGTTGGTTTGGGTGCTGCTCCATTATCTCTGGACTTGATTCGGCGAGAATGCGCCGTGCCTGATTTTTACTAACGCCGCGTCTTGCCAAACGTTCTGTCAACAACCACCTGTCGGCAACTCGGTAATACCCCCTGCCCTTGTCTGAGAGGCGTTGCTTGAGGCCAGTGCAGTAGAGCTGCTCAACCGTTGCAGAGGTATCAGGGGGAACGGTTGATCGCATCGCTATGTCAAGGCGGCGATCTCGTTCCTGGGTTGCTTGGTGGCCAGTGTAGGTCTTCAATACGTCGATGGTTCTGTCGGTCACGCCCCAAGATTTTATCTCCTCCCATACAGAGGTCTCTTGGGGCTTATCTCGTTCCGGCTCTAGCTCCTTGTACTGCTGCCACTGTTCGATCAGTGAGCGTTCATCGGATGCTTGTTGCGTGTCCCCATCTGCTTGAGTGCTGAGGATCAACTCAGCTGATGCATGCTGTTGCTGGACCACGGTATTACGTTGTGCCCGTCGCCGATTTTCATTGGCAATCGCTCGGTAGGTATCGCCCACATCGGTGCGCACTCCATTACGCTCCATCTCACAGACGACCGGCCCCAAGTGTATCTGGGGCACTCGGTCAATTCCCTGTTCCTTCAGGCTGCGATGATCGACGCGTTCAGAGTAGCCAGCCTGCTCTAGATCACGATTGACGTGGTTAGCCCACTCCTCCCGCCATTCGCTGATCAACTTTTTGTTATTCCAGGTGCGGTTTTTAGTGCCAAAGCCGTCTGCGGTGATCTCTCGCATGGTGAGCAACACATGGGCATGCGGATTATGAGAATCGAAATCATGATAGGCAATATCAGCAATCATGCCACGTTTGACAAAGTGGGTTTGCACATACTCACGCACCAACGTTTGTTTTTGATCGTGGTCCAATTCTGTTGGCAAAGCGAGCAGCATTTCACGCGCCAATTGAGCGGTATTGCGTCGCGTGCTTTGATCCTCTTTTCGCTCAACAGCGTTCCACAATTCCGATCGATTGCTGGCCCAACCTGGCGCGGTGTCCGGGGTTAAAATCTCACAACCATAAACGCCTTTTTTGCGCGTGTAATCGTAGGTTTCACCATTGGTTGTGTCGTGGATTTTTTCACCGGACCGATAGGCGGCTTTCGCTGTGATGGTCGTCGCAGACTTACTACGAGAGATGACCTTAAAGTCGAGATAGTAAAGTGCCATTGGTGTCACTCAGGAACGCCGCCAGGGGGATCAGGGGGTTTGCCCCCGACGCAACCATTACCGCCCGGTAATGTATAGTTGCGCCCTTTGTCTGCTCCGGCCAACCCATTTCTCTCACTTTCAGGACTGTTGAGGAGCAGACGGCGCGGGGGTGTTGCAAAGATACCGACTGTACAACCTGCGCAAATGTCGCCACCCTGACCAGTACATTATTACTAATTTTAGCTATCATGGCTGGAAACTGCGGGTGGAGGGATACAACCGTGGCGACACGAAGACAGATATTAGAACAACAAAAACAGAAGGCTTTGCAAAAAGCCGAGCAGGCCGCCAAGCGCGCCAAAGAAATTGAGAAACTGATTGCAAAATCTGACCGCACCCGCGAAAACCGCCGTAAATATATCGTCGGTGGATACTTGCTGCGCGCGCTGGAAGAGGGAAAAGCCCCGTGTCAAACTTTCGAAGAACTGATTCACATATTGAACATTAGTCTGGTGACAGATCGCGACAGAGAGGTGTTTGACCTGCCTAAATTAGCGAAGAAACCGAAACGAGCACGGCGGAAGAAAAAAGCAGCCACAATCACCGTGGAAGCGTCTGATACTGGTACGGCAAAAACAATCACCACGACGTTGCCAACATCTCTAATTGAAGCGACAGTCAGTCCACCTGCTGTGATTCATACAGATGTGCCGGTACATGATGTGGCAAATGACCAGGAAGACAGGGAAGAAAATATCCCTCTCCCGCATCCACATGTGTTACCTGAGGCGAGTGATCAATCTGTTGCCCAACACTTCAACCTTTAATCGAAGGTAAGACAAATCCAATGATGGCGCAAAATCACGTCCCGTTTGCCATGAGCTGTTGGTGGCTGTACGCAACTATGACCAATTTACCGATCGAGGTTCAGGGGACGATGACCGCTGCGATCGGGGGAATGATGCCGGATTTAGATCACCCTGAGAGCGCGCTTGGGCGGCGCATGTTGCTGGTGAGTGTCCCTATCTCTTCACTCTGTGGACATAGAGGGGTAACGCATTCTCTATTGGCGGTTGTGGTGCTGCTTTGGCTGTTAGTGGCCGTCACTACCCTGCCCGCCTATCAACATCTGGCATGGCTGATAACGCCGCTGATTATTGGCTATTTGTCCCATATTCTGGGCGACAGTTTGACCCCTTCCGGGGTGCCGCTGTTGTGGCCGCGTAAGGGTAATTACAGTTTCAATCTGTTCAAAACCCGAAGCTGGCAAGAAACGGTGTGTGTTGGAATTTTCACCATTGGAACCGTGCTGATTTTCGGGGTTTGGGAAAGGGCCTTTGCTGATTTTCTGGCTACGGTTCCTAAATTTCCACGCGGGGTAGCTTATTAAGAGTGCGGTGCCAGGTAGCGCAATAGCTAGAATGCCCTAAATTCGTAGATATTGATTGTTGTGAAAGGTAGACCGACTCTAGAAATAGTCACACCTGATACATTGCTAGAGTCCTGCTATTTTCAAAAAAGATTGCTAGAATTAATGAACTATCACAATCTTAGCTACTTGGGAGTGGTTTTTCATCTCTTCAATCAAAATTTGAGTCAAAAGATTTTTCATTAGCAACCACTCTTGCTTTTGTACTCGATTTTGAATCATACCTAGTAAGGCATCCACGTTTAGTGGTTTGGTCTTTGCTCTTTATCGTATCGGCACTGTCGGTATGGGAAGGCTGTCTTAAGGTCTTGGTTCAAAATCGGTACACGAAAAGTCGTATCAACTGTTTGAACTGAAGAGTCACAGCTCGCCATTAGTGTGAATTTTGCCTTCGCTGGGTAGTAGGTTTTGTATCCTAACGAAGCGTAATATGTCTTTGGAAAAACCACCTCAGAAGCCTGATTCAGGGCTTATTATTCGAGCATCCATAGAGGTTTCTCGGGAATTGACTAAGGATTTGATCAGTGGGTTAAATCCCTGGTTGATTCCTATCGGCTTAGCGTTACTCACTGGCTCAGGCATTGTGTTGTCACCCAACTTCAGGGAGCCTGGTCAACTGGAACCACCAGCGCAAACGGAGGTGAAAAAGTGAGGACTTAAATTATCTGACAACAATTAGACACGCATTGCAAAAGCCTGGGCCAAGGGGTCTGGGCTTTTGTGTTGTAGAGCTAATTCACGCCCCCACTCTTCTATTCTAGCCAGGTTTTGAAAGAGTATTTTTATCGAACTTCACGCGCATACCTCATCATGAGGTGATTCGCCTAGCCAACTACATTAGGCCATGCTGCAGAGCAGGGAGCTGGCAACAAGAGACGACACCCGCCTACCCTACGCGTCAAAACGGCAATAGAAGGCCGTGAGCACGTATCGAGGGGATTTTGGCTAGGGGAGATTCTGAAAAGGCCAAAGGGTAGTGCTGACGCGGCTCAAATGGCGACTATGAGGCTAAGGACCCCAGCTTGACGGGGTGCGCTCAGAACGGCATCTTGGCAGACGAAATGTGCAGGGGGAATGCTCATCGATGACGGCTGTTGCTGATCAAGCTTTTCAAATTCCATCCTGGGTGTGGAAGTATAAACCCAAGCGACTCAAACGGCCTGTGGATGGCCGAGTTTTCCAAGTGCCGACACAGAAACAGGCGATGAAGAATGCTCGCATCATCTTGCAGCGGATTCGCAAGGACTATGCGCACCTGACTCTAGCCGAGAAAACCCCGTCCATCCTTGAGGTACTAAGGGTGATATGTCCCTTCGTTTATGAGGCAGTCTTACTGACTACGATAGATGACCATGGTTGGCGCATAATGCGCAGCTGTTTTACCCATGATGGGGGCATTGACGGGACTTTTTTCTTACCAACTGGCGAAAAATTTCTGATCCAAGCCAAGCGGTATCGCGGAGAAATTGACCCTGAACATGTCATTGCACTCGCCAGCGTTGTGCATCGCGAAAAAGCCCAGGGGGGTGTTTTCATCCATACGGGATTCACCTGTACGGACAGTAGGTTTGTCGAGGAGCTAGCAGGGAATATCACGATCATTGATGGTGAGGATTTGGTATCTCTGGTGATGGAGTAGTCGCAGCCCGTTTTGTCCCATGTAAAACCATCATGGTTTGAATTGGTTCATCGTCGCCCTTGAAGCACCGCCTTGGTAAAAATCAGTTTGTGGGAAACTGGACCTACTTCTAGAACTACAATGCCGCTCATTGCCCATATCATCACCGAGACATACTCGGAATGGATGTCTTGGGTACTACCCTACGTGAAAGCATATGGATGATGCTCTATGGCGCTTAAAATCGATTTTTATTGAAAGCAATTCTGATGCTGGGTGGATGGTTGCTGTGTAGGGCTTTATTTCCACCTCAGGAGCATACCTTTTATTGCCAGCCTATTCGTGTCTTAGCCGACTTATCCACAACCGTTAGACGTTAGTTATTTGTTAATTAATTATTTGTTAGTAAAGTTACAGAGTGTATTTGTTAAACAGTTACGCCTCTTAGAAATAACTGTTTTATAAAAGGAAATTGCGGTTTTATGTCCGCGATATTCCGATAGTTTGTCCGTGATATTCCGATAGTGATTGTCCGTGATATTCCGATAGTTTGTCCGTGATATTCCGATAGTGATTGTCCGCGATATTCCGATAGTAATGTCCGCGATATTCCGATGGTGAGGTGCACTTATCCACAGGCCAGAATTGGATTATCGGACGCATATTTTTTGCAAAAAGCGAGGAAGGCTTGATCAGGTTTTTGAGGGTGTTGTTTGTTTTTTGCCCACTCTTTCCAGGCATTACAGATAAATTCGATGTCGTAACCAGGATAGAGGCGCACTGCTTCTGAATAAGTTGCCTCAGAAATATTAAGGTTGGCACGTTTGTATACCGTTTTTACAGGTGTAAGCGGTGCAAAGATCACTGTTTGGGCGCTGATTTTTTGCCCCCTTCGCCTGCCCTCATCGATTTTTATGGTGTAGTCAGGCAGCGGCTGCTTTTTTTGCATGGCGAGAATGTCAGCTTTAAGCTTGCGTGCTTCTCGGGTGGTGCCACATTTTTCTGCTAGTTTTTCAAGGCTGATCGTCCATCTGCTCTGACGGCCGCAGTGTTTGCGTGCCAGCTCGTACAACCGCCGTTCTAGCCCCCCTTTTATAGAAAAATAATCCTCATTGATCGATAGGACTCGTCTGTCATTTACCAGCGCACGAAACATCCAATCGTTGAGGGTGACTTCAACCGCTTTCATAATGAAGCGCCCATCGGATTTTTCCTCTTCAATGATGCGCCATGACTCTATCCAGCCGAACCCACCACGCTCACGCTGATTGCCTGATGTAATGTTTGTGACAATGTTAGTACTGCGCAAGCGATCCAGGGCGTTTATAAACAAGTCATAGGAATGCTTGCCGGTCCCCCTGCCCGTCACCTTAAGACAATCATAAGCAGAAAACCGAATCATTCTCTGAACAGTGAGTCCTTTTTCAATCCGGTCATTAATGATAGTTTGCAGGTAAATCAGAATGTCTTTATCCCAGACGGTCGCTATGCCTTTCGGGCCTGGCTCAATTCGGATTTGCGTATCGCCGTTGATAAACACCATCGGTTCATGCCGAGGTGATTTCTGAATCGAGAAGAAAGGAAACTCCATCAGAACACGGTCATTCTTGAGCGGTGCCCTAGCTATATCTGATAGAAAAAGATCTATTTGCTGAGGAGCTTGTGTCACCCTGAATGTCCGCGATATTCCGATAGTGAACCATAGCAAACAAATCGAGGCTTACAAGCCCCGTGAATACCAGTATTCACAAAAACCAAACCTTACTTGTAGAAACTGATGATCATCGATATATCATGTGTCCTGTGAATACCGGTATTCACACTCCATTTGTTTCACAACCCATACCTTGCAAAGATTTTTATGAGTCGCATCATCGCTTTTTTTAATCAATCTGGTGGGGTTGGCAAAACGACACTAACGATGAATATCGGCTATCAATTAGCTGATTTAGGTAGAAAAGTCCTTTTAGTTGATATGGACCCACAGGGATCTTTAACCGCCTTTATGGGTCTTGAACCGATGGATTTAGAGACGACAATTTATGATGCCGTGGTTCACCAAAACGAGTTAATGCTTTATCAAGATTTGCATGGCATGGATTTAGCGCCTTCCAGCATTGAACTTTGTCGTGCAGAAATGGAACTGGCAGCTGCGCTGATGCGGGAGCAACGTCTCAAAAATGCACTCGCCTCAGCATCTGAAAGCTATGACTTTATCTTGATAGATTGCCCCCCTAGTCTTGGCATATTGAGTGTCATGAGCTTGGTAACAGCAACCCATGTGATGATTCCGATTCAAACAGAATTCAAGGCTCTGAAAGGGACTGAATTATTGGTTAGAACCATTCTGGAAATTATGCAGGTGGCTAACAAAAAGCTGAAAATTGCTGGTATGGTACCCACCATGTTTGATGGTCGTACAACCCAAGCCAATCAAAGCCTGGAGTCCATAAAAGCTATTGCTGAGCAAGTCGGGCCAATTATGCCGACAATTCCCCGAAAAACAGACTTTGCCAATGCATCTCAGGCTCAAATGCCTTTGGCACTCTACGCTCCACAAAGCCCTGCTGTCAGTGTTCTAAAAGAAATTGCCGTAAAAATGGATACTTTGTAATGGCCGCAAAGAAAAAACCTCAACCTGGACCATACAAAATGAAGATTGTGACCCCTATGGTGAGCAATCCTCTTCCTGATGAGGAAGCAGCTGCACAATGGATCAAGTTAAAGCAACTGAATCCTGCAAATAAACAGCCAAGGTCATATTTTGCGCCTGAAAAAATGGTTCAATTGGAAGCTTCGATAAAAGAGAAAGGGATTTTAGAACCTCTTGTTGTTCGCCCGAAAGAGGGTGGGGGGTATGAAATCGTTGCTGGGGAACGACGGTATAAAGCGGCAACAGCACTGGAACTTGATGAGGTTCCCTGTGTCGTACGAAACTTCTCGGATGATGAGGCATTTGAAGCTGCCATCATGGAGAATTTGCAAAGAGACGATCTGAACCCTGTTGAAGAAACCCAAGCTATCTTGGGTTTACTTTGCAGAAAATTGGAACAGGAAAGGGAGGTTGTTCTCAACCATTTCAATTCAATCGCTGTTGCAAGCAGGAAAAAAATTGAACCCAATTTTGATGAATGGGAGACCATTAAGGCGCTCTTTGACGTTATTGGGCGGTTCACACCCAATAGCTTCAGAACCAACAGATTGCCTCTACTAGATCTTCCTGAAGACATATATACAGCCATTTCAAAAGGAGACATTGCGTATTCTACAGGCCGCCTAATTTCACGGGTAGAAGATGAAACTGAGCGCAAAGCTCTACTCGAAGAAGCAGATGAAAAAAAACTAACCCGTCGAGAAATTCAGCAGAGAATTAGAGCGTTAAACACGAAAGATGATGGGGCATCTGAAGTGTCTAAAGCCATTGATCGCATGGGGACGATTTATCGACGGGCCAAAAAATCACCGATATGGAATGACAGTGCTAAACGCAAGGAACTTAGGCAGCACTTAGATGCCATAGAAAAACTGTTAGGCGATTGAAAACAGGAAAAACCTAGTGATTCTTAAAGAGCAGGGGGTCGATATTTATTAATCATCAGGTCTTATTGCTAAAGCGGATTCTCCTGCCTCTGCAATATAAATGGGGTATCCAGCAATGTAAGGTCTTATATCGTAGGAATTATTAGAATAATCTTTGACATCAACACAAAAGTCCCTTATGCGGTATAGAGTGCAAATTTCTCGGCTCTGAGCAAGATCACAACCGAACTGACGTAAGAAAGCTAAATTGCCTTGTAATAAAGATCGGTGTAGGCGACGATACTGATGTATCCTACGATTTAAATTTTCCAAGCCTAACGACGCTCGAATATCTTTAGAAACTTGATCCAGCAAAAACAGTAACCATGTGTAACTGCTTTGCCTGCTGTAGAATGGCTTGCTGTTTTCCTGATCATATTCTAGTAAGTCCTCAAGCAGGATAAGATTTGAACCCGCATCCTTATCTCCAGATTCTGAAAACCATATCGTCATCCCAGTAAAAGTGCCTATCGATGTGTCCTTCGCTGGAATAAAGATTTTCGTTGCCTTGCACTCTTCAATAATGAACGTCGGCGGCTTTTCAGCTTTTCCATGCCAACGGCCATAACTCACATGGTTACCTTTGGTTAGGTAGTCATTCAGTGCCATCACTTTTTCATGGGTCGTCAAGGGACGTGCCTGCTGTTGCTGGGTGCCTTCCACACGTAGCCCGGTTAAACCCATACCAGCTTTCCAAACTGGCACCTTATCAAAGGTTTGCAGGGACATAAACTGCTCGACATACGAATCGAGCCGCCGGTGATCGACATAGAGATATTCAACGAGTGACATAGGCGTTTGTCCCAGGGAAATAGTCATTTCCATTGAGTCACAAAAGAACCTGCCATTCAGGCAGCTTTAAAAAAAGCTTTGTTTTACTTCAAAAATCTAGCGCTACGACGCTCGGTCCCATAATTGATTGAGGCGGGTGAGTACTTGGGTGAGGAGGGACTGTAGGGTTTCGGTGATAGCATCGAAACGTTGCATGAAGTCTCGATGCTGTCTGATATTTTGCTGGCTTTCGCCGATCAGCACTTCAATCTGTTGCTGCGTGGTGCGTTGACGCTCGTCCTGCACAGCAAATCCTTCGTTGATAGCCCCGGTAAAATTCTCGAACGATTGATCAAGTCGGCTAGACATGCCCGTGACTTGCTCGCCAAGGGCGGCGACAGCCCGATTGGTGCTGTCCAACTGCTGTTGGGTCCGCGTCTGAGCCATCACCAACTGCTCAAGCATGACTTCAATACGATCAAGACGGTCGGTCATTTCTTTGCATCTTTTGATTGGGCATTGCCTGGTTCTGGAATGATGCCATTCGCCAAGGCATTACGCACTTGAGTTTCAACAATAAATCCGGCGAGAGTGCTGGATTTATTTCCTTCTGATATTGCCCATCGTTCCAGCGCATCGGCAATCCCGTCGGGCAGGGTAATCATCACTCGTTTGCTCACGGCTGGACGATATGAACGTCTTACTAAAAGTATGCCAATTGCTTACGAACTGCAACGTTCAGAAATTCGTAAAGTATTGCTAATCAATAAAAAAGAGATACGTAAGCAATTGCTTACGTTATGCTACACTCATTCCTAGAGAGACCAAACTAGTTTTCTGAGGTCTGTTTGATGTCAGCGACGACTGTGTCAACCCAATCCAAACCTTCGAAGTCAAAATCACCCCGAAACAGTGCACTCAAAACAATGTCTGTATTCGGCTTTGATTTGGGCAATCGTTTTCCAAAATTCGGCTACGGCGATCACATGAAAAAGCTGGCCAGCTATCGCGCTGTGATACCAGCTTTCCAAGAAGTTTCCCCGCACCAGTTATCTGCACAAAGTCATTTAGTAGAGATCGGCGCTATCCGTACTGTCGTTGGTGCCGATGCTGTCTCATATGGCGCACGACCAACTTTCCAGGGGGCAGACGGCCATAAATGGGTGCATGCCAAAGTGTTCCTATTTGCGGCACTCGCAGAATTGGGCCTGTTTGGAGATGTCCATATCGAGTTACTGCGCACCGTAACGCCAGACACCCAGCAACCGGACCAGGTGACGGCACTAAAAGCCCTAGAGGGCGCGCACAGCGCCACAGTGGACGGCCAAGAGATTCGTTTAGTGGTGAGCCAGGTTGCTGTTCATGATGAAGGGCAGCCAGCCTGGTTGGTCGCAACCAATGAGCAGAAATGGCACTATCCTGCCGCCATGAATGGTGTGCTGGACTTAGGCGGCGGAACGGGCATTGCGCGCTTGTTTTCACCTACGGGAGCACCCATGCGGCAAAGCCAATTGATCCTATCGGGGACGTTTGCTCTGGCTGAGAAGATTCAATCCTATATGGCGGGTCCCAGATGCATTCCCGAAATTATGGATGCGATCGAGAACGGTAGTTTCCAGGTGCCGTCAGGCCGGGAATTTAAGAGTATCTTTGACCACTGCTTACCTGAGTGGCTAGCGGACATTCGGGGGGAGATCCGCTCGCGCTGGTCAGCGTTTGAGGGTCGCTATGGTCAAATCGTGGTGGTGGGTGGTTCCGCTCCATTGGCAAACACCCTCATTGAAGAAAACCCCCGGTATCTGAGTTTGGAAGATCCACAAACCGTCAGTCTTAGGGGGTTACTGATTAATGGCTAAAGGAGCACAGAAAGACCGTGAACCGGGGGATCAGATTCGCGTCAACCTCAGTGGCTCTGTCGCTGATGCCGTGGTGGACGGGTCTAGTGAGTTGGGCATCAGCTTCAGTGCCTATGTGCAGCTGCGCCTGCTGGGCAAGCTGGATGCCCCCGAAACTCAAGGCAGACAACAGCGGGCAGGGCAGTCCAAACCGCAAAAAACCATTCCAGTGCACATCACACCTGAACAACCTGTCTTAACCTTGTCCGAACTGCCACCCCTCTGATCAGACAAATCCTGCATCTGTGCGTATTCCAGCAGCATTGATGCCCCCGGCATAGGGATTGAATGATTCTCTGGTTCAAGAGCGATGTCTCTCAAGACCCAACCTAGCCCATGGTCAGTCAAGAGTTTCAGCCGTTATTATCGTCACCGGTTTCTGATAATTTGTTTGTGACATTAACCGCACCAGTGGTGTCTGAAAACCTTCTCAATACTCCACAACTTGCGGCAATCTTACAGGCACCAGATGTGCCTCAACCCTCTTCGCAATTAGCAAAGATTTCTCCCCTTCAATTCATACCTGAATCGTCCGAACAGCAGTCCCAAAATCAGTAATTAATACAGGTTTACCCAGCTGTTTTTCTCTCTCACGCTCGGTTTTGTTCTGAACATCTCGTTAGAGGTATTGATGATGACCAGCAATATCCCTCTGTCTGATTCCGCTCTCTCGACTAACACGCAAAAAAGCGCCGCGCCTACGGAGCGCTCAAGCTTTTCAGCCTCAGAAGCGCCGTCAGACACCCCCCAAGCGCACCCTGATCAGACCCAAGCGCTGTCGCAGCGCGTGCCCTGGTGGCGGTCTTGGAAGCATATTTTTAGCGCTACAGTTTTAGCGGTTACTGTTAGTCATTCTCTGCAACATGGCACGGCTGGCGATGTCATCAATGCCGGTTTATTGGTCGGTACTGGTTGGCTTTTTCTGATCCGGTTTCGTCGGTTAGGCTTTCGGATTTGGCTGCCGGTTGTGACCGCTTTTGTTGGCTTTAATATCTACTCATTCTTCATGTCCGGTGTGCTCCATTGGGGCGAAGCAGCCTATCATCTGATGCTGTTTTTCGGCTCCGTCACCGCACTGCTTTTCTATATTGGGACGACACTGCTTTTGCCCAATCAAAAACCAGTGGTTTTGCCTGAGTTACCAAGCCGTACAGAATTGGCGATTGAACTCGCCAAGGAAGAGCAGGCGCGTTTGTTGCAACAAGATAAGACAGAAGACCCTCAATTTATGGTGTGGCAGTTAGTACTGGAACGCTATCAGCGGATTCTGGATCTGGAGCAGGGGAGCACATCGACATGAAACCCCTTAAACCGTTTGGTATCTTTATCTGCGCTCTATTTTTGGTCAGTGGCTTGGGGATGATGATCGATGTGCTCCTTCCCAATGGGCCTGCATCCAAACCCACAAAAGCGACAGGGCAGGGGGCGGCTGAGCGCCCTGAGACGACGACCGGTGCAGCTCTGGCTGAGGAGTCCCCATCAGCCAGGACAGAAACGGACAGCATGGCCGATATTCCCGTCGATAGCCCCACGGTGTATCCAACGGATGTCAATCCAGCAGCAGGTTCTATCTGTCACGCGGCGTTGAAGCAGTACCTAACCTATATCGATGCCAGGGCCGCATACCTGCTCCGGGCGGGGGCAAAACAAAACGATACCGGTATATTTCTAAAAACCCGCGATGAAGCGGTGCGGGGGGAGTTAGCCATATTGGCGGCGAAGGCTGGCACTTTCCAGGGCAACCCTGACCATTTCGATACACTGACCACGCTCGCAGCTGAACGCCAAGCCGTTGCAGTTGCCGTGCAGTGGCACGCCGCTGATCAATCCAATCAATCACGACAGGAGGTTGCGATCTATGATGTCAACTTATCCTGCTAGTTCTGGCAATGCGGCCAAAGATAGGCGAGCGCTCACAGCAGGGAGTCTTATCCTACTGGGCATTGGTGGCAGTCTGATGCTGCGGTCCTGGCCTGCGTATGTTGCGGGGGCAGCCTTAACCACCATGGGTGTTGTCAGTGCAGCAAAGAAAGGCATCCGTCCTGACCAAGCAGTGAACGCTTACTCTAATGAAGTGTTCGATAGCATCACTGAGCTGTTTAACCCGACAACAGTTGAGAATCAAAGCCGTCGGGTGGTATCGGCAATCGCCGCACAAGTGCCGGTCTTGGGCAAGTTGCAAGAGCAGTACACCCGAATGAGTGAAGACCCACTCTTTTTCAATGGGCTCGTCACCATGGACCCAGCAAGCAAACGGTTTGATCCGCTGATTGTGGCCGGTCTTCCCGGTGAAGGTAAGACACGGGTGTCGCAACGACTGGTGGAACAGTTCACCATTCTCAATCCAGAGGGCGAGGTGCTGATCTTCGACCCCGAATACAGCTTCAATCAGTCCGACCCCAATGGAACACCCTGGCCGGAGCATTTGAAGTTAGGCACACATATTTTTGAGGACCTAGCTGGGCTCAATGCCATACGACAGACGCTGCAAAAGCGACTCAAAAGCAAGGGGGCAACAACACCGCTCCTAATATTTTTTGATGAGCTGAATAATATCCGCAGTTTCCCTGGCATGCCTGAAGAGGAGGAGTATTACATCACCTTCCTCAAAGAGTTGAAGGTGGCCTATAACCGAGCTGGGAAGCGTGGTGTCATGTTGGTGACGGGCATTCAGCGGATAGGTGCTAAAGAAACCGGTCTCCCCATTGAATATCTAAGCTCGTTCCCGTGGCTGGTCTTTCCAAAACTGGCGCGATCGAAAAGGCTGCAGCAAGTTCTTGGATTGGAGCAAGAGCAAAAGCAACTCTTTCAACAGACCCTGGCAGAGGTGGACGAGGTGACGGCCATGGATAATGATCAGTTGCATCCGATGCTGTACTTCACGCAAGAGGAAATACGCTGTCAGTTGATTCCCCATTTTAAAGAGCACGAGATTGTTCAAGTGGTGGAACCGGGCCTGGATTGGTTGCTGAAGGTATGGAAAGCCTGTCCGGAAATTATCGAAGCGATAGAGAGTGGTCAGATCAAGTCACGGACCGAGCTGGCTGATCCAAGCAAGCCCTATCAAGAGGAGCTGGCGGCTGCTCTTAATGAAACCAAATTGCAACGGAAAAACGCTGACCATCGTTGGCAATCACTGGCTACCTATTGGGAGCAGATGACCAGCGGTGACTTTAGAGCCGCGATCACAGCGGCCGATAACAGTTAACCCCCTTACTCATGCTTATTGATAGCGAACCATGTGGAATTTACTGAAATCCGGTGGGGCCTTACTGGTCCTGTTTATGGGCATGACCTTGTTCTTTGCCTCCATCGAGAAAGGTCATCTCAAACTCGGTCCCATTATTGATGACGGCATGGTGATGGCAGCACGGGTCTATCGCTCCGTCACTCAGCCTTTGCCGAATCAGAATGCAGAGGAGCGTTAGCGGTGAAGGTCATTGTTGATGGATTGACCTGCATCATGATGGCGCTGGTCATTATGCTTTGCTCAAAAATTCTCTTTCCAGAAAAGACCGACACTTTGCTGAACGATGTCAACCTAAGATGGGACGCAGCTAATGAAATCGTCGAAAGCGAATCCCCAAGCAAAGCCACAGAATACGAAGGATTCTAAATCAGATTTATCTTGGCAATGGCAGATTGCTCAGCGGCTCGCGAAGCAGGGTAGGCGACAGGTATCACGCAATCCTGTCGCTGGATATGTGCTGGATAAGCACGTTCCCTCAATTGACGGCCGTGAGGGCATAACAGCGACTCTGGCGCTCACGGCACTGACGGACGCCATACGTGAGCAAAACGAGCTACAACGACGGCGCGATTGGCTGAATACAGAGCGTTATGCACAGCAACGCAGCCTAATCGAAGCCCTGGTGCAATTTGTTGTGGTGTTGTTTCTGTTGGTGGGCGTTGCTGGCTATGCCGCCTTTGATTGGGCAGTCAAGATGCTAGAGGGCCGCCTTGATGAGTTGAGTCAAATTCCCGGTATTGGCTGGTTGATTCCTGAATTGGGTCAATCAGATGCGGGCCTGCGGTCAAACGCTGTCGCTTTTGAACCGCTAGATATTGCAACACCACATTTGTTGGATGAATCGCCACCAGGAGCGTGGGACTTCACCCTTGTAAATCCGACCAGTGACAGCACACGTGTGGCTATTCCTAGCCCTTGCCCTGGGATCGTGGATAAAGCCGGATTCTATGAACGGGCCGGAAATTACATCTGGCTCGATTGTCAGAACGGCGATCGCTGGTTTATGGCGCATTTACACGAGAGCGATGTGGCGGCCGGTGACCCAGTGAAACTAGGGCAGTCATTAGGACTACAGGGCTCAACGGGTAACTCCACAGGAGACCATATCCATGCCGTCATCGACCCAGCCAACGGTGAGCGTTGGAACCGTGAGGCGACACGACCGATTTTAGAAAAGGCGTTTGCTTTCTGGAAACAGGGTAATCAACCGACAGCCCTGCAATCCAGCACGAAATCACCAGAGGCCCTAACTTTGGTCAAACAATTGGAAGGGTTACATCTGGAAGCATACCCTGACGGCACTACAGCAGACGGGCGCGCCCGCTGGAGCATTGGCTATGGTACGCCGTCGTACCCTGGCGAAACCATCTCTGAGCATGAGGCAGAACAACGATTATCAGCCTATCTAGCCGCCGCTGAGGTGCAGGTAAGGGAGTTAGTAACGGTGCCATTGTCTCCTGACCAGAACGCGGCACTGGTCAGCTTTCAATACAACACCGGTGGGCTAGCGAGCTCTAAACTGTTGCGTCATTTGAATGCTGGGAATCACCAACAGGCCGGGGAGGAGTTTAGCAAGTGGGTGCATTGGATACCGCACGGACAAACCACGCCAGAGGTAGCACCGGGGCTGGTGACACGGAGGCGCAAAGAACAACAGCTATTTATGGGGTCCATCACTGCGCGAACTTCTTAAATCCCCTGTATAGGGGGCGTTATGGGACAGCATCAAGACGACGGGCCAAAAGAGACAGTCAACAACAGCGAGGAAACCGCCATGAGTGATTTACCTTCTATATTCGGCCATGACCCGCTCAAACTGTTAGCGGAAGAGGCCAGCCCTGCTTTGATTCACCACTTCATCGATACGTTGTACGAGATCGAATATGACGTGACCGACCGCAGGTTTCCCTTTCAGATGCTGATGATTGCGGCTCTGATGGAGCATACAGAGACGTATCCACTTAACGCCGAGTACGAAAAGAAGTTCCTCTTTATTTGTGAGTGTGTGAAGGATGTTGTTGAGGGGGGCCTGGCAGAGTTACAGGCAAGAAGTCCATGAAAGGGCGGCAATCCGCACCTTAACGATTTTTGCGACGGTCGATCAAAGCCCACACTGAAACGGTATGATAAGCCATCACTGTTGTTCGGAGGACAAATGTACTGCCTATGGAATAAAAAACAGCATTAAAAAAACCTCCCGAACCGGCAAGTTTGAAGGTTTTTCTAAATATTCAATTATCCACTGAACAGAACGTCCCTTAAATACGGTTGAGCAACCAAATTTAAGACGCTCTCAAAGAGCTTGCGATTATCCTAGCACAGCTCATGGATTTTGCTGGCAATTTTTGGGGCGGCAACGCTGCAAAGATTTGTTGCTTCTAAAATCAGCACAGCAAAAGGGCTGACATAGCGTTCTGCCGGTGGGTGTGTCCTTCTACCCCCATCAGCACAAATGACAGCAGCTACATATGCTTCGCTGCGTTCCACATATATCCAGGAAGAAAACGATCGTTTCCTGGGGTTGTGGCCGCATCGCTTCGATTATCTGTTTTCCGCACACCCCGACCCTGGCAGCAAGCCACAGTGGCAGACCGAATCCAGACATCCTCTTTCTGACCGACTACTGCAACAAGGCAGTTATCTATATGGTGTTCGGTTCGGGCAGACGACGAACTATGCCCTGATTGATATTGATCGGGGATCGCCGTACCATCCACGTCGGGATGCCCTGGCGATTACGCGGTTATCAGAAACTTTAGAAGAGCTGGGCCTGGTGCAGCATCTTACCGTCACAAGTTCAGACAGCGGCGGTCTCCACATATATTTCCCCTTTGAAATATCGCTGCCATCATGGCAGGTGGGTTTAGCGATCACCACCCTGGTTGAGAACAAGGGGTTTAAGGTGCTGCCGGGGTGGTTGGAAGTGTTCCCCAATGCCAAGTCTTATAACCCCGGTGAACAAACCCTCTACAACGGGCATCGCCTGCCATTGCAGCAGGGCGGGTATTTACTGAATGAGGATCTAGAGCCGGTCAGTGGCTGTCGTCATCGGTTTATAGAGGCCTGGTCCACGGCAACCGAGCACAACGACATCAACCTGCCGCAGCTGGCCGCCATCATCAGCCAAGCCAAACGACGCACCTACAATGTTTCCAGCAAAGCAGAGAAGTTTCTGAACGACTTAAATGCTGAGATTGCTGTCGGCTGGACGGGTCGGAAGCAAACAAATCGACTTTTAGGACGAATAACAATGCGGTCTTACATCTTTGGCCATTTGCTGGATGCACCGGCCCCCCTACAAGGTAAGGCATTGGAAGCCCATATCAAACAAACTGTTCTTAGCCTGCCGGGGTATGAACTTTGGTGCGGGCATAAGGAGGATATAGACAAACGGATTGCAGCCTGGGCGCGCTCCATCGAGAATAGCAGCGACTATTTCCCCTACGGCCATAACAGTGTGTCAAAGGAGCCTCCTAAACCAGAGGGGCCAAGCTGGAACGAACGACAGCAGCAAGCCGCTAGGGAGAGAATCAGCAATGCTGTGCAGGCATTTATCGATAACGACACCTGGCCGGATAGTATCAGCGAACGTTTTGATTTGTTGCTAGAGCAGGGGATCGGCGGCTCGACCCTCTACAAGGACGAACACAAAAGCTTATGGCACCCCCGGTTTATACCTACAACGGACCAACGGTTATCGACACCATCGGTGGGTGATGAACACCCCCCAGACCCCCCAACCTCTCAAGGGCAGGTGACGGCGCTTGAGGCACCGTCACAGTCTGCACAAGCTTATTGTGTAAGAGATAGTAAAAAACCTGAGGACAAGGGTTTTGGCAGTTTTGAAACAGGTAAAAATAACAGCTTAGGTCGTAAAAAACAGCAGGACAGCAACAGCCCTGTACCGCAACAACTGTGGTTGGAGATTCATCGCTCTATAGAAGCCGGTCGCACCAGTCAGGCGGCGACACAAACGGCGCAGGTAGACACCTATCAAGAGGAGGTAGAAGCGGCGCATATCGCCAACTTGAAGGAGTGGCTGGCGTCCGATGACCCAATCCTGGTCGCTGAGGCAAGGGCGCAGTTGCGTCGGCGAGAGGGAGAGTATGGAAGCGGATGAGACCAGCGACGATGATGAGCAATTCGCGCTCCAAGATGTTGCTGAAGAAATAGCCAATTTCAAAGCCCCCCGGTCACTGGGTGAAGGCGAGCGATTAACCTTATCGCTTGAGCAAAAGCAGGCCATGTGCCGGAATATCAACGCCTACCAAGAGGCTTGCAACCGTGGAATGGTGGGACGCGATGCTTCCCTCCAGATCTTGGAAAGGAGCGGCTTGTGCAACTGTGTTGTTGGTTGCGGGAAGCAGATTCGGATCGAGCAATGTAGATGTGGTTTAGATTTTTTATTTGGTTACGAATAAATGCAAAAGCTATGTGTCGCCTGAATATTAGAGATTACTAAAACAACATTAGTAATAAATACCCATCAAATAGTTTTTTTTTTGATCAATTGCTGAAATCCCGTAGTTGCCGTCAATGGTCTGTTCCTACATTGGCGTTTCTTAGCCAGCTCTTGAAGTCCCCAAGCCGCCGCCGCTGAACCGGCTCCAACCGTTAGGTCGGAAGCGATTTCGGAAAGGATCTGAATCAGCGCCGAAGGGTCCATAGGGAGTAGGACAAGGGAATATCGTCATCATACCCCAGGGATTTTTGAGCGTCACTTTCTGCTCACATGCTTCCGCTGGTCTCTCATCAAGACTCATTGCCCTCATTAGCAAACAAGTCCATCTGCCGTTCTAACGGCAGCGCAACATCTGCTTGTCGCTTGGTAGACCGCTGACGTTCTCCATGGCTGGGAGCGGCAAAGGTATCCATCGTTTCTAAGTCAAACAAAGAGGGTTGATCTGCACTGACCTCAGCTGATTCTGATGATGTTACAGGTTTAGTTGGTGCTGGTTGTTGATCAACGCCATCTGCTTCGCCTTCAGCCTTGACAAAAAAGGCATCGGGATTAACGATCAGGTCACGTAACTCCTCTAGCCGGTGCCAGAATTGTTGTTCTTTGAGCCACTGATCGAAGTACCGCAGCTGCGGTGTAGGACGGCTCTCCCACATTTCCATACTGAGGGTGTTGCCATGACGGACGACAGCTTGCAGATCAAGTGCTGCCATCTGAATGTAAGTCATATTGAACGCATCCCGGCTGACATCAGTGCAATCCACCTGTAAGCAAGAGCGCGGGTCTAGTCCCTGGTCCATCAGCTCTTCCGCACAGGCAATCACCATCGCACCGCCGCCGCTGGCCGGTTCACAGAGAGTGATGAGGCCTTTTTCCTCGTAGATGTCACGGGCATTTTCCAAGGTCATTTTCGCCATCATTCGACAGATGGGATAAGGCGTGAAAAACTGTCCACCAGACTTGCTGGTGTTTAGCAGCTCTGCTTCAGAGGCTATCTCACCCAGAAAATCACTAAAGCTCTGTTGATGCGCCATCATTGTACAGCCAAGCATCTTACTGAAGCCGCTCAGCTCCTCTCGACTATAGCCTTTGATACGCTCCATATACTTTGCTTCCAAATCAACAAAAGCGGCATCTGTTTTTAGAAAATCGCCGCTATGATAGGGCAGTTGATGCAATGTGATTGCGGCAATCTCTAGCCAATCACTAAACACACTACCTGGACTGCGGCTCCGGCAGAGACTATTAAGAAGCCCCGTAAACTCTTTCTTCAGAGACGACACTGGTGACATGAAACATAATCCTTCTTCTGAACCGCAACCTGTTGAACGACCAATTCAGTCGATCAGGGAAACGGTGTTGGCAGCCGCAGCTACCGTTGATAAAACTGGGACAGGGTCAGCAGCAATGGTCCGTAGCGTTGCAGAGCATATAAAAGAACAACAACCCCAGGTACATACCAAGTCATCTGATACACCCCTGTATTAATCAGGGGCAGGCCCCGCCTGCTCCTCTGCCTCCCTGGCGAAGGGTGGGGGGTAGTAACGACACAGAAAAATCGCCCGACTGGTGCGGGCAGCGCAGCAACACGGGTCGGGTCTATTTTTCTTGTCGGCGCGAGGGGGCAAGGCCCTCTTAGATAGTTCGAACCAGCAACTAGGCCAGGGCGTTAAATTAAGGCTGGCTAATACATACAGCCGATTTTTGGCTCATTGGTTAAACTGGGGCAGATGTTCCTCTTTGTTGTCACCAATGGCATACGACAACCCCGTTCGACGTTTGCATAGTTTACTGATCAAGGCTTTCGAGGCTGGCAATGGACAGCCTACGGCTGCAAGCAAACTCATATGGGCAAAGGTTTTTGAAGTTTCTGTTGATGATAATGAAAGCCTAATATCTTGTACCGATGAGCTTTTTGGCCTTCTGAGAAGTTCTCTGGATGCTGTAAAAGGCTTACATTCAGTGAATTCTAACCCTCACATGCGAACGTTGATTCGCATTCGATCACTGCTCTACAGTAAAAATTTCTTGAATGATCAGTGGAAGATTTTTTCTAGTGGTCTGAAGGATCAGTCGTTGATGGATTTGCTTGAAATGACAGCAAATGCCATTGATCGAGAAACGCGGCTTACAAAATTGAGCCAGGATCAATTGAATGACCTGCTCACCAGTGCAAAGGAGCTTCTGGAAGACATCAGGCAAAGCGACTTAGATGATGACATTAAGAACTTCCTATTTATTCGGTTGGATGAGGTTTGTTCTGCTATTCAGTACTACTCCATCAGCGGCAGCACCGGTCTACGGCGTGTGATTGAAGCCAATATCGGCGGCACACTCTTAAAATTGAGTGGGTTAACCCCAGAAGAGAGAAAGACTTCCGTACTCACAAAGTTTTTGCACCTTATGGTCCGAGGTGCTGGTTTGCTTGGTCTGATGGCGGATGCAGAAGGGTTCTTACTGCCGAAGGTAGCAGAACTTTTACAGCTTCCACCAAGGCCATAGCATTGGTACAGCTGAGACAGAACTGAGGTTAGAGCGCGATCGGCTTATCCAAAGAGGGATTAAAGGTGCTGACCAAAATCCATTCTGTCATACAGCAATCTGACAACAAGAATCTCAGTATTCGTCAGCTTGTAAAATACATAATGTTTACACCCTTTACCAAGATGACGGCGATAGTAACCAGGAATGGCTGTTTCAGTCCTGCTTCGAGGGGATGGATCAGCCTTAATCTGTAACAGACAGTTATCAATCGCTTGCTTGTATTTACGCCGTTGGGCTTCGCCCCAGACATTTTGCGTGTACTTCAAAATGTCCTTAATATCCTCTGCCGCTCTCGGCAGAAGCTTAAGCTCTCTCGACGGGCCAGACACTGGGATCAACTGTTGTGTTTCCTGTTGCTAGGTCAGCCAGGGCTTGATCTTCTAGCTCATCCAATAAAGTCGATGTGTAGGGTAGGGGGGGGCCGCTGTTTTCACCCCTTCTCAGCTCTGTCTGTAACCAGCTAGCCTCTTGCTCACGGGTATGCTGTAGTAAGGCAATAGCCTCATTGATGACATCATCGGCAGACTTGCCAGCACCCATGGCCTGCTGCAGAAAAGCTTCTGATTGTGGTGTGAGCGAAATATCCATAACGGTGTCTGTCTTTGCCCACTAACTTACTAAATTTCTAAGGAAACAACAATGACTACGTTGCCAGGTGTGCGATCGCATCCGCCGAGGCTCGTCATGCAGTATGACCTATGGCATGGATTCCACAGGCAAGGGGCTGTGAGGATGTAGCGGCTATGGCAACTGGTCCTCTGCTTCCATGACCTTCAGACATTCCGCGCACATCAGCCTGACAAACGGTTTGGCCCAGGCATTCAACCCGCAAGACGGGCACGAGTCGGGGCCATAGGCCATTTTGTATTTCTCAATGCTGGAGATATGCAGGAAACCCCAACGAGGATAAGTTGCATGACAGCTTCGCTTCATGGACCTTAGAAACGTATTAGATCGCGTCTTCTACCTCGACGGGAAGTAAGCTGATGCTCATAATTCCCTGTCGTAAGCCGGGATTACTCCTCACTGACCAGTATCCTCTTAAGTAATAGGCACCCTGCACATACGTAAATCGACCAGTGTCATCAGCACTCAGATCAAGGTGGTAGTAGATACCAGAACAAGGTAGCGAAGTTGGAACATCCTCAGGGCAACGATGGCCAACTTGAAATGAAGCCCCATCAGCACTACAAGTAGGATCATCAAACAAACAGACACTTACCATTGTATCGCTGTCATCATTATCTACCGCTAGCCAATCGATATAACCGTCGATAAAGACAACCTCATTATCGTTATCGTAAAGGAATGTGCTGAATCCAGTATCTTCTTGAGTACTAATGTCGACAATTTTACCCTCAAACTTAGCGATGTTTTTCTTGGCTCCGTAAGTGATAGTCACATCCCCCTGAGCATTGTTGACATTGGGGCTATTGTCCCCCTGGGTTGAGTTAATAACACCGCCTGGAGAGTCACTTTGGATGATATTGCCCTCGCCGGTCACGTTTCCATCGCCAGTAATATTGCCATCACCATTGGTCTCACTGCTACCGCGAATCTGGCTATCGGTTATTTGCGAGTCGTCTGCCGTATTAAACACGGAATTCTCAATAGGCTCGTATGGCTCCGTTGAGGTGCCTGTGTAAAAAGCATATGCGCCTCCTACAATGGCGCATAAGGCTGACACTACTCCGATGGTAACAACAACAGGGTGATCACCCCAGTTTTTCCAGCTCATTCTTTGTTGCTTTGGCTAAAATACCTTTTTATCTTAGATTTTATTTCTTTGACTTACAATAAGTCGCGAGTGCTGTAGTATTTGTATAAAAAATAGCTATAACTTTCGTGTATCCACTACTCATTGATCTATAAGCCTTCTACATTTTGACGATGCTTGTAATAACTGGCTTTGCTGATACCCACCGTTGTACATGCCTCACCAACTGTGATGGTATCGTCGTGCAACATAGCCTCGATCTGCCTGATCATTTGCGGGGTGACTTTTGTGGGTCGTCCACCTAATCGCCCCCTTGCACGGGCGGCTTTTAGACCGGCCTGAGTTCTCTCTCTGATTAAGTCTCTCTCAAACTCTGCGATCGCACCAATGATGTGAAACATCAGCTTGCCGGCGGACGTGGTAGTGTCAATGCCGTCAGCCAGACTTTTGAAGCCGATACCGCGTGTATTCAAACCCTCGACCGTTTCAATAAGGTGTTTGAGCGTCCGGCCAAGTCGGTCGAGTTTCACCACCACCAACACGTCGCCCTCACGGATATAGCTAAGCGCTTCATCCAAACCAGGTCGGGCCGCTTTGGCTCCGCTCACAATATCGCTGAATATTTGTTCACAGCCAGCCTCTCTCAACTTGTCATGTTGCGGCTCTAATGATTGCTCCGGTGTTGAAACGCGCTCATACCCGATTAACATGTCAAAAAACTCATTAATTACTGACCTTTTTCAGACATAGATTATCAGATAAGTTTTTAGACAATGCAATCCACAGCAAAGCCTTAAAATGCGGTTTGCTACATAACTGTTGTCAGCGACTCCAAAAAACGGTCGTTTTTCGGACAACCTCTCATAAAAAGAAGAATATACATTCTTTTGTTATTCTGCTAAATACATAGAAATGGATATTAATGCAGAAATATACGCAGGTGGCCGAGTCACTATTCCTATTCAATTCCGCAAAGAGCTTGGTATACAAGAAGGGGATACTGTTACGTTTCGACAAGAGGGAGGAGAGTTAAAACTCATAACCCTTGAGCAGCAACTAGAACGTGCGCGTACCTTGTTAAAACAGCACAATGCCTGGGATGAATGCTCGGTTGAGGATTTTCTGAAGTGGCGTGGTGAAGAGGCCATTCGAGAACAAGAGAACGATCAGAGTATTTAAGCGTGTCTGTTGTTTTCGATAGTTCTGCCATTATTGCTCTTATCAAAGAAGAACCAGGCCATGAAATCGTCAGACCATATGTTCATGAGGGCTTCAGCCTCACTGTAAACTTTGCCGAAGCTGTTGCTTATTTCGCTAGAACAATATCGTCTAAGGCCGTTTTATGGGAGATTTTAGCCCCGTTTATGGATGGTATCGTTCCTCTCAATAAAGAGACTTCTTTTCTCACTGGTTATCTGAGTCGTGAGACAAAACGCCAGGGACTATCTCTTGGTGACCGGGCATGCCTTGCCTTAGGTATCAGCAAGAAAATGCCAGTCCTGACAGCCGACAAAAAATGGGCAGAGTTGGATTTACCAGTAGATGTAAGGCTGATTCGATAATTCCAGGAAATTATTTACGAAAAAGCGCATATCTAACTGATGTCATCCGTAGGTAATCAACTAACAAACTTTTTGTAGACTTAGATAATAAGCATTCTTTCTTAATTTTGATCATTCTTATGAACAAAAACATATTAAATTGTAGTTACATGGTTACAATACTGGCTTTTAAGAAAATAAAACGCATCTACTATTCACTATGGCTCGTAGAAGAAATTACTCTGGTGAAAATCTTGATGGCGAAACCTTTGGCGGGGGTAAACTTGGCCAGAATTTAGAGAATGCCAATTTTAGTGGTGCTAAACTTCGCGGGGCAAAATTTCAAAAAGCCAATCTTAGAAATGCTGATTTTAGTGGTGCCGAGATTGGAGGAGCCAAATTTAAAGGGGCGAATCTCAAAGGGGCAAACTTCACAAATGCATCAGTTGATCTAGATGGGAGCTTGCCAGAAGTTGATTTTAGCCATACTCATATCGAAGGAACTGATTTTTCTGATGCTGTTCTTACCCGTGCTAATTTTTCCTATGCAGAGACAGGTTTGAGTAATGTTGGACGCATTCTCATCATCGTTATCACATTCCTTATATCCATTTTTTCAGCATTCCCTACAGCAATTATTACTACATTCTCAACGTACTTTTTACGTGCACCTCGCAAAAAGCCATCATTCACAGAACAATTTTTAGTTGGGATATATGCTTTTATTTTTACAGCTTTTCTTAGAACATTATTAATCAACTTTAATCTTAGTGCGGTTTCTATATTTCTTGTACAAATCGGAACTGCGATGATCGTAGTTGTTCTAGTAGGGGCATTTATAGGTATAGCTAAAGATGGCTTTAAAGGTGACATTACAAGCACTCTTTCTACAACTTTACCCCTGCTTATTTTCTTAATAATCAACTTGCTTCTAATTGCTTATGGCTCAACACTTGGTTTTGACAAGGGTCTCGCTGCACTTTTTCCTGCCTTGAAAGCTATCGTCCCAACTCTAGGCGAGTCAACTCAAGATAGATGGTTTACAGCTATTCTGGGTGCGTTGATTGGTGCGCCTTTTGGTAGTTGGTTTGCAAAATCAGCAATTTACGGAGATAAAAAATTTGATTGGCTTTGGGATACATACATGGAGTTTGCAGCTCGCAGTGGGACTCTTTTTATAAGTGCCGATCTTACCGATGCTAACTTTGTTTCAGCCCAAGTTAGAGGTGCCAATTTCAAAGGTGCACAGCTTCGAAGAACGAACTGGAGAGGTTCCAGATCTCTCAACTTCGTGCTCCATGAAAATTGTTATCTTCAAAATCCTGAAATTCGAAAGATCATCAGAGGAGAGCGAGTCAAGGAAAGAGACTTCAGTAAATTAAATTTAGAGGGTGTGAACCTGGAAAATGCTTCTCTAAAGAATGCTCTCTTTGTCGAGACTAACTTAAATTATGCAAAGTTGAAAGGATGTAATTTAAATGAAGCGAATTTCAATCAAGCTAGATTAGTAGGGGCAAACTTAACAGAAGCTTGCTTAACCGGTGCGTGTATAGAAGGATGGAAGATTGACGAAACAACAATTCTAGATGACGTAATTTGTGAATACGTTTTTAAAGAAAAGTTGCCAGGCAATATGGCCGGAAGACGTCGTGAGCCACCATATCCGGAAATATTCAAATCTGGTGAATTCAAGGAAAAATACGGAAAAGATGTTGAAACAGTTCAATTTCGTATTCGAAAAAGTGATAATCAGCAGGCTCTTGATATAGCGTTAAGGGAAGTTGTACAAAGTAATCCAGAAATACGGCCAGAATCATTTCAGCAGATTAAGAGCATAGGTGATGATGTCATTATTAGTATCCGTGTGCCTTCAAGAACTGATAAAGCATCAATAGAGCAGAAATTTCAACGAGTTTATGAATCTGTAGAAAAAGAGCGCGCGGCCAATTCTGAGCCAGAGAGCTACAGTGATTTACCACCGCTAGAGTTCGTCTTAAACGTAGTTAAAGAATTAAAAGAAATCATGTCAAGTACGGATTCAAGCAAGGTTATTAACATTGACGGACCAGTCGGAAACATCACAGACAATATTTATGGGGATCAAAATTCAGAACAAACAGTGTATTACAATCAAAATCAAGAAAAGACAATTGTTGAATCTGCAAGAGAAATACAGGATCTTATTAAACAACTAGAACAAAGTTCTCCCAGTGCTTCTGAAGAAGAAAAGATAGAATACGTCAATGAGCAAGCTCCAGCAATTCTTAGGCAGAAAATAGTAAAATCTCTACAAGCAGGAGGTATTGCGGCAATTGATGAAGTTCTAGAAAATAATGCTTATGTAAGTGTCATCAGGGCGGTCGCAAAGGCATGGATAGAAGAAGCCTAATTAGGCTGCCCCACCGGCGCTCGCACTGCCAGTCACCGAAAATAGTCTGGTTCACCTCTGCTGTGTAATAGCGGTCTGATATTGTCCGGGTGCGAGACAGCCATTTTTCAAGCTGGTAGTGCATACAGTCTGACTCACAGTGTGCGATCACGGTTGAGACGCAGTAGATGCTTGGCTCCTGCATAATCTCCTACGAAAATCGTTCTATCATCTGATGATAGAAAGCAAGTCTCAAAGCTCTGATCACCTACAAACTTAGCAAGCAATTCTTTTGTTCGAGTATCCCACACACAAACTGTACAATCACTAGAAGAGGTAATCAGCATCTGACCATCTGACGATAATGAAACGCCTTTCACCATATCCTTATGAAACGCTGGTTGATGGTTACTATTAAATAGGTATCGTTGTTCATAGCTCTGATGGTGACTATCGTACTCCCAAATTTCTACTGTATTGGACTGATCTTCTTCGATCCGTGCCGCTATCAGTGACTGTTTATACGATGACGCTGATAATACGGTATACCGGTGTGACGTTGTTTGTGGGTTAAGAATTTGATATGTAATCCTTTTGTTATTCAGCGTCCAATACCGGATTTCTTTTCCTCCCAAAGTCCAGGTGAAGAAATTAGGACTATTGGGAATAGCTGAAATTCCCTTGATTTTTTCTCCAAAATAAGGGGTGCATGTTGAGATGTTATGTGGCCCTTGAAACAACCGAAAGCCGTTATGTTGAGACGTTATATCGCGAATTACGATCTGCTGGTCTGACCGACCTTCGACGTAGGTAATAATACTTTTGCCATCACCAGTTATGACAAAATCATAAATGATGTCTTGTTCATTCACTGGTACGGGTGAATCGTTCTGTTTAGTCTCTATATCCCAGAGGTGGAACGCTGACATGCTATAGCCAGGGGCACTCCCTTGCCAAATGACTTTTGTTGCTGATTGATTAAAGTAGGCTTTCCCCATATTAAAGGCGGGAATTACAGCATATTTTTGTGGCAGCTGGCCTTCTTCAAAGGACCAAATGGTAATTTCTTCCCGGCTGGCAGCAAGGCCATACTTAGCATCAGGTGAAACATCAACACAGGTGATACGACCTTTTGTATAAGAAATATCGATTTCTAAAGACTGACCAGGCTCTAATCGCCAGAATCTGAAGTTCTGATCAGATGCAGAAATACAATGGCGGCCATCGGATGAAATGGCAATTGCCTTAATTGGGTCACTATGGCCATTGAAAGCGTGCAGCTTTTGTTGAGTATTAATCTCATGGATTTCTATCTGACCTTGTGGACGACCAACAGCCAAATAGGAGTCTTGTGGGCTCAGCCCGATACAATACAGTAAAGGGCTCATTAATGCCAAGTCTGCGTAGTGAAGAACAAATGGCTCTTCTCTTGAAGACTTCATACTTTGAATACTAATAAAATTAGTCCCACCAAAAATAAGGATCTGTTTCCCAAACAAAAATTGAGAGTTCTGGCCTAGCCCATGATTAAAATAAGGGTGAATTTCACCCTGACTGTTGAAAGCAAATGCTACGGAAGTTTCTGTGAAATTTGCCTGTATAAGTGTGCCACCTGAGTTGATCGCTAATGACCTCAGATCACCCCAGCCCTTGCCTCGATAAGGTATATGCTGATGTCTACCCACTAAAAACTTAAATGGTTCATGCGGTAAACCAGTCTTAACGATCTTGAAACCTTTAATGACTTCACTGGTACCAATAACAGCAAAACAACCATCTGCAGATATTGAAAAGGCTATCGGCCTGTCAGGTAATATTCTGTGCAAGACTCGTCTTCCGGTACCAATATCCCAGAAACACACCTCACTTTGATCACAAACGGACATGACATAATCTTCATCAGCAAGTATTCCAAGCGAAAGAATGCTGCCGCTATGAGAACAGGAAACGTTTTCTGCCTCACCAAAATCAAATAGTTTATTGCCAGTTTCTACATTCCAGGCGCTAAGGTAGCCTTGTGCATTGGCAGCAATAACTTTTTTTGAATCTGGGGTGAGTGCAAGCGCGATAATAGTTTCTGACTTTCTAACCAAGGTTGCATGATCTGCATACAAACCGTTGCCTGTGTTGATAGCCCGACTGGGTGTGATGGGTTGTAGCCAGGTATCTTGCGCCTTGACAGCGCTATTCAGAAGCTTTTGAATTGTCCTTGAAGGATGTCCACACAATTGTGCCCAAAGCTGCGTTGCAAGCTGGCTAGGGTCATCCTTCAAAATATCAGCAGACAACTGTAAAGCCGTTTGGATACGGGCAATATTATCCTTGGTGAACAAGGGCTTCGCTAGCTCGTAGTCATTTATTAAATCTTGAAACTCAAGTTTTTGAGGTCCCGTCGTGTTAAGTTTCGCGGACACAAACATATAGCTGCTGAGCATCTTTCTGACAGTGCGTCTATCACCATCTTCAGCTGCCTTCTTAACCGACTCACGCAAAGTGCATATTATACCGGCTGGCGTACACTGATCTAGCCATTCTTCAACAAGATTGTTTTTCACAGTGGATTAGAGAAAGGAGGGACAATTATGTACAGAATAGGGAAAGTCTCTCGATCACATGCCAGCTTTAATAATCATCACCATCGTCATCGTCGTCGGGATCATCACTGGCGTTGAGCAAGAAGCCATACAATGCTGACCGATAATTTCTCTTCACACAAGAAATATCCGCCTTTGACGCTTGAATAGTGTCTTCTTGATGGAGAAAGTCGTTAAAGCTCTCATGGTAAATCAAGTAACATTTTTCTCCTTCAACTAAGAATGAATGCAGAAATTGCATCCACCGTTTGAAATGATCCACCACCCTGATCTGACTTACACGCTCGCCAACACTGATACTGGCATACTTGGCGATGATACTCGCCGGTATCCAACTGTAGGATTCTGTGAGTAGATAAATGATATGGACTTCTACTTCCGAGCGATCCGGTCTGGTCATACCCATGCGTTGCCAATGGTCTCGATAGTATTCCATCAGACCTAAAGGCAATTCGTCTGGTTTTTCTAGATCTTGATAAATACCACCAGGAACAAACTGAGGAATAACGTTATACAGATACATAAAGTTCCGCTGACTGCGCGCCATCAACGTTGTGATAAATTTATCTTGTTTATTAGAGGTTTTCGACAGCCAGTCCTGGATTTTTTGAGCATATTCTGGATAAGTTTCAGAGTCCAAGTATTGTTCAATATACTGACGAATATCGTTCGTGATTGTACGACCAATCTCTGTGTCTTTGCCGTAATCGAGAAAATCAAATATCTTCTGATCAGGACCGAAATTTAAACGTCCCTGTAGCGCTGCTTCTCTGCGCTTAGTCAGAAAAAAGAAGACGCCTTCTGGTATACGTTCTGGCAAATAAAGGACGTTTGCTCTGTCATCCTGCTGTGATGCTAGGTCCACCTCATCAAGAGCATCGATGGCAATAATCAGCTGCTGGCCTTGTAGCTGTTGGGCAGCTTCTGTGAGAACTTTCTCAAAATAAATACCATTTTGATATGACTTCTTTTGCTTAGTTCCTTCACTGATGGAGAACCGACTTACTAATTGATTAGAGATATTTTCTAGAAATTCCGTCGCTGTTCTATAGCCCCCGCGTTGATTGAAGTGATATAAGAAATTGCGATTTTCTTTTTCTTTATTTTGTCTAATTAGCTCCGCGACAATAGCTGATTTACCCTCGCCGGGATCGCCGACTAGAATAAAGCATCCTTTTGTATTTTCTTTTCTATAATTTTCGAAGGCCGTAAAAACGTACTCACGTCCTTCAAACTTTCTAGGTTGCTTAGATTTCCAGCTGGTTACAGCTTCAGCTTCTAAAACTTTTTTTGAGTTTCGCTTGGTAGGAACATCCTCAATAGGGTCTAACCAATCATCCCAGCGATTTTCATCCCAATTCGGCCAGATGGCTTCGCAAAAACGCCGGGCATATTGATAAAGACTGGGTTCAGTGCCACGAAGAAATTTATTTAAGTTCGTCGTATTATTGCCTGTTTGCTTTCCGTATTTCTCTGCTATTTTTTCGATTACTCTCGTTTGCGCTCCCTTGCCAAAATCACGCGCAAGTATTTGCTGATAAGAATTTGAGGATTTTTCATTCCTATACTGTTCTTTTAGTTTGACTTTTTGAGTCAACAGTGGGGGGATTGGCATGGAAGCATGAAGGTAACTACACCATGGCCACCAGTGTAACCGAGACTTTGGCTTTGGTCAGCGCTCCGCCAGCAGCGCTTGTAATTGCTGCTCTGCTTGTAAGGCCGCTAGATAATTTGGGGGCAGGTCACAACGTGGATTCCCCTGATATATATCGCACTGAAGGTAGCCCTGTTTCTGCTGACGTTTATAAATCTCTGGATGGGTCTTTGAGTGATCCTCAAACCACTTTTCATAGTCCAACTGTTGGAGGTATTCGGTTGTGACCGTGGCCATACAGTACACGAACTGGATCGCCTGTTTATAAAATTCTTCGTTGCTTAACTGCTTGTAGAGCCTACGCCCTTCTTCAAAGGGCCTGATGATAATCCCTTCTGAATCCAAACGTGCTTGTAAGGCTTGCCCAAGTGATGACTCTTTAAGTCCCGCTATCCAAGATTCTCTAGCTAGAAAGATGTCAGGCTTAGATTGAATATCGCCCTGCGAGCGTCCTTCCCAATATAAGCGGTCAGCTTGCCGATACATCAACCCACGCAGATAGGTTCTGTCATTCGCAGTCGTAAAGTATTGCGCCGCAATCACAGCCGGGTCCTCGCCGTAATGCTGGTTCAACACTTCACTGGCTTTTCTATGTTGTTTGAACACTAAAACATTGGGGTCAAAAGGTTTTTGCGGGTTTTGATCATCGTTCACAGGGGCCTCATTGCCGTTAGGAGTTAATACACCCCAACCTATTTCATAAAACTTTACAAAAATCTGTGACTAAAACCTCTAGTACTGTACTGACAAAGCTTTTAGACGTTTTTATAAAATTTCTCGTTGTTTCTCGTTGTTTCTAGAAACAACGAGAAACAAATCCTTCTTATCCTTGCTAGCCAAGGGTTTGAGCGTTCTCTAGAATGGTCACGAAACGAGCATTGGTGCTCACCCGAACCGATGCAGTTCAAGCAACACTCATTCTCTTTCGCAAAAGATCATGAACTCAAACAACGTAATTGATCAGCTTTGCCCAAACCTCAAAGCCACGCTGATGCTTGCAGTCGAGGCACAGCACGGCCCTATTGTGCAGAGCTATGTCACCAGGCAATTAGACGCACGTATGGATGACTGGTCAGGCTTTCAGCCGCACCCAAGTAAACCCAACCACGTTATTGCGGTACTGCCGATTTCGGTTGGACAGCCCAATTGTGAAATTGAGGAGGAAATATCCCCCCGATTGGCGTTCCAGGTCAGACAGGTCATGCTGATGAGCTCGCTAGATGAGGAACAAAAGCGCCAGTTTGATATTTATCAGACTCTCACCTGTGATGGTAAGGGCAATACCAAACAGCTCTGGGAGCAATCCAGAGAGCTTTGGTATTTGCTCATGGCGGAGGATGAAAAACTATCGCGCGTAGAGCGCTTGAAGCTCGAATTGTGGCGTGAGTTACTACGTTTAGAAATAGACCCCGTTGAACTCAAGCAGGTACCACCTCTGCGTCTTATGGACGGCAAGGTCAGCTTTCCTGATTGCGCGTAACGGAAATGCGCTGACGACCCACTAGCCTTGGGCCATCGGCGCGTATCAAAACGTGACCACTCTATCTTAATCAAGAACAGCCAATGCAACACGACACTAGCTAAGAAATAGGGCCATTTGGCCTGCCTGTTTTTTCAATTCAACAGTTTCACCCCCACGCAAGGGAAAAGCCCTTGCGCATGGGGTCGTTTGTCCATTTTTTCTGAGGTTAAAGAAAGCCATGACTCTTGTTTCTCATGCTGATACCGTCAACGTGTCGTCGCTGCCCGCTGTGGCAGAGATGTTGGCCAAGGGAAGTCAGTCCGATATTGTCACGCTGTGTTTACTTGCTCTGGATTTTGCCATCGAGTCAGATGCTTTTCTGGATTGCAATACACAGCGTTTTGCCACTCAGATCCATGAAATTGAATCGATAAAAGAGTCAATCCATAAACTGCTGATTGCGCAGATTTTAGTGGACTTTCTGGTCGCCAATTTCACCCCGGATACGGCTGAGACAGCCGCTTAGTTTGCCCCTATGCCCTGCTCTGCTTTTGAGCGGGGTGGGGCTGTTTTTGCTGGTTTTTCGTTATGACATTTCTCTCTTTTCGATGTCGGCGACGACCTTGGAAACCGCTGACGCGCAAGCGTGAGCGACGCACCAGGATCGTCCGTCGATGTGTTCCCGGTGCCGTAGAGGACGCTGCTGCACCTGTTACGGACGATTTATGCCTGATTTTTGTTGTTTTGTTTTTGGATCAATTTTCATGTTGCACTTATTTGCTCCTGTCCGTGCCGTTGAACGACGGATGGAAGAGAAACCCGCCCTGCATATGCTGCACCTGAGTGGGGAATGTTTGTTATGGTCTGGGGTGGCACTATTGGTATCACCCGCACCGCCCTTGGATATTCTGGGCTATCAACTACCACTGCTGCTCTATCACCTGGTTTTAGGCTATGCGGTGCATCGGCATATCTTTCGCTATGAGCTGAAAAAAGCGACCAAGGAGACCTGGCCAATCCGTCGCCTGTGGGCATTGATGGTGCCGGGGCATATGGGATTGTTATTCCTAATGTCGCAAAGCTACGCGCTTGGGGCTGTGGCAGCCATTTTACTGCCGTTGCCAGTGCGGTACTTCATTACCCGACCACTGCCGGTAGAGCACGAACGGGGAACCAAAGTTACCACCGTTCACCGGGTACGAGAACGTTTTGAGGGTACACGACCACCATCAGACCAGGGCTATGAGCTTGGTGGTGTTCAATTGCCGACCAAGGATATGGTCACCCACACTTTAAATGTTGGTACCACTCGATCAGGAAAGAGTATGTCGATGTCTCTCGCTCTGCAGGACATCTTACGCAACTCTTATCCAGGCCATGAACGCCGGGCGCTGATCACCGACTTTAAACCAGAGTTTTACTCGCTGTTGGTCGGCTGGGGGATTCCTGAGGACTCAATCACTCTCATGAATGCTTCGGATGCGCGGGGGTATTGTTGGCATCTCGCCAAAGATTTCACAACGGCTGTGGACTCGGAAGCGATTGGTAGCATTCTGATTCCCGATGTGCCGAATGCCGGTAGCGGTAAATTCTTTAACGATGGTGCCCGGATGTTGGTGGTGCGGATGGTGCAATTGCTGATGCGCTATGCTCCTGGAAACTGGTATTTCCGTGACCTGATTTTGGCTCTGGAGTCAGAGGATATTTTTATCCCGCTGTTGAGTTGTGACCCTGATCTTGCGCCTGTTCTGAAAACGCTGGGGAGTGGAGAAACCCGCGATAGTGTGATTGCCACCCTAGCCACATATATCGAGCGATACCGGGTTGTTGCAGCCTATATGGATGCCCACATGCGGGCCGGTCGCCTTCATTCCATCACCGACTGGAAAGAGGGCCATGGCTGTGTCCTGGTAGGGTTTGACCGAAAAAATGAGGCGCTGATTCGCCCTATCTACACCTTGTATGTGACACGGGTCGCCCAGGTGCTCACCAGTGAGCATACATCGGGATATACCTTCCTGTTCTTGGATGAGCTACCGGAATTGGGTCGTATCGGTAATTTGGAACGGGTCGCGCGTCTCGCTGCCGCTTACAAAGTCTGTTTGGTGTTGGCCTTCCAAGCTATTTCCGACTTGCGTGAGGTCTATGGCCAAGAGATTGCCAACAGCATTATCGGCCAGTGTGACCATGCCGCCTATTTGCGGGTTTTGGACCATGAAACGGCTGAGTGGGCAGCAAAACAAATCGGTGAGACTACAGTCCGTGAAAAGTTGGCGACTTATGTGGCTGAAGGTTGGGGGACTGGTCGCTCAGGACGTGGCCGCAGAGCAACAACGAACGCGGAGCACCTAGACAGACGTTTTGCGGTTCCGCCTGAGCATTTCCTCAATCTGCCAAAGCCTGATAAGGATTCGAATACTGGCATCCATGGTGTCTATAAGGTCGGGCACATGGTCTATCCCTATGAGGTGCCATCCAACTATCTCAGTCAGCATCTGCTTGCTGAGGATAAGACGGTGCCAGCTTACATGCCCATCGCTCAAGAACATGAGACGCTCCGACGCTGGACGCAGGAAGACATGGTGCGGTTGGGTTTTGACAAGCTTTTTAAGCAGGCTGGCCTACTGCCTCATGATTTACGAGAAACCACGTTTGAGGGACTGCTAGGCCCCGCTGAGTCAACGGCACCGTTGGCGATTGAACAGGTGGATTTCAGCTTTCTCAACACCGATGAGACGGTTATCGACGGTGAAATTGCGTAAAAACTAGCCGCCTACAGGCGGCCCGATCACTTGATTATGGGGGCTTTATGCCCCCTCACCCTTTTGTTGTTTTTCTCTTTTTTGCATCATGCGTATCAAAGAACTGATTTGTAATTTGACCAATCTTGTTGTGCCCGGTGTCGGCACCATTCTGGCTGGAGGCCTGATTAGCGGCTTTGTCCAATTTGTCCTGTTTATCGTGTGTCTGGTACTGGTCGTGATGTCATTTGGCTGGTTACTGGTGATTGCGGTGCCGCTTTACGTCATCGACGTTATCTGGTGTGTGGTGAGCGTCTATCGCTTGACCCGTAGCAATCAGCGGCGACGTGCAATGCGTTAAACCTCTTCTCTTACGGCCCGCTGCTTTGAGAATAGCGGGCCTTTGCCTTTTGTAGTCTCGTTAAAAATGATCCATGACAGCCCGAAAACAACCAAACCTCTGTCACCTGGCGGGGGGCGAGAAAGGCGGTGTCGGAAAAAGCATATTGAGTCGTACAATGATACAGCTCTGTCTCGATTCCGGACTGGATTTCCATTGTGTGGAAACCGATCGCAGTAATCCAGACATGGCAAGGCTTTACAAGTCTGTTATCGATGTGAAGTACGGCATCCTATCAGAAGGAAGCCAGTATGAAGATCACGCAAATATCATCTACAATTGTGCATTGGAAAAACGGACTATCGTCAACCTGCCCGCTCAGGTGATGCCGAGTTTGCAAGCCTGGTTTGAGGCACTCGACCTGTTGTCACTGGCGGAAGAGGACGGGGTTTCCTTCATTTACTGGTTCGTTTCGGATGGAGGGTGGGATTCTCTCTCGCTGCTCCGGCATGTGTTGACCACATTCGAAGGAGCCGCGGCCTGGAGAACAATCATCGTGCTAAATGAGGGCACCGGTGGGCAAGACTGGTCGGGTTTTGCGGAAGATGACGCCCTACAAGCGCTGATCAAAACCCACGACACGCCGGTGATCAAGCTGGGGAGGTTTAATGGCACATCAACCCGTAACCGCATTGATCGAGAAAGTTTAACGTTCGGGCAGGCGCTAAACCACACCAGCTTTTCGTCGATCGAACGCCAGCGGGTGAAAAAGTACCTACGCGAAGCCTATGCTGCAATTGAATCGGTGGGGGTGCTGTGATGTCAGTGAACAACTACTCCAACAATACCAACGGAGCATCATCAGCCCCTACCCTCACCCCGTTTGATCGGGTGGTGATGGACCTTAAGGCAGATCAGAAAGCCCGCGTGCTGGAATTGGTGCTGCGCCTAGATATTCAGGTAGACGATCCGTTGTGGCTGATTGCGATCGCACTGGGCCAGCTACAAGTGATTGTCGAAGATGCACCGCAAGACTGGCAGTCGTTATTTGATGTTCATAAACAGGAGCTAGAAGCGTGGACCGCAACGAATTTGAAGACGTTGGAACTGGTGGCGGAAAAGGGCGCGGTGATGCAGCAGCTGGCGGAAACCTCGAAGCGGCTGAGCGATGCGTTACAGCTCTTGGTGACAGCCTGCAACACGCTCACGCAGCGCTTGAATACGTCAGAAGCCACCTCCCAAGCCTTGAGCACCACTGTCAACAGCTTGTCCAATCAGCTACAGATAGGACTCGACAGCCTCAACAGCCAGCTCACACAGCAAAACAGCCACGTCAACCAACGGCTTGTGACCCTGGACAACGGGGTCAACGGCGCGCGGCGCGCCGGTAGTGGCTGGATGTGGGTGGCGCTACTCTCACTGTCCGGGGTGCTGTTTTTGGGGTGGCAACAGTACCGATTGCAGCAACAGGTTGCGATTCTTACCCAACAATCAGAGTGGCAGCTCGCCAATGTTATAAATATGGCATGCACGTTTGGGGCGAAACCACCTGAGAGTCCTGAGTGTCAGTAGCGAGCTTAAACCACGTTCAATAAAAAAGCCTTGAGGTCATGCGACCTTAGGGCTTTTTTATTGAAAAACATAGGGTTTTCGGCTATCCTACGGGCAATGACAACTGAAATTACAAACTTTTATCTGGAAAAGGATAAGCGCCGCCCTGATCAACCCAAAACCTTTTTGGACGAGATTTACACAGGAATGAGCAAAGGGGAGATTCAGTTTGATGATACCCCGCAAACCGTGGAAGAAATCCGGGCGAGCTTCAACACGCCAGAGGCAAAGAAGGCATTTGAAGAGAACGGTAAAAGGGTTGCAAAACTAGCCGACAACTTCCTCACCAAATTAAAAAAGGTGAACTGGGATATTAATCGCCTGGATGAAGACAACAATATTATCGATGCCCTGTATCAGAATGATAATCATGTACTGGTACAGCACTGTTCTGAACGCCTACAAGAGGCAATGACGCAGTTGGCAATTGAGCGACCGTATGTGCCGGAATGTGGGCTCGAACAGTTAAAAGCAAAACTACAACAAGCAAAGAAAACCTAGTGTCTACCGCCTCTGGCCCGACGCGCACCAGTTGATCGGACCATACCTGCTGACCGATTGCCAAACTTGCGGGCGCTATGGCTGCGGGCCTGCTGCATGGCTTTTCTGGGGCTGCGATCAACAACAGCACGGCCTTGCTGTTGCGGTTTTGCTACCTGTGTATGCAGGTTAAACTCTTTTAATCGCTTTTCCCCCTTAAGCGAGGGATTTTGTTTTTTACCGGCTTGCACTTCCCGCATTTTATCTACGACGTGCGGTAATTCTGCAGCCTTCTTGACGGCCTCTTGACCGTAGGCTTTACGCCCATCTTGACTCTTGATATTCGCGGCATTCGGGGATGCCTGGGCAATCGTTTGTGCTGTTTGCTTTTCACTAAACCCTGCGATCAGCATACGAGAGGCAATCTCATGATCAGCATTCTTGCGATTCTCATATGTACCTAGCCTCCCTTTCCCGCCATGCATGACACACTGGCGGCCTAGCTCCCTTTGATATTCGCGGGTGGCCTCACCTCTGTAACCCTTCGGGTCTTTGGAGTGATACGCTTTGTTGATGCCTTGCAGACGGGCGTTTAGTTCAGGCGATGCCTTAATATCCGACAGGTCTGATTTTTTCACCACCGGCGCTGGTGGATTGACGGCAGCGGCAGTCGTTTGGTGCGGTTGACTGGGCCGGGTGTTTGAGATCGCGTCTCTCGCCACATTGCTGCGGGTCGCGCTGACCTGAGGCTGCGTTACTGCGGGACGCGATGGTTGCGAGGTTCGTTGAACAATGTTTTGCGATCGCTGCGCCGTTTGCTGATTAGGTGTGGTGACGGGATTGGTAGTTTGACGGACAATCCCTGGCGCATTGTTGGGGGTGGCCATGGTGTGCGAGGTGAGACAACAATGGCGATTAGTTTAGGATGCGTACAGGCGTACTGCCTATTTCGGTTTCGGTACGGATTCCCTGGTTCGGTTTGAGGCTATCTCTGCATTAGAGCTGCCCCATTCCCCGCTATTGGGATCAATACTAGCGAAGCTGTTACCAGCTGCCACATAATCGATAGAAGCCTTGTCTAACAGTTGTGACAGCTCAAAAACTTGACCGGACCAAAGTTGGACTGAGTGATCGGCACAAGGTATGTGCCAGTTGCCTGAAAAGCTGATTATTCCGTTCATCTTCACTTTTCTGGACCAATCGCGCAAAAGCTTGCTGTGATAGACTTTCAGACTTCTTTACCCATTGCATAGTTGCGTTGCACAGCAACTATTCTTCTGGAAGTCAAGGGTTTTGCTTAGAAGGGAAACGAGAAACCAAGGGTTTCAGAATATAACTAGCAAGCGATATAGGCCAAAACTAGTCATGCAATTCAAAACCGTACTTTTTGAGACGTAGTGATAAGTGTGTCTCAATTCATGTCTCGCTGTGCGTTTCTCAGATCGTCTTAGACTTTATGAGACGCCGGAAAGCCTGATACAGTGTTTCTTGACTGTGTAGCTATCTGCTTTCGTAAGCAAAAGAGTAAGGTGCTTCCCAGGATGAGACGCATGTATCTTATTCTGGACTATACCTTTTCGAGGGGTTATGCAGAAACCTCCTATCTCGAAGCTTAGTCTGACGCACGGCCTATCATTTAGATTTACCGTCCCTTGAATTCTCTAGACTAGTTGAATCCTTAAATAAAACATATGTTGTATTAGGAGTGTCTCTTCCATCTTCTGCTTGAGAAACTAATTCTCTCAGCCTTCCACCAATTTCCTCTTTATCACTATCCGTTAAAGCTTGTCCTTGGGAACTGGATATTCGCCTTGAGCGAGCATCCTCAATAGAGGACAAAAGATCACCTTGAGTAATGCAAGCTTCGATTGGTTCTTTATTTTGATCCAGAGTTCTCAGCACAGCCTTCAAGGCAGCGTCTTCAACGGCATCAGAAATTTCTCGGCCACAAACATTATCAATTTTGGCTAGCTCTACGGTAGACACACTCGAACCTAGGTGTAGTCGTCCAGGAATTGTAAGACATTTATCCCAAATTTCTTTTCGACACCTCTCGTCAGGCATAGGAATGTGAATATATCGCAATCTAGTTTCCAGTGCTTTGTCAAGGTTCTGAGCAGCATTGGTTGTACAAATAGTCGGGACTGGATACTCATCTAAGCAGCTAAAAAGTTGATTCCTGAGTGAATTTATAGACTGCTCTGAACCTGTACTCACTTCGTCCAAACGCTGAGAACACAGAGACTCGGCCTCCTCTATATGTAACAAAGCAGAATCTCTCCAAGCTGCATAAAAAGCTGCTTTTAAGTTCTTCGTTCCCTCTCCATGAAATTTGCTTTCTATATCGGCAGCAGTAACTGTTAGGATAGGCAGCCCAGCCTTACTTGCAATTGCATGAGCAACACTTGTTTTGCCTGTACCAGGCTCACCACCCAGAATCAATCCTCGACGTTGTACTGGCTTAACAGACTTGTAATTTAAGATATTGTGAACGATAGAAAGGGCTGATAGAGCTTTAACTTCGTAGCCAATTTTTAATTTTAAATCGTCTTGGAAAACTAATTTTTCAAATGTATGTCTTGGATTCATTGATGTGTAGCGACGTGCTCTTTCTTCAATTGAAAGCTCATCATCTACTGCATCTTCGTCTTTCAACTTCTCTTTTAATCTATTGGTGCTCTCGTTAATATTGCTCTCTGATAACTGGAGAGTACTGATGTTCAACGTAATATTCTCTAAGATCGTACTATTTAACAGCTTCTCTGTTGCAGAAATTATTCTTGAACGATAAACAGCTGCTTCAGATTCAGAAACATCTTTAGGAATGCCAGAAACGTAAATATTCCTTAATCTTTCTGAGCTATGACTGTAACTCATGGACTCTCTCCATTGCCATCAAACATCAAAACATGATCGCAATTAACATCTTCGAGCTTTGCTAATGCCCATCTTTTTACTCAACAAATTGAAACTGTCGATTTTCCTAAAAACTAGACAACCCCAGTTTCTTAGTTACTAAGAACTTTCGGTTTTCTACTCTTAGCTATGCGATCTAGCTCGTCGTCAATATCTTCTGATGTACGTTTCCGTCCATCCAAGACTTTGCCTGTGTCTTTATTGAAGACACCAGATCGAGTTTCATATTTCTTATCTCCTTTCTTCTCTACTTCAATAAACTGCCTGAGTTTTTCTGAAGCTATTTCTTTATCCTCATCAGTCAGTTCTGTATCATCTTGGATAGAGTCTTGAAATGAATCTGTAACATCTTGTGCATCCTCTTCTGCCATCTCATATGTCATCAAAGCTATGACACCTAAAAAAAGTAGGACACTTCCAATAATTAATGGAGTAACGATAGGATCCATTGCCTTACCTCACTACTTAACGATGATCATTTCTTTGCCATTAAACGCGTCTACTAATTCTTGATCGAGCTTCTTAGCAAGAATACGTCGACCGTATGGCTTTCCACTTGATGATGAAACTATTTCATAGTTCTTATCTAGAAATATCTGGAGTATCAGATATTTAGAGCCTTTATATTCTTTTATTAAAGCTCCTTGGGAAATTTTAAGATCATCCGGTTTTGCTTCAACAAAATATTGAATCAAGTCTTCATACCTAAGTAAGTTAACTGCTTTCGACTCTTGTTGAGTTTCTCTTGGCTGACTGCCAAAAATAGTCCGTGATAACCCTCTAAATTGTTCAATAAGGCCGTTAAAGTTTCGTATTAAGTGACTAATTTCATCCAATGAAATACTCGTGCCTTCTACAGACCAGTCCTTATGGTCTTCATTATTCTCTTGTTCTTGGTTTGGTGTATGCTGTGCCATAAGTTACTGAAAGCTTGAAGAAAACGAAAATTCTTATGCAGAAAGACTCTATAGGGTTTCATCACACATGAACGGTTTAGTTTCCCTGAAAACGAGTTCAAGAGTTGAGTGTTTTTTTAGAGAAAAGAATACTCAACTCTCAGGCGCATAGTACATAAATACTATAGCTCTAAAAAAATACAGGCCATCCTTTAATAAAACTTTAATATTTTTGCTGAGATGGACCAGCGGAGGCACGCGCGCGGAGACGGGGTTCGAGTAGCAGCGGAACCAAAACGTACGCTAAGCAATGAGCGTTTTCTGAGCGATCTCATTAGGTCGATCTAAAAGCCATATTGGAAAAGAGTTTCAGGCGAAACCATAATTCTTTGTCCAGATGCCCCCGCTGGTCCAACGTGGGGTTTGAGTAGTAATGGATACTGTTGGCGAAGTCCAAGGAGTTCCTATGTGGCCGGATTAAGCATTGCAAACCGAGAGGTTCGCGTCTTGGCATGAGGCATACCATTCAACCAATTCACCAACCGCACAACGTTCATCGCGGCAGCGATCAATAGGTGTTGTAAGTGTGTTTTTGCCAACCCGATGTAGCGCGTCCGTCTCATGCCGAAGACGCGGATACCTTGGGAAAGCGTACCCTCGATACCCGCTCGTACGTTATATCGAGATTTCCACTCCTCTGTTAGCTGTGCCTGCCTCATTGCGTGGATAGCCTCATGTTCAGCCTGGCGGCGCAATGTGATTGACCTTGGCTCCGCTTTACTTTTCGTGCAAAGGTCTCGATTTGGGCAAAGGCGACAGTCGGTACGAGAAAACTTAATACGAATAGTTGGGTTATCCCAAGCATCTTTTGAGGGGGGCCAACCCTGGCTTTGCTTACCTTCTGGACAAGTGATCTGTTGCTTTTCCCAGTCGATTTGAAACTGGCTGAGATCGTAGCCATTGGGCGCTTTGGCCTGCCAACTTACATCTGGACGCACTGGGCCAATCAGCTCAATCCCAAAGTCTTCACGACTGTCTACCAATAGTGTCCCATCGACATACCCAGCATCTACTACATGTTCTTGGGGTAATAACGCTTTGGTCGCCAAGGCTTCATGAATGGGTTGAGTCTGGTCAGTATCTGAGATATGGGCTTGAGTCGTTTCTACATGAGTGATCAGATGAATGCTGTTCTCGTCACATGTCTCGGTCAGATGAACTTTATAGCCCGTCCAGGTAGTGCTGCGTTTGTTGCCATAGCTAGCTTGTGGGTCATAGGGTGAGTCATGGCGTTGACCGGCAGGTGGTAAGTCCTTCGCCGAGCGCAGCCGTATTTGACCGTTGTCAATAAAGTACTGATGCACCCACGTTTGTCGCAAGATATCTACTGATGGGATTTGGCGTAGCCAGTCAGGGCCATCATCGTAGATGGCACTTAGGAGTTGCATGCCATCGCGGCCAATCGTTTCGGCATAGGCTTGGCGAGCTGGAATGCCCTTGGGTAAGCGGTACTCTTCGATAGCGTGGCTGTAGCGGTCGAACCAGTCGCTGGGAACCCACTCGCCTAGCCAGTTAGGTGCAACCGTGGCTAAGTCGTTCAGCGTTGCTCGCAGCGTTTCACCGACGCTTTCCAGCCGATTCAGATTGCGGATGGCCGCTAAAATAGGGGTTGAGTCTGTTCGTTGTTTCCCACCCGCCTTTAGCCAACCTCTTTCCTGGAGACGCGCCAACAAAATATTCAGTATTTGCTCTTCTTGGTTACCCGTCAGCAGGCGAGTGCGAAATTCGCTCAGAACGGAAAAGTTAAAACCGGGGTCAGTTAGCTCCAGGCCAAGTGCGTACTTCCAGTCGATCCGATTTCTAACAGCTTCTGCGGCCTGTCGATCTGACAAGTCTTCTGCGAACTGCATGACGGAGACTAAAGCTAGTCGCCAGGGGCACTGAGCGGGCTGTCCGTGAGTAGGGAATAACGCGGCAAAATCGTGATCGCTATAAATTGAACCGAGTTCATCGCGCAGCTTCAGATAGCGGTTACCTTTGGGAAAGACTTGATGAGCAATGCGAGCAGTTTCAGCTGGCACTGAGCCAGTGGGTTGAACTTGTAGCATGAGTCCATTCCTCCTAGCTAACGTCACCACCCCATGTAGTGGGGAATTGATAGCTCAATTCTGCCACGGACACCGTGTTTTGACTTCGCCAACAGTATCCATTACTACTCCAACCCCAAAGCCAGTGTGTATCGATACCTAGATGGAACGAAAGTCTCAAAGCAAACAAGTTGAGACTTAAGTGTCTCAAAGTGGAATATACCTTTTCGGGGGGATATGCAAATAACCCCATCAGGGAAATTGGAGTGGAATCCTCTTCGTAGCAACGTAGATAAAAAAATACTAAAGATGTGCTACAAACATGAGAGGTGCTAAAAGCGAAGCTATGGGAAGGTTCAATAAGCTTAGGGATGTACAGGTACATAATCTACCTTGTTAAGAGGTTTGGCGATATGTGGTTCTTCTTTTCGTAGCAACGTAGATAAAAAATACTAAAGATGTGCTACAAACATGAGAGGTGCTGAAAGCGAAGCTATGGGAAGGTTCAATAAGCTTAGGGATGTGCAGGTACATAATCTACCTTGTTAAGAGATTTGGCGATATGTGGTTCTCCTTACGAAGGGGGAGGACATCCTGAAACCATCTTCAATTAAACCTAGCGTTTGCCCATTGGATTCAATTTCATAGTATGGCTGCTACCTTACTGCTTACGTTAACCAAAAAAATGATGAAGAGAGTCGCAATGTTCAGAACGCTTTGTTTTCTTTTCAAGTTCTCTAAAAAGCACCTTTGCACTGCCGGAGTTGTTTCAGGACTAACTACATTGGCAGTTATCCTTCCACAAGAACCCGCCAGCGCTGAACTGAGATTTTGCAACCAATCGGATTCGCAGATGTTAACAGCGGTTGGGTTTAAGGAAAATGGGCGCTGGGTATCGTCAGGATGGTACACAATTGACCCGGAAGACTGCCGTGTTGTTCTCAGCGGAAACCTGAGGTCAAGATACTACTATGCCCATGCTCATACGCCCAGCAGAGCCAGAGAGTGGGGAAATGGCTACACATTCTGTGTGACCAACAGGGCCTTTAACTCACTTCCCGATGGCAACTGTAGTGAGAGAACTGAGGAATTTTCGCAGGTTGATACACAAAACTACACATCATATACATGGAATTTTACCTGTGATAGCTGTGACGCAGAAAATGCCCAAGGCTTCGGGCTGGATGGCTTTGATTTGCCCGAAGGCAATTTAGTCAGGTTATGCAACAACCTCCCTTATCAGGCATCGGTAACGGCGACTGTTTCTGCTTCTGGCACCCGGTCCGTACGTGCGTCCGGGATCCCGCTTGGTGAGTGTAGGTTTGTTAGCGTAGGCAGAGCAACAGGACGGGCTAGAATTAGCGCTACTGCTTCTAACGGCAGAAGCTGGACAAGCAGTGCTCGCATTCGCGGTGGTTCAGATGACTATACAACATTCAGTTTCAGGTAGTGCTTCACTATCTCGTCTATGGTTTGAAACACTACCAAGCACATCCTATTCTTCGCAGATCTGACGGCCATCTTCGTGGAGTCCGGAATTGGTATTGAGGTAATCTTGTAACCATTCACAGCCGGTTTCGAGCAAGTGCGCTAAGTCAAAGCTCCATAGGGCAATTGTATTATCTACCCCAACGGAGATTAAAGTCCCATCGTTTCTGTAGTGAATTGCCCAAACAGTTCCCTGATGGGCTGGCAGTTGTTTAGGGCGGTTGTAACCAGCCGACCAGATGTTGATCAATCCATTATTGGCATCGCTGGCATCCCAATTGTCTTGTCGGGTAGCCAGAAAGTTGGTGGTGGGGCTAAAGCTAATCTGCTTGATCCACCCAGTTGGGCTCTGGAGCTTACCCAGTAAGTGACCGTCCCGACTCCATAACTGGATTAAGCCTTCTCTACCGGCAGCAGCAATGCGGTGATCGCCTGATGGAGAAAAAGCGACGCTCTCAATGGCGTCTGTATATCCTTCAAGGGTTTGCAAGGGGGTCGTGTCTAGGCTCCAAGTACGGAGGGTGTAGTCCCAACTGACTGAAGCAATGCTTCGACCATCGGGCGCAAACACAGCCTGAGCAACGTTATCGTTATGTCCGGTCCAGGTCGATTTTAAGCTGCCATCTAAATCCCAGAGCTTAACAGTTTTATCAAAACTGGTGGTTAGCACTGACCTGCCATCTGGACTAAAGCTCACGCTGGTTACGGTTTCATCATGCCCGTTCAGAGTCACTATAGGGCTTCCTTCTAGACTCCAGAGTTTGGTCGAACTGTCAACGCTAGCAGTCGCAATCATCTGATTATCTGGGCTGAAGCTAATGCCCGTTACAGGTGCCTGATGATCAGCTGTAAAGGAGTGAGCCAGCCTACCCTCAAAATCCCAAATTTTGATTAAGTTATCAAAGTTTACAGTGGCAACGTACCTACCGTCTGGACTAATTGCTGAGCTTGAAATTTGATCTAAGGCAACATCACCATCAAAGCCAATTGCTTCAATTTCAACTTTAGGCTCCTGACTGTCGCGGCTCCATATCCTGATACTGTTATCCGAACTGGCGGAAACGATTGTTTTTCCATCGGGGCTAAAGTTAACACCGTTGATAAAATCGGTGTGCCCATGAAGGGTTTCCTCTAATTCAAACTTCTCTTGATTCTGAGACCAAAGCTTGATCGAATTGTCGTTACTGCCGGTTGCTAGCGTTTTACTATCGGGGCTAAAGGCAACGCTATTAATACTCTTTTGATGGCTCTCCAACCGCTGCAGTAATTGGCCTTCCAGGCTCCAGAGCTTTACGGAAAAATCATCGCTGCCGCTTGCAAGCACCTTCCCATCCGGACTCAGGGCTAAACTTCTGATCAGTTCTTCATGTCCCTTCCACTCGTTTAGGAGCTGCCCTTCCAGGTTCCATACCTTGATGAAGCCGTCATAGCCAGCGGTAACCAAGCTTCCGTTGGAGGCAAAAATAGCACTGTAAGTAATCTCTTCATGGGCTTGCCAGCTGCGGTTTGATAGCTGGCTCAGATTGAGCAGGTGCACCGTTCCATTGTCTGCAGCAGCAATCAACCACTTTCCATCGGGGCTAAAGTTGGTGCTGGTTACCGCTGAATCCTGAACAACATAAGTTCGGTCAACGCTACCATCTAACTTCCACAGCTTTACAGTACCGTCTGCACTGCCGGATGCTATTAGCTTTCCATCGAAGCTGAAGTCGATGGTGGTGATTCCCGCACTCTCAGTCTCAAAAGATTGATTAACGCTGCCTTCCAGGTTCCATAGCTTGATGACACCGTCGTCGTCGCCGGAGGCGATGAGTTGACCATTGGGACTGTAGCTTGCACTATTTACCGCAAGTTGATGCTCCTGCAAACGGTTGCGCTCCCTAATACCGTAAACCGCTTGCTGCAGTGCAAAAATAACATTTAGTTGAGTTGCACTGGGAATTGCCTTCTGGCGCTGCAGTTGGTGCCCTGCCCGCAAAGCTTCTAATAGGGCATCAAATTTGCGTTGAGTAAGCATCAGCGACTCTGATGATGCGCTAATGGCGTCTAACTGCGCAGTCATCTTTTGCTTTTCTGAAACTTGCCAGAAATAGAAGATGGCCCCCGCTAAGCCAGTCATAATTACTGATGCGGTGATGGCAATTCGGTTTCGGAGCTGCGCTGCCTGACGAGCCTTCTGTTCTTTTTCCAGGGCTGCTTGCATCAGGGATATCTCCCTCTTCTGGCGCTCTTCCTCTAATTGCAGTGCCTCCTCAACGGCTCTGCGACTGGCGTCTACCAATTCGATCAGCGCCTTCCCAAAACCTAGTTCGATCGCATCGGGACTGGAGAGCCATCGTTCAGCTTCAGCAAGTTCGACTGCATCCAGCAGACCGCCTGAGCCATGACCTAGACGCTCCCATTCCTCTGCTTTTGCCGCTAACCGTCTGCGGGTTTGTTCTGCTTCGCGACGCTCACTAATCCATTGCTGAAGGGCAGGCCAGCTGGTGATTAGTGCCTCATGGGCTATATCTACTTTTTTTGCTAAATTCCGCTCGCCACCACTGAGTGTAAGGAGACGATAGCGTACCAGATGCTCCATCGTTTGATCGAATAGGGTTGGATCATCTGTGCTTGAGCGTAACTCATCAAGTGGCTGCTGGCGGCGTGTATCCGCCCGTCCCTCACCAAACTGTACTAATCGCAGGAAAATGCGCCGTGAAATTCGCTGCTGTTTCTCAAAATCCCGGTCAAGGGTGGCAAGGGCGGTATCCGCGCGACGAGCGATCGCCACTTGTAGACCGGTTCTCGTTTCATGGCCTGGACTATCGTAAGAGCTACGAGTCAGCATCAGCGCTTCGTACGCTCGCAAAGGCAAAAACCGCCGCTCAAGGTTTTCCCACAGCAGTACTAATGTTTCCTGAATAAGAGGTAAAACACCTGGTTCTTCGGCTGCATCCACTAGCAACCGTTCCAATAACGCTGCTTCTATGAAGACTCCAACACTATTTGCGGGTTCCAGAATTGCCTGCCGCAGGCAGTCTCCTTTTAGTGGAACAACCTCTAGCCGATGATTCTGAATCCGATGCCACAGCGGGCAGGACATTAGCTCTGAATAAAAATCGGCTCGAACGGTCAGAACCAGATAAACATTAGGTGTTGTAGATAATTTCAACAGCTCTACCTGAAACGGTTCTGCCTCTGTTCCTGCAACTGTGAATACTTCTTCAAACTGGTCGACAATTAATAATTTTTTTGTGGTTTGTTGCAGGTCCAAGCTGCCTGAAAGCATGTTGCTTAGGGTTGTCAATGGGGCCTCCCCAGGGCGCATCACCCGAATCTGCCAGTCCCCGCTACCAAACAGACGGCTCTGCTGTAGCGCTGGAATCAGCCCCGCAAACACCAGAGAAGATTTGCCGCTGCCTGAGGGACCAATTACTGTGATAAAGGAATGCAGCCGCAAGCGCGCTTGCAGTTCCTCAATTTCCTGGTCTCGCCCAAAAAAGAGATTGCTATCCTCAATGCCAAATGACACCATGCCGGGATAGGGACAACTCGGTGGAGGAACAGGTGCGATGACTGCTCCATTTAAGTCTGTACAGAGACGTTCGACGGACTCACCCCACTCTTCAGGCTCGGTTGCCTTGAGGGGTACCAAAGCCCTCAAGGTCAGTGGTAGGCTGACCGACTGCAGCAGCATGGGAATTACAGGCCAGGTCTGTGTCTCCATGCCATAGGTCTGACTCAGCAAGCTGATGAACTGGTTCACTCCATCAGCTAGATAAGCCGACGAAACTACCAGTAAAGTCCTATGACTTTGCTGGATTGCCCGTTCAAATTCCAGGAGGCGGACACCACCAACGGTGAAAGCAGATTCCGTAATGTAAGTGACGCCTGCCTGCTGCAAACTGTCTAATAGGTATCCCTCTACCCATTCCCGATCAGCATCCGCGTAGGAGATAAATAGGTCATACTGCTTGGTTCGTTTCGTCATTGCATCTCATCTCATTAACGACTACTACCAAGAGGAGGCAATCTCAGTTGGTGCACCAGTCGGTTTATGTTAGTTTCAAACTCGTCCTCGTCAGTCATGTCCAGCATCATCAGCATGCGGAGTCCCAGCCTCGGCTCGCAATGTTCCCGCTTAAGGAGAATCAAACGGCTCTTACTTTGTTCTAATCCCAGATGTTGAGATAGCAGGCTCTCGAAATCTGAAAAATCGCTCTCCAAATAATTCGGGCTGAGCACCACGACCGTATATTGGCTCTGTTGAACCGCTCGCTCCATACTGGTGATGATAGGCACTCCCAGGGGAAATCGAGTGTCAAGGCATACTTTTAGCCCTGCAGATTCCAAATGTGGTAGTAGCAACTTGCGCACCCATTGTTTGTCCTCTCCTGTAGCTTGATAGCTAATGAAAACGTGAAACTCGTAAGCGTCTTGGGCAAGGGCTGGGCTGGGGAGAGAGCCCTCGGTAGGCGAAGGGAACCTTCCCACTTCCTGACTCTGCTTCAGAGAAGCCGCAGGAGCAGCGATTAGAGATTGCTTTACCTTCTTGTCTTGCATTGATGCAACAACACGGCGGATTCCTTGAGTCACATTGAGCAACGCCTCATCCTGATCGCTCCAAGAGGTGACAGGTTTTGCATCCTTAGGTAACACTTGGAGTTTACTGAAAGGCGTATCTTGCCAATCGCACGGCTTCATGATGATAGGAATGACTCGTGCTATTCCTGTCGTATGGCGCTCCATTGCCCGAACCATCTCTTTATCGAAACAGTACTCAGAAGCTATAAAACGAGGAGTAATTAGGAGCAGAATCACACCTGCCGACTCCAGTCGCGCTTTGATTTCTGTATCCCATTCCGTACCTGCCTCAATTGCTCGGTCCTGCCAGGGCTTGATCTTATTTTGTCGAGTCAGGTTTGCTAGATGTATGTAGAGTTCGTCCTTTAAGTCCTCATCTTTATGTGAGTAGGAGATAAAGACCTCGATTGCTTCATTAGTAGAGATTGCAGTGGGAAAAGGTGTGGGTGTCTTGGATTGAGGATAAGCAGTCGCGTTTCGAGAAGGAGCTTGATTCAGCAGAACTGGGGTCAGATTCTCAGCGATTCCTTCCAATCGAATGGCATTACAACCTAGCTTGTAGGCAAACTTAACATCGCGACCAGCTCCGAGGGCATCGTAGAACCCGACAGCAAAGATAATGGCAGCTCGGTCGCCAATGGCTTGGTTCATGCCAATAACGTAAGGGATGTGTTGTGCGATCACTTTAGCTTGCAGTTCGGCATAGCAGCCATTGAGGATCACACAATCAATTTGATCGGCAAAAAGTTCAAATAGCCCTGCCAATGCTCTTCCATCCACAAGCTTAGCGTTGCCGATCTCATCTTCAAACATCAGCCCGGTTCCTCCAGTGCCATGACCAGAGAAATGAATAATACTTGGATTCACATCCAGCATGGCCCGCTGGATCTCGCGGGGGCGCACAGCCCACCGCTGTTCTAAAGTAAACCGGTCGCGCTTTTGCGCCCTTTGCAGTCCTTCTGCAATATCGCGTAACTCTTGATCAAGCCTCAATCGCCCAGTGTCTTGAGGGTTAGCAGCCAAAAATAGAATAGTTTTGGGTGTTGATGTCATCATTCCTCTTATTAATGAGCGCGATAAGAGCATGGGGATGAGGCAGAGCTTATTTCTCAGTCTCGGTTCCTAGCCGTTCTTTGATGGCCTAATTGAAGCGAAGCTGCAACCAGGTGCAATAAGCTCGAAAACATTGCTCTGTAAGGGATTCGGATGAGTTCTTTTGTACTGTAAATTTGGCGGAAAATCTAATTTTGGCTCAGCAGTCAACGAGTTTTCAAGGTTTCAGGCTTCACCTTTAGCCTTATTGCACTTCGTTGCAGCTTCGTTTCAAACACCCCTTGATCATCAAGTCCGCTACCGATGCCATCCAAAATAACTTAGCTGCGGCTTCCCTGTCTTTGTCGAACTGGTCTGTATAGATCGGCTTAAGCGTTTCCTAAGGAATTATGGTTGTGTTGCAAAAAAGCGATCCCTTTCATGCTCATAGGGAAGGCGCAATCAGGTCATCACACCAAGCGGGGCCATCTTCGCTTTCGTCACATTTGAGCAGGGCCTGAGCACAGGAAAGTTTCCACTTTGCGGCTTTTCCTTTTGAGACTAGTGACTCTAATTCGGCTCTCTCTTCAGGCAATAATTTGACTCGATGCTGTCACCACCCCAACAAGAAGAAAAAATCCGCAAACGCTTACAAAAACAGCAGGACGGGGTTAAATGAGTAATCATACAGAAACTCACGCTAAGGCTGTATCTATTTCCTAGCAAGGCTTAGACACTCCTTTTTCAATAGACTATGCAATCGTAATTCATTAGCTGAGCTTATAGCTTGAAATGAGTGAAATCAGCCCCTCGGACTAGGATTGGACTAGTTTTCTTGAAATGTAGCGCTGATAAAATTCTCTGGTCGAAAATCTAGGGCTCTCCCCCTTCTGCTGTCGTTGACTAGTTGCCTGCCGCACAACAAAATGGGCAGGAAAATAACATTAGCTAAAATTATCATTCACACCAATACGACATCAAGTGAAGCATCGATTCCGTCTTAGCGTGAGTTCCTGCACGACTCATGACTTAACCCCATCAATACTATTGACGAGTTACGTCAGCGAGATGTGGGGTTCAAGGTCCTCTCTGGTGTCGGTGCAGA
>NZ_AWNH01000031.1 GCF_000482245.1 Leptolyngbya sp. Heron Island J | reverse complement strand
GGTGCGACGTGAAAGTTGCACTTATTGAGTGAGAGGTCGTCCTCTCTGGGGATGTTCTTCTCCCCATCGTCACGTAACGGAGTCACTGACTCTGCCTACGTTGTTAGTAAGTAATGAACGCAATGGAATGCAAGGCACGAAAGCAAGACCACTGATAGCCTCCAACCGGTGGGAATGCAAGACGAAGACTGTTAAGGGTTAACGCCAGTGAATCATCATACGTTTCGTTACAGTAGCCGAGTGAAAGAGGCTGAAACACTCTGACCAAAAGGTAAGTGGGTGAGCTATCAAAGTCGATCAGTTGATAGTGAAGAATTCGCACTCCCACCGGAATATAGATGGAACCCGAAACAGTTGACTCTCATAGGTGCGGAACACGGTAAACCCGATGGGTTCTTTGAGGGGATTGACCTATCAAAGTAAGCAAACCGTAAGGAATGCCGAGAGACCCAGCGGGTAAAGGAATCTGGAGAAAGCGAACGCTGTGGGTAATGCCGCAGATAGAGGTTCAAACGTTACCTTGACCTGAAAGGGTGCTGACTTCCAGGGGGTCTCAACTGATAAACCAACGTAAGGGAACCTAATCTTTGTGAAAGATAGAGTCGGCAACGACATCGGAGCAAAGCCACCGTTAACGGACTGGTCTTCCTTAGATTGGAAGAGCATTAACAAACGTGTGCGGAACCTGAGACAGCGAATTTATCAGGCGACCGAGAAACACCAGTGGAATCGGGTGAGAAGCTTGATGAAACTGATGCTGCGCAGCTACACAAATCTGTTGTGGTCAGTGCGACGAGTAAGTGAACTCAACGCCGGACGAACCACCGCAGGCATTGATGGTCAAACGGTTTTAACGCCGGACCACCGGGTAAAACTGGTCCATCAGATGCACGTGTACAGCCTAGGGCAGGTACGCCCGGCCAAACGGATCTATATCCCCAAAGCCAACGGCAAACAACGCCCGTTAGGCATTCCCTGTATTCGAGACCGTGTCGCGCAAGCGATGGTTAAGAATGCATTGGAACCGTCTTGGGAAGCACGCTTCGAGGCTAACAGCTACGGGTTTCGCCCCGGTCGCAGTTGCCAAGATGCGATAGACCAGACGTGGATTCGTCTGAACAAAGGTCACGACAGTTGGGTGTTAGATGCCGATATTCAAGGCGCATTCGACAACATCAGCCATGACTTTATTCTGCAAGCGATTGGGCAATGCCCAGGTCGAGAGCTGATAAAACAATGGTTGAAAGCAGGATACATGGAAGCGGACGTGTTTCATTCCACCCCAGCGGGAACGCCGCAAGGTGGCGTGATATCGCCACTCTTGGCCAACATTGCACTCGATGGCATGGATGCCCTGCTCAAGCAGTTCCATGATATCAAGCCCTATAGGGTGCCTGCCTCGGGCAAACGAGGGAAACGCAAGGTTAGTCGCTATGGCTTCATTCGCTACGCGGATGATTTTCTGGTGACGGCCCGCAGCAAAGAGGCCATTGACGCGGTGATTCCGATTCTCCAGGATTGGCTGGCGGTGCGCGGACTGCGATGGCATCCTCAGAAGACTCGCATTATCCATAAGGATGAAGGTTTCGACTTCTTAGGATTTCACATTCAATCGCGACGGGGAAAGTGCCTGATTACACCTCAAGCAGACAAGGTGAACGCCAAACTGCATGAGGTCAGAGCTTGGCTCAAGGCCCATCTGCACACCCCGCCAGAATTCGTGATTCGATTTCTCAATCCTCGGTTACAAGGATGGGGACACTACTACCGACATGTCGTTAGCAAGCGAGTCTTCAATGCGATGGATGACCAGATTTGGAGAGCGATTTGGCGATGGTGTCTTAGACGGCATCCCAATAAATCCAAAACATGGGTGGCCAAGCGCTACTTCCAAACCCTAGGCCATCGGCACTGGGCATTCGCCGCGACGATTCAAACTTTGGCCGGTCATCAGAAGACGATTTCACTCTTTCGATTGGACTCGTTGACCATTCACCGGCATATCAAAGTTAAAGGCTCCGCTTCCCCGGACAACCCCAACCTTCGCGACTATTGGCTGCAGCGGCAATTGCAGCATGGCAAGCGGTATTGGGCCAAAGGCTCCAAATATTATCAGCTGGCACAGCGGCAACAGTGGCGCTGCCCCCAGTGTGGTGAGGCGTTGGTCGCTCCAAGGGGAGGTATCCATGCTCATCATCTTCATCCAGTTAAACTGGGAGGACGGGATACGAATGCGAATCTTGAACTTTTACATGCTCACTGTCACAGGCAAGTGCATGGACAGGCAGCCGCTGCCTCTCGATTGCAGGAGGCTTGAGCCGGATGAGAGGAAACTATCATGTCCGGTTCTGAGGGGGGAGAGGGGCTGTGAGGCTCTTCTCTCCTACCCAACAACATTTTCGCGCATTAGGGGCCGTACGTCATATTGGTAAGCCCAAGCAGCAGACGATTACGATCTGTCAGCTGGATGGAGAAGAGTATCAAATTCGACGGTTTGTGGCTGGAGAAAAGTTGGTTTCTGGGGTGTTACCTGAGTTAGATTTGACGACAGATGCGGTATTTGCAGCAGGGACCTAAATCTCATCTGGATCGATACCGAGCGATCGCAACTTCTCGGCTAAAGCTTCGGCCCGTTGCTGTGCGATATCCAGTTCTTGCTGCGCGGTATCGAGTTCCTGTAAAGCGTCATCCCGTTCTTCCAGAACCTCTTCTTGGCTAAGTAAAATGCGACCAGTTTGAGGGTCATAAAACCTCAGAGCTTTGGGTAATGGAACCACACCAATGCCTTTGAAAGACTCGCGAAGCTGTAGATCAAGCCTTAATGCCTGACTATGGATAAATGGAATTTGGTCAGCTGTGTACTGAACTGGTAATGGCTCATAATTGCCATTAACTAGCTTTGCTCCCTGTAGTTGAGACTTTAAATAATCCGCAGTTGGATCGTATTGAAAATATTCTTGAACGCCCAGACTGGCATAGAGCTTGGGTTTATTTTCTTGATCTTGCTTCTTCGTAGTTTTTGAAGTGATTTCTAGGATGAAAGAGGGTAGCTTATTGTCCTCCTGCCATGTTTTATAGCTGCGACGTTTGCGATGACTCACACCAAATACCACAAACACATCCGGTGAGATAACGGCTTTGGGGTTTCCTTCTTCGTAATAGATGAATAAATTACCAGACACATAAACGCTGCCACGGCTTTTAAAGTAAAGTCTGAGGGCTTCAACGCTATAAAACAAATAATCGCGAGTAGCGTCACTTTCCGTCATTGGCTGGCCGTCGGACTCAGGGTATGTAACTTTGTGTAGCGTAGAGCGGGGATTAGTCATGGTTAAATCGCTCAGAAGCCATTTATGGTGTCCTTAGTTTAACGTAATTACTGAGGACCCCCTAACGTGCAAAAAAGTGGCCAATCGTTCTTCTCAAGCCGTAATTAATGTTTTTAGTTAGACGCCTATCTCATTGGATGGAAGCAAATTGGGTGACCCCTGCTTACAGTGGCTGGGTGTTGTTGGTGTTGACGCTATGCTTCCTGGGGGCAGCGACGAATACTATGGCTGGTTGGCTGTACGTGATCAGCGGCATCTCCATTGCATTGTTGTCGGTGTCGTCGATTTTGCCGCAGCGAGCGTTGCAAGGACTGGTAGTGCGGCGACAAATGCCCCGCCCTGTGTCGGCGGGAGAAGCGCTATCCATGGCGATTACCTTAGAGAATCCGTCGACGCAGCCGAAAAGTTTGTTGCAGCTGCAAGATCTGGTGCCAGCTGGGTTAGGCGGACTACGGTCTCAATCTATTTCGAACTTGGGAGCGAGATCGCAACACATCTGGCGTTATGAGATTCCGACTAGCAAGCGTGGTATCTACACCTGGTCTGAGGTGCGTTTACGCACGGCGGCTCCCCTGGGTTTGTTTTGGTGCAGCCGTTTGCAGCCTGCTAAGGCTAAAGCTGTTGTCTATCCTCAGATATTGCCTTTGGAACGCTGTCCAGTGATCGATTTATTGGGAGACGAAAAAGGTCGTCAGCAGCTACAAAAGACTCCCATTAATGCCAGCGGCACAGAAGGATTAACGCGGGCGCTACGCCCCTATCGCTGGGGTGATCCCACCCGACTCATCCACTGGCGCACCAGTGCCCGCTATGGAGAACTGCGGGTACGAGAGCTAGAAGTGCTCACCAGTCACCAAAGTTTGATTATCGCTCTGGATACCTCTAATGCTTGGGATATCGACAGCTTTGAGCGAGCTGTGATTGCCGCCGCATCGCTGTATTTCTATGCCCAGCGTCAGGGGTTAGCGGCTCAATTCTGGAGTGCTAAAACGGGTAGTTTACAGGACTCAACAGCGGTGCAAATAACACTGGCGGGCATTCGGTTTAACGAAGGTGGCGAGTATAAACTCCCGGCCCCACCGCTAGTCTGGTTAACAGCGCAATCGGGCAAACCGCTACCGGCCCACAGTGCGGAAATTTTGTTTTTGTCCAAGACAGCAGCTCATTCTGGCGACCCATTGCCGGGTGAAGCGCCAGGGTTAGTGATTAACCCCGTTGATGATTTGCAACGTCAGCTGCAGAGGTAATGGCCCAGCCCTAACAGGATGGGCCATCCATCGCTTTGTTTTTTGATTGACTAGACTGGAGATAAAGCACAGCGGGGTAGCATGATGGCTCAGCTTACAGCCCGGCGTCCGGAGAATGTAGACGGCGATATTTTTGTTGATACCAGTTGCATTGACTGTGATACCTGTCGGTGGATGGCACCTGAGGTATTTGGTCGCGATGGGGAGATGTCGGCAGTACATACGCAACCCCAGACGCCAGATCAGCGCATGCAAGCATTAAAAGCATTGTTGTCGTGCCCGACAGCCTCAATTGGGACGGTGACTCCTCCCAGGGATATTAAACAGGCTCAGGCTCAGCTGCCGGCTCTGATTGAAGACAATGTTTATCACTGTGGTTACCACTCGGAGAAGTCCTATGCGGCGGCCAGCTACTTTATTCAGCGGCCCGAGGGCAATGTTCTGGTGGATTCTCCTCGGTTTACGCCGCCTTTAGTGAAACAGCTAGAAGCCATGGGCGGGGTGAAATATCTCTATCTCACCCATCGAGATGATGTGGCGGACCATGCCAAGTTTCAGCAGCATTTTGGCTGCGATCGCATTCTCCACCAAGACGACATCACCTCGGGCACCAAATCTGTCGAAATCCAGCTCAAGGGTTACGACCCTTACCAACTGGCGACTGACATCACCATCATTCCGGTGCCTGGCCACAGCAAAGGTCATACTGTTCTGCTTTATCAGAACAAATTTCTGTTCACAGGCGATCATCTGGCCTGGTCCGTTTACTTAGGTCGTCTCTACGCTTTCCGGCGTTATTGTTGGTACTCCTGGGACGAGCAAATCAAATCCATGAAGCGCCTGACCGATTACTCATTTGAATGGGTTCTGCCGGGGCACGGTCGTCGCTTCCACAGCAGTAACATGGCAAACGAGGTGCAGACATGTATTGAGTGGATGGAAACAGCCTAAGGCTCTTGCATCTAAACCACATCCACCCATCCACATCAGACTTTGATTTCCATGCGCCCCCTAACTCGATTGCTGAGTAGGCCGCAGCAGAATGTCATGGACCTGCACATAGTCGGGCTGGCTAAGGACGTAGCCGACAGCATTGGCAATGTCCTGGGGCTGGAGGACGGGAAACTGGCCGTAGATTTGCTGGGCTTGTTCACGGCTGCCGGAGTATTTTTCGGCAAATTCGGTTTCGACAAAGCCGGGGCTGATGGAGGAGATGCGGATGGCGCTGTTGTCTGTCCGTAGTTCCTGGCGGAGCCCTTCGGTGAGGGCCCGCACAGCAAACTTAGAGGCAGAATACATGCCGCTGCCGGGGACGCGGTGGCCTGACATGGAGCTGATATGGACGATATGGCCCTGGTCATTGCTAGAATCATGCATCAGTTTGATCGCTTCACGGGTGCAGATGCATAGGGCGATAACGTTGACGTCCAAGGTTTCGCGCCACTTATCGGTACTGCCGCTGGTGAGGGACTCTTGGTAGCCTAGGCCAGCGTTGTTGATTAGTACGTCCAAGCGATTAAAGCGAGTTGCGATCGCACTAAACCAACCCAAAATTTGCGCTTCATCCCGTAAATCGACACTTTGGGTCAGCACCGCAGCATCATGCTGCTGGGATAGTTTATCGGCAAGATCGGTCAGGCGCGATTGCCGCCGGGCGCATAGGGCCAGATCATAACCATCGGCAGCAAGACGAGTTGCGATCGCAGTGCCAATGCCACTGGAAGCTCCAGTAATCACAGCAACGGGGCGGTTAGTCATAGTAAACGAGTTGATTCTTATTTACGTTCAGAACTGAAACTTTATCGTAAAGGCAATCGCGGATGAGAGGGCAGCTTATGACCCCTTCTGATTTTGCGAACGGAAGCGACTACTATCAAAACTGCGCTGCTTCAGATGCTTAGTTTTACGACCGGTGACCCGTTTGCGCCACATCTTAAAGCTGGAGTGCTTCATTTCCCGCCGCATCAGGGCAATCACCTGCTTTTCCTTGAGGCCATATTGCAGCTCAATCGCCTCAAACGGAGTGCGGTCCTCCCATGCCATTTCAATGACGCGGTTGATGATATCAAAATCAAGTTCGGGGAGTTTCATGGATAGAAAGCCTAGATTATGAGAACATTATGTATAAGTATTTATATAAAACGTTTTTCTCCGCAGGAGGTTCGGTAATGGACATTGATTTCCGGGTTGTTGCTGTGCTGGCTCCCATTATTCTGGCTGCGGGTTGGGCCGGGTTTAATATCTTCCAAGCTGCACTTGGGCAAATTCAAGACTGGTTGGCTGAGGGCGAATAAAGGCCCGACTTGTCAAAGAAAGTTATCGAATTACTCATTTAAGCTGCCCTTGTTTAGCAGGGCAGCTTTTTGTTAGTAGTATCAGTCTGGAACGTGACTTGGGTGCGATCGCACTCTTCCTTTCGCCAGATTGCAGCCATTGTCTATACACAGTAGATTGCTAATACACAGGTGTATAACCTGCTGGACATGTCTCTATATCGTCCGGTAGCTCAGGCATCTGATCTGTAAAGCTATCACTTTTGCAAAGGCTGGCAGTAGTGATGGTGTATTCCTCAGTAACATAGGTAACACGACCAACAATGGCCTTGAGTCCGTCGCGCTTTGGTAAGGCGACTGTGCTAACGATGTCCCCTGTATCGGAGACCAGGAGGGTATAGCTATAGTTTTCACTCTGCTGTAGGTTAACCCCCAGCTCATTCTCTATAGCTTGAATATCTGGCTCAAACTGTTGCTGTTCCAGAAAAATAGCCTGTTGGAGGCGATTGATGGCTCCTACCGCAGCGCTGGCTTCACTTTCTCGCGCTGCTGCTGCCTGCACATCAAAAAGATCAGACACCTCTAGAATGGCTCGATCGGTTGGCAGACTAATGTCTGACGATACCCGACGTGCATTGATGGTAATCGAATCATGATCAGGATTGCCCGAGGGAGTCAGCGCTTCGATATGTAGCTCCATTAAGTCGGGGCCTGCTGGGATGGCTGTTACCAAGCCACCCAGATTTGTTGTCACCACAGGCTGTGGCTTTGACCTATCCAGCGTCCAGCTAGAGCGCACAATATCGCCCTCTGGATGGTACAAATAGAACACATCACCCTCAGGTGCAAAAATTAAAACTGGGGCAAACCCATTGGGGAAAGTAGCACCAGACTGATATAGCTCCCATCGACCTATTACTAGCTGTGTGATGATTTGCTCAGTCTGTGCTGCTTCGTCTGACTGTTCGTCTGACTGTGCGATGAGCGCCCCGGTTGTAGGATAAGCGCTGCTGCTCGGCAGGCAGCTGAGCAACAGGCCAGCCAACAGGGCATTGAGAGACTTTCTAATCATGGGTGAGCTGTGGTCTAGAGAGTATTTGTTCACATTGTTGCTCAGTAATACAACCTGTCTGTTGTCGTTCCCTGAGAACAGCTAGTCTATCGGTAGCTGTTTGAGCTGCTCCATAATTTGAGCAAAGGCAATGCCACGATGGCTATGGGTTTCTTTTTGCTCATCGCTCATTTCGGCAAAGGTTTTATTCTGGCTAGGGACATAGAAAATTGGGTCGTAGCCAAAGCCATTGTTACCCTTGGGGGCAGTCAGGATTTCACCGGGGCAGATGCCTTCAGTTTCTAAGGCAATCGTGCCATCTGGTTTAGCTAGGGCCAGGGCACAGACAAACTGAGCGCTGCGGTTTTCAACATTGTTTAACTCTCGCAAGACTCGATTAATCCGATCCTGGTCATCTTTGCCATAGCGAGCGGAGTAGAGACCGGGAGCACCGTCTAAGGCATCGATCTGCAGACCAGAATCATCTGCGATCGCCCATTGATTGGTTGCAACGGCAACTTCTCGCGCCTTCAACCGAGCATTTTCAATAAACGTCGTACCCGTTTCATCCACGTCTATTTCTTTGGGCTTGAGCTGTAAATCCCAGCCTAAGGGGGTCAGATAGACCTGCATTTCTTTGAGTTTTCCGGGGTTGCCAGTGGCGACGATGACGGTGGGCATGGTGGTTTAGGCGGTGGTGCGCTCATAGTTTATAGCAGAGCAGGAGAACGTAGGTTGGGTTAAAACCTCTTCTGTATCTTGTGCCCTTACGCAAAATCTTTTATTAACCCAACAATGCCAATGTTATCTCATAACGCGATCGCACCTTTGCGCGCCAATGCCAGGTGTGTTTTCTCGTGTTGGCAATGTTGGGTTTTGGAGTGGTGAATGGGGTTGGGTGTGATTTAAGAGATATTTCAACCCAACCTACGGTGTTTGGGTGATGGGGGTGGGGTGCGATCGTGCTGGTATAAAAACTGGTAGCGTAACCTATGACCCGTGTATCAGATCATCCGCTTTGGATAACCGTCCTAACTATTGGCAACTGCTGCCCTATATCCGTCGCCAGCAGGTCATTCTGATCCCTGCTTTTATCTGCACCCTGGTATTTACCCTCTACTGGCCCATCCTGGCCAGGCTCGGTGGTTTAGCCATTTCCACCCTGGTCCAGGGCCAGGTGGCCGCCTTTGGCAGAGTCGCTGCGCTCACCCTGATTGGCCTGCTAATCCAAAAAGCGGCTCAATATGGTCAAGATTCGCTGATGGCTAAGGCAGCATTTCGGGTGGCTCACCAGCTACGTACGCGGGTATATGGTCACTTGCAAACTCTTAGCCTGACCTACTTTGAGCAAACAAAAACGGGCGATCTGGCCTATCGCCTGACGGAAGATGTGGATCGCATTGGTGAAGTTGTCTATAAGCTATTTCACGACTTTGTTCCCTCCGCGCTGCAGCTGGTGGTTGTCTTTGGCTACATGATCTATCTCAATTGGCAGCTGACGGCAACGGCGCTGATTTTGATCCCCTTGCTGGCGGTTTTGTCCGGTTGGTTTGGTGAAAAAATGCTGACGGCGGCTCGTCGTAGCCAGGATAAAGTGGCCGATCTCTCGTCTCAGGTAGCGGAGGTGTTCAGCGGTATCCGGCTGGTGCAGGCATTCGCAGCAGAAGACTATGAGATTGATCGCTTTTCTCAGTCGTCCGCCAACAATCGTGATGCTCGTTATTCTGTTGCCTGGTTGCAGGCGGTACAGTTTCCGGTAGTGGGGTTTCTCTATGCAGGCATGATTGTGATTTTGTTGCTGGTGGGTACCTGGCAAATTAGCCTGGGCAACCTGGCCCGTGAGGGATTTGGTACCTATGTGATCAATGCGCTACTGCTGATTGACCCCGTCAACCATGTGATTCAAAACTTTAATGAGTTTAAGCAGGGTGAGGCTTCGGTAGATCGGGTATTAGAGCTGTTGTGGCTCAAGCCTTCGGTGCAGGATATTCCGGCGGCAAAACAGCTGCCCGCGGTGAAAGGGCAGGTGGACTATCGTCATGTCAGTTTTGCCTATGCTGCTGAGCAGCCGGTTTTGCAAACTGTGAGCTTTACAGCAGCACCGGGACAAACCATTGCCCTGGTGGGTCTCTCGGGTGCAGGGAAAACCACATTGGTGAATCTGTTGCCGCGCTTTTATGATGTGGCATCAGGCGAGATTTTAATTGATGGGGTTAATATTCGTGAGGTAACGCTCCAAAGCCTGCGTCGACAGATCGGCATTGTGCCCCAGGAGAATGTGTTGTTCTCTGGCACGATTGCGGAGAATATTGCCTTTGGTCAAAAGGAGTTTAGTCTGGCAGATGTTGAAGCGGCGGCCCGAGTAGCCAATGCCCATGGATTTATTAGTCAGTTTTCCCAGGGCTACCATACCTGGGTGGGGGAACGGGGGGTGAATCTATCGGGAGGGCAGCGGCAGCGGATTGCGATCGCACGCGCGGTCCTATTCGACCCCAAAATTCTAATCCTGGATGAGGCAACTTCTGCTCTGGATGCAGAGTCAGAAGCGCTAGTGCAGGAGGCGTTAGAACGATTGATGCAAGGACGGACGGTATTTGTGATCGCCCATCGACTGGCGACGGTCAGGGGATGCGATCGCATCCTGGTAATGGAAAAGGGACAGATTATTGAGTCTGGCAGCCACACTGAGCTTCTAAGCCAGGCGGGGCGCTATGCCAGCTTCTATGCCAAGCAGTTCCAAGCGTGAATTTGTGTGTGATCCTGGCAATGCATTTGCAAAACTTCACAAATACGTTGGTTTTTGATTTTTTTTGCACTACTAGTTCAGTGTTCACGGAGAAAACATCGAATTATCTGATATTCGATCACTGATGAGGGCGTCCTTAGTTAAGGAATTTATGTTGGGCAAGCGTTACCAGGTCATCAAAAAACTAGGCGGGGTTGGCATCGCGTCCCTGGTCAATGGTGGTGTGTGCCAAAAAACACCTTTGTTCAAGAGTCAGCCTCTTCATTATCAGTGCTCACGCCGTAAAGCCTTAAAATTCCTCGGTGTTTCAACGGTTGCTACTGTAGCTACTGTTAGCTGTAAACAGACATCAGCGGCTATTGCTCCAACTGGGCGACCCCTGAAAAGCCGAAAATTAAAAACCGTCAAAGTTGATGCTGCCGGGCAAATTATTGCTGAATCGTCGATTCAAGTGACCTACTTTGATGAACCCTATCTGCAGCGGTTGCGTAAGGTACTGCCGTTACAGATGGTGGAGATCCCAGCCGGTGAATTTCTGATGGGGTCTCCATCTAATGAACCAGACCGTCAGGAACGAGAAGGGCCGCAACGTTCTGTTCAGGTACCTGGTTTTTATATTGGGGCCTATGCAATTACGCAACAACAGTATGAGGCGGTGATGGGGAATAACCCGTCATATTTTACTGATGATCAAGGGGAAGACGGCGCTAATTTGCCAGTAGAACAGATCACCTGGCAGGATGCTGATGCCTTTTGCAAACAGCTAAGTGAGCTGACAGGACGTACCTATCGCTTACCTAGCGAAGCCGAGTGGGAATATGCCTGTCGTGCTGGGACAACAACTCCGTTTTCTTTTGGGGAGACTTTGACAACAGAAATTGCTAATTTCTTTGAAGATGTCTCTTTGGTGGATACTGAAAATTTTGAAGAGAATTATCGTAACACGCCCGTTGCCGCTGACAGCTTTTGGCCCAATGATTTCGGTCTCTACAATATGCATGGCAATGTGAATGAGTGGTGTGCCGATGATTATCACGACAACTATGACGGTGCTCCCAGCGATGCTAACAAATGGCTATCTGGCGATAGTCAGGGGTCCAAGGTGATACGGGGTGGCTCATGGTTTAGCGATATCCCTGTGTGTCGTTCGGCGGCCCGTGATAAGAATACTCAAGTGGGTCGTAGTAATTCGTTTGGTTTTCGCGTTGTCTGTGAAAATTAGTCCCAACAACTGGCTTCTCAATCACCTGTATATCGCCAGTGCCAGGGTTCTTTCTCGCCAGCAGGATTGCCCTGAGGGTATGACAGTTCAAATTCATAGTTTTTGGCATAGCGTCTTAGCCACCGATAGCCATCTGTTTGCTCAAAGCTAATGTCCCAATCAGTACTCTCGTCGGCATTTTTGTCACCAAAAGCAACTGCATAGCCGCTGTGATAATCACTTTGTTGTAACCATTGGCGAATATCGATATCCTCATCTCTTTTCTGTAGTTGTTTTCTTTGGTCAGACAAGGAAATATACCCAGCTAAAGGCAATAGCTCAACACCTTCATTTTGGGCAGCGGCGACCATGTTCCAAAAGGCGTCCACTGTTTCAGGTCTGGCTTGTATGCTGCCATCGTCTAACAGTGCGATTAAGTCATCTGGCTGGGCCTGATCAAACCCTTTAGGTGTGGCTTGAACGGCATCCCATTGTCTGCTGATTGTATAGGCAGCCCATTGGTAACCTTTGACGCCAAAGCCCAGAACAACTAATAGGGCTGTGATCAATCCTATGACTTTTAAGATCAGCTTTGGTGGGATTAATGTTACGGCTTTGGTTGCTGGTTCAGTATCTATAGGCAGATTTCCTTTCGCCGCGACATGGGTAGGCAGCTGACTGTCTTGGCCGACCCGCATGCCTGTAATTGTTCTTTCAAGTGCTTTAAGCGCCTCCCGCGCAGTTGTGTAGCGCTTGTTAGGATTAGGCTCGATTAGTCTTTTGATAAATGTTGTCAGTGCCGGGCTAATTTTCTTCTTTGACCATTGCACTTGGCGAGTGAGGGGATGAATCGTTAGTTTATGGGGAGGACTCTCTGTAAGAGCCGCAATGGCTACCATGCCAACGGCGTAGAGATCGCTGGCATAACAGGGTTTACCTCGTGTTTGTTCAGGGGCCGTATAGCCAGCTTTGCCTACTTTAGCTGTGGTGATGAGCTGGCCATACTTGTTAATCTGGCTGTTGCTGAGGGTTTTTAATACCCCAAAGTCAGTTAAAAAGATATCGCCATTGCTGGCCTGACGGATCAGGTTACCAGGCTGAATATCTAGATGAATAGTTTGATGTTGATGAACAAATGTCAGGACACTCAATACATCCTTCAATAGTTTTGTTACATAGCTTTCATCTAGGCGCTTGCCTGCCCTGATTTCTTGCCTTAAGGTATGGCCCTGAACCATCTCCTGGACAACATAAAACTTGTTACCCTGCTCAAAATAAGCCAACAGTTTTGGAATTCGGGAATGGATACCTAATTTTTCCAGAGTACTGGCCTCCTGGCGTAACATCTCTAGAATTTTTGGATTGGTGTAAGCCAGTTCTTTGAGCACGCATTGTGGCCGGTGAGGCTGATGGTGATCGATTGCTCGGTAGGTAATTCCGTAGCCACCTCGATCTAAAATTTCCAGTACTTCAAAACGATTTGCAAGCTTCATGTTCTTTGATTTTTTGGATCTGGGCTAGCAGGATGGCTACCTTGGAAAATTTAGATATCTTACTAATATTGTCCGTTGAACCTGATTAGAGGGCCGCTAACCCATAGAATTCTTTTAGTCTCAAAAAGCCAGCTGTATCTTGGGGTTTTCTTTAAGACAAGTAATAGCTCTGGATGGGGCATCTAAGGCGTTTCATGTAGAGAGCGATTTTTCATGGTTGCTAGCAATAAGTATGTATTCCCGGTCGCATTGGTTGTAGCTATTGCAACTGTTATAGGTAAAGATGTGGTTAACCAACCACTGCAGGCGCAGCCTGGTCCGACTATTGTTTGTAGTTATGACCCTAGCACTGGTGTCCCCAATCCGTTGGGAATGCGGACGTTTATTACGTTGACAGAAGCGGATGGTGCAACAGAAGTAACCTATGAGCAGTTAGGTGCGGTTGTCCCGGGTCCCGTAGAAGCGGTGCTGACTTCGCAGCGATCGCTATTATTCCCAGGTCAGTCTATCGACGGGGTGCGGCAGCTTTTGCTGAATAATGCTACTTATTATCGTGAGCTAGTCGGATTTGATGATCCAGACGGGTTTGCTCCGGTTAATGCGACTTTGATTTGCCAGGCGGAAGCAGTGGCGTCTTTGCCAGTTGTGCGTCCGTCACCATCGGCGGAACTGCCTGATCTCGGGGGGGATTTACCCCGTGCTGAACTGCCTGATCTGGATGGGCCACCGCTTGGTAATGCTACAGATGGAGCTGCAGATGCCCCGACACCACCTACGTTCTATGACACCATTGCGGGACTGGCGGATGGCAATTATCGATATGTGTCAGGCCCAGCTGAAGCGCGAGCCTATTCTAATCAAGAGCTGCTGAATCGGGGCGGTGTGCTATTTATCTTTCGTAAGACCGGGGATGAGATTACCGGGGCTTACAGCTATATCGACGGTGAGTCAATTTGTGTCAATGGGCGAGTTAGCGGGAATACGCTGAGCGGTCGGGCTTATCCTGACAATGGGGTGGCCCGCGACCTGGGTGAGGAGTTTACGGTTTGGGGACCGGCTACATTTCTACGTGTGCGTCGTACCCGTGGTGATGCAGGCAACCGCTACTATGCTAGTGCGACTTTAGAGTTAAATGATTTTTCTCGGATTAATGCGGGTTCTTCATTGCCGCCCAGCCGCTGCGAATAGGTCTGTTTCAAGGAGACAACCCATTTTTTCTACGCTTTGATTAATTGGTCAAGGTTGCGCTGCATTTGGGTAACCACTTGTTCATAACACTGTTGGACATAGTGGTTATCCCTGGCGGCATCTCGGCCGGTATGTTCAAACACAATGGGCGAACAGACACAGGTGCGGATGGGGTGGGGCCAGGGAATATGGGGGATTGGACCAATGGCTAGCCCCCAGGGCAGCCCTAAGTAGATGGGGAATACTTCTGGATCGATGCCTTGAACCCAGGGTAAAAGACCTTGCTGGTTGAGCCATTTGGCTTGTTCGTAGCAGTTTTCTAACACGATCAAGGTGTCGTGGGCACCGGTTGAAATGACGGGGACGATGGGGACTTTCTCCCTCAGGGCTAGTTTGATAAAGCCGGTACGTCCCATTAATTGGATCTGGTGACGCTGGTGGTGGGGACGGAAGACGTCCTGGGCACCACCGGGGAAAACGAGGACACTGGCACCGCGTTGGAGAGCTGCGATCGCAAATTTAGGTTCAGCTGGTACTGCCCCACACTGAGCCGCAAGTTGAGCCAACCCCGGATTTGCCTGCCAGACTTTTGCATGCATCAGCCCATACATCGGGCGCTCATAACCAAACCGACGAAACCAGTCCACCATCAGCATCAGTAAGTCAGGAGCCGCCAGTCCACCATTGTGGGAGCCTACAAACAGTGCTTGTTTGGGCACATGGTGCCAGCCATCTGTGCGAGTCTGAAAATAATGGTTATAAAACCATTCCCATTTAGGCATCAGCGATGCGATCACGCTTGGGTCGCGTTGTGCCAGTGCGGTTTCAACGGTATGACTGCTACCGGGCATGGACTCACTCCAACTAGGGCAGCCCTCAGCCTATCGAAAATTGGTAAACAGACTTGTCAAGATTTGATGGATCTCGAAAAAAGTCCTGAGTTGCATTAATTTACTGGGATATTGAAATGCTCCAGGATACAAAATTAGCCTACAAAAAGGGCCCCCACCGAAGTGGGAGCCGCAGTAAGCGTTATTCCTTAATGACTTCATTGTGCCAGGGAAGCTTAGTCTGGGTTGTGACGATGATCATGCCCTAGGCGTGTTTAAGTTCATATCCCTGGACTGATCTATTCGGTATCGATTTTGCCGAGGATTTGCAGAGAGTTTCAGCTACCTAGAAAAGATTTACCATAGAGATACTAGCGCTGTGAATACGACGTTAGTATCTCTATGGTTAACCGCATGCCCATGCAATTGCTCAATCGTTTGCTAGGTCGCAACTCTGATGATGTCAAAGCCAATGTAGAAATTTATACATGGCAGGCCTGCCCCTACTGTATACGCGCCAAGCTATTGCTGTGGTGGAAAGGGGTCACTTTTACGGAATATAAAATCGACGGTGATCAAGCGGCCCGTGCCAAGATGGCGGAGCGGTCCAACCAGCGTCGCAGTGTACCCCAAATTTTTATCAACGATCGTCATGTTGGTGGATGTGACGATCTGTATGCCCTCGATAGTCGTGGTCAGCTCGATCCGTTGTTAACCCAGGCTGGGTAATTAAGGCAACACTATGAGGGTGAGCAAGTTAGCGGATTTTCGTATCGGCTGTGCAGTTTGGGCCTATAAGGAATGGCTGGGTGATTTTTATCCAGCGGGCAGTCGCCCGACTGATTTTTTGCGGCTGTATAGCGATCGCATGACCTGTGTAGAAGGCAACACCACCTTCTATTCCATCCCAACGCCGGAGACAGTACAGCGCTGGGCTAACAATACCCCCAATCCATTTCGCTTTTGTCCAAAACTACCGCGCACCATTACACATGGAGCTGAGCTGATGCCGCAGCTATCTGCTGCGTTGGACTTTCTTGAATTAATGCAGGGGCTGGGGCCAAAGCTAGGACCAATTTTTGCCCAACTGCCTCCCAGATATAGCCCCCGGTCATTTGCCGATTTATCAAAGTTTGTAGCCAGCTGGCCCCACCAGCAAAGTCCGCTAGCGGTGGAGGTACGCCATGCAGATTGGTTTAAACCACCTTACTCTGAGCGCCTAAATGCATTGTTAACTCGCTTTGGCGTCGGTCGCGTGTTGCTCGATACGCGTCCAATTTATACCTGGAGTAATCCAGCGGATGATCCGCAGCTGCGTTCAGAGCGCAAAAAGCCTCGAGTTCCCCTGCTGCCAGTGTCAACGGCTCCGTTTGTACTAGTGCGGTATATCAGTCATCCTGAGCTGGAGCATAATCGTGATTTCTTAGCGGAGTGGGTTCAGCATGTGGGGAAATGGCTGGCCGAAGGACGGTCGGTTTACTTTTTTGTGCATTGCCCCAATGAGGCCAAATCCCCCGACATTGCGCGCTATTTTCAAGAACAGCTAGAAACAGCAGGTATTGATGTACCACCATTACCCTGGTCGTTGATTCAAGCCCCACCCCAACAACTAGGCCTCTTTTGACCCCCTTACCTGTCTCCCAGACTCTGGCTGGGAGTCTCCCAGCGGCTCTGCCGCTAAAAGCGTTCTTGATCGCCATCGATCAGGTTTGTTTGTGATACTGCACGGTATGCAGCCATGACTAATGCTCAAATTCAAAGTTGATCTAGCAGGTGACGGATTAGTGAGGAGAAGTTAGAGTCTTGCAACTGTGCTACTACAAGTATCTTCTGCATACTTCCATTCTCATTCTTCTGTCCTTTGTCATAGGTCATGCTACAGCTTGAAAAAATGCTTAATTAAGAATCGTTCTTCATACTGCATAGAGTGATTTTCAATCCTAGTTAGATCCGTAAATTCCTCGATGCTCTTTAAAGAAAAAAAGGGGACTTTTAGTCCCCTGGTTCCTTGAAACAAAACTTGTATGTCACTGGCCATTGTACAGATCAAACTCCACTTTGAACCATAGAATTTACAGGATTTGTAGAGTTTTTTTATCTACATAGGAGATTGACCCCAAAAATATGTACGCTCACGGATCACTTTCAAAAAAGTTCCCTAGAAATGGCAAATTTTTCTATTGCTCGATGTGATTTTTGTTACGCAGAACTCAACTGCTTAGTTGGTTCAATTTAAATGTCGCTGGGTTGCTAGGTCAATGGCTAGATTGATGGCGGCTAACATACTATCGGGGCGAGCGATGCCTTGACCAGCGATGTCAAAAGCGGTGCCATGGTCGGGGGAGGTGCGAATGAAGGGTAAACCGATGGTGGTATTGACTGCCTGATCGAAGCCTAGCATTTTAACTGGAATTAAGCCCTGATCGTGATATAGAGCTATATATCCATGGTGGGCCTGGTGTTGAGGATTTTGCCAGGCTTGGGCTGGGCTGACCCAGAGGGTATCTGGTGGCACGGGGCCGTCTATGGTGACATGGGGAAATCGCTGTCTTTGGGTATTAATCCAGGGAATTAACCAGTCGATTTCTTCTCGACCCAGTTGGCCTTGTTCTCCACTATGGGGGTTGAGACCTGCGATCGCAACCTGTGGTTGTTCTATGCCAAAATCTTGTTCCAAACAGGTTAGTAGCAGCTCTAATTTGAGCGTCATTAACTCTGGTGTCAGGGCCTCAGGTACCTGTCGTAGGGGAATATGGGTCGTTGCCAGTAGCGTTCGCAATGTCCACTGAGTTAAGGGGGACTTTGCTACAAACAACATGCCAAACCGCTTCACATCGGCCATTTCTGCTAACAGTTCGGTTTGACCCGGATAATGGTGTCCTGCGGCTAACCAGGCTGATTTGGCAATGGGGGCAGTAACAACCCCGTCATAACCATCCTTAAGACAATAGTGAATAGCCGTTTGCAAGCTGCGAAAACTCAGATCGCCACTGGCGGCATCTCCTTGCCCCAAGCATAGAGTCTGCTCGGCTGCTAAGGGTACATCAATAATAGGATAGTCGGCTAGCGGTAGGTTGAGTTGCTGACTGATGGCGATGAGTTGATGTTGGTTACCCACCAGGGTCAGTTCTGCTGTTGGCTCTACCAATGGCAATGCCTTCAGCACTACCTCTGGTCCAATTCCTGCCATATCACCCAGCGTGATCAGTAGCTTTGGTGTTTTAGCGACATTCATGTACTTGTCTCCCGCTTCCTTATTTCCCAACGATAAAACAAAGTGTTAGCGTGAGTAGGTCGCTATGTCGGTTCCTTCCATGGCATTCAAAACCATTTTGATGCGTATTGCTGCTGGCGTTGTCCTATTGACGCTGGTCGGCTGTGGTTCTAATGATTCAGCCCAGGCTCCGGAGACCCAAGAACAAGCCGAAACACAGCAGGCGGAGCCTCCCAGTGAAGCTGATATTGAAGCCGTTGAGGCTGAGTGGAGAGCCCATCAAGATGAGGTCAATCAGGTCCTATCATCAATGGATCGCGCGATGTTTATTGGTGAATCACCTACCAGAGGTAATGCTGATGCAGAAGTGGTGGTGGTGAAGTTCTCTGACTTTGAATGCCCATTTTGTGCGGTGGCGTCAGTCCACATGAAGGACTTTGTTGAGGAACGTGGCGATGAGGTGCTGTATGTGTACAAACATTTACCCCTCAAAAGTATTCATCCTGAAGCGGAACCGGCAGCTAAAGCTTCATGGGCTGCTGCTCGGCAGGATCAGTTTTGGATCTATCACACTGGGCTTTTTGCCAACCAAGATCGTTTGGGAGACGATCTATACGTGGAACTTGCTGAGCAAATCGGCCTAGACATAGAAAAGTTTAATCGCGATCGCAACAGCGAAGAGGCTCAAGCTGCCGTTGACCAGGATCTAGCCCTGGCCGAAAAACTAAAAATAGGTCGTACCCCCAGCTTTTTGATGGGTGGTTTGTTAGTACCTCCTGGAGTGCCCCCCGAAAGTTTTGGGGAATTACTGGATAATCTTAATGCCACTACAACGCCCCCAGCAGTGGAATAGTCGAGTCATCACTGTCTAATGTCCTGATCGAGGTTAGTCTACCAACAGTTTGTTACCCCATGTCTGATTCTAAACGCCCCAAAATAATTGCTATTGACGATGACCCCACCGGCTCCCAGACGGTTCACAGCTGCTTGTTGTTGTTGAAGTGGGATGTGTCTACCCTCAAACAAGGGCTATTAGATGATTCTCCAATCTTCTTTATTTTGGCCAACACGCGCTCTCTGACGGCAGCCGATGCAGAACGCACAACGCGCGAAGTTTGTCACAATCTTAAACAGGCGCTGAGTGAAACTAACACGCAAGAATATTTAGTTGTCAGTCGTTCTGATTCTACTTTACGGGGTCACTATCCGTTGGAAACAGATGTGATTGCTGCAGAACTGGGGCCTTTTGATGCTCATTTTATGGTGCCAGCTTTCTTTGAGGCGGGGCGCATTACCATCGATAGTACTCACTATATTGAGACTGATGGTGTACGCACCCCTGTGCATGAAACTGAGTTTGCGAAGGATTCTGTTTTTGGCTATAGCTATAGCTACTTACCTGATTATGTTGCTGAGAAAACAGCTGGGAAGATTGTTGCTGATCAAGTAGAACGGTTCACCCTTGACGTGTTACGGCAAGATACAGCTGATCGACTTATGGCCCTAAAGAACAACGTTTGTGTGGCTGTTGATGCTCACTATCAGAAGGACCTCGATCACTTTTCTCAAGAATTGTTAGAGGCTGCCGCCCAGGGAAAAAAGTTTCTCTTCCGGAGTGCGGCTAGTTTGTTGACGTCTTTGGCGGCTCTCCCTGCGCAGCCTATTGCCCCTGCTGAAATGGCCCGCTATACTCGCAACCATAAGCCAGGAGTGGTGCTGGTGGGCTCCCATGTGAAAAAGACAACTCGTCAGTTAGAGTATCTTTTGAAACAGCCAGGGGTGAGCGGGCTAGAAGTGGAGGTGGCTCGTTTGCAAGAGAACCCAGCTGAGGCAGATGCGATTGTGGCTGAGGTAGTTGCTCAGGTGCAAACCATTTATGCTCAGGGTAAAACTGCTGTCATCTATACCAGTCGTCAAGAACTTACCTTTGCTGATGTCACCACCCGTCTGGCGTTTGGTGAATCTGTTTCTAACTTGCTGATGGAGGTTGTGCGTGGATTGCCTGCCGACCTTGGCTTCCTCATTAGCAAAGGGGGGATTACCTCCAATGATACCCTCAGCAAGGGTTTAGCTTTAACCTCGGCTAGGCTCCTGGGGCAAGTGATTCCAGGGGTGTCTGTTGTTACCACCGGAATTGACCATCCCCAGTTTCCCAGTTTGCCTGTTGTCTTGTTCCCCGGCAATGTGGGGGGAGACGATGCCGTTGCTGCCGCCTATCAACGCTTGGCAGGGTGATTATGCTCGATTAGCATTTTCCATTTTTAGCTCTGTTAGCAAGTCCGTTAAGCGATCGCATTCAGCTTCATACTTGTCACCACAAAAGTGGCAAATCGCTTCAGCCGGTTCACGCTTGTTGATCATGTCTTGTAGTTCATCTTCCCCTAATAGCTTGAGGGCAGACAGCATGCGGTTGCCGTCGCAGGGACAATGAAATCTCAGGAGCTGACTTTCTGGAAAAATTTCTAACCCCATATCGCCTACTAGATCCTCAAAAATTTGAGGCAGCGTTTTTTTAGCCCGCAACATAGGGGTAAACCCAGTCAATGAGGCCAATCGAGACTCCAACGTCGAGATCAAGAGGTCATCGGTCGCTGCTTTTGGCAGGATCTGGAGCAATAAACCGCCTGCGGCTTCAACCCCGTTTTGGTCAACAAATACACCGAGCACCAGAGCAGAAGGGGTTTGCTCTGAAGTCGCCAGGTACTGTGTCAGATCCTCGCCAATTTCCCCTGAGACTAGTTCAACTGTGCTGGAGTAGGGATACCCTAGCCCTGAATCCCGCACTACATACAAGTAACCATTCCGTCCGACTGCTCTGCCGACATCTAGTTTGCCCTGGGGATTAGGAGGTAATTCTACCGATGGATCAGACACATAGCCTCGTATACTGCCATCAAGCCGCGCATCAACTAGAAGACCGCCCAGGGGACCATCTCCCTGAATCTGGATATTAATGCGCGAGTCTTCACGCTTCATATTAGAAACCAGAAGGGCTCCAGCCGTTAAGGTCCTACCCAAGGCCGCTGTGGCAACATAGGAAAGTTTGTGGCGAGTTCTGGCTTCTTCGACTAAACGTGTGGTGATGGCTCCAACAACTCTAATGCCGCCATCTGCTGCTACTGCTCGAATGAGCTGGTCCGCCATAGTTTTGTTTTGTGCTTACAGTGCTAAGTATGTTGCTGCCGATAGATCTAGTTAATCAAGCTGAAATAACTCCCGACTTTGCTGAGTTTTTCAGATTAAATCTGATCGAAAGACAGCAACCTTCAGGATACTTAATATTGTAGTAGTAGAGCCGTCGCGTCAGGGTGTCGGTTAATCAGGGGACTATCACCTGTCCCACTATTAGGAAACGCACTAACGCTATGTTTGGGATTTATCAGCAAAGTACCCTACGAATTGAAATTGATGCGACAGTGGTTCAACTACGGAAAAGTTTGACGCAAGCGGAGCAGTTGCGGCAGTGGTTATGGCCACAACAATTTTCCGATGACTTTAAATCACCGTTGCAGACAGGACAGTCATTTTCCAGCTACGTGGGGCCGATTCGGGTTGACCACACAATTGAGAGTATATCTGAGACTTCCATTCGCTTTTTACTCCATCGAGGGGTTGATGGTTTTCACGAGTGGCATTGGGGAGATGGCTGGGTCCAATCTCGATTAGAAGGGGTGTCTACTCTGCCTCTCAATATTGCTCAGACGACTAGCTTGTTGAGACTACAGCTGTTTCTGGCCTGGCAGAACCGTCAGGCTGCCCCCAAGTCTGAGTAACTAATCAGTTTTGGGTTGAGCTTGGTGCCAATGTTTTAGACCTGCTCAACCCAACGTTGGATATTGATTATTAAAACTTAAATCCTGAGGCTGCTGGAGCCTATTCCTCTACTCGCAGTCGGACCGAATCGCCATGGGACGGCAGTCCTTCTGCGCTCGTTAGGGCATCAATGGCTCCGGCCACATCGCTCAGAGCAGACTTTGAGTACTGAATCAGGCTGGAATGCTTCATAAAGGTTTCAGTGCTCAAGGGTGAGGCGTACCGGGCTGCTCCAGATGTGGGCAGAGTGTGGTTAGGACCTGCTAAATAATCGCCAACAGCTTCCGGGGTGTCATGGCCCAGAAAGATGGCCCCGGCCTGGGTGATGTGCTCTAGCAGTGACCAAGGGTCTTCTACCTCCAGTTCCAGATGCTCAGGGGCAAATTGGTTAGAGAGCTGAGCTGCAACATCTAAGGACTCTACGACAATAGCAATGCCGTAGTTGGCAATTGCTTTTTCGGTAAGGGTTTGACGAGGATGCCCGGCGAGCTGTCGATCCACTTCCACCACCACTTTCTCTGCCAGGGTGCTGTCGGTGGTTAGCAAAATGGCGGCGGCCATGGGGTCATGCTCTGCCTGGGCGAGTAAATCGGCAGTGACATGAATAGGGTTGGCGGTATGGTCAGCAATGATTAACACCTCTGAGGGGCCTGCCAAAGAGTCGATGCCCACGGTGCCGTAAACTTGCTTTTTGGCCAAAGTGACATAGACATTGCCGGGGCCGCTAATGACGTCCACCTTGGGTACGGTGGCTGTGCCGTAGGCCAACGCTCCAATGGCTTGGGCTCCACCGATACGATAAATTTCTTGCACACCGGCTTCCTGGGCGGCTACCAAAACGGCCGGGTTGATGTGGCCTTTGGGGGTAGGGGTAACCATGACCAAACGTTCAACCCCCGCTACCTGGGCTGGGATCGCGTTCATAATCACCGTGCTGGGGTAGGCGGCGCGACCGCCAGGAACGTAAATGCCAGCACGGGCCACTGCGGAATATCGCTTACCCAGGACAACACCGTTTTCTTCAAAGGTGACCCAATTTTTAGGGAGTCGCTGTTGATGAAAGGCTTTGACGTTCTTGCAGGCTAGACGGATGGCGTTTAGCAGGTCGCTAGAAACTTGCTGATAGGCCGTATCAATTTCTGCCCCGCTGATGCGTAAGCTGTTAGCGGTCAGAGTTTGCTGGTCAAATCTGGCTGTGTAGTGCAAGAGTGCCTCATCCCCAGAAGTTCGGATGGCGCTGAGGATTTCTCGAACAGTGGCTTCTTGCTCAAGCACCTGTTCGGTGTGGATGCGATCGCAAATGCGCTGGAGTTCGGCCTGCGCTTCGCTAAGCTTGTACAGAGTTCGCAACATTGAGGCGGGTAGCGAGGGTGGGAGACGTATGACTGTTATAGCTTAGCGCGGATTAGCTAGAGACAGCCTGATAGACTAGTTAGATTATGACAGCTCAAGAGCTGCTTAATGCTCTTTGATGCTATAATTTGAAGTCCTGACAAAAATTACAGTGGCAAATAGTGGCAAACATTAAATCTGCGATGAAGCGCATCCAAGTGGCGGAGCGCAATCGTCTACGTAATAAGTCATACAAGTCGGCGGTTAAGACCTTGACCAAGAGCTACTACGCCGCTCTGGGCGAGTATGCTGCCGATCCTTCTGACGAAAAGAAGCAAGCCGTGGATGCATCCATGTCGGCAGCTTTTAGCAAGATTGATAAGGCGGTCAAGCGCGGCAGTATCCATAGGAATGTCGCAGCTCGTCGCAAGTCTAAGCTGGCTCATGCTCGCAAAAAACACGAAACCGCTTCATAGCACCCATGCAGCTGGTTGATACCCACGTTCACATCAACTTTGATAGTTTCCAGTCTGATCTGGATGAGGTTGCGGCAGCTTGGCGACGAGCTGGCGTCGTCCATCTAGTGCATTCATGTGTTGAACCGTCGGAGTTTGATGGTATTCAAGCGATTGCCGATCGGTTTAGTGAGGTATCGTTTGCGGTAGGTTTGCATCCGTTAGATATGGATAAGTGGACGCCGGATCTTGCGGCTCGCATTTGCCAATTGGCTCGCTCGGATCAGCGAGTGGTAGCGATTGGGGAAACTGGCTTGGATTTCTTCAAGGCTGATGATCAAGCGTGTCAAATTGAGGCGTTTCGAGCTCAGCTAGCTATTGCTTACGATCTTAGTCTGCCAGTCATCATTCACTGTCGTGATGCCGCAGTGACTATGCGTGAAGTGCTACAGGACTTTTGGCGTGAGCGCGGCCCTGTGCAAGGCGTGATGCACTGCTGGACGGGGACACCAGAGGAAACGCAGTGGTTTTTGGATCTGGGGTTCTATGTTAGCTTTAGTGGCATTGTCACCTTTAAAAGCGCAACCCAGGTGCAGGCATCGGCTCAAATGGTTGGATGCGATCGCATTCTTGTAGAAACCGATTGTCCATTTTTGACCCCAGTCCCTAAGCGAAAAGAAAAGCGTAATCAGCCAGCTAACGTTCTTCACGTCGCCAAGTTTGTCGCTAATCTTCGCGACACATCCCTGGAAGCCCTGGCAGCTCAAACGACAGCTAATGCCAGAGCTTTATTCAATCTACCTGAGACTTCATTCGTCAGCGGCACCAGCTAGCACTAATCAAAAACAGCGATACGAATCCCGGTGCCCAATAAACCAAACCGCAGCTAAACGCTAGATATAAAAAGCTGCATTACCAAATAAAAATACAAAGTGACAAAAGTATTAAATTTCACTGCTGATTTGTGATATACTACCTCGGCTATGCGTTAGCCTTACGGTAGCCAATCGGCTAATTTTTTGCACTCATCCTGTTCATAACGTTTAGTGCATGACGGTTGCTGTCTGAATCCTGCCCATTGCTCCCATTATAGCTATCGGATGCTAGCAAAAGCCCTGCAAAATATTGGTTTGACTGCATTGCCCACTGAGGAAGTGTAGTCATTCTTGTATTTGTAACTTAACACTGTTTTTTTAACAAAACCTTTCCTACGGCCCGCTTTTACACCCCGTTTATTTAGGCTCGACCTGCTTGAGGAGACGAATGACTGACCTAACCATTTCCCAATCCTCCTTTGTACTACCTGACCTAGTCGAAATTCAGCGTTCTAGTTTTCGCTGGTTTTTACAAGAGGGTCTAATTGAAGAACTTGAAAGCTTCTCTCCGATTACCGACTATACGGGCAAGTTAGAGCTGCATTTCCTTGGTAAGGATTATAAGCTCAAAAGCCCTAAATACATGGTCGATGAAGCAAAGCGTCGCGATAGTACATACTCAGTGCAGATGTACGTTCCTACGCGCCTAATCAATAAGGAAACTGGGGAAATTAAGGAGCAAGAGGTATTCATTGGCGATTTGCCACTGATGACTGATCGAGGCACTTTCATCATCAACGGTGCTGAGCGAGTAATCGTCAATCAGATTGTGCGTAGTCCTGGTGTCTACTACAAAGCTGAAACTGATAAGCATGGTCGTCGTACCTACAATGCCAATTTAATCCCTAATCGCGGTGCCTGGCTCAAGTTTGAAACCGATAAAAATGACCTGGTTTGGGTGCGAATTGATAAGACACGCAAGCTTTCTGCTCAGGTTCTTTTCAAAGCCCTCGGTCTGAGTGACGGTGAGATTTTTGATTCCCTACGTCATCCTGAATACTTCCAAAAAACCATTGAAAAAGAAGGGCAGTTTAGCGAAGAAGAGGCCCTGCTAGAGTTGTACCGTAAGCTTCGTCCTGGCGAGCCGCCCACGGTGTCAGGAGGACAGCAACTCTTACACTCACGCTTTTTTGATCCAAAGCGTTATGACTTGGGCAAAGTAGGGCGTCACAAGCTTAACCGTAAGCTGCGTTTAAATGTGCCTGATGCTGTCAGAGTTTTGACGCCGCAGGATGTACTAGCAGCCATCGACTATTTGATTAATCTAGAGTTTGATATCGGCATCATCGATGATATCGATCACCTGGGTAATCGTCGGGTCCGTTCAGTTGGTGAACTACTGCAAAATCAGGTGCGCGTTGGTCTCAATCGCCTAGAGCGGATTATTCGGGAGCGGATGACTGTTTCCGATTCAGATTCTCTAACACCAGCCTCTCTGGTTAACCCGAAACCCCTAGTAGCCGCCATTAAAGAATTTTTTGGATCTAGTCAGCTATCCCAGTTTATGGATCAGACAAATCCTCTAGCTGAGCTGACTCACAAGCGACGGATCAGTGCGTTGGGTCCTGGTGGTTTAACCCGTGAGCGGGCTGGTTTTGCCGTTCGGGATATTCATCCATCCCACCATGGTCGTATTTGCCCGATTGAAACACCTGAAGGCCCTAATGCTGGTCTGATTGGTTCTCTGGCAACCCATGCCCGTGTCAATGATTTTGGGTTTATTGAAACACCCTTTTTCCAGGTAGAAAACGGTCGTATCCGCAAAGACTTACCGTCAACTTATATGACTGCCGACGAAGAAGATGACTTTCGCGTAGCACCCGGAGATATCCCAATTGATATTGATGGCAATATTCTGGGTGAGTCCGTACCTGTTCGATACCGGCAAGACTTTATTACCACGTCCTCATCTGAGGTCGATTATGTAGCGGTATCACCGGTTCAGATCATCTCGGTGGCGACCTCCCTAATTCCGTTCTTAGAGCACGACGATGCTAACCGGGCTTTGATGGGTTCTAACATGCAGCGTCAGGCCGTACCCTTGCTACGACCAGAACGTCCTCTAGTAGGTACCGGTCTAGAAGCCCAGGCTGCTCGCGACTCCGGTATGGTTGTTGTCAGCCCTGTGGATGGGGAAGTGACCTTTTTGGACGCCAAGAAGGTGGTGGTAACCGATGCTGAAGGTAAGTCATATGCCCAAGAGTTGCAAAAGTATCAGCGGTCGAACCAGGATACATGCCTAAATCAGCGTCCCTTGGTTTTTGCTGGCGATAAGGTGGTAGCTGGTCAGGTGCTGGCAGATGGTTCAGCAACTGAGGGCGGGGAAATCGCTCTTGGGCAGAATGTCTTGGTAGCCTACATGCCATGGGAAGGCTACAACTACGAAGATGCGATCTTGTTAAGTGAGCGTCTGGTATATGACGACCTCTACACGTCTATTCACATTGAAAAGTTCGAAATTGAGGCGCGTCAAACTAAGCTGGGTCCGGAAGAAATTACCCGTGAAATTCCCAACGTAGGTGAAGATGCCCTCCGGCAACTTGATGAGACTGGCATCATTCGGATTGGAGCCTGGGTGACATCCGGTGACATCTTGGTCGGTAAAGTCACTCCTAAAGGAGAGTCCGACCAGCCCCCAGAAGAGAAGTTGCTGAGAGCTATTTTTGGAGAAAAAGCTCGAGACGTGAGGGATAACTCATTACGAGTCCCTAACGGTGAAAAAGGTCGTGTTGTTGATGTGCGCGTCTTTACTCGTGAGCAAGGGGATGAACTGCCTCCTGGTGCCAATATGGTAGTGCGGGTTTACGTAGCCCAGAAGCGCAAGATCCAGGTGGGCGACAAAATGGCTGGTCGCCACGGCAACAAGGGGATTATTTCCCGAATTTTGCCCGTTGAAGATATGCCCTATCTCCCAGATGGTACTCCCATTGACATCGTGCTTAATCCTCTAGGGGTACCATCCCGTATGAACGTGGGTCAGGTGTTTGAGTGTTTGCTGGGTTGGGCTGGCGAAAATCTCAATGCCCGCTTTAAAATTACTCCCTTTGACGAAATGTACGGCAGTGAAGCTTCCATGGAAACTACCCATGGCAAGCTGCAGGATGCTCGAGATGCGATCGGTAATGATTGGGTGTTTAACCCCGACGACCCAGGCAAAATTCAACTCTACGATGGTCGTTCAGGAGAACCGTTTGATCGTCCGGTAACCGTAGGTAAGCCGTATATGTTGAAGTTAGTTCACCTAGTGGACGATAAGATTCACGCTCGGTCTACCGGTCCTTATTCCCTGGTTACCCAGCAACCTTTGGGTGGTAAAGCTCAACAAGGTGGACAGCGATTTGGGGAAATGGAGGTTTGGGCTCTTGAAGCTTTTGGAGCTGCCTATACCCTGCAGGAGCTGCTGACTGTTAAGTCTGACGATATGCAGGGACGGAACGAAGCCCTCAACGCGATTGTTAAGGGCAAGGCTATTCCTCGACCGGGTACTCCTGAGTCCTTCAAGGTATTGATGCGAGAGCTTCAGTCCCTCTGCCTAGACATTGCGGTGCATAAGCTTGAAACCCAAGAAGATGGTACGAGTCGCGATGTAGAAGTTGACTTAATGTCAGATTCCATTAACAGGCGCTCACCATCGCGGCCTACCTATGAGTCAATCTCACGAGATGAAGCTGCTGCTGCTCCTGAGACTCCTCCGGCTGCGCCAGCTGCTGCTCCTGGTCTGGAAGAGCCACCGCTCTAGCCCTCTCATGAGTAGGCTTAGTGTTCAGTTCTCTACCTGTAGCTATGGATACAGCCATTGGGATAGTGGAACTGTGCACTAATCTGCCTTTGCTGCTGAATCGGGGCCTAAAAAGCCGTTGCAAATGCGCCTCGATTCTCCCATTGAAACTAAGTCCTGATGTATAGGCCGCGTACAAGGAATCAAAAGAATGCCAAAACTAGAACAGCGCTTTGACTATGTCAAAATCGGCCTGGCTTCGCCCGACCGTATTCGTCAGTGGGGTGAGCGCACACTTCCCAACGGTACCGTCGTTGGAGAGGTGACCAAGCCAGAAACAATCAACTACAGAACCCTCAAGCCTGAAATGGATGGGCTGTTCTGCGAGCGCATTTTTGGGCCTGCTAAGGACTGGGAGTGTCACTGTGGTAAGTATAAGCGCGTGCGCCATCGTGGAATTGTATGTGAGCGCTGCGGTGTAGAGGTGACCGAATCGCGCGTCCGTCGTCATCGGATGGGCTACATCAAATTAGCGGCTCCGGTGGCGCATGTTTGGTATCTCAAGGGGATTCCTAGCTATATTGCGATTTTGCTAGATATGCCCCTCAGGGATGTTGAGCAGATTGTTTATTTCAACGCCTATGTTGTTCTGGACCCAGGCAATGCCGATAGTCTGAGTTATAAACAGCTCCTAACTGAAGATCAATGGATTGAGATTGAAGATCAGCTTTATGACGAAGAGTCTGATCTTTCAGGTATTGAGGTCGGCATCGGAGCTGAGGCGCTGCAGCGTCTATTGCAGGACTTAGAGCTTGAGGCGGTTGCCGAGCAACTGCGGGAAAATATTGAGAATTCTAAGGGACAGAAGCGAGCAAAGTTGATCAAACGCCTGCGAGTGATTGACAACTTTATTGCGACTGGCTCTCGTCCGGACTGGATGGTGCTGGATGTCATTCCCGTGATTCCACCGGATCTGCGTCCGATGGTTCAGTTGGATGGTGGGCGATTTGCCACATCGGACCTGAATGATCTCTATCGTCGAGTCATCAACCGGAATAACCGTCTGGCACGACTACAAGAAATCTTGGCCCCTGAGATTATTGTCCGTAATGAAAAGCGGATGTTGCAGGAGGCCGTAGATGCTCTCATCGATAACGGTCGTCGTGGCCGAACGGTGGTGGGTGCTAACAACCGTCCCCTCAAATCCCTCTCAGACATTATTGAGGGTAAGCAAGGACGTTTCCGGCAAAACCTGCTGGGTAAGCGAGTTGACTATTCTGGCCGTTCAGTCATTGTGGTTGGCCCTAATCTAAAAATTCACCAGTGCGGTCTACCGCGCGAGATGGCTATCGAGTTGTTCCAGCCTTTTGTCATTCATCGGTTGATTCGCCAAGGCTTGGTGAACAATATCAAGGCTGCTAAGAAGCTAATTCAGCGCAACGATCCGAGTATTTGGGGAGTATTGGAAGAGGTAATTGAAAATCACCCGGTTATGCTCAACCGGGCTCCTACCTTACACCGTCTAGGAATTCAGGCATTTGAGCCGATGTTAGTTGAGGGCCGTGCCTTACAGCTACATCCTCTAGTCTGTCCGGCGTTTAATGCTGACTTTGATGGGGACCAGATGGCAGTTCATGTTCCGCTGTCTCTAGAATCACAGTCCGAAGCACGTCTCCTAATGTTGGCGTCTAATAATGTCCTTTCGCCTGCGACGGGGCGACCTATTATTACGCCTAGTCAGGATATGGTGCTGGGTTGTTACTATCTCACAGCAGAAAATCCTTATGAGCAAAAGGGTGCTGACTCCCATTTCGCCAGTATGGAAGATGCCATTATTGCCTATGAGCAAGGCATCGTCGATCTTCATGCTTGGGTATGGCTCCGATTTGATGGCCCCGTAGAGGATGGTGATGATCCAATCGAGGTAATTGATAACGGAGATGGCATGGTCACCAAGCGTTATTCACATCGTCGTGTGCGTGAAGACAGTGATGGCAATTTGCTATCACAACATATATATACAACTCCTGGACGCATTATTTATAACCACGCTGTCCATACGGCACTTGCCAGTTAGAACTATTAATTCGCGTTTTCCAGTTAGCTAGTAACACGTTGAGGCAGAGAGCTACCCATGGCAAAACAAGGTAATGAACAAGCCAGTTCCATCATTTTTCGTAACCGGATTATTGATAAAAAACAACTTAAAAATCTGATTTCCTGGTCGTTTGATAATTACGGTACAGCTCGCACAGCCGCTATGGCTGATGAAATCAAGTCACTAGGGTTTAAGTACGCTACCCGTGCTGGGGTTTCTATCAGTGTTGACGATTTACAAGTGCCTCCCAGCAAGCGTCAGCTGCTGGATGCAGCTGAGCAGGAAATTCGTGATACCGAAGAGCGCTACACTCGTGGCGAAATCACAGAAGTAGAGCGTTTCCAAAAGGTAATTGACACCTGGAACGGTACGAGTGAGGAGCTTAAGGATGAGGTCGTCCGTAACTTTAAGGAGAACAATCCGCTCAACTCGGTTTACATGATGGCGTTTTCTGGGGCTCGCGGTAACATCTCCCAGGTGCGTCAGCTGGTGGGAATGCGCGGGTTGATGGCTAATCCTCAAGGGGAAATTATTGACCTGCCCATCAAAACTAATTTTCGCGAAGGACTGACAGTTACCGAATACATCATTTCCTCCTATGGCGCGCGTAAAGGTCTGGTGGATACTGCCCTGCGGACAGCAGACTCGGGGTATTTGACTCGTCGTCTGGTGGATGTTTCTCAGGATGTCATTATTCGTGAAATTGATTGTGGTACGGATCGCGGTATTCCGTTAAGTGCCATGACCGATGGTGAGCGCGTGCTGATTTCCCTCGAAGATAAATTGTTGGGGCGAGTTCTAGCTGAAGATGCCATTCATCCCAAAACCGGTGAAGTCGTGGTAGCTCGCAATCAGCCTATGGATGCAGACATGGCTAAGTCTGTGGATGATTCTGGCATTAAGGAAGTTAAGGTTCGTTCTGCCTTAACCTGTGAAGCCGCGCGTTCTGTTTGTCAGCACTGCTATGGCTGGAGCCTGGCCCATTCCCATATGGTGGACTTGGGTGAGGCTGTGGGTATCATTGCTGCCCAATCCATTGGTGAACCCGGCACTCAGCTCACCATGAGGACATTCCATACAGGTGGAACCTTTACGGGGGAACTGGCTCCTCAAGTGCGGGCGAAAGTATCGGGCCAATTCAAGATGCCTGATGGCCTTCGCAGCCGTCCTTACCGTACTCGCCATGGTGAGGATGCTCTCGTGATGGAGTCAAATACCGACGCTAAGCTGATCATGGATAGCGGTAAATCTCGTGCTGTCTCTCTACCGCAAGGCTCGATTGTATTTGTTGCGGATGGAACGACTTTGGCTAAGGGCGATCTGATCGCCGAGTTACCCACTACTGGCCGCGTACGTAAGGTGACTGAGAAGGCCAGTAAGGACGTAACCTCTGACATGTCAGGTGAGGTTTTCTTTTCTGGTCTAGTACAGGAAGAGAAAAAGGATCGCCAAGGCAATATTACAAAGCTTGCCCAGCGTGGAGGCTTGCTGTGGGTGCTTTCAGGTGAAGTTTATAACCTGCCACCTGGAGCAGAGCCAACGGTCAAAAATGGCGACATGATTGGCTCCAGCGGTATCCTGGCTGAAACCAAAATTGTCACGGAACGAGGTGGCGTGGTTCGTTTGCCTGATCGCTCAGATAGCAAAGGGAGCCGCGAGGTCGAGATTATTACTGCTTCAGTAATGCTTGACACTACTGAGGTAAGTGTTGAAAGTGGCCAAGGGCGTGAGCATTACTTCCTGCAGACCGATAAAGGTGTACGTTACTCCTTGATTGCCACACCGGGCGCTAAAGTTACGGGTGGTCAGGTGATAGCAGAATTAGTTGATGATACTTACCACACTCAAAGTGGTGGCATTATCAAGTTCTCTGGCGTAGAAATTGCGAAAAAGAGTAAGGGTAAACAAGGCTACGAGGTTACTAAGGGGGGCACTGTCCTATGGATCCCAGAAGAGGCCCACGAGGTTAACAAGGATATATCCCTTCTCATGGTTGAGGATGGTCAGTACATTGAAGCTGGCACCGAAGTAGTGAAGGATATCTTCTGCCAAATTAGTGGTGTTGTTGAAGTCACTCAAAAAAATGACATTCTCCGTGAGATTGTCATTAAGCCAGGGGATATTCACATGGTGGATAGTCCAGACGCCGCTAGTGGTAAAGATGGTGTTTTAGTTAACGCTGGTGAGGAAGTTATTCCTGGCGTGACTGCGGAAGCTGTTCGGTTTGTTGAGTATGTAGAAACTCCAGAAGGAGCGGCACTGCTTTTACGTCCTGTACAGGAATTTGAGGTTCCTGATTATCCTGAAGTGCCTAGTCAGTACTCTGTCAGTGACAGTGATGATAATGCGATTGGTATTGCTGCCATTCAGCGCATTTTCTTTAAAGATGGTGAGCGTGTTAAGTCGGTTGATGGTGTTGAGCTTCTACGAACTCAGTTAGTGCTGAATGTTGATGAGCCATCACAGCTAACGGCAGATATTGAGTTGTTGTCCGATCAGGCTGATCCTGAGATCCAGCGTCTTCAGTTGGTGATTTTGGAGACTTTAGTTATCCGTCGCGATATTGCAGCTGATCAGACTCAGGGAAGTACCCAAACTCGCTTACTTGTAGAAGAAGGTCAGGAGATAGAGCCTGGTGCTGTGGTTGCTCGTACCGAAATCCAGTCTAAGGAAGCTGGAGAGGTACGCGGTATCCGTCAAGATGTAGAGTCGGTTCGCCGTATTCTGGTTGTCCGTGACAGTGACCTTGTGACTGTTGAATTGGATGGTAAGTCACCCACGGTTCAAGAAAGTGATTTGTTGGTAGACGGTGATGTCTTGGCTGAGGGCGTTGTCTCTAAGTACTCCGGTCAGGTGGTTGCTGTAAATGATGGCAGTATTGTTCTACGTCTGGCTCGTCCCTATCGAGTATCAACTGGTGCAGTGCTTCACATTGAAGATGGTGATCTAGTCCAACGTGGTGACAATCTTGTCCTACTGATCTTTGAGCGGGCCAAGACCGGTGACATCATCCAGGGTTTACCTCGAATTGAAGAGCTATTAGAAGCTCGTAAGCCTAAGGAAGCTTGTGTCTTGGCAGAGCGACCTGGTAGTGCTCAGGTAGTCTATGGCGATGATGAAACAGTAGAGGTAAAGATCGTTGAAGACGATGGTGTAGTGACCGAGTACCCGATTGCACCAGGGCAGCCCATGATTGTGTCTGATGGTCAGCAGGTTGGTTTAGCTGAACCTTTGACTGATGGACCTTTAAATCCTCATCAGATTCTGGAGTTTTTCTTTAAGTACCATCGTGAAACCAAGGGTGTACATGACGCGGCCATGATCAGTCTTCAGGAGGTACAAACCTTCTTGGTGAATGAGGTGCAGTCTGTATACCAGTCTCAGGGTATTGACATTGCTGATAAGCATATTGAGGTGATTGTGCGTCAGATGACGTCTAAGGCCCGTGTGGAAGATGGTGGTGATACCACGATGCTACCTGGGGAACTGGTTGAGATTCGTCAGCTAGAGCAGGTCAATGAAGCAATGTCGATTACAGGTGGTGCTCCGGCAGAATATACTCCCGTATTGTTGGGGATTACCAAAGCCTCTCTAAATACAGATAGCTTTATCTCGGCTGCTAGTTTCCAGGAGACGACTCGAGTACTAACGGAGGCCGCTATTGAGGGCAAGTCTGACTGGTTACGAGGTCTCAAGGAGAACGTTATCATTGGTCGTTTGATTCCTGCTGGCACTGGATTTAATGCCTATGAGGAACGTGCAACACCTGAGATAGATCCTTCTTTTGATAAAGCATTTTTGTCGGATGATATGGCATTACAGGATATGGTTCTAGATGACCGTACTGCCCGTGCTTATGACCGTGAAGGCGGACTGAATATGTTTACAGACGATATGCTTGGTGGCGCTTCAGGAGCTAATCCATCCGAGTCGTCGGAGTCTAAATCAGTGCCTCCATCACCCTTTTTGGATGATAATGCGCTGATTGATGATCAAACTGCTGCTCCCTAAGGAAGGCTGATGGGGTTGTCGTTTTTGAGTCCATCTAAATAACAAAAGTGGCTGAGGACTACCCTCAGCCACTTTTGAAGTTATGGACACAATTTCAATTTGGAGTAGTCGTTACGCATCTAGATCCAACTCTGCGGCCTTAACGGTTACGGTTTGAGTCTGGTCTCCACGCTTTAGGTTGAGTCTTAGGCGCTGGCCAATTCTGGCTTGATCAACATAGGACTGGAGCTGATTGGCTGTATCAAAACGCTGTTCATCGATCGCAGTGATCACATCTCCTCGACGCAGGCCCGCATTTGCAGCGGGAGTGTTGGGTAGGACGCGAATGACTAAGACCCCACTGACCTCAGGAATAATCATGCTGGCATTTGGGTCATCATTATTACGTTTTGCCATCTCTGGGGTTAAATCGGCGATTTGAATCCCCAGGTATGGGTGGGCGATACGCTCACCACGAGCGAGCTGTCCTTGAATGGATTTTGCCTTATTGATGGGAATGGCAAAGCCAATACCCATGGCATCCGCACGAATCGCGGTGTTGATGCCAATGACTTCGCCCTGACTATTTAGTAGTGGCCCACCGGAGTTCCCAGGGTTAATGGCTGCATCTGTTTGGATGAAATCAAGACGTTTATCGGGAATACCGACGGTTGCACTGGAGCGTTTGAGCGTGCTGACAATGCCAAGGGTGACGGTATTATCCAGCCCTAGGGGATTGCCTACGGCGATGGCCCAATCTCCTACATCTACTCTATTGGAGTCTCCTAAAAATGCTACTGGCAGGTTCTCATTGTCTGCATCAATTTTGACGACGGCTAAATCAGTCAGTTCGTCTGATCCTTCGACGGTGCCGTCAAAATGTCGACCGTCTTTGAGGGTGACTGTCACGCGATCGGCTTGGTTGACGACGTGGGCGTTGGTGAGAATGTAACCACTGCTATCGACGATAAAGCCAGAACCTTGGCCACTTAAACGTTCCTGTTGGGGAATTCGTTGAAAGGTGTCAGGGCCAAAAAAGCCTCTGAATAGGGGATCGTCATAGAGGAGGTCAGGTACGTTTCGGGTGATGGTGCGTTCGGTGTCGATGCGCACTACGGCATCACCAACCCGCTTGACGGCAGTTGCGACGAAGCTTTCACTCGATAATGAAGCTGATTCGGTAGCTGCTGTTTGAGTGATGGCGGCTACCGGTTGAATCCCAGATAGGAAGAGGAGTATTGCTGAAAAGCAAGTGACTAACCATCGGGTAATGCGATCGCTAAAGGGCGTCGGTAGATCGAAAGGCTTCATAAGGTCATTCTCTAAGACAATAACGGCCCTAAAAAGACTCTGAGAAAGCCTGCACGAGGCTTCGGAGAGGAGGTGGATCAGTGGCCAAAAAGTTGGTTCTATTTTGACAGTTTCCTTCACAATCGTGGGCGGTAAACCACCCTGGAAATCATCACCCACGGCTAGGGAGAGATTTGGCCATCTTCGCTAGGCATGGAAGATGTGGCGATGTAAGGTAATTATCGTAATTTGGGGGCAGGGACACGATGATAGGCCACCGCAGTTTGAAAGTTGGATTGCCATTGGGCATGATAGTTGCGATCGCAAGCTGTCAAGATTTCTCCGTACAGCAACTATGGGCACCCAGTTACGAATCCCAGCTCGCCGAGCATCTATCTAATACGGAGGCAACCATGTATGGAGCCTATTGGTGCCCCCACTGTGCTCGACAAAAGCAATTTTTTGGCAATGCTGCCCCATTGCTACCCTATGTTGAATGCGATGCCCGTGGTGCCAATCCACAGGTGGAGCTGTGCAATGCTGTGGGTATCAGTGCTTACCCCACCTGGCAAATCAATGGCGAATTTTACCTCGGTGTTCAACCTGTCTGGCGTCTGGCCGCCCTGTCAGGATTTGAAGAAACGAGTGAGCCTATGGAGACCGATAATCTGGAGGAGGGAGGTTTTAGCCCAGCCCCATAGGCAATGAAAGGCTTACCTGGCTGGAGTTAGATGACCAAACTGCTTTAGAATGTAACTGAAGAATTTAAGCCACAGCGTTTCCCAGTGCGGAAACATATATAGGAGGATAATTAAGCACCATGGGTGGAGAAATTTTTTCGATTGCAGTCACAATGTTTGTCATTGTTATGGTTGGTCTGGGCGTTGGATTTTTGATGCTCAAACTGCAAGGCGCTGAAGAGTAATCGCTCAACCTCCACAACTGGGTGCTTGAGAGCGGGTTTAAAGCATTGATTAGACGACCTAAGGTGTCGATCATAAAACTCGTCTAATCAACATGAAATTAGCGGGGTTAGCAATCTATGGCTGACCCCGCTAATTTTTTAATGTGTGCTCAGCTATTTCCGAACGATACGCCGTCTGTTAAGCTGAGTAAAGCGTTAAGTTTTGTTTAGAGTCCTCCATGAGCATATTGGTGGTTGGTGCAACGGGCACGCTGGGTCGTCAGATCGTTCGTAATGCCTTAGATGAGGGATTTGACGTTAAGTGCCTGGTGCGTAACTTCCAAAAGGCTGCCTTTCTACGAGAGTGGGGAGCCCAGTTGGTTCAAGCCAATATCTGTGGCCCAAAGTCTTTACCGCCCTGTTTCGACGACGTGACAGCTGTCATCGATGCTGCGACGGCTCGACCTCAGGATTCTGTCTACGACGTGGACTGGGATGGCAAGGTAAATCTGATTAAGGCTGCCTTAGATGCCAACGTAGAACGATACGTATTTATCTCGATTCTCAACTGCGAGCAGTATCCCCACGTGCCTCTGATGGACGTTAAGCACTGCACAGAGAAGTTCTTAGAAGAGTCAGGGATTAACTACACGATTTTGCGGCCCTGTGGGTTTTTACAGGGGCTTGTTGGCCAGTATGCCGTTCCGATTTTAGAAAAGCAGGCGATTTGGGTGATGGGTGAGGCGGCTCCTATTGCCTACATGAATACTCAGGATATCGCTCGGTTTGCTGTCCGTTCTCTCAAGCTACCTGAAACCAATAAACGTTCTTTCCCGCTAGCTGGTACCCGTGCTTGGGGTGGTTATGAGTTGGTGCGTCTGTGTGAGCGGCTCTCGGGAGAGACTGCAAAAGTTTCAACCATGTCCCTGGGTCTATTGCGGGGTGTGCGTTCCTTTGCCAACTTTTTTCAGTGGGGATGGCAGTTTGCCGACCGTTTAGCATTTGCTGAAGTAAGTGCTGGCAGTGCGCCCTTGGATGCTGAGATGGATGAGGTTTACAGCACCTTTGGCTTAGATAAGTCAGAAATTACTACGGTTGAAGAATACTTAGGTGAGTACTTTAACCGTATTCTCAAAAAGCTGAAAGAGCTTAATTTTGAGAGCAATCGCGAAAGTAAGAAAAAGCTACCCTTCTAAGGTTTTAGGCAATCAGAGGCCAGTCAATCAGTATCTAAACGATCGGATAATTAGCGGTCTCAATGGGTAAAAACACCATCCAGGTCACACCATCTGGGCGCTCTCTAACTGTCAGTTTTGCGCCTAACGCTGAGAAAAGTGCCTTGGTGGTTTTTAGGTTTAGACTCAATCCACCAGTGTCAGGCTGAAACATCAGGAGCTTACCTAAGGACTTTAGGGTAGGCCTATGTTGCTTGCAGATAGGGCTTACCTCGGCCTGAAACTCAAGCTTTAGCTGATCGCCAGCAGCCATCACGTGGAGCTGAATTTGCCCCTTGGGGGGCACGGTATGGGTAAAGAGTTCTACTAGACCGGTCAGGACTTGCTGCAATAGAGTGGGATCGCTGGCAACCATGGGTAGGTTCTGCGGCATGGTTACCTCTAGGGATAGATTACGTCGCGTGGCTGCTTGCTCCCATTTTGGAATGGCCGATTGAATAATTTCACTAAGGGCGATCGCAGTCAGGCATGAACGTGGTCCTTTTTGGGCGGCGGCTTCTAACTCAACGGCTTGGAAAATAAGATTAAAGCGATCAATTTGCTGAGTGCAGGCATTGTCAATTTGATGTAGCCGCTGTTTGGCTTTTTCAACTAAATCGGTGCGGCGGATGAGGGAACGGGTCAAGGTTCGAATTGTGGTCAGGGGGGTGCGAATTTCATGGGCCATGGCCTTAAGTAATTCGGTATCCAGACCGTAGGTGTCGTTGCTTTGGCTGGTGTCACCAGGGGTAGAGACGATTCTTTCAATGACTGGATTGGGTTTAGAGGTGGGTAATGATGACAGCATCCAGCGACTAAACTGGCTGACAATTCGATAGTTAGGCTCGGTGGGTGTAAAGGTCTCCACTAGCGGATCGAGAAAGTCTAGCTGTTTGGGGGTGGTAAGGTAGACGCGCGATCGCAACAGCTGCCATACCTGACCAATGACTTCAGGTGTAAACGAAAACTGAAACCGCAGCTCATTATCCGCATCGCGACCCAGCACCAATACTAAACTAAACTGCTGGGTTAATAGCAAACAAAACCGTTCACCAGTCAGCGGATCACCATCAATCAGCGGCAGAATGCGAGCAGCAGTTGTGTCCACCGGAGGCTTATCGTCAGCAGGCATCAACTGGGAGAACGCCTGAGAAAGCTGATCCAATGGCGGCGGTATAAATACCCAGTTAGATAACGCTCCAGTCAGTTCTGGGGCATCAATAACCGGAAAGGGACCGCTGAGTAATAGTCCTGCCGGTGGTTTGTGTGATAGCTTACGGGACTTCCCTGGATTGCGGGATTGAGTCCCTTGATGAGCAGTTTTGCAGGGAAGTGTCTGTTGCAATAGATGAACAAGGGATGAAATCGCCCCCTGCCACTCCATTTCAGCCCGTTCTGCTTGATCCTGATGGCGGCTGTCTCCACCATTGCCTGTGTTGAGGACTTCCCAATCCGTCGGCTCAGCCCCCAGTTCTCCCAAGGCCACCAAACTACTGATTGTGGGTAAAAACTTCTCCACCATTGGCCCCTAGATGCATATAGTCTGTGCTACCACGTGTTAGCCATTAAGAGCTGATACGAATAACACATCTAAACCCAGTTCCAGTTAAAAGCGGGATTTCCTCAACGGAAGAACCACAGCTATAAACATGGACAAGGTTTACTTAGAGACTACTGGCAAGATTCCCCCTATGACTATGGCGTAGAACCGAACGTCAATAGGGGGGTATAAAATCAACGGCACCCATAAATAGGTTGTCTCTCTAACCCTTAGCTGTTGCAAACCATAGTCGGTCAAGACGATTAAAGAGTACTTCCTAGCTAATCCATTGAGCTAATTAGCCGAACCAAGTTGAGGGAAAAAGTGTTTCTGGTGTCGGCGTAACCGGGCGAGCTAGTAGTTTTTGAATACCTTGATCTACCAACTGGCGGATGTGGCGATGCTGCTCTGCAGAATAGCAGTTTCTGGGGTATTCCAGGGCGTATTCACTATCGGAGATAGTCATGTAACGAGCGGGCAAACGACTCAGTACAAATGTGGCTAATCGATCACGGACGTCAGAGCTCGCAAACGTTTCTCGATAGGAGGCTGATTGGCCTGCGGCTAACACATCATCAATTATTTCGTTGACGACTGGGAGCGTAATGTTAATGAGAGTGTTGGCCATTGTGAGGATCTCCGATGCTTTCTTATGAATAGGTAGCCAGGTCATAGATAGCGAAGTTTTAGCATTTTTAATCAGTAAAACTGCGCAATTTCAATCATTTATTGAAATGAAAATTACATGACTAAAACCAGCCTAAAAAGATGAGATAAACTACGTCTTTTATTCAGGCTGATAACCTGAAATCGCTTGCTATTAAGCGATTCCAATCTCAAGCTGCTGTTATTTTTTATTGCTCTGAATCCAAGTTGTTGCTTCTTTAATAAAGACTAAATATTTCCCTTAAAAGTAAAGTTAAATGCTTTAGAAAATAAACTATAGTTAACAGCCGTCGCAATATTTTTTTACCTTGCAATCGTTTTGTTTCAATTTGGGTGAATCGAATCATTTTAGACCTATGCAGCTGCTGATTTTTTCTGGCTACCATTCCCCCGATTTAACCCATGCCTTTTTGCAATCCCTGCTCAGGGTTACCACCCCCGAACGTTTGTGGGTCTTACCGATTTGGGCAGCGCCTGTGGCATTACCTTGGTTGCTCAGTTCTAGGCAAGCGCCTCGGCGAGATTGTCTGTTGCAGGTAATTGCATTTAGTGCTGGTGTTGTGGCCGCATACCCATTGTTGCTCGCGTGGCAGAGACTGGGTGGTAACTGTCGATTAATTGCAGTGGATGGATGGGGGATGCCCTTACCTGGCAATCTGACTATTTATCGCATCAGTCATGATCGTTGGACCCATCGCACTACTTATTTCCCGACGGCGGCTGAGAGCCAAGGCTATTTCTATGCTCAGCCTGCTGTTGATCATTTGCAGCTGTGGCGGTCGCCTGATGTCGCAACCGGTATAGGTAGCTTGGGCGCGACAACCTGTTCAATGACAGCTATTGAATTTATTAGTGCAGTGCTGACATCAGACTAAGTTGTCCTTAATTTTGTTATCAGGCGATGACGTAATTTGAGTGGAAAATGGGATATCGAAAGCAGTGTTTGGGAACGTTGAACCCGTGCCAGCTGGTGAGTTAGATGTGTATTGCAAGTTACTATTGGTTCTAGTTAAAAACTTCACGGCTTTGCTGTTCTAAGGTCTCTAAGGATGGTCTAGAAACCCGTTTTTCTATGAAATTTGTCCAATCCTTTGAATCGTGATTGTAAAATAGACAACCATCAGGAATTATCCTCGGACAGCACTTCCATCACTGACGCCCGACTGCCTTTTCGAAATTATGACTTCAACGTCTGTAAAGCCCTCCATTAAACTAAGCTCTGTTACCCAGCGAACGACTGGTGCCTATGCGCTGATTGATAGCCTGGTGCGCCATGGTGTGAGTCATGTGTTTGGCTACCCAGGTGGGGCGATTCTGCCGGTTTATGATGAACTCTACAAGGCAGAGCAACGCGGCGACATTCAGCATATTCTGGTGCGTCATGAACAGGCCGCTTCCCATGCTGCGGATGGCTATGCTCGGGCAACTGGACAAGTGGGTGTATGTATCGCAACATCTGGCCCTGGTGCAACTAATCTGGTTACTGGTATTGCGACGGCTCAGATGGACTCTGTGCCGATGGTAGCGATTACTGGGCAGGTAACGCGTAAGGCAATTGGCAGTGATGCGTTTCAGGAAACAGATATTTTTGGCATTACGCTGCCCATTGTTAAGCATTCCTATGTGGTGCGCGATCCGCAGCAAATGGCCAGTATTGTGGCTGAGGCGTTTTACATTGCCCAATCTGGTCGTCCAGGGCCGGTCTTGATCGATGTGCCTAAGGATGTTGGTTTAGAAGAATTTGATTACGTGCCGGTGGAGCCCCGGTCAATTGTGATTCCAGGATATAAGCCAACGACTCGTGGTAATCCCCGTCAGATTAGTAATGCGATCGCGCTTCTGCAATCCGCCCAAAAGCCTCTACTCTACGTGGGTGGTGGTGCAGTCATCTCAGGAGCCCATGAAGAAATCGCCAAGTTGGCCGAGCATTTTCAAATCCCTGTGACTACCACGCTGATGGGTAAGGGCTCATTTGATGAACAGCATCCTCTAGCCGTTGGCATGCTAGGGATGCATGGAACGGCCTATGCCAACTTTGCCGTTAGTGAGTGTGACTTGTTGTTGGCTGTCGGTGCCAGGTTTGATGACCGAGTCGCCAGTAACCTAGAACAGTTTGCGCAACATGCCAAGGTGGTTCACATTGATATTGATCCTGCCGAAGTGGGTAAGTGCCGCGTTCCAGACGTGCCGATTGTCGGCGATGTCAAAAACGTATTATCCGAGTTACTAGCCCGCTTGGATCAGCCGGCCGAGCTGGGAAAAACTGGCGCATGGCTAGCTCGGATCGAGCAGTGGAAAGTTGACTATCCGCTCCAAATTCCTACCTACAGCGACCAACTATCCCCCCAGGAAGTAATTGCCAAAATCGGCCGTCGTGCTCCGGATGCTTACTACACCACCGATGTAGGACAGCACCAGATGTGGGCAGCCCAGTTTCTCAAGAATGGACCCCGTAAGTGGATTTCCAGTGCTGGGCTGGGCACGATGGGCTATGGCATGCCTGCTGCTATGGGCGCACAAATGGGTGTTGGCAAAAATCAGGTGATTTGCATCAGTGGCGATGCTAGCTTCCAGATGAACCTGCAGGAACTGGCGACGCTGGCCCAGTACAATATCAAGGTCAAGACTGTCATCATCAATAATGGCTGGCAGGGCATGGTGCGTCAGTGGCAGCAAGGCTTCTATGGTGAGCGCTATGCCTCTTCTAATATGGAAGTGGGGATGCCCGATTTTGAGAAGCTAGCCGATGCCTTTGGGGTGAAGGGAATAGTTGTAAAATCTCCTGACCAGCTAGAACAAGCCATTGATGAAATGCTTGTCCATGAAGGCCCTGTGCTATTAGACGTTTGGGTCCGTCGTGACGAGAATTGTTATCCTATGGTACCTCCTGGTAAGAACAACTCTCAGATGATTGGCTTAGCTGAACCGGTCACTAAACGTCCGGTGGAAGTGATCCATTGTCATAGCTGTGGTAGTGATAACAAGGCCAATCATCGGTTCTGTTCTGAGTGCGGCACCAAACTGTAGCTATAGGTCTAAGAATCACATAGCTTTGAACACAGCCTGGTTGCTCAGGTCATCATCTGGCTGTCTTGAATGCGAAGCGGATATAGGCACGTTTGGTTTTGTCGCGTGTGGTTAATTCCCGATCTTCCAGGTAATATTGGCCTGTAGTGGGTCGATCAAGACAGCCTATAATATCCATCAATGTAGATTTATCAGAGCCTGAGGTACCCATGATGGCAACATATTCGCTGGCCTCAATGTGTAGATCAATGCCCCGCAGAATTGGGATCTCTGTTTCACCCAGATGATAGGTCTTAGTAATTTTGTCTTAGGTAATCATGACGTTTCGATAATTCTTTAGGCAATGGTTGTAGGGGCGTTGCATGCAATGCCCCTACAACCATTGCGAATGGTTTCACCAACAGAATTAATATTGTCTGGAAACAGATGTCGTTGCACCGTCGGAGCAATAACGGCAACAGAATTAGCAACTGTCAGTTCTTCCTCGGTAAAAAACTGTCCACTGGCCGGCAATAATGTATTGCGAGTATCGGGATAGGCTAGATCAGTACTGTCAACAGTGGTGGATGTATGATGCTCTGCGTAAACCACCTGTGCTTTTTGTTGTCGGCAGGCTGAGATAATGGTTGCCGATGGAGCTTGTTCTGCTAGGGCTTGAGTATCTTCCCAAGTAAGTGTGGTCACCGAATTCCCTTGCTTCCTACAGCACCTGCTATCACCTGCAACCCATCTGTTCCTAGACCTTGAAGGCTGTCTTCAGTAGATTTTTGAATTCCTTACCTAATGGAAGTGAGAGAGATAACAGAATCAATGCCAATAATTACATAAAAACTCTGTTGGAGCAGACCACTCTCTAAGTAGATCGCCTCCAATATTCCTATTGCGGCTACAAACAGGGGCTGTTTGGTGGAAAACCGCTTAAAAAATGAGGCTGCCGAGATACCTGCCTTTTCAGCAATGGTGATTGTGGGTTCCCATACCCTCCTCTAAACACACCTGCCGCGCTGTGGCCAAGATGTCTTCATCTAAGATTTTTCTGGGTCGCGCCATTTTAAGTGCGTGGCTACTTAATTAATTGGCCTAATTTTTCTAAACCGTCAACTATAGTGTTGATCAGTGCCCAGATAGTCTAGCAAGACCTAGGGCCAGAGATGCCGGTTACATCGATCCTAGCTGAGTACCGTTGTAGAAGTGTGTAAGGATGTCTCTATATTGCTGACCACGTTCAGCCATGCCCCGAGCTCCCCACTGGCTCATGCCAATGCCGTGGCCAAAGCCATTCCCCGCTACTGAAATGCTGGTGGGGCTGACGGCTAGGTCAAACTTGGTGCTGCGTAGGCCTAGTTTTTGGCGAAAGGTGCTGCCTGTAATGGTTAGGGTGCCAGCATTGCCGATGATGGTCATCCGATTCGCCCGCCCTTGAGGGGTGCGGCTGAGCACTTCTACGGCCTGGATAGTGCCTGGATAGCCAATGCGAGCACCGACTTCTTCCAAGGAAAACTGGGCTCGCCAGCTGTAGACTGGGGCGTTTTGGTCAAAGTCTGGCACACCCTTGAGATAGGGCACTGCTTTAGACCAAACATGTTCTGAATTCTCGGTATGGCCACCGGATGAGGAATGGAAAACGGCTTCGATTACTTTGCCACCATGGGTGAGAACCTTGCCCCGTGTAGCATCAACGGCGGATTGAGTGGATGTGGCCTCACCTTCTAAGCCTTTATAAACCTGGGAGACCTGAGTACTGTTGAGGTCGTAGAAGAGATCGCGACTTGCCCGATTCTTTTGGTAGAGGGCGTAGGAACGGGCGGCGACGGCTTGCGATCGCAGCGCTTCCTGGGGCCAGCTAGCAGGCATTTCGCTACCGACAACACTGTAGAGATAGGCGTCGATATTGACATAATTAACCGCCGTGACGCCTCCATCCACGGGGACTAGCTTCACCTTCCCCCGATACCAGCGATCACCAATCCAAACAACTCCGTCCCCTGAAGGTTCTAACCAAAAAGTGTTGGATTGACCAAAGTCATCATAACCATCGGTTAGTTCCAATCTGCTACCGTCGGTATCGACACTGATGGGCTGTAGCTCGGGCAGCTGCATCACCGCCTGACCCTGGCTATTGCGAATAACCCCCGTTGTAGAAGAGCCAATCTGAACCTGTTGGACACTTTTGCGAATCGCAACCCTCAGTTCAACAGCGCTGGCGGGTAAAACCCACAGCAACCAAAGCAGAGCAGCGAACCCACTATGACGGCCAAGGGCTAAAAGTTTAAGGGGCCAAGAAGAGGTATGAGTCATGGCAGATAGTCAGGATTTGAGCAGACATAATTAACCAGTCCTAGGGTTGCCCGATAGTGAACAGCATTAGAACCTAAGCAGATGCAATGGTGGGTGAGTAGAACAAAATGCTACGCACCAGCCCCACTAGCTAAGAAAAGCGTGTTAACCCGTTCCTGATGTGCCTTGAGTGGCTCCACTCAAAACGAATGGTAATGCAGTTTTCTCAGAATAGTATCTACAGGGGAGTATGCCAGTTGGTATGTGACAGTTTGCCAATGGGCGTTAGCCATGCATCATACCAGCTTGAGGGGCCATATATCTGTTAAGGCTGATCGGAATATCACAGTTGCTATAGCAGCTTTGCCGATTCATAAAGCCGACGAACCATGGCCATAATTTTCTCTCCATAGTTAGGGTCAGCTGCCCAACGACCACTGAGCTGATCAACCAATACAGCACTGCCTCGGCTGACAAATCGAAACCGTGGATCGACCTGTTCTTGCACCAGGGGTTCTTTACTGGCATAGGCCTTAAGATGCTGGATTTGTGCTCTTACTCCAATCCGGGCACTGGGGAAAGATGCCCCGGCAGCATTGCCGCCAATGGCCCCGATGCTGGCAAAATTGTTTTGTGACGCTTTAACATCACCGCCAAATCGCAAAAACGATGTTTCCAAACACATCTGGCAGAAAGCGATATCGTAATTGACCCCTTCAATCACCCCTTCTTGACGATAAATTTTGTGAATGTCAGGAAAATCCCGTAGTGCCTTTTCATTGTTGTTTTTTAAGAACATCATCAGGCTGACTTCGGAGGCATTGCCGTGTCCCATAATCTGATCAATCAGGCCTGGGCAAATGGTCAAGGTAGACTGGGTTTTGAGTTGAACAGTACGGCTGGCTGCGTCCCACCCGATGGCGATGTTAAACTCGCGCAGGTCAATGGTTTTGATATAGACTACATTGCCATAGCGCACTCTGCGGATATCCGGCTTGCCTGCTAGATCGATGCCAAGACGGTCAGCTAGATCGATAGGAACGTAGGAATTATTGTTAACGATGATGCCTTGTTCTTCATAGGCACCCCCGTTGACGGTGATGTTAACCGTGGGAAGTTGGGGCTGGGTCGGGGTGGTTGGGGGGGGCGTGCCAGTAATGGTTCGACTCCAAGAGGCCAGACCGTCAGCCAGCCCTAGGGCAAAGTCGCGGCGACGGCTGAGCAGCAGGCTGCGATCTCGATCATTAGTCAGGTAGCCCAGTTCCATCAAAATTGAAGGAGGAGCCACCTGACGACAAAAGGCTAATCGCCCCATCCCTGCAGCTGTATCGGGTTTACCTCCCAGACTTGGCAACTGAGGTACTCGACGTAGCAATGCCAGCAGCATCAGGTCAGCATGAGCCTTACGGGCTTCATTGCTGGCAATATAGTAAGCGGTAGCACCTCGCACATTAGTATTTTGAAAAGCCCCCAAATGAATTTCTAAGGCAATGTCACCATTGCGGTTACGGGCATTTATCCAGCTAATACTGTCCTGCAGGCTCAGGTCATCAGGAACGGAGAGCACCTTTAAGCCTCGTGATCTCAGCTCCGGTACAATTAAATCCCGAATGCTAATCATTTCCTGAGCTTCGGTGATGCCATCTACCTTAGCCCCAGTGTCGGTGATTCCATTTTCAAATCCACCGTGGCCTGCCGAGATAAAAATTTGTGCCATTTGACCCCGTAAAGCGTGCTAATCCAGGCGTGTTGCCAATTGTCCCAGCAAGGATACATCAATTTCTCAATATTGGGGACTGTGGGAACTCTAAACATGAAGATTACCGTTGCGTCAAGATAGTCCTCACCTTAAAGACTGACTGACTAACGCCAATCACCGACTAGTAAGTAGGGAACCAACTGGGACGGATGACGATTCTGTCTTAAAAGCTTAATTTGAGCTTGCTGTAGTGCTTTTGCTGTTGACACTCCATCAGTAACTGGCGTTTAGTAGCAAGTCTCAACCAAACGGGCTGTGGACGCATTGTTAAAAGTAGCCTTGTTAATAGTGTTATTCGTGTCGAGACTGTTGTTGTCAGATTTGGTAGGAAATAACTGCTGGGCCATGGTAGACCTGCAGCTAAAACGCTGAATAACTTTTCTGGATTGGCTTGGGGAATCTTTAAAGCGCCAAAGGTGATTGCGATCGCATATTTCTCAATCAAAAATTGTTGTGTCTGCTGGTCGTATCAAGCGGCCATGAATACACTCCGAAAGGCCCTGTCCAGGGAAAAGACCAAGGTGTTCATGCCATCTGGCCAACCTTCTCCCTCGGTAGGACGAATCAGCCAATCATAAATTTCTGCCGTCAGCTGTTAATCTTGCTCAGCGAGAATATAATCGTAATTGTTTGATCTCCGGCTCTGAACTCTTCATTAGCAGCTGAGAATGTTGTCATTGGGTGCTATCAAACCACAAGCTAAAAAGCTCTCCAGTTCAGTTACCCGTATTCATCCATCTCATATATTGAACGGTTTAACTTGGGTATGCACAGTCAATGTCAATTCAAGTTGTTGTTATTAATCCGAAAGGCTTTACTTATCAGTCATTAGCGCTATAAGAAGTTATCTTTAGATAACAAAAATTAGCTTCGATTTTTCCTATGATTTCAATAGCAAGCTTTAATGCCTAATAGCCATGCTTGATAAATCAGGCTGCTATGCCCTTCTGTTTGAAGGCTTGCTGCTAAGCTGTGACTGTAGTTTTACCTATTTGAGGGGTGAAACCCCTTTATCAGCAATCATTGCTAGCCGATAAATTAAGGCTAGTAGTTAAGCGCTTTTCAGCAATTGCTGGAAGAAGGGCGAACGAGGGGACTCGAACCCCCGAATGGTGGAACCACAATCCACTGCCTTAACCACTTGGCTACGCTCGCCGTGTTTTCGGATTTATATAATAACACTCCTGTTAATCGATTACCTGGTTTTCCTGAATATTTTGCTATCCAGGGTTAACCGTTTCTGGGATTGGGTTTACTAGATGCAGCGTCGTTGGTTATTGACTTGGTTGCTTACTAAGGTTGTAAATAGCATCAAGCACAACAGAAACCTGACACGGTTCTGTGGATACTAGTAAGGTGAGTAGTGTTTATGACAGTTGGTTCCCAGCCAATTGTGTAGCGTTCTAGAACCAAAGCTAGCAGCATTAGTATTGACCAGCAGCGTTATTCCGGCAGCCTTACTAAAGATAATTGGGACTAGATAATGTGTGCGGAGTTGTTCAAAAGTCTGTTTTAGAGGATGACTGAATAGTCTCCCTGGTTTGTGTAGGGTGCTAAGCTCCTGAGCTTAAAGCTAAAACTTCAGTTTGCTGATACATTGGTACGCTTACTGGTTTTAAGTTTTCACACCTTTTTATTCCTGACAACAGACGTTGGGTAGTCGACCCGAAAATAGATTTATTTCATCTGACCCTGATAGTCTCATTTTTAAAAGCCCGTGACATCTACAGCTTATCTTTTAATTTCCCACGGTAGTCGTGACCCACGCCATCAAGTTGCGATTAATCGGCTGGCCCAGCTGATTCGTGAGCAGCTTAATCCTGCTTTGGTGAGTCCATGGAGTAGTCAACCTTTTGGGCCGTTGATGCCTGAAGGGCGTGCGTTAGGAGCACCGGCAACGGTTTTAGACTTCCAGGATCGCCCCCGTAAGAGCGGTATGAGTTCGGTGATGACAGCGGTGTCGACGATAACGAGTACGACCGTGGCTTCTGCAGCACGGCTGCCTCAGGATCGCTTGATTGTTGGTACAGCGGTATTAGAGTTTGGCTTGCTACCATTGCACCAGCAAATTTGTGAGTTTGGTCGTCGGCTAAGTTCAGCAGGAATTGAGCGATTACACCTGGTACCTCTGTTTTTGCTGCGGGGTAAGCATGTGATGCAGGATATCCCGGACGAGGTAGAGCAAGCTCGCCAAGAACTGGGCGGCACGATTGAATTGGAGTTGGGAGCGCATATTGGGGGCTCCCAGAGCATGCTTGACTTGATTGCCAATCGGTTTTTGCATTCCCCTAGGGCAGGGCGTTTGCTAGTTGCCCATGGTAGCCGTCGGGCTAGGGGTAATCGAGTGGTGGACAATCTGGCAAAGTCGTTGGGAACTGCCGTTGCCTATTGGACGAATGAATCTGAGATTGAAAATCAGACGATTCAATTGATGCAGCAAGGCTGTTCAACGTTGACGATTTTTCCGTATTTCTTATTTGCAGGTGGGATTACTGATGCGGTTGCGCATCTGACTGAGGAGCTAGCTGAGCGTTTCCCTAGAACGAGCTTCCGATTGCTGCCACCGTTGGGAGCTACCTATGATATAGCTAATTTGGTAGTAGAGACATTGCGGCCATAAAGCAGAGTCGTACATGGCTGTTCGAGCTGAAAAGTACGTGTTTTAGCTCTGCAAATGATGCCTTGATGAATTAAGGTTAAGAATATCTTAAGCAGCATGCAGTAGGTTTGTCTTCATGCTGTATCAGTTTTGGCAATAAAAACGGGTGGAGTTTTGCCAAAATTGAACCATTCTATCCACCTCGGTTTCAACTAACATGTCTCATTCGCTTACCCAACCTGCATTTGGCAAAGTTTATTTAGTCGGCGCAGGTCCGGGAGATCCAGGGCTGCTGACCCTCAAGGCTAAGGGGTTGCTAGAGCACGCCGATGTTGTGATCCATGATGCTCTGGTCAGTCCACCGATTTTAGGGATGATTTGTGAGCACACTCGGATTATTGATGCTGGTAAGCGACGCGGTCGTCATTCTATGGCCCAGGAAGATATTACTCAATTGTTGATTGAGCAGGCTAAGGCTAATGCGGTTGTGGTCAGGCTTAAGGGCGGTGACCCGTTTGTGTTTGGCCGAGGTGGTGAGGAAATGATGGGGCTGCTGGAGGCTGGTATTGATGTGGAGGTGGTTCCAGGGATTACAGCAGGAATAGCAGCCTCAGCTTATGCGGGCATACCGGTCACTCACCGTGATTACAGCTCGTCGGTTACATTTGTAACGGGGCATGAGGCAGCTGGTAAGTATCGTCCTCAAGTAAACTGGTCAGCGCTGGCCCAGGGATCGGAAACCATTGTGATTTATATGGGTGTCCATAATTTAGTGAATATTGTGTCGGAATTGATGGCGGCGGGTATGGGGCCAGATACCCCGGTTGCTTTGGTGCGCTGGGGGACACGACCTGAACAGGAAGAGCTGATTGGGACATTGACAAATATTGTTCGGCAGGTTGAGGAAACTCAGTTTCAGGCTCCTGCGATCGCAATTATTGGTCGGGTTGTCAACCTGTACGAAGTATTAGCCCCGGTTTCACCTATGCATTCTCCCCATTGGTCAGCAGTTCAGGCATGATCACGGATGAAGACAACAGCAGTGTGATCAAGCTATCGGTGACCGATGCGTCGGATGAACGCATTGATCGATGGCTTTCTCAGCACTGTGAATTATCCCGCAATCGGATTCAAAAGCTGATTGAGCAAGGGGCGCTCAGCATTAATCATCAGCAATGTACCAATAAAAAAATCACAGTTAGTACTGGAGACTGGCTGCAGCTCAAAATCCCTGAAGTAGAACCCTTTGAGCTAATTCCAGAGGCGATTCCTCTGGATATTTTGTATGAAGATGCGTACCTATTGGTGGTGAATAAGTCTGCTGGAATGGTGGTGCATCCCGCCCCAGGTCACTCCAAGGGAACGTTAGTGAATGCGATTTTAGCCCACTGTGGTGATCAGCTGACCGGGGTGGGTGGTGTGCAACGCCCTGGCATTGTTCATCGTTTAGATAAGGATACGACCGGGGCAATGGTAGTGGCTAAAACGGAGGTTGTGCTGCATCACCTGCAGAAGCAAATCCAAGCAAAAACTGCCCAGCGTGAATATTTGGGTGTGGTTTTTGGGGTGCCCAAGCTGACTGCAAATCAGGAATGGGGGACGATTGATGCGCCAATTGGTCGTCATCCTAAGGATCGTAAAAAAATGGCGGTGGTTCCTGTGGAAAAAGGAGGTCGCTCAGCGATTACCCACTGGCGAATTCAGGAGCGTTTGGGTAACTATACGCTGGTGCACTATCGGTTAGATACGGGACGGACCCATCAAATTCGTGTCCACAGTGCGCTGATTGGAACGCCCATTGTGGGTGATGTGATCTATGGTGCCGGGCGTTCTGTGGGGGTAAAGTTGCCGGGGCAGGCGCTGCATGCTAGGACGTTAAGGCTGACCCATCCAGTGACTGGAAAAGAGATAGTTGCGATCGCGCCGTTGCCACCCGTCTTTGAAACGTTGCTTCAGCGTCTGCGTCAACGCTAGTGTGCTGATTGTCTGGTGTTAACCAGCGCTGCCATAAAAAAAGAGCAGTATCCGTTGGATACCGCTCATCTATATGCTCTCGTTTGTCAGTCAGTGCTAAACATAAGTCAGCAAAATCCGACGTCAAAAAAAGTTTTACTTTTAAGCGCCCATCTTAGCTTTTTCAACTGCTGCTGCTGCTACAGGGTCATTGACTGGGAAGTTCACTTGTCGGTAAGGAACAGCTGACTTGAAATTAACAGTTGCAGCTGATACACGCTGTGTAGCCAACGGCTGACTGTTGCTCAAACCACGAGCCATGTTCATAAACAATGCTGGACTTCCAGCCTTAGGCTGCTGCTCCTGAGGAGTAAACCGACGGATAGAACTCTGGAAGACAGGCTTGGGGAAGCCGAGAATAGAACGATAGTACTCATCATAGCGCGGTGACTTGATATTGAATGGCAGTTCACCTGCAGCTCGACTGGGGAGCACACGCCGCCGCTGATAGGGCAGAATATCGTCGCCAAAGTTCTCTAGATACTCTTCGCTATCGAGAAGGTTATCCACAAAGCCTTCGATGCCTTTAGTGGCTACAATAATTGACCAAGCGAGGGTCTCGTCTTTGCCATACACATCACGGCCTAGCACACGCTGGACGGTCTGCTCTACAAAACGATAATTGTTGTTCATTTTGTAGAAGCTGTTGCGATAAGTATTAGACAACAGCAAACCACGAACAAAATCACGAACGGTGATTTGATTACTGCGCAACTGAGATTCTAGGAATTTTTCTCGGTCAGCCTTAAATGCATGGAAGAAGATCTGACGATAGGCTGCTTCAATCAGATCATTGATATCAGTCGAAGACAGAATATTCTGAGTCGAATAAATCTTAGGCTGATCATCCCCAGGAATTTCATAGCCCTCAACCCGAGAATTTTGGGTAACCGGTGAATAGTTCAGCAGAGGAATCGCCACTTGAGAATCTCCAGAATATGAGGAAATTTAACAAACGTTAATCATAACTATAAAGCGTCGTGGAATCGGGGCCTGAAGTCAAGGATAAAATATCACAGAGCTTAACATTTGAAGAAGGTGGCGTTTGTCAAGCGGTCTATGGGTTTCTGGCCCTATCGTATGGCTGCGGAGTCTAAAAAGTTTTGCCATTGAGTAGGAGTGTTGCAATTTCTTAATATATTAGAATCTGCAACCGGTAGCGACATGACTGGTTCGGTAGCCAGCCACTGTTGAAAAGAACGAATATTGTTCTCAACGGCCTGGTTCAGGCTGGATATACAGCGGCGGTGGTAAAACCCACACAGGGGTTCCCAGCGCTGGTGACGGTGAGGTAAAGCTGCGATTGCAACCTCACTTACGTCTACCAAAGACTGCTGCCATGTCTGGACAGTGCCCCGATTGAGACCAGGCAGATCACAGGCTAACACCAACAGCCAATCGGGGGCATAATCGTTCTGTTGCTCAGCATCTTGCACGACCATAGACCAGCCTTGGGCCAAAGCCACCAGGGGGCCAGCGCCAGCTGTCGTCTCCTGTAGCGATACTACTGTTGGCGGCAATAGATGAAGATAGCGTTCCGGCCAGGGGCTTAATACATATGTGTGTAACCCACAACTTTGGGCAATTGTACAAGTATGCTGCAAGAGCGTTTGGCTTTGCCCGTTGGAGGATGTAGGTAATTTTAATAGAGCCTTATCCTGCCCCATGCGGCGGCTTTGACCACCCGCTAATATGAGTGCTGCCGTGTTGAACTTCACGTATATCAATTAACCCAGACTGGCATCATTGGCGGCGTTGGCGATTGGCCCACAGCTCTCCTCTATAAAAATACGACAGGCCCATAAACCCAGATAGCAGTGCATAGATAGCTCGAATACCCCAGCCTGCCAGAGTAAAAAGCCAGTTGTAAAGCTTAAAAACTAAGCCCAATAATCCAGTTTGACGTTGCCCCAGATCAGTTAATTGATTTTGGAGCAAATTATTGTCGTCAATCGTTGCCAAATTATTGAGTCGAGTGGGTGGATTAGCCCGAGTAGCTGTATACAAATAAAACCCTAAGCTTCCAGAGTTTGAAGTTTCCTGTTGCAAAAACTCATTCGTCACCTGTTGTGCTTGAGACAGCGATAGATTGTCTTGATTTGCTACCTGCTGTATCCAACGATTGTGACGGACTCTATGGCCCAGCAGTAGCACCAGCGGTAGTGTCAGCCCCAAAAGCAGCAGGCGAACGGCCAGGTTACTACCCGCTGGTAGGTAGTAGGTGAGTGCCCCCAGCGTCAGGCCTAAAATTGCTAGCAAGATAGGGCTAGCAAGTTCAGCTACTTCTAGCGTCGCCAAAACTCCGCCAACGATGGGCAAGGAATATACATAGGAATCCACACTCCACACAACAATGAGTTTCAAGGCGACAGCCACTGCACAGGCAAGGATGCCCAGTAGCAAATAGATCCCAAGATGCCTTTGCGGTGACTTCACTTGCATGGACGACCGAAACTGATAGTTAGTAACACCTGAAATCAGGCCCAAAATTCCTAGAGAACATATATACGCCTTTCTCGGTGTCAAACACGCCAATAACAATAACACCCGGTTGACTTTTCTCCCATGACGGAGTCATGAGCAAATTAAGATAGTACAATTGAACTATGTTTGCTCAAGCACAGGGAGTCTGGTTGTGATGTCTTCGGTCCAAACCGGTCAGCTCATTTCACTATTAACCAATAATGTCTTGATGGTCATTATCGTCACGATTGTGGCTGCCGTGGCCTGGTTGCGTTGGCGCTGGTTGCGGTCAGTTAGTCAGGCCACTCGTGCCGTACGGCGTCGGTGTGATTGGGCCTATATCAGTTTTGTATTGACAGTGGTCACATTACTGGGAATGTTGACAAGTCTGGGAATGTTGACTCTGCGGGCCATGGTGGCGATTAATGCGCTGGTGCTAGGGGCTATGGTGATCTTTCTGCTCAGTGTGATCACGCTGCTGTTGGCATTAGGTCTATGGTTGGTTGATTTATGGCGGGGGCTGCCTGCGATGTTGATGATCGGGCAGCCACAATCTACGGTTAAACCGTCTCGTGAAAGCAGCTTGCTGCCGGTTGCCTCTGTTGCCTTACTGCCCGCTGCCATGGTGACTAGCCCCCGTCGCCGTCGAGCGCACCGTCGACAGCGACGATAGCCAAAAATAACCCCTCGCAGCAACCTGTCTGCAAGGGGAGGGACGCACAATTCAAAATTAAGAACTGAGTACGTATACAATTTTGCTGACCTAGCTGGATTAACCCATGCTGGCTAATTCAAGGTTGGCGAGGGCAAACCGCTTGAGGATTTTATCGGCCATCTGGGCAGGGGTTAACCCCAAGGCTGTCTTGGCCTCAGCTGGTGTAGCATGATCTACCAGAATATCTGGTATGCCCAGACGGAAAATTGGTACGTTAATGTCGCGATCTAGCAGCGCTTCGGCGATGGCTGAGCCAAAGCCGCCCATCAAGCAGCCTTCTTCAAACGTGACTACCCGCTTGATTTTTTGTGCCAACGGGGCGATCAATTCTTCATCCAAGGGTTTCACAAAGCGAGCATTAATGACGGTGGCCTCAATGCCATGTTCGCTTAAAATCTCAGCTGTCTGCATGGTTGGATAGACCATAGAGCCATAGCCGACCAGTAACACATCGTCGCCCTGGCGTAGAACTTCTCCTTTACCAATGGGTAGAGCTTCCCAACCTTCTTCCATTAGCGGTGCGCCATGACCACTGCCCCGTGGATATCGGACGGCTATGGGACCATCAGTATATTCAATTCCAGTGACAGTCATCTGTTGTAACTCCGCTTCATCTTTGGGAGCCATCACCACCATGTTAGGAATAGAGCGCAGATAGGCAATATCGTACATCCCCTGATGGGTAGGACCGTCGGCACCGACGATGCCCGCTCGATCTAGACAGAAAAAGACCGGCAGATTTTGAATACAAACGTCGTGGATAATCTGGTCGTAAGCCCGTTGTAGGAAGGTTGAGTAGATAGCCGCTACCGGACGCATATTTTCACAGGCTAAACCCGCTGCCAGGGTAATGGCATGTTGTTCAGCGATGCCGACATCGATGTACTGCTGAGGCAGCTTTGCCTGTAATTTGTCCAGGCCAGTGCCGATGGCCATTGCCGCTGTAATCCCAACAATCTTGGGATTATCCTCCGCCAGTTTTACCAAGGTTTCTGCAAAAACTTTGGAGTATTTGGGTGGTGTTGGCTTTTTAGAGGGTTGACCTTTGCCAGTGGTGAGATTGAATGGGGATTGAGCGTGATAGCCAACCTGGTCTTTTTCCGCAATTTCATAGCCTTTGCCTTTGACCGTGGCGACGTGGACAAGGACGGGACCACCTTTGGCATGGGCTTCTTTAAATGTATTGATCAACTCGCCCAAATTGTGCCCATCCACTGGTCCCATATAGGTGAATCCCAGTTCTTCAAACACAGCGCCCACCTTAGACATAGCCAGACGCTTCATGCCTTCTTTCACGCGGTCTAGCTCAGGTGATAAAGACTCCCCTAAAAATGGCAAATGTTTAAATTGCTCTTCCAGGTTGTCGCTGAGAAACTGCATCGGTGGACTCAAACGCAGTTTGTTTAGATAACGAGGAATGGCTCCAACATTAGGAGAAATGGACATCTCATTGTCATTGAGGACCACGATTAAGTTCGTGTTCGGTAAATGCCCAGCATGGTTAATTGCTTCTAGCGCCATGCCTCCAGTCAGGGCTCCATCACCAATAATGGCTGCGACTTTATAATCTTCGCCCTGGGCATCGCGAGCAAGGGCCATGCCTAATGCGGCAGAAATACTGGTAGATGCATGTCCAGCACCGAAATGATCGAACTTGCTCTCACATCGCTTTAAATAGCCGGCTACACCATCCTTCTGACGTAGAGATGAAAAATTGTTGTAACGACCAGTAATTAACTTATGGGGATAGGCCTGGTGTCCTACATCCCAAACAACTTTGTCGCGATCTAAATCCAGGGTTTGATATAGACCCAGGGTCAGCTCTACCACGCCCAGCCCCGGTCCCAGATGCCCTCCGCTAGTGGATACCGTTTTCAGATGCTTTTCTCGAATTTGCTGGGCAATGGCTTCTAACTGTTTCACAGATAAGCCATGCAACTGGTTAGGATGAGTTATGTCACTCAGATGCATGTTAAAACCCTCTAGATCGTTTGCTGTAATTCATGGATGTCGCTGCTGATTTGAAGTGTGGATGGAATAGACGGGATCATCTACTAGCTCAAGCAACGGTTTAAATTTTGTCACTCATTCACTGTAGATTAGATCAGGGTTTCAGAGGACAATCATTACAAACAAAATTACTGTTGACTGATTTGTTTGGATTACTATTTATGCCAGGTTAGGCTGGTTGCTAACTACAGCACTGTGGTTTGGACAGCAGCTATTGTGCGTCAAATGTTGTAAGAAAAGACTTGTTCTATTGGACCTATTGAAAATGATTAATGTGACTACTATTCTTTCTTGGAGCCATTTGCTACGTCGATTCTCATTAGCGCCGCTGACGCTTGGTTTTACCACTGCTGCACTGGTTGCTTTGCCTGGCTATGGGGCTGATGACGATAACTACCGTGAATGTGTAGCGGATTTAACAGCTACTGGAGTGACTACGGAACAAGCAACCGCGAGCTGTGCGGGCGCTCGCTTTCCAGGCACGTTAGGAGAATGTGTAGTGGATGTTAGTCAGGATACAGGTATTGCTGCAATGGATGCCTTAGAAGGCTGTGAGCGGTCCCGTCGCCCTGATGAGGTGGCCGATTGCACGGTTGATATTCATCGTGCTCTGCTTGATCAGCCGATGGTCAGTGCCTTAGAGCACTGTAGTCGCAGCTTTCTTCCTGAGCGCTACGGTGTTTGTGTCGTCGATCTTAGCAATGAGGCACAGTTAACCGTTGATGCTGCTCTTGATCGCTGCATCCGGGCTGGTTATCGCCCTTGGACGACTGCACCCAGGCAGTAGAAGGATAACCCTCACTAACCTGTACGAGTTTTATTCATTCATCTAAAGGCCAGCGGCTGGCGATGGGCATACGCCAGCCCAGCCCAAAGGCGCGGTCGGTGACTTTGAGTACTGGTGGGGCCTGTCTACGTTTAAATTCAGCACGGGTGAGTAAGCGCACTACTTTTTGAACTACGGTTGGTTCATGACCGGCGGCGACGATATCGTTTGCAGACTGGTGGTGTTGGATCAAGCGTTCGAGAATATCATCCAGGATGTCATAGGGGGGCAGGGAGTCCTGGTCGACTTGGTCGGGGCGTAGCTCAGCGCTGGGGGGTTTGGTGAGAATATGGACGGGGATAATTTCAGTTTTGCCGGTGGGGTCAATCAAACCCAGAGAGTTTTGGGTTTTGGCCTTGTCGTTCAACCAGTGGCATAGGCTGTAAACTCTAGTTTTAGGGACATCGGCAATCACCGCCAGGCCGCCATTCATGTCACCATAAAGGGTGCAGTAGCCGACAGCCATTTCTGATTTGTTACCGGTGGAGAGCAGCAGATGGCCAAATTTGTTGGCGATAGCCATGAGTAAATTGCCGCGAATCCGGGATTGTAGGTTCTCTTCGGTGACGCCAGGGGCTGTGTCTGAGAACAGCTGCAGTAAAGTGTGGTCGTAACCGGTCATCAGTTCCCTAATGGGGAGCGTTTCTGTGGGGATACCTAGATTGTGGGCCAGCTTTTCGGCATCTCTGATGGAGTGGTCTGAGCTGTAGGGGGAAGGCATCAGCACACCTAAGACGTTGTCAGGACCAAGGGCAGCGGTTGCGATCGCAACCACCAAGGCCGAGTCAATGCCACCACTTAACCCCACAACGGCCTGACTAAATCCGCATTTACGGCTGTAATCTTTAACCCCCAGGACTAAGGCTGACCAAATTTCAGCGGTTGAGCTGTCCGGCAAGGGTGCAACTATGCCAGGGACAAGATTGTGGTTTTCTAAGCTATAGTCCACCATCTGTACTGCAGGTTCAAAACTACGGCTACGGCTGACCAAAACTCCGTGTCGATCCATAGCAACACTACAGCCATCAAAGATTAGATCGTCGTTGCCTCCCACCTGATTGACATACACAATCGGACATTGATGCTGACGAGCGGCATGGTCAATCATTTTTTCCCGCAGTACCTGTTTGCCGACTGTAAACGGCGATGCTGACAAATTGACAACCAGGTCTACCCCGGCGGCGACCACCTCAGCTGTGGGGTTAACCTCATAGGCTCGCTGCCCCCAAAAGTCATCTTCGTTCCAAAGATCTTCGCAAATGGTGACGCCAATGTGCAGCGAACCATGGTCGGTTTCAAGGTAAAAATGATTAGGCTCGGTCCCCGACTCAAAGTAGCGATCTTCGTCAAACACGTCATAGGTTGGCAACAGACGTTTATGAAAGACAGTTTTGATAGTGCCGTTTTCTAACAGTGCCATACTGTTGTAAAGTGGCTTTTGTCCTTTTTTGCCTGCGTCAGCATTGGCTTGGGCTAGACCTACCAAAACGGATAAGCCGTTTGGCAAATCTTTTGCTAGTTGCTCGACAGCTGTTTGCATTTGTTGGATAAAGCCAGGTCGCAGGAGTAAGTCTCTAGGTGGATAGCCGCAGAGGGAGAGTTCTGGTGTGAGCAATAATCGAGTGCCCTTTGCAGATGCAGTTTGAGCCGCTGCTAAAATCTGTTGGGCATTGCCAGTTAGGTCGCCAACAGTGGGATCAAGTTGAGCAATAGCAAGTTTCATGGTCACAAGAGGTGAATGGTGTTGAAGAGACGTTCCATAGAACGTCTGTACAGGTGTTTTTTGAAGAGATGTTCTATGGAACGTCTGTACATTTGAAGAGGTGTTATGTGAAATAGCAGGATTTATAAGAGATTGATTTATACAAACACCATAGGTCTATCCTTTAATGGATCAAATGCTTCTGCATCAAAGCGATAGAGGCTAGCAGGACGGCCAGCCCCACGAGAGGTTTTAATGCCGGTATCCTCTAAAAAACCTAGCTTGAGCAGACGGGTGCGAAAGTTTGAATAATCCGAGAACTCCTCCCCTAAAATTGTCGTATAGAGCTGATATAAATCACTAAGGGTAAACATTTCTGGCAATACGTCAAAGGCCACCGGGCTGTACTTGACTTTGTTGCGCAGACGCATGGTGCCATAGGTGAGAATCTCTCGGTGATCAAAGGCTAACTTGGGTAGATGGTCTAATGGATACCAGGCAATGCCGCTGACGCCATCAGCAATGAGTTCGGCTTCGGCATAGCGCACGAGGGCAAAATAGCTGACTGAGAGATAGCGCACATTGTAGGCATTTTTGGCTTCGCGCGGGTCTCGTTTGGGACCACCAAACGAGTAAAGCTGTTCGACATAAAGGTTTTTGACGCGAATTTTTTCAGACAAGACCCGGTAAGATGCCTTTTCGAGAGATTCTCCTTGACGGACCAGGGTGCCTGGGAGCGACCACTGTCCTAAAAAGGGTTCTTCATGACGCATAACCAACAGTACCAACAGCCGATTGAGTGCAGTGTCGACCGAGAAAATAACGTTATCAATACCGACCTTAAAGTCGGCTAAGGGGTGGTTGGTGTGTTTTCCGGGCATGGATACAGATTGTGTTGGTGGATGTAGGCTTGCACGACAGTGGGAATCTCATCGGGGCGTTCGGGGTAGCCCTGGCGCAGGGTGCTAGAAGAAATATGATGTTGGCTCAAGGGGGTTGCGATCGCAACCTCAGCCCCTAGAGATCGCAACTTGGCCAGGGTTGATTCATTGAGTCCATAGCCCGGTCGCGGAAACACCAAAATCTTTGCCCACCGCATCACATCCGCCGAACGATGCCAACTGGGTAGCTGTTGGACCAAATCTGCCCCAATCACAAAGGTAAACTCAGCCTCCGGCCACATCCGCCGCGCCCGTTCTAAAGTGACAGCGGTATAAGGATGGCTTAGCTCCCGGTGTAGCTTGATGTCACCAGGTGTCTGGAGATCTGCGATCGCAAGTTCCAGCATATCCATTCTCATTTCAATTGGCGACTGGTCTTTTTTCCAGGGATTATCAGATGCCCACACTGCCACATAATCAAACTGATGACCCAATGTCGCCACAATACTGCGATGGCCATTGTGGGGAGGATCGGCACTAGTGCCAAAAAGCGCCACACGAAATTGCTTAGCAGGGGGAATAGTCACTGGCAGTTGCACGATAAAGAAGTCTCCCATGGGAGTATTCGGCATATTGTCAGATAGAGTCTGCATTGTGAATAAGACCTTAGTCCGTGCTGAAATCTGAACTCATCGCTCATGTAACAATTCAGCTCTCAAAACACACCCCAGAGGAGTTTCAACTAACAGTAGCGAGTTGACCACGGCGAGTGCAATGAGTCAGCTCCTGTAACGCTGGCGAAATTTCCGCCTCGGGTACTACAGGATGATAGACATCCCGTGTCGTCAGGGGGAGCTGCGCCACTGACTGGGTGGCCCGGTCGCGAATGGTCTCTAGTGATTCAGTTGGGACTATTCGTTTGCCAGTGCGCATAACTGGTATCAACAACCCCTGAGCCTGACTTGGGGTGGCTTCCACTGCCAAACCTAGCCGATCTCCGCCCTCAGACCGAAATATTTGTTTGCGACCAGGGTAGGTGAACTTACCGCTAGACTCCTTCATCACCGGAATGCCATCGATGTCCACAAGTTTATATACACCATTGACTGGGGTGCCAGTGACTAGCTTGGTTCCCAGTCCATAGCCATCGATACAGGCTCCTGCTTGCTTTAACCGTAGGATCGCTTGTTCATCCAAATCCCCACTGGCAAAAATGGGCACCTCAGGCAGTGCCTGACGCACCTGCTGAGACAACGTGATTAAATCTCCTGAGTCAATGCGTACACCTGCCAGGGAATCCTTGGCTTGTTGTCCCAGCAGTTTTGCGGCTGCCACAGTGTTGTAGGTATCAATCAGTAGGGCTGCGCCAGGAAAATAGCGATGAAAGGCCTCAAACGCATCTGTTTCGCTACCCTCCAGGGCAGAAATTGCCATCACCAGCGCATGGGCCATTGTCCCTACCGGTTTCCGCCCAAGTTTTAACGCGGCCAAGACATTGGAAGTGGCATCTAGACCTCCGGCTAAAGCGGCCCGTGCAGCCCACAGTGCCCCCTGGGGACTAAATGCTCGCCGGGTGCCAAATTCCAACAAAAGCGCCTCAGGGCCAGCTACATCCCGAAGTCGAGCGGCCCGAGTGGCAATCAAAGTTTGATAATTAATGGCGTTTAGCAGGTATGTTTCTACAATCTGAGCCTGCCATAAAGGAGCTTCCACCCGCAAAATTGGCTCGTGGGCAAATACGGTTGTTCCTTCTGGTACAGCCCACACATCTCCCGAAAATCGACCGGTTGCCAACAGGTTCCAAAAATTAGCAGGTGCCCCTGCAAAGATACCTGTTGCTTTTAACCCATCCAGCTGATCATTAGTGAATTGAAATTTTTCCAGATACTCAATTGCCGACGCTAATCCTGCTGCAATTAGATAACCAAAGCCCTCAGGCAGGCGGCGCACAAACAGCTCAAAGCTTGCCCGACGTTGATCGAGACCTTCACCGACATAGCAGGCAGCCATAGTGAGCTGATACAAATCGGTCAGCAGGCCATATTCATCAGCTTGCATTAACAGTGATGCATCGTTCATCATCAGGGGATTTATCAGTTGCTTATGGTTATTTTAACCAAAATAATCCAGATACGTTCAGATGATTTATAAATTTATGGCTAAGTTTAAGGCGAATAAGGATTGATTATGGTTGTTGATTTAAAGAGGAAAAATTAGAAAATAAGGCTAAGGATTGGTAATGAGAGGAGAGAGGTGGATGGAGTTAAGCCTGGCACAGGGTGTAGCATAATTTTGGTGTATTTAAATATAAATGAGTGAGGTTTCCTGTGTTCGGATCTGCCATTTTGGGTCTGGCTATGGCCATCAACGCAACGGTTCTGGTTGCGCTTGCGCTTCCCTAATCCCTGAACTCACTCCTGTGGCTTCTTTCCCTGCCCCCTTCCCTTGTGATCAATTGGAAAGATATTCTTAAGGAAGAATATTGAACCTATCTTTCTATCCCCATGGCTCCGTCTTTGCCAACTGTCGAACCTACTTGGAAAACAATTATCCGATTGCTGCGTTGGGATAAGCCTACAGGACGTTTGATTTTGATGGTGCCTGCTTTGTGGGCGCTATTTTTGGCGGCTGATGGTCGGCCTGATTGGTTGCTTTTGGCGGTGGTGGTTGGTGGTAGCCTGGCGACCAGTGCAGGTGGCTGTGTGGTGAATGATTTATGGGATCGGAATATTGATCCCAAGGTTGACCGTACGCGTAATCGTCCTCTGGCTTCGCGGGCATTGACGGTAAAAACAGGAATTGCGATCGCAGTTATCGCCTTCCTCTGTGCCATTGGCTTCGCACTGTATCTGAAGCCCTTGAGTATTGTGCTCTGCTTTTTAGCATCACCCGTGATTATTTTATATCCACTGGCAAAGCGTGTTTTCCCAGTACCTCAGCTAGTGTTGGCCATTGCCTGGGGATTTGCCGTACTGATTCCCTGGAGTGCGGTATCTGGTAGCTTAGGCGTGGCCGCCTGGTTGCTGTGGGGAGCAACAGTTTTATGGACCCTTGGGTTTGATACGGTCTATGCAATTCCCGATCGCAAGTACGACGCCCAACTGGGAGTTAACTCCAGTGCCCGCTTTTTTGGGTCCAGCACCCCTGAGGTCGTTGGTTTACTCTTTATGGGCACAGGCATCTTATTATTGTGGCTAGGAGTTTATAAGGAGCTAGGTACACCCTATATGGTGACCTGGGCCATTGCCTGCGGCACTTGGTTTACCCACTATCGTAAGTTACGCAACCCCAGACAGCCTGCTCATGTATACGGACAAATCTTTCGTCAGAATGTAATTCTCGGGTTTGTTCTGTTAGGCGGCATGATTACCGGCTCATTAGTTGGGTGATTTTTGCGTAGGTTGGGTTGAGGTACGAAACCCAACAATCGAAAACCATCGCCATTAACCCATGGGATCAATCCAAGAACCACGTCCTTAAATTTGGGTATTGATAACGTTGGGTTGATTGGGGTGTTGTAGCAACACGAGAGCTTTTGGTGAGGGTTCAACCCAACCTACGTATGGTGTCCATAATATTGGATTAATTGGCAATGTTATTTTTGGGGCGATAACGTTGGGTTGATTGGGATGTTACAAAATTGCGAAAGCTTTTGGTGGGGTTTCAATCCAACCTACGTTTTTTGTTGTCGTTTCCAGGCGAAATGCTTTTTCAAATTGCTATTGCCTGCTAGGTAGCCGATAATTACGCAGCAAAATACCGCCATGACAACGCTACCGGCCGCAACGATTGCTGATAATTCTGAGCCAAGTGCCAGCAATAACCCAACCAGTGCTACAGCCGATAATGCCAAAATGCCGACTAATAGCCACTTAGCCCATTTATAACCCTGCAAAGTGAAAAACATAATCACAGCAGTAAACAAGATGCGCCCTATCGCCCACAAATCAACAGTGAGCAAAATCAACGTGGCGTCTAGGATGAGCAATGCTAAAAACATGCCCAGTAGTTGATTACGGTTGGTCGAGAACGGTGTCGTCGGTGATGGCATGGAACTTACCTGAAATTCTGTATAAAAACCAAGCAACCTAAAGCTTATCGGTAATAGGGCTGTCTTCATACAGATGCTGAACGCATAATAGAACTAGCTCGTTTGTCTCTGCTCTTTATTGCGGTTAGCTATGCTAGAACTCCATTGCCATACTACCTTTTCTGACGGTACCTTGACCCCACGACAACTAGTTGAGCGAGCCGTGACTAAAGGCGTCAAGGCTTTGGCAATTACCGATCACGATACAATTTTTGGTTGGAATGAAGCCCGTGCTGCTGCTCAGCCCTATGGATTAGAGATTGTTCCTGGGATTGAACTTAGTACGGTGTATAACGAGCGTTCTATGCACATTTTAGGTTTCTACCCAGATCCGAAAAAGCTAGAAATGCCCCTGAATGAACGGATTCAAGGGCGTCATCGCCGTGCCAAAAAAATGGTAGATAAGCTGGCTGAGTTAGGCTTTCCGATTGAGCTGCCGCCAATGCCGGGCAATATGGCTCCTGGTCGCCCCCATGTTGCTAAGGCGTTATTGGCAGCTGGCCATGTGACCTCACAGCAAGAAGCGTTTCAACGGTTTATTGGCGATCACGGTCCGGCCTATGTCCCCTATGAAAAATTTACAGCTCAAGAAGGAATAGCATTGCTGAGACAATGTGGAGCGGTTCCTATTTGGGCTCACCCTTATCTGTTTCGTGGTGGTGTAGTGGAAGAGGTGTTGCCAGAATTGGTTAAAGCAGGCTTGATGGGTGTTGAAGTCTATCATCCACAGCACAGCATTAGTGAAGAGCGAGTGTTAGAAGAACTATGTGAACAGTACGGTTTACTCATGACAGGGGGGAGTGACTACCATGGGCCCCAGCCCAAGCCCAAAGCCGGAGATATCGATCTGAACGGCCTAAAATTATCATTAGAGCTGTTAGATGACGTGAAACAGGCAGCGGCGAACTTAAGCAGGTAGTCGCCAGACCCATTAGCGTGCCGTGAATGATTGTTGGTCTCCGGCACGCTAATATGACTCTAAAATTTACGGCCAAAGACAGCAGTTAAACTGTCGCTGCTTCCTGGGCCATCCGAGGATTCCAGCGGGAGCGCTGTTCTTCAATGTGCATATTCTCACTATTCTTTTTCAAATGGCGAGGGCTGCTTTCAAACGCCAATGATGATGGTAATTTGTCTGCATCATACTCAGCTTTGATAAATGCATTCACTTCCTCGTAGGATGGTGAAAATCCATCATCAGGACCAAAAGAGTCTACTGAAAGATACTTTCTGAGTGCAGCGGAGAACATACCTGTGCCGTCATCAAAGAACCGCTCTGTAGTTTCCCCATACTCAGCGTAAGGGTAAAAACATACAGAATCAGATGTCTGGGCTGCTGCCCAAGAAACATAGGTCCAATATTCGCTAAATGTGCCAAAATCATTGGCAGAACGCATCATTAATAATAACCAGTGGTCGTCGGACCCATAGTATTTGTTGATCTGTTGTGCAAATGACTTGAGATACTCTTGCTTAAACCACATGTGATGAGGAATAAAGGTACCGACATCATCGGTGAGTGGTGTTACACCCAAAACGGTTTTAATCCAAGTTTCCCACTTGCCAACAATCGTTGGATTACCATAAGCATTGTGCTGCAGCAAGGCAAAAACATGTTCTACCATGTCTCCTGAACTGCGAAAGGCTGGCCAGGTAGCGGCTGGCAGCAGATCGCTATCCCAGACTAAATACCATTCGCTGAGATTAGGAATTCCTTCAAACGCGCCTAGTTTCAAAAGCTGCTGATAAAACCAGCCGGGGTTATACAGGGATTTCCCTAAATTTAATTCCTCACAGATTAAGGTTTTGGTTAACCCACTCGATTTGAAAAACACTTCTTCATCGTGAATATGAAGCGGTGCTGTTTTCCAGTTTTTAGAAATTTCCCGGAGTGTATCTACCTGATCAGGCAGAGTGATGATGTGAATAGCGCGAGGCTGATAGTGACTGGTGAGTCCTTCCATCACGGCTCGTGTATTCCAACGAACGCAGAAAAGGGGGATAACAATATCAAAGATTTCATGTGCCATGGCAAGCTCAAAGCGGTGGGATAATAAGGTAAATGCCGTAGGAGTATTACAGTAACTACCCCTACGGCTATAGTTTTGTTGTATCTGTCAGTTAGACAGTAGACAACACTTCGGATGTGCCAGAATGTGCCTTGACAGTTTCCATCAGGCTGTGACCAATGGTAGATGGATCTTCAAGCCCAACATCGCTGCATAGTGGATCAATACCTAACCCCTTTCGTGGATAGTCATTACAGATTTGACGATAGGCGCTGATCGCTTCAAACAGCTCTTCTTGAGTCATAGAGTTAAGATAGCCGCACTTACCAACTCCACCTTTAGGTAAGGGGGCTGCCAGGTTGCCACCTCGCTTCTGAACAATCTTTTCTTGAGAAGCCCATAGGGTCTCTTTGTTGAACATAACATCATGCCAGAGGCTGAGACCAAACGAGCTGATCAGTTTCAGAATACGATGGAAGTCGTCGGCAGTAATCCAGTTTTTGCGGTAACTGAGATAAGCGCCGAAGCCCATGCCAATAGCCACAGCATGACCGTGTAGTAACCCTGCTTCAATCTCGAAACCAGGAGACCAAGTATGGCCATAGGCATGGGGACGACACTGGTGAGTTTCATAGAGATTGCCGTATTCTGCCTCAACATAGCTTCTCAGAGCTGCACCAAGAATTTTTTGAGAAAGAACACTGATCTCTGAACCTGGCTCACAATTGAGGGTGCCAAAACGAGTTTCAATGAGCGCTGGGCCAGCTTGCTCCATGTATTCAAATAGCTCCAGATCTTTGATCGCAGCCATTTTTATGATTTCTATGATGCCGTGGCGCAACCAGCCTTCCCGCAGTGTCTTAAAGAAGAAGCGGTCGGTTAAAGACAGCACTGGAGCATGGTAGGCACCAAAGAGATTTTTATAGCCAAATCCATCGCAGCAGGTACGGGGAGATGGACCTGCATCAATACCTGCCACAATGGATGTGGACAGCATGACGTAGGGAGTATTCCGATGGTAGAGAGCACAGGCAAGACCACCAGTATCGGCAATAACGCCACCACCAATGATTAAAACAGGTTCATGGCGACAGACGCCAAGACTCTTGAAGTCCCCCAACATTTTCTCTACTGTGCGGATGCCCTTATCGACTTCCATCGCTCGGTACACCAGCTTGTCTAAATGGATGCCGTGGTGCTTAAAATACTTATCGATTTGCTCGCCGTAGTAGGTCTCGACATTTTGATCAACAAGACAAACACAGCGCCCATGGGAAACATACATGTCTCGTAAGACAGTTTGTTCAGGATCTAGGCAATTTTCAACAACTCGAATAGAGGTGAAGGTCCGTGAAGTCATCACGGCTTCAATGATTTGATCGTCACCAGCGCTGACCACATGAGCTTCGCTCTCACGATAGCTAGAAGTTGGGTAGACTGCATGAGGATTTTCATCTACTAATCTAGCGGCTAAATCCTTGTAAAAGCTGCCGTCGGCACTTCGAATGAGGCGATCTAAAAGCTTGCTGCCACCTAGGTTTGACTGATTGACTCGATTGGAAAATTTAGTCCACTCATTCCCAGCTGCTCGGTCAAAGGCAGTAATCACCTCGGCTAAAAGCCCAAAAAATCGACCAAGAGAGAAATTAAGACAGCTGCGCAGACCACGACAGGCAGATAGCCCTGCGATCGCATCTGCAGCTTCAAACTCTTTACCCAGTTCCTCAGAAAAGGCGGGACTATTGACCAACGCGAGAATCAAACTTCTAAAAGATTCGCCACAGCAAACAGCTTCAATAGCATCGTCCAAATTTTGGAATGCAAAAGGAGCATTGTCGTATGTGGAGATAAACGCTTTAACAGCCGGGGTGGTATTTGCCATTGTTGTTCCGAGAAAATAGCAACCGCAATATAATAATCTTTACAGTATCAGACAAAACCACAAAAGTCTTAATAAACTCGACCAAAACAATAACTTTTTTCGCTAACTTCAAAGAAGTAGCTTAGGCTACATCAACTAAGATGATTTTTGAGTTATGAAGACTAAAACAACAGAATTTTATTTGTTTGGAGAATAAACAAAACTCTGTTGTGACCTTGCATTCTAAGCACTTGCTTCAAAGTATAACCACATCGTTGTGTAGTTAGTCTGTGAGCTAGAAGACGATTTTGAATCTGTTAATCTGCAGATGTGTATGTTGGTATACTGTTTTATTTTTCTGTGTTCTAACGTATTATTAGCTGTTTTGGAGTAGTTATATTCTGATAGGGCTCTCTTTTGTCATGAATTGGTGTTTTATGGCATCTTTTGACTGATTTCTGTTTGTATTAGTGTGCGGCTATGTTGTCTGAGGGCGAGCTACCTGGTGATCATATAAAGGCGTTAAGACGATTGCCATGATGATGAAAGCGTTGGGTGTAAGTCAATTTCTACCTGTAGGGCATCCTGATTGTTTCTCGGAATGTTATCTGAGTATCCCGTCTCCTGGTAGGCGTGACTTGCAAGTCCAGGTGCGAGCTGTATCTATGAATCCGATTGATTTTAAGATGCGTGCTTCTGTGCAAGGGCGGTTGATGACACCTAAAATTTTAGGGTGGGATGTCGCTGGTGTGGTCACGGCTGTTGGTGAACACGTTGAATTGTTTCAGCCTGGAGATGAAGTGTATTACGCTGGTAGTATTTCCCGGCCTGGATGTAATAGTGCATATCATCTGGTGGATGAACGTATTGTTGGTCGTAAGCCTCAGTCCCTATCCTTTGAAGAATCTGCTGCTCTGCCACTAACAACCATTACTGCCTGGGAATCTCTTTTTGAGCGCTTAAATATTTCTGCCGCGCCTCGCAGTAACGATGCCACTCTGTTAGTTATTGGTGGCGCAGGTGGTGTGGGCTCTATGGCAATTCAACTAGCGAAGTATGTCGGCTTACGGGTGATTGCCACAGCTTCTAGGGAAGTTTCAAGAAAATGGTGTACGCAGTTAGGGGCGTCTCACTGTGTTAATCACTATGGCGACCTCAAGAGTGAGCTAAAGAGGTTAGGAATAAACGCTGTTGATTATATTCTCTGTCTTAATGACACCAATCACTATTGGCCCATAATGGCGGAGGTGATTAAACCGCAGGGTAAGATTTGTGCTGTTGTTTCAACCAAAGAGCCGCCTAATCTCAACTTATTAAAAAATAAAAGCGTCACGTTTGCTTGGGAGTTTATGTTTACCAAGGCTGTTTATGAAACAGACGATATGATTAGCCAGCATCATCTGCTTAATCAAGTAGCAGAGCTGGTAGACCAGGGGATTGTCAGAAGCACAATGACGGAGCATTTGGGGCCTCTTAATGCCGTTAATTTAGCGCAGGCCCATGAACGTCTAGAATCTGGAAAAATGGTTGGAAAATTGGTGTTGTCAGGAGTTGAATCTTAGGGATAGGAGGGGTTGAGATTGGGGAAATAACAGATGTGATGCTTGAGGCCAATATCGAGCTTTAGTCCAAGATAACGTAGGGCAATGGCATGCAGTGATTTCAGTCTGACCAAGGTGCCTTCTTCCTTTTGTTTAGGCTCCTGCGCTAAATAGTCCCCCCGTTACCCCATCACTCACCCATCTACAGCCTCAACCTGAGACTTTATTTGTGTGCAATCTCATTAGCACTCTGTTTATCAAGCGTTAGCTGGCAAGAAACAGGCCGCTTTCGGTGCAGATACCATCTAAAGGACGGTCCCAGCTGTTTTTAGGAATTTGGGGCAAGCGGGCAAACTCGAACACAATACCGATGGTTGGTTTATGCTGCCAGTCAGGCTGGCTGAGCATGCGATCATAGAAACCGCCACCGTAACCTAGCCGGTAGCCTTTGATATCGCAGGCGACGGCTGGAACCAAAATTAAATCTACCCGCCGTGGATCAACCAGGGGAGAAGTGGGATCTGGTTCGGTGATGCCGTAGGTGCCAGAGCGTAAAGGCCAGCCACAGCTGGGAAACCATCGATGCCAGATGAGATCTTTGCCTTGGCAGCGAGGCAACCCCCAAGAGCGCTGCTGGGCAAGCATGCTACCCAGGTCTGGTTCATTGCGAAAGCTGCAGTAAGCTAATATCGTCCGCGCTGTTTGGAATGTGGACCATTGGGCTAAATGGGTGCAGATGCGATCGCACTTTTGCTGCCATACCTGGGGCGGCATTGCCTGGCGGGCCTTAAGTAGAGACCGACGCATTTTCGCCTTTTGATCTTGAATTTTGGCAATGGAAGCGGGTTTGTAGGTCTCGGACATCATTGCGTTGAACCGTTGAGGTGCCGCTATGGTACATCAGTCTGGATCGTTGCCAACATTCACGCTAGCGTAGACAAACACCAACTCCCAGGGAGCCTCGATCATTACCACTGTTTCACCGATTCAACGCCTATCTCAGGATGTAATCAGTCTGATCGCCGCTGGAGAAGTGATCGATTCTCTAGCGGCGGTGGTGCGTGAGCTGTCGGAAAATGCGCTGGATGCCGGGGCGACCAGGATTTCGATCCATCTATGGCCAGCTGTGTGGCGGGTGCGGGTGACTGACAATGGCGTGGGCATGACCCGGTCTGATCTAGAACAGGCTGCGACCGCCCATAGTACGAGTAAAATTCGTACTTGTGATGATCTGAGTCAAATTCAAAGCCTTGGCTTTCGTGGTGAGGCGCTCCATAGTTTGGCTCAGCTGTCAGCGCTAGAGATTCGCAGCCGTGGGGTGGATGATGTCGGCTGGCGAGTGAATTATGGTGCTGAAGGTACGGTGTTGGCAATTGAAGAAGTTGCGATCGCACCCGGTACCGTAGTCACCGCTGAAAATCTCTTTGCCCGTTTGCCCAATCGGCGTCAGGTATTGCCGTCTGTGCCCCAGCAGCTGCGCCAGGTACAGCAAACCGTGCAACAACTGGCCCTTTGCCATCCCCAGGTTACCTGGCAGGTAGCCCATACAGACCGCGATTGGTTTACTCTGTGGCCGGGGTCTACGGCCAAAACGGTGCTGCCTCAGATTTTGCGCGATGTCACTGTCCATGATTTAGAGCAGGTAAGTCTGAGTGCTGATGATTTGGGCTGTGAACACGGACAGCTGGATTTATTAGTGGGGCTGCCCGATCGGTGTCATCGCCGTCGTCCGGACTGGGTGCGGGTGGCGATTAATGGTCGCACAGTCACAGCGCCTATCTTAGTACAGTCGTTGATTTATAACTTCCGGCGTACGTTACCCCGCGATCGCTATCCGGTATGTTTTTTACATCTGCAGGTGCCAGCTGAGCAGGTTGACTGGAATCGGAATCCAGCTAAGTCGGAGATTTATCTGCAGGATATGGAGGTGTGGTGCGATCGCATTGCCATTGCGGTAGAAAAGACTTTGCGGCTGTCTAATCTGGCAGACAGTGCCCAAACCCAGCGCACCAAACAACTGTTTAAAGCAGCTGAGGCAGTGAGTAGTTATGGGCTTCGAGAAAAAGAACTGCCCAGTCAGCTAAAGGCCATTGCCCAGGTTCAAGATACTTACATTGTGGCCGAGCATAGTGGAGGCGTCTGTCTGGTGGAACAGCATATTGCCCATGAGCGAGTGATCTACGAGCAGATTAAAACTCGCTGGCAAACTGTTGCGATTGAACCTGCGATTATTCTAAGTCAGCTGAGTTCTCGTCAGGTTGAACAGCTAAGACGGCTCAGTTTAGAGGTAGATCTGTTTGGTGAAAACCTCTGGGCTGTACGTTCGGTGCCAGCGCCCCTGGCTGAGCGAGAGGATTGTGCAGATGCTTTGCTAGAACTTAGCCTGGGAGGCGATGTAGATGAGGCGATGGTAGCGACAGCTTGCCGCACAGCAATTCGAAATGGGACGCCTTTGAGCCTAGATACAATGCAAACGCTTTTAGAGGATTGGCAGCGGACTAAAAATCCTAGGACGTGCCCCCATGGGCGGCCAATTTGTTTGACCTTGGAAGAGTCGAGTTTATCGCGATATTTTCGTCGGCATTGGGTGATTGGGAAGAGTCATGGGTTGAGGCGGTAGGGGCAGGTTTTATGCCTGCCCTGGGATGATGGTTGTTTTAATTGGTTGGGTGAGTAGTGGGGTGGGTTGCTCAGGGTTTGCCCCCCTGAAACCCCCTTAATGTGGGGAACTCGGAGATACTGTGTGCTCTTGTGAATGTCAAGCCTGAGCAGCGAGTGCTTTGTTGGCATCAAAAGGGTGCCCCGAGTGTAATACCCCAAAGACCCATCGAATCAATTTATGCATAATTGCACCGACCACCTGCATTTTGAGCTTTCCGGCTGCCAGTAAACGGTCCCGAAACTGAGCAATCACAAGATTGTGATTAATGGACGCTAACGCTGGCATATATAAGGCTTTTCGCAATCGCGCATTACCCATTTTTGAGAGTCTAGGTTTCTTGTGGATAGAGCTACCAGAATCATGGTTTTTGGGCGTTAAACCAGCATGAGCCGCCAGTTGTCGAGCACTTTTGAAGAACCGGATATCGCCAACCTCAGCCAGAATAATCGCCGCTGTTTTGTCGCCAATTCCGGGAATCGAGGTAATCAGATCGCGTTGTTTTTTTAGATGGTCGTGACGGTCAATGTGGTGTTTAATTTCTTCCAACAGCAATTTGTACTCGCCCTTAAGAAATTCCAGATGTCGCTTGATAGCCTCCACCAGCTCCTCAGGGGTGGTTTCCAATCGATTTCGTTCTTGACTCATGATCTTCTCAAGCACATCCAAACGACGAACAAGCGCTTGCAATGCGTCCACCTCAGGAGCCGGTGGTGTCCATGCTCGCGGCTTGCGTTCGAAGCAGAACTGCGCAATAAGGCTCGCATCCACCCGGTCCGTTTTTGTCCGCACCAATAGGCTCTCGCCATAGGCTTTGATTTGTTTAGGATTAGCGATGGTGACCACATGCCCCTGCTCGTGGAGAGTGCGAGCCACCGGATGAGCATAGGTACTGGTCGCTTCCACGCAGGCGTGAACACGCTCCACTTGATGGTATGCCAGCCAGTTTACTAACGCTTGGTGCCCTGAGGCATCATTACTCACAGTCTTTCGTTTCGGCTTCTTATCAGCTCTCAGCAGTAAGGCCGCATACAGTTTATGCTTGCCAACATCGATTCCTAAGCACGGAAGAGACATGAGATAGAGGCTCCTATCGGACAATCGTCAACTCCATCCACTATCGACTCTGTCCTTGTTAATTCAGGTTGCGTTGCACCGATGGCAACACCTTTGATACTGTCGAGGCTAGTCGTTGGATGGGGCAGGTAGCTCATCAGGCGCAATCCGCTGTTCTCCGACCGAGCTTGGTTAGCTCTAGGGACCCCCCAGTTTGGATT
>NZ_AWNH01000030.1 GCF_000482245.1 Leptolyngbya sp. Heron Island J | reverse complement strand
CGGAATTGGGTCGAATATGGTTTGAAACAAAGCAAGAATGAACTGGGATGGGCAGATTTTCGAGTAACGAACTATGCCCAAATTGAAAAGTGGTGGGAACTGGTTATGAGTGCCTACTTAATGGTAACGCTATACACTCCGCCCCTCCGCCCCGACGGGATCATTCCTCCAGAACAGGCTGATTCAACAGTGTTCTCATCGTTTCTCAAACACCGTTATTGGGAGGATGGAGAGGGTTGGAAGAGTTGGCTGAACAACCTACGCTTAATTCTTCTTCCTTGGGTTAGCTTTAACTTACTCAAGCCTTGGTTAGAGATTTTTTCCATTCCCCAATTAACAGAAGGGTTTGATTGTTTGATTGCATGGATGAACCAGTTTCCAGGGATAGCTGTTCCCATACAAGAGAGTCCTCCTTGAAAATCATCTCGCCAGAGTCATTAAAGAGCGCTAGGAACTTAATTATCTAATCATGACACGCTCTCGGGTGCTTAGCAGCATTTCAGCCTAGGGCTTAGGTTAGATCAATACCAAAGACCCAATCCTTATAATGAGGCTCTCGCCCTTCCGTAATCGCTGACAGCTTCTCGCGAATCTGGTCGGTGATGGGCCGCACCGTCGATAGCGTATAGTTTTCTACCTGACGTACTGGTGTTACCTTGGCCGCCGTACCGCTCAAAAATACCTCATCGGCAATCAACAGTTCCGACTTATCCACCGGACGCTCAACCACATCAATGCCTAAATCCTTTGCAACCTGTAGTACGCTATCGCGGGTAATGCCTTCTAAGATATCTTGCTCAAATCCTGGAGCGATCAGTTTGCCATTGCGGACAATAAAGATATTCATCCCAGAGGCTTCGCTCACCTTGCCCTGGGAGTTCATCAAAATGGCTTCATCAAAGCCTGCTTCGACGGCTTCTGTTTTAGCTAGAGAAGAGGTGATGTAAGCACCGCTGATTTTGCCTCGCAGCGGTAGACTACGATCTTCCTGGCGATACCAAGAACTGACCCGACAGCTAACACCCTCTGGTGAGAGATAATCCCCGAGCTCTAGACCATAGACAAAAAAGTCTTTTTTTACATTGTGTAGTCGAGGGGCAATGCCCAGATCGGAGGTGTAGACAAACGGTCGAATATAAAAGGATGTCCTGGGGCTGTTCTTTTTAACAAATTCCGTAATCACATGCTGAATCTTGTCTGCCGGCAAATCAAAATTCAGCAGCCGCGCGCTGGCACTCAAGCGAGCACAGTGACGGTCTAACCGAAAGAGCAAGGCTCGATTTTCGTTCTGAGGATCGGGAATGCCACGCAACCCGCCAAAGGCACCCGTACCGTAGTGCAACGCATGGGTAGCGATGGAAATTTTGGCATCCTCAAACGGACAAAACTGACCCTCAAAATAAGAAATCGGCAGAAAATTATGCATTGGACCGGCGGCTTCACGAAATCGTTTTACCTAGGATAGAGGAGTTCCTGGGTAAACGGACAATCGGTTTGGGGAATGTAGGGGTTCTTTAAGGTTTGCTTATGACCCTGCTTACACCAAGGTAATCACTGTAATTTCTGGATTGCAGAAAAGCCGTCCTGGGGCATAAGTGCCCAGACCTCGATTGACGTAGAGCAAATTCTGACCCACCTGATGTAGGCCTAAGGCCCATTGCCATTGGTCAAAGACGCTGGCACATTGATCGCTGACATAGGGAATGCCGCTTTTGCGAATAATGGCGGGCAGCCGTTTGCGAAAACGAAACCAGTGCTGGGCGACACTGCCAATGCCGGGTAGGACAATCTGGCCGCCGTGGGTATGGCCGGAAAGCTGCAGGTCGACACGCCAGGGAAGCATTTGCTTGGCGGTATAAGGATTGTGGGAAAGGACGATCCGTGGCAGGCTCTTGGGCAGCTGGTCTAATACCGTGGGGGTATAGTCTGCGGTGTAATAGTCTGCTAAACCGACTAAAGCTAGGTCATCACCTAGGGGATAGGCGATTTGGTTCCAGAGGACGTTGATGTTGCTATCGGTAAGGGCGGCGGTGACGATACCCCGAGCCATGGGCCAGTAGTTGTCGTGGTTGCCCAGGATGGCGTAGGTGGGAAAGGATTTAGCGATGGGGCTGAGCCGGGCGGCCAGGTCGTAGATTGGTTCGGGCTCGTCGGTAATAAAATCGCCGGTAAAGACGACCAGGTCTGGGTTAAGGGTGGGGATGGTTGCGATCGCATCCGCCAGCAAGGTTTCCGATAGCCGTTCGCCATCGTAATGAAAATCCGATAGCTGCACAATCACCGTACCCCGGAGCCGGGCGGGTAAATCTCGAATTGGAACTTTCAGGGAATCAACCGTCAGCGGACCGACAAACAATGGACGCATAGTTTTCAGGAACAAAAAGTTCGTTACTTAACTTAACTCTGATGCTGAAGCCCTGCCACGGCTGTCTACTGCCGTTAATCGTCTAATTTGACAGTTATCAGACTGGTCCAGGGAAATCCCCAGGTGCAGAGTTTACCGACAAGACTATAAAATCCACATAAATTAATGAATTCATACCGTTGTTGATTAAGAGAATGAATCGATCTGACATTTAGGGCAATTCGCCCTGACTTGATGAATGGAACCATCCCGATGATCAGTAACGCCAAGCAAGTTTTAGTCTTGAGTTCTAAGTGATGAATTCAGCCGCTGGATATGTTGCCGACGGTTTAGGCCAAAATTACATTGATACCTATCTGCAGCAATTAGCTCCAGCTTCAAAAATAAGGATTTAATTGGGTTCTATTTTGGACGCACAGGTGTTCCCCGGAACGCCTCTTCAGAAGACACCGTTTTTAGGACGTTTTTATGACTGCTGCCACACTCACACCCCAGGAACAAAGCAACCTTGCCCAAGCAATTGACTACAGCCACATCCAGTCAATTGCTGAGATCTGGCCCATCGTAGCCGATAGGTTTCCCAACCAGACCGCCGTGGAAGAACCCCACGGGACACCTGAGATCACTCTGACCTATGGCCAACTGGCGCAGCAGATCCAACAGTTTGCAGCGGGTCTTCAAACCCTGGGTATCCAACCCCAGGACAAAATTGCCCTATTTTCCGATAACCAACCCCGGTGGCTAGTGGCCGATCAGGGAATCATGACTGCCGGTGCCGTGGATGCCGTGCGCGGTTCCCAAGCAGACAAAGATGAGCTGGGTTATATCCTGGAGCACAGCGATTCTGTAGCTATCATTGTGCAGGATCAAGCTACCCTGACTAAGCTAGCGGACCACTTGGCTGATAAAGATCTGCGCTTTATTGCCTTGCTATCCGATGAAACGCCTCAGCTAGACACAGCCACTAAACTGCTCAACTTTAAGCAGCTGATGGAGCTGGGGGCTGGGGTTGAGGTACAAACGGTGGAGTATAGCCGTGGCCAGCTGGCCACCCTGATGTACACCTCCGGCACCTCCGGCAGACCCAAGGGGGTGATGCTCAGCCAGGCCAACCTACTTTCGCAAATTGCGGGAGCTTGTAGCGTTGTCCATCCTAAACCAGGCTCCAAGGTAATGAGCATCTTGCCCATCTGGCACTGCTACGAGCGCACCTTTGAATACTTCACCCTCTCCCAGGGCGTTCATCAGATCTACACCAGCATTCGCCACGTCAAAAGCGATCTAAAAAGCTACAAACCCAACTATATGGTGGGCGTTCCCAGACTGTGGGAATCCATTTATGAGGGCGTCCAAAAACAGTTTCGCGAACAGCCCGATAGCAAACAAAAGCTAATCAACTTTTTCCTACATCAGAGCCAGCGCTACATTACCGCCAAGCGCATTGCCGATAACCTGAGTTTGAACGACACACCTGGCGGATTTGACCGCGCCATGGCCAGCACCCAATGTGCCGTGCTCAAACCTTTCCATAAGCTGGGGGATACCATCGTCTACAAAAAAGTGCGTGAAGCCACTGGCGGCAACATTAACTTTGTTGTTAGCGGCGGCGGCTCCATTGCCGACCACCTCGAAGACTTTTACGAAATTATCGGCGTCGACATCCTCGGCGGCTACGGCCTCACTGAAACGTCCCCCATCACCCATGTCCGTCGCCCCTGGCAAAACCTACGTGGTGCTGACGGCCAGCCCCTGCCTGGCACCCAAACCCGTATCGTTGATTTAGAAACCCGGCAAGACGTTCCCCAAGGCCAGCAGGGTCTCGTCCTGATTCGCGGTCCCCAGGTAATGCAGGGCTACTACAAAAACCCGGAAGCCACCACCAAAGCCATTGACCCCGACGGCTGGTTTGATACCGGCGACCTGGGCAAAATCACCGCCAACGGCGATCTGATTATTACTGGTCGTGCCAAAGACACCATCGTCCTTACCAACGGCGAAAACATCGAACCCCAACCGGTCGAAAACGCCTGCGCCCGCAGCAAATATGTCGACCAGATTATGCTTGTCGGCCAGGACCAAAAAGTGCTCGGAGCCCTGATTGTCCCCAACCTCGAAGCCCTCAGTCAGTGGGCCGCCACCCAGGGCATCACCATCAACGAAACCAACCCCGCTGAATCCCTCAGCAATCCCAAAGTCCAAACCCTGTTCAAACAAGAACTCACCCGCGAAGTCAAAGCCCGACCTGGCCACCGCCCCGACGAACGTATCGGACCCTTTACTTTGCTGAGCGAACCCTTTTCCATCGAGAACGGCATGCTCACCCAAACCCTAAAAATCAAGCGTCCGGTAGTCACCCGCAATTATCAAAATGTGATTGACGGATTGTTTGAATAACCACCAGCCGTATCCAGAAAACCTCATTCACAATGGGCAAGCCTTCCTAGGGGTAGCGCTGCGTGCCTACCCCCGCCAGTACTCCTTAAAAGTACAGAAAATCTTGCAATCGATTTTTTTCGACCGGAAAGGGGTATATTCCTATTGAAATTGATTTCTAAAACCTCCTATTTGTAGTTCTATGGACGCTTCGCAATCCCAACTTCTCCTCAAACGAGTCATCAACGTTAAGGCTGTCGTTACGCCCCTCTGGAAAGAAGAAGCCCAGAACCAGCTACAAAAGCAGATTAACAATATTGACAGCCGCTTGCAGCAGCTCGAAATGCAAGGCCAGCGAATGGTAAGCGAACTACAAAAGCAAGAAGCTAACGAATCGGTCCAGAAGCAAATGTCGGCTGTCCAAAATAAGATTAACGAAGATAAAAATAAGCTACTGCAGCAAAAAAATCAGGTACTGCAGCAGCTGCAGCAAGTTCAAACTCTAGAACTTAATAAGGAAGTTAGCCAGGGTCAAATCGATGGCTTTTTTAAGGTGTCCACTGGCGATAACCTGGTCAAAAAAATGCAGGTAGAAATCCTGCTTCGTGATGGCGTCATTGAAGAAATTCGCGGCGAGCTGTAGACCAGCAGCAACTGGGTAAATCATCAATATTTTAGATTTGTACCCTCCACAATTTTAAAAAGCCCGTCGTTAATTAACGACGGGCTTTTTATTTCAGTTCCCATTTAATCTAATGACCCAAAGTCTTTTAGAATAAGATGCTGGCGTGCCTCTACGGTTCGTTAACATATTTTGTTGTCCACCCGTCCCGGAATTTCCCAATGATTCGCGAAGTGTTCATGCCCGCCCTTAGCTCAACTATGACTGAGGGAAAAATCGTTTCTTGGACAAAAGCCCCTGGTGACAAGGTAGAAAAAGGTGAAACCGTTGTCGTCGTTGAGTCTGACAAGGCCGACATGGACGTCGAATCGTTCTATGAGGGGTATCTGGCTATTATCGTTGTTGAAGCTGGGGATGTGGCTCCTGTGGGCAGCGCCATCGGACTTCTAGCCGAAACCGAAGCCGAAATCGAAGCCGCTAAACAGCAGGCTGCCGCCGCTGCTCCTGCTGCTGCCCCTGCTCCCGCTGCCGCCCCTGCCCCTGAACCCGTCGCCGCTGCCGCTGCTCCCGTCGCCTCACAAAATGGCAGCACCAGCGGTCGTCTAATCGCCTCCCCCCGCGCCAAAAAGCTCGCCAAACAGCTCAAAATCGACATCAAGACCCTGGTCGGTTCCGGTCCCCACGGTCGTATTGTGGCCCAGGACGTTGAAAAAGCCGCCGGTCAAACACCTACACCCACTGCTCCCGCTCCTGTAGCGGCACCTACCCCAGCTCCAGCCGCTGCCGCCGCTGCGATCCCTGCCGCCCCCACCGCCCCACCGCCGGTTCCTGGTCAGGTGACTCCTTTCAACACTATGCAGCAGGCCGTTGTGCGTAACATGAACGCTAGCCTCAATGTGCCTGTCTTCCGCGCCAGCTATAGGATTACCACTGATGCCCTGGATGCTCTGTATAAGCAAATCAAACCCAAGGGCGTTACCATGACCGGTCTGCTAGCCAAGGCTGTAGCCGTTACCCTGACTAAGCACCCCATCGTCAATGCCAGCTACACCGACGCCGGTACCCAGTATAACGGCAGCATCAATGTGGCTGTGGCTGTGGCCATGCCCGACGGGGGGTTGATTACCCCAGTCCTACGCGGTGCCGATCAAATGGATATCTATTCTCTATCCCGCAGCTGGAAGGATCTGGTTGCCCGTGCCCGCAGCAAGCAGCTACAGCCCGAGGAGTACACCACCGGTACCTTTACCCTGTCTAATCTGGGTATGTTTGGTGTGGAAAGCTTTGATGCGATTCTGCCCCCCGGCACTGGTTCTATTTTGGCCATCGGCGGGGCTAAACCTACTGTTGTCGCTGACGCGAACGGCATGTTTGGGATCAAAAAGCAGATGACTGTCAATATCACCTGTGACCATCGCATCATCTACGGTGCGGATGGGGCTGCCTTCCTCAAGGATCTAGCAGATCTGATTGAGAACAATCCTCAATCTTTGACCCTTTAAAGCGAGCCAGGCAGAGAGTTAACCTGGCTTAAAATCACCTCTGAGCATGTTCTGAATGTAACCAGCTGTAAGGGCAGGCCTTGGTATATGTTTAGCGTGGCCTAAGCCGCTTTTTTTAAGCACCATGGCATGAGCTACCTGTTCAATAAACGAGTCGCCCCGTTGTGTACAGGTAGAGCGGCCAAGGAGTCAAGGTTCGCCCAAGTATCTGCCCCGTGAAGTGTCTTATTGCCACAGGACAGTTTTCGACTAATTACAGCCGGTCGCAATTATCGCTTTGCCTGGTTATTGGTCGCCTCAATATCGGGATAGTTTAAAGAGGTGAATAGATGGTCCTGCTGTTTTCGTAAGCGTTTTCGGATTTTTTCTGCTTGTTGAGACTGGGCATCATGGGCCAGTCTAGGAGACATTAGAAGCTGGTCAACTCGGGTTTCAAATAGAGAGTCCTCCTTTTCTACCCTACACTTGCTCCTAAAGAATGGGAGAAAAAACAACCTAAGAGCTAAGAATGCTCAGATATGGTAGATGAGTAACACCAATTTATGGTGCTTACATGTAATAGACCTGCACATTAAATTTCGTTGATACTAGCCGTAAGAAAGAAATGCTTCCGGGCGTTTTTGCTAAGTTTCAAAAAGAAGAATTGTAGGTCTGAGGAGTAGAACCGTGGCATTAGGACATATACAAATACTCCGGCAAGGCATATCAACCTGGAATCAATGGCGGGCAAATCATCCCAATGTGACTCCAGACCTTTGCGGAGCCAATCTCGCTGACGCTCATCTCAGTCAAGCTAATTTATCTGGAGCCAACTTATTTCGGGCTAGCCTGTGTCGAGCTAATCTGAGTCAAGCCCATTTACATGCCGCAAACCTAAGTCACGGGGATCTGCGCAGAGCCAATCTCAAGGACACTGTCTTCAGTGACGCTAATCTGAGTGGTACTTGCCTCAGTAGAGCCGATCTAAGTAGAGCTAATTTTTACGCTGCCAACCTGAGCGGGGCTAACCTAAGTCAGGCTAATCTGAGTGACGCCAACTTACAAAGGGCCTATTTAATTGAGGCCAACCTACAGTCTGCGAATTTGAGTGACACCGATTTGACGGGAGCCAATCTCAGAAACGCTAACCTCAGCCATGCAAAAGCACTGAGAAGCAATTTCTCAAAATCTGAGCTGACAGGTGCTTGTCTACAGGGCTGGAAGATCGATGATATAACGCTCTTTCAGGAAATCTGTTGTAAATACGTTTACCTTAAATCCCACAAACAAGGACGTTATCCCAAACAAGGACTCTTCGACGCGAATGAGTTTATAACGATTTTGCAACAGGCATAGGAATAAGCAAGTCTGCCCATCTAGAGGCAGCATGATCTTGACCTTAAAATTTCTATGCTTTATGCTTCATCAGCCTTCTGTAGGCATGCTTGCAAAATCGTTTGAGGTCAGTCAAACTCGCCAAGGGCTACTGAGAGTTTTTGTGCTTCCTCACAATCGCCCATCTAGCGATTTGGCTCAAATGCAGCTCGCTTTTCGTGTGACTTTTTGGCTGAGCGCCAATGATATCACATTCAATGAGGGAAAGTTTACGGGCTGTTTGTGCACATCAACATCTAGTCATACCCGTCCATAGAGTGAAAACTGTAACTCATGCCGTGCGATCGCCTTTTGGATGCTGGTGTCGATCATCTGCTGCAGGCGTTCGTGAGTGAGGAGTGGGGGTGGGGGTTAGCCATGGTGGTGTTGGGACGATTTAGCTAAGCTTCTCTTTACTTATTCTTGATACAGTTCATTTTAGGCTATCAGCTTTCATATGCCCTGTCAGAGACACGATACGACTAAAACTAGTTTGAATAAAGTAGAATGCCCAGGTCACAATTCCCAACAGTTTAAGTCCATCTTCTATCAAAAAATTTTCTCCGTCTCTTAACCAATACTTTCTCCCATCTGGTAAGGGTATGAGGTGATCGACAACCAACGAAGAAAACAAGAACAGTAGAGCCAGAAAAAGAAATTTATAGTCAGTATTTCGAATCGTTTTATGGAATCTAAGCAAGGAATATATCATTGCACTTCCATAAGCCAAAGGTAAAAGCGTCTCAGCTGTGTCATAAGAAAGAATATTCTCTAATATTTTTGGAACAACACTCTCATGCAGTAAAAGGCCATCATCTAGCATGAGTATTAAGCTAATTAGGCCAAAAAATAGTAGCAACAGAGAAAATTCTCGCTCTCTTTTAGCATAAGACAAGATAACTGCGCTAAATAAATTAACTGATGCTGTTATGCACCACAGAAATACACCACAATTTGAAAGTAAACCGTAGTATGGAGGGACGTCTGCAAGCGTAAAGACATCTCTCAATAATATTTCTGGTGAGATTAGTGGTTGCAGCCATATTAAGACTATTAAAGCTATAACGAGTAGATATATTCCTGCTAGAATAAAACTTGCTTTTCTTGACGAAAAAGATTGAGGAATTTTTAACATAGGGACTATTTCTTGAATGTTGTTGGCTAGATGAGAAACGATCAAACATCAACCATTAGAGAAAAGATAGAGATCTGTAATTTTAAGAATACTCTATTGCTCATATTGCTAGTGGTTGAAAATCTTATCTAGAGTATTCCTAAGAATGCGTAAGTCAACTTGCATATCATGATATTGATTAACAAAGCTTTCAACACTAAAGTCATCATCTATTACACAAGAGTAGTTTAGATCTAGCACCTGACTTAGGTAATAAAAACCAGCTTTTCTGTAGCCTCCATAGAATAATTCAACAACCTGTGTGCCAGGATGGCACCAGATTAGATTAGTTAAGCCGGCACCATGGGGCGCTACAATTACTGATGCTCCTTGGTATAAAGCAATTTGTTCTTCAATACTGCGATGCTCATCTTCTACAGTTTCAAATTCAAAAACATTCTCAAGTAAATTGCGAACCTCTAATTCATTTTTAATAACTCGTTTTCCTCGCCTAGGTAGAAATAGTCGCCGACCAGATCTTTTTATAGAAATCTGTGGAAGAAATCTTTGACGAAGTAAGCTAATATCTTGTGGACTTATTCTATTTATCCTAGATTGATTATTTGCAAGTATTAGAGACTTTGCTTTTATTTGGATGTTTTTATTTCGCGTATCAATTATTGAACTTGTTGGAATATCCAAGTAACTTAAGTAATCTCTTTCGTACTGAGTATTATATAGTGGGTAACAAAGTTTAGCGTCTTTCCATATGTTTTTACTCAACGCATGCTCTATTCGACATAACTTACTAAGTATTAATCCAACAAATCCAAAATAACTAAATGATGTAGGGTGTGACCAAGGTGCTATAACTAATGGATATTCAATAGTATTAAACTTCCATGGCAGCTCTTTATATCCAGAAATATTTCCATAATCCAAATCAAGGAGAAGTTTTTGATTTAGAATTGCAATTCCTGAACTGGTTAAACTAAGATTTTTGATCGTACTGTCTTCTGTTATTTTCCAAACATAACTAGGTTCAAAATATATATTGCTTGTGTTGAGCATATGAGGCTCTTTAAAATCATCTAAGTTCAATATTTTTGATCCATTATTGGAACTTATATCGGCTATATTAATATGCTTGTTTTCTTTTTTATATACAACATCCTCTTTAAGGGCATCGATGCTTTGATCTCTATTTAGGGCTTTTCTCCAAAACAAGCTAAGCATCAAAATTGAGGCCTTAAAGGATAAAGTCTTAATTTTTGAAAGTATGATTCTTAGTCTTGTAATTAACGTTTTCATATATCTACTTAATGAAGAGCTAAGTGATTAATGGACTTCGATAAAGGTGCTCTATATCGTTGCTTATTTTTGCAATAAACCAATTTATAAGATATTTCATATACTCGTGTTACCCAGATAAACTTACCCCGAGGATCAGCAACGTCCACTTTTCTAAAATAGAATGGAGCATTTAAACTTCCATTTTATTTTTGAGTTAGGACTATGCCTTTCGATGCAGCGCTGAGTTTGCTAGCGTAGAGATAAACATATCAACAAGAAAAGCCATTAGAGCAATTGGAAGCATCCAAAAAAGTTTGAATAGGCTATAATTCTTCAGGCTTTTAAATCTTCGATATAGAAACCAGTTTGGAATCACCCATCTACCCATTGAAGATACTCTAGTTCGCACTAGATTTGCTACCCAATCTGGATTAGAATCATTGTTTTTCTGTATTACCAAACTCAAGTCTTCGCCAATACGATTACTGGCTTTTAAGTAATCAAAGATGAATGAATTAATTGTGTCAGAAACAATTAACCATTTCTCATGACTTAACAAAGTTGTTAAGTCTGTATATGCTTGGAAACTGTGCGAAGCATCTTTAGCACGGACAACGCGTTTGAGGTTTCTAGAAGTTGTTAACATATCAGTAACAGTCATCTCCCAAAGATAACCATCATCCATTTCAACACCTAAAGGTATTGTGATACGGCGGAGCACGAGTGTCCGAGCACAGTAAAGTTGACCGCAGATCCAGACTTCATCAACTGAAGCTCCAGATACGCCTGAAGCTAAAGCTGATAAACGCTCAATCAAGTTTTTATTTGGTTTTAAGAGTACATCCTTTACAGGCTTATCTGTGGAGATACTCGCATTAGAATTGGTTTCTAGGGCTAATATCAAATTTTGAAGAGTTGTTTCTTCAATAAATTGGATATCAGCATCCATCAAAATTAAATAATCAGCAGCAGCATTAGAAAAATCATGAACATAGGAATTCCAGGCCCTTGCTTTACCTGCTTGTGCGAGTTCACACACTTTCCAGGAAAATCGCTTTCTTTTAATTTGATTAGATGTAATCTGATTCAGAGTTTTTTTTGCAACTTCTGCAGTACTGTCCGTACATCCATTAGGAACTATAATAATTTCAATATCCCAATCTAAATTTGTTTCGTTAAAGATTGATTGATTGGACAATGATTGCAGAGTTTTATTAATAGAATCAGCTTCATTATAGGCTAAGATGCCGATGCTAATAGTCAACTTCATACTTGCTACTCCAATATTTTTTATCGTTCATCCTTATAGAGAATGGAGCTGATGCTTTTACTTATATAAGCAGTGACTTAAATAAAAACATGAGCCTTTATCTTAGGTAATTCTAGAATTCATGTTCTTGATGTTCGATTTTTTCTCGAAGATTAATGATTTCTCTAGAGCCCCGATAACTAATTACTTTTGCAGGAATACCCACAGCAATAGCATTATCTGGTATATCTTTAGTTACAACTGAATTAGCACCAATTGCTACATCATTGCCAATTGAAATTGCACCAAAAATCTTTGCGCCTGGTCCGATAAATACCCTATTACCAATCTTTGGGACGCCACACTTTTCACCTCTGCCGCCAATACCGATGGTCACCTGGTGACCTATGTTGCAGTATTCTCCTATTATGGCGTCAACATGAATTACGACTCCATTGGTGTGATTGATTAAAAGCCCCTTACCAATTTTTGCTCGATTAGGCACTTCAGCTCCAGTAATCGATTCAATTAATTTCTGCCAAAAGAAACAAAGTATCTTGAGTATTTGGCGAATAATAGGAGCATGGGCATAGTAATGAATCCATCGGCTTACCCGATATTGAGTACAAACCCATATACCTTTTGTTCCTAAGAAAATTAGAAACCAGTGATTAGAGCTAAATCTGTCAATATCACTCTGTAATTCACTGGCCATTACTTTCCAGGCATGCAAAGCTTTTATGACATTAGAAGATTTCATTATGGTTATCATTAATCATTAAAGCTAATACTTTTTCAAATATTATTACCTCTGAGTAGATAAGAGTCCCAAATAATTTATGTTCAAGAGCCACACCTGATTAAACCTAGAGTCATAGCTTGCGTCATTATCAACCCAAATCGACGTGCAGAAGGATACACAAAACATATAATATAATCTGCTAACCCATATGAAATCACTGTTGCTAGTGCAGCTCCAACTTCTTGATAAATAGGAATTAATAAAGCATTAAGCGCTATGTTCATCAATGCACCAAATGCTGTAAAGCTAAAAGCAAACCAAGTGAGTTCTTCTGTAGTAATCCAAATCTCTTTGACGTAGCCTAAAAAAAGAAACATAGAAGACCAAATATGGATAGATAAAACAATACCGGCAGCGCTATATTCCTGACCAAATATTAAAACTACGAAGGGTGTGGCTAAAAACGTCATGGGAATTGCAATACAGTAAACTAGCAAGGCTTGCAAATTACAAAGGCCTTGCAGCTTACTGTAGTAGTTTTCTTCACTCAATTTCTTTGCAGAGATGATTGATGGTGCCAAGGAGCGTACAATCATTGTTGAAGCAAAGGGCCAGATCTCTGAGAGTCTTACAGCTGCTGAATATATGCCAACAGATTTCTGATTTGAAAGCTGGCCAAGCATGACTTGATCAATTTTCATATAAATAACAATTGCTAGTGTTGAAAATACTAGGGGAAAACTTATTCGCAGTAGCTCTTTAGCTAGATGCCAATCATATCGCCAGGCAAAAATATTATTCCCCGTTATCTTAAAGACAAATATGAAGCCAATAATATTGAATAAGCTTTCCGTAACAACTAGCCATGCAAAAAACTCAACAGGAGCTTCTAACTGGAGAAATATTATACGTAATATGGTAATTAGGATAAATATGCAGTTCTTTGCCCAAATTGTATATTTGACTTCAACTTGAGATTGAAACCAGGTCTCAATAACATTAAATCCACTAAAAAGCGATGCTCCTGAAATAATAATAACTAGTTTACAGATCAGAAACTCATTTTGCTTCAGGAACAGAATTGAGCATATGGCAACAAAAAAAATGACTATGCCGGAAATAAATTTAATTGTAGCAGCTGTCCCTAAAATCTTCTCTTTATTTCCAGGGTCAGTAACTAGATCCCGAAAAGTAATTTGATCAGAGGCAAGCTTTGATAAAGGAGAGAATAAGCCTACAAAGGCAAGCGCAAAATTAAGGGTTCCAAACTGTTCAACACCCAGAAAGCGGGCGGTCCAAGATAAGGTGATAAACCCAACTCCCATCCGAAATACTCTCTCAGATGCTAGCCAACCGATATTAATTAAAATCTTCCGCTGGTCACTTCCAAGTTGACCTGAGATGATCTTGTTCAGTTTATCTAACATAAACTTTCAGCACCTACAGAGTATTCATTATGGCTTTTGCGCACCTGATATTAAAGTTGTAAATTCTATTCATTATTTCTCGAAAGTTTTCAAACCATTAAAGAGATAAGGCCTTTTGGTACTTCTCTAGCGCTACTTCTAAAGAAAAATCGGATGCACGTTTTTTGAGCTTGAGAGATTCAGAGGGATAATGAATAACATTTGTGATAGCTGCTGCAATTCCCTCAACATCAGCCACTTGGACAAGGCTTCCATACTCACCATGGGCCAGTATTTCTGCAGGACCACTTTTACAATTGGTAGCGATTACAGAGGTTCCCGCCGCCATTGCTTCCACTAAAACATTTCCAAATCCCTCCCAAGCAGAAGTAAGCACTAATGTCTTTGCTTTTGCCATATAAGCATAGGGATTAGCAACAAACCCTGGAAAGTCAATATCATTAGCGATGTTAAGAGTTTGTGCAAGAGCTTCTAAGGTAGATCTGTCCTCACCCTCCCCCAAAATAATCAATTTAATATTGTGTGATTTTCGAACACGAGCAAAGGCTCTTAGCAAAGATGGATAGTCTTTTTGTTCCGTTAATCGACCAACTGCAAGAATGACGGGGGGCTCTCCAGGTTCTAACCAAGGGTGCTTAACCGGCTGTCGTAGTTTAGTAATTAAGTCTTGGGTAAGAATTGGGTTATAGATAACATCAATTTTATCTTTAGGAATACCAAGCTGTACTAGATCATCGGCAACTCCCTTGGAAACAGAAACTACCTTATCTGCCCATGGATAAAAATAACCTACTAAAGTAGGAGTTAGTTTACGTTTCAGTTGGGTTGCATGTTTGGCTTCAATAGATAAATGGTTATGGACTGTCACAACTGATTGGGTATTTTCTCCCGCTAAACGACAAGCCCATAACATAACTAGGTTAGTATCTTCTAGTGCAGATATTAAAGCTGTCGGAGATTCTTTTCGAATGTATCGAATTAGAGTTGGTAAACTCTGAAAAAGCTTTGATTTGTTGAAGTTGATCAAGTTAATATTCGATGGTATTTGAGAAAGATAGGGGCCTTCTGCTTTTACAAGTAGTAAATCCACATGGATGCCTCTTTCCGCAAATCCGTAGGCCAAATTAAGCATTACTCTTTCGGCACCACCACCATCAAGAGAAGATAGAAATACAGCTAATTTATCCATAACATTGTTCTAAAAAATAAATATAGTGACTAATTGGTTGAAAATCGGTGTGTTGGATTTATTGGCTGAGTAGTTAAATTTCTATTTGGGATGAATCTTGATAAAGCTAAACTCACGTAAATAACCCAGAAAATAGAATTATGCTCTACCAACGTAGATTCAGTCTGATTGTAAAAGACAATAAATGATAGGTATATTAATGGCCACAATCCTTCTAATCTTTGATTTAACCGTGCTGAGATAATTGCTCGTCTTGCAATGCTTAGAAAGCTGAGACCAAAAAAGAACACCCCCCATAAACCAAACGCCAGAATTAACTCAAAAAAACCATTGTGAGAGTGAGGAGGAACGTAGGTTGTACCATATGCTTTAGCAATATAAGCAGACTCTCCATCCAAGCCAGCCCAAAATCCAACATAGCCATAACCTAACCAAGGCCGTTCCTGAATTTTATCTATCAACGCAGACCAAATGAGCGTTCGACCTGATAAGGTTGGGTCTCGTCCGGCAGATATTATAAGACTTTCATAATTTCCAACTACAAATGTCATCAGACAACCTACGATTAAGACAAATGTAAGTAAAAAAGGGATTGCTTTTGTGCCTCTCCACCAACAAACTTTATAGAGTTGCTTTAAAAGCATAAAAAAGATAGCTAAGCCCAAAGCAGTTTTAGAGGTTGATAAAAATACTAAAGTAATAAAAAGTGCGGAAGCGCCCCAAATCACATAACGCTCCTTCTTATTTTCTGGGGTAATAGCCAAGCAGACTGTTGCACCAAGAACCATGACTCGGGCAAAGAGATTTTTTTGAAGAAACGGGCCACGCCACGCACCCGCATGAACTCCAGCCTCTATAGCGCTTCCAGGTAAGGTCAAACTAAATAAGAGACTAAAGAGACCTACAGCAGCTAGTGCATATAGTAAGATTCTTAACTGCTCCTTTAGAGGAAATCTGGATGCAAAATATATGCCGAATACGCAAGTCTCAAGAAAAGCTAATGATCGGCGCTGAGTCATATCTGGAAAAGGTGACCATAGGAATGAAAGCATTACTAGTCCCACCAATCCCCAAAGAAATATATTTCTTACAAGTACACGCAAGATATTTCGCCATTGCATTACCAGCAGCATCAATGCTATGAGGAAAATGCCATGTTGTAAAAGAGAGGAGATGGAAGCCAAAGGGCTGGAAACAGATAAGGACGAACCAAGCTCTCCCTCTGATGCATTAAATAAGCTCTGGAATTCTAATAGGGTGGTAAAGAATATTAGTGCAAAACCTGAAAATATATGCTCTTTAAGGTTGGAAATATTTTTTACGATACTGAATGATGATATGTACGTAAAAAATGTTACAAATCTGCACCAGATTAGCAGACTGGAACCCAATATTTGCTGGCGAAAAGTAGTTGATAAAGATCGCATTTTGAAAGACTATCGTGTGAGATGATAATAGAAAGACCTCAGGTGTAGTTCCAACTTTTCGAAGATATTCAGCATAGACTGATATCCCTCGATTCTCTCACCTAGCTGCTTATCTTGTTCTCCTAAGAGCTTATGATTATTGATTGATATGGCAAAAAGATTATTTGCATATTTGCGGATAGATGGAAAGTTTTTCCTTAACCAATAGGCAGTCAAAATCTCAATCTTGTTTTTGAGAAATTGTTTTCGGTCATCTTTTTTCAGGGTATATAAATTGTTGCCATGAATTCGTTGTAGGGCTAATTCCGCCAGGAGGATATAGCCCGGTGCGGAAGAAAATGAGGCATATTTTAGATAGTCATCACTGGTAATCCTAATTTCTTCTGGCATTGGCAGCATTTTAGATAATAAGACTCTTCTAAAACAAAGACCAGAGGTAGCAGTACCATCCAGCGGCATTTTCCCTCTCAGATTGCCTTTATTAATGTGAGACCTAACATCATAAACACCCGACCTATCAGAACTGGATACATTAGAAGCGTATGAATCCAAGTTTTCTAGATCTTTGTCTACAAACTTAAGTGCATGAAAACACCAGTCAATCTCGTTATTATCGCTAAATACTTGAACTATCTTCTCAACTTTATTGGCTAAAAACACATCATCTGAGTCTAAAAATAATATAATTTCTCCTTTACTCTTTAAAAAACCCTCATTGAATGCGGACGCTTGCCCTCCATTCTCTTTGAGTACAGAAATTACTTTGCCATCGTATTGTTTGATAATGTCTCTAGAATCATCACTAGAACCGTCGTCTACAACAATAATTTCTATATTAGAGTAAGTTTGAGCAAAAACACTTTTAATAGCATCTGGTAAGAATCTCCCATAATTATAGTTGTTAATTAGAACGCTAACTAAAGGTTTAATCATGATAATGAAAATATGAAATAAAAATATAATTAATTGTCATCTAAATAATTGGAACATATTCTAGCGCTTTGAGAAGTTGAATATACATTTATCTCATGTCCTAATCAGGTTGAAAATATTGTTTTTCAGATATTTTTTCGTTAAGCCATTTGCCACCCATAGTTTTTAATGAAATTCAAGTATTTTTTGCCTATTTTGATCGGCTGATTGAGAATCCTCATCAACTTCATTGAGGGTTTTCTGAGAATTAATAATTAAGCCTAAAATGTTCTGATTGCTTTTTTTAAGAAGCTCTTTTGCAGCTATTACTTGTGAGTTATTGATCATTCCCAGTCTTGACACTAGCAATGTTCCATCTGTCATACGGCCCAAACTTAAAGATTCAGGATATTGATGAATTGGAGGAGTATCAATGATAATCAAATCATATTCCCCCTTTAAATGCTGAATCAATTTATTCATTCGCTCAGATCCAATTAATAAAGATGTATCGAGACTGCAATGCCCTGCCAGAAGTAAGTCTAGATTTGGATTAATCTTTTGTTTTGTATGTTGCCATTGAATATTTCCCAAAAGCAAATTTCCTAAACCTTCTAAAACGGGCTGCCTCCAGATCTTATTTTGAGAAGGATTATGAAGATTCCCATCAATTAGCAAAACTCGACTTCCAAGTTCTGAAATTGCTGCAGCTAAGTTTGCCGAAATAGTAGATTTTCCCTCATCATTTAAGAAACTTGTAACTGCAAAAGTTTTGATATTTTTGTCTGCTATTAAGTCTTTTATTCTATCTCTAATTTCTCTGTAAGCTGCCACGGATACCGCATCTAAATAAGATATCGTTGATATTCGTAAAATATCTGATATATCTGTATCTGAATCGGAATCTAAGTTATAAGGATATAGTCCTCTAGAACCAAGTGGTATTTCGCCTAATAATGGATAATTAAAAAGCTGACTGAGCTCTTTATCAGTTCTTAATCTTGGATCTAGGAGATTACAGACAAAAGCTGTAATGACATAGAGAAATCCACCGATAAGAAAACCAGTTATGACTATTTTTTTACTTCCACTGGAAATTGGGTCAGGGGATATTACAGCTGGGCTGATAATTTCTACATTCCCAATACTCTGACTTTCGATAATTCTAGTTCTTTGAAGGCTTGTGGCTAGAGTGTTGTAAGCTATCTGAGCACTTTCTAATTGTCGAACTAATTCTGTATACTCTTGTTCTAATCTTGGAATTTCTCTAGTTCTTAGATTTAGAAACGCTAATTGCTTCTCTAGAAATGCTAATTCATCAAGTAAACCCTGACGATTGATCTCTGATCTAATTAAATTAGCTGATAATTCTTTTTGTAGATCGCCTGCTTGAAGAATTTGGCTAGGTACATCCTCCGAGCGTCCTATGACCTCAAAGATTCGATTGTTTAGCTGAGTTTCTAGTGCTAATCTCTTATTTTCTAAGTCAATAACAACAGGACTTTGATCGGTGAACTCGGCACGTGTGACAATCAACTGATCTTCAACCAACTGGAGTTCAGTAAGCACTTTCTGAACTCCACTATCTTCCTGATTTAAAATATTTAGAGTCAGTGCTTCATTGATATCAATATCAACAGTACCTTGAAGTGCTGAAACTTGACCTGTTATCCTAACCAGCTCTGCCTTGATAGTGTCTACCCTACTGTTTACGCTGTTAATCTGCCTTGTAACTTCTGTAGATTCTGTATTAGGGTCAAGTATAAGATAGGCCTCTTTGAAGAGACGAATGGCATTTTCAGCCCCACGAAGTTCAGCTTCAGCAATAGGAAGCTGTTGGTTGATGAAATCTCGAGCAGCTGCAGCGCCTGCTCGATTAGTAGTTATATTATTGTCAATATAATTTCTCATGAGATTATTGACAACGGATTCAGCTTCCTGGGGATCAGTACTTTCATAACGAATTCTCAAGACATCTGTGCCAGGTTCATTTTTTACACTTAAGTTTTCTATGAAATCTTCATAAGTTAGCGGTTGGCCCTCTTCATCATTTAGATTGGACGCTTGAATGGTTTTTTCAACAATAGGATTTGAGAGTAGAATCTCTTTTTCAGTATCTAATGGAGTTGTTGTGTTAGAAAGAGATTCTAAAGTCCCCAGCTCACTAGTGTTTCCAGAAGAGATTAAACTAGGTGTTGGATCTCTCTTTTTAAGCAAGAGTTTACCAGAAGCTTGATAAACATCTTCACTATTAGCTAATGTAATGATTGATAGTATGATTGGGATATTCCAAACTAAAATGCCTGGCAACCAATACTGCTTCAAGATTCGAAAGTATTTCTGAAAATCTATATCTTCCGGATGCATTTTTGTTTCCATGGCAAATCATTTAATACATATAAAAATCATATTTCTGTTTGATTAAATAGTCAGTGTTTTTGCCTATTTGGCAAAAACAAATAATTTCTGATCTTAGAATATAAGGAATTTTAAATAATATAAAACAACTATCTAGTGAGACGTTTTTTATGGAGAAAATGTTTCGGATATATTGAAGTGAAAGTTTTTCAGGCAATCTTATTCACCAGACATTTAAGCCTATATTGTTGTTATTTGAGAGTTTTTAAAGCTCTATAGAAAGAGTAGAAACTGTTTTTTTGCTTTACTATTTAGATTAGATACGTTATCTATTACATGCCCTTTATATATTTTTTTGCATTTTAGAAGTTTTTTAGATGTTGATAGATTCATTTTCTACGCTTGGTTTATGTTGATCAACAGTGGTTTTCGAATTTGTAATTTTGCAATAAACTTCAAATAAAGACTGCGCATAGTTCTGCGTACTTAAGGGACGTACAGACTCTCGAGCCTGATAGCCCATTTTATTTCGGAGATCTGCTTTACTAATTAAAGTTGCCATTGCTTCTGTAAGACCCTTAATATCTCCTGGATTAACTATGATGCCATTGATACCATCAATGACAACTTCAGGAATTCCACCAACAGGTGTAGTTACTGGAGGCACACCAAAGGCCATGGCTTCTAATAAAGCCATAGGAAGTCCTTCATTGTAAGATGGAAGGATGAAAATACTAGCATCAGCTAACAGTTGGTCTCGTTGAACCGCATTGATCCAACCAAGTAATTTGATATGACTATGAATATCGAGACTACGAGCCAATTCTAGAAGCTCCTCATTGTCACCTGAACCTGCAAAAATCAAACTTGTCTGCGCTTGTAATTGCGGTTTCAATTGGCTAAAGGCATGTAATAGATCGAAAACTCCCTTGCGTAGATTTATCTTTCCTAGAAATATGATTTTTACTTCATCTGCATTTGTTCGTTGTAGAATCTCAGCTGGAAAATTGACAGGATTTTTGAGTACGAAACTTTTCTGAGGATCTAGGCCACAGTGTTCTATGTACCATGCCTCCCAACTGTCCGATAAACTAATGAGAAAACTCTTGTGAATTCCCCAATTAATGATTGACTTTAAAAAGCAAGGTAATTGATTGTAAAACAAGTGGAATTCGCTGCCATGGGTATGCAATAGCACAGGTTTTTGAAAAACTAGAGCTATGGTCATGAGGATTAAATTGCGCACAACGCTTCCTCTTTCAGAAACGTGAAGATGAACTAGATCAATATTAGTTTTTAATAACTCTCTTATAAAGAGAACAACAGATTTTGTGAAAAATATAATTGTGTACCATAAAGACGGCTTGCCTGAAGAGCCGTCCCAGGTAGCAATATGCTTTAAATGTGCGTGAGGAGACAGACCTTTAATAATATGTTGCTGAACAGAACCTATTCCGCCCTGTTCGTTTAGACTAGGGCCAGCTATTAAGATCTTCATTTTTATTGTGTATAACAGGATGCCTTATGAAAAGCCATTGAGGGTGGAGTTGCACTAATAAAGTGTTGGCCAGAGTAACACAAGTAAAAGACTTGTTGCGATATAAGGATCTGATAGGCCTGAAACCTTTGTCAGATAAAGGTTTCAGGCTATTTTGCGTTACAAAACCCAAATCCATTGACACGAAAGGACTTGAGCTATTTTGTCTATCTATTTCGCAACAGCTCTAAAATGTGTGAAAAACACTCTGCCTTCAGATAATTAAAATCTTTTGATGGTAGAATATTATTGTTCTATGTTCCTAAAGAGAACTACTCGATCTCTAAATGTAGAAGGCAATACTTTAAAGACATCTGCCAGAAATAGTTTTTATCTCCGGAGCTTAAGGGAAATAAACTCTTTTTGGCAAGAGAGATGTCTTTGTTCTTGATTGAGATCTTTCTTCTTGAGAAAATGTCTGCGAAAATCTTCATACAGCGCCTGGAAAGATTTTTCGACAAATCCAGTAATGACTATTATGTTCAGCTAGTTTGTTGTTCATTGCGAAGGCTTACCTATTTACGATCAGAAAATTAGACCATATCGTTTGCTTTGAAATGCCGATTGAGCACAAAAAAATATGTCATGAATGGTCGCCATATTTTGTACTTAATTCGATATGGAAAAAACGACATGTGAATATCTCTAAAATCTGTTGCAAAAAGGTGAGAAGACGCATGGTTGATGTCCTGTGGTTCAGTATACATAGGTGAAATTTTCATGTAGAGCAAAAATGAGAAACTTCACATGTTTCTCTTACAAGAAGCTTCCTTCTTTAATGTTCTGTTAACCTGAATTTAACCTTTCAGTAATTTATCCATATAATATCGCTCAGTTAGCGGATACCCCTGTAACGCAAAGGCAGGTCATCAAACTTGGGATAGTGGGTTAGTAGTTGGATGGAATGTTCAACATACCCAGGGATTTCGAACAGCAATGGATTTGTTATGGAGCCGGGCGAGGTAATGTCGTAACCGGATATTTCCTCCATCTAGTCGCATCACGTAGGTCTTGCTAAATATTAAGTGTTCTCTTAGAAATGCAGTTAGGATAGACTTTCACCCCACCAGTGATATAGAAGAAACACAGCTACAACACGCTAATCCTGGTAAGTTTTCGGATTATCGGTATGTGATTATCGAGCTTTTTGGAGAACGATAACGTCTTACGAACCAATCGAGATACCCGTTGTCTCAACAGAGTCCTCTAACAGCTCACGCCCAACCGCACGGTTGACGGCGACCTCTATCGCCGTTGAGCTATCGCTGAGTTGACCAGATGCTGGGCGATCCAAGGTTAAGCGAGAACAAATATTACACTATGTTCCTTACCTTAGAAGCACCATCCTAAAGACGTGTTGGTTGATTACCGCACCTGTACGCTAAACACATACAGGCCTTGTACCTGCCCTAGTATGCGTAATGCTGAATTACACCGTTCTATTCCTGGCTGTAATCCCGGCGAGGGATATAGAAGCTGGCAATAATCGCCATGCATAGCCACCAGAGGGTGCTGACCTGGGGGCGATACCAAACGGTATCCACCAGACCGTGGACCAGCATGCCAGAACAGGTTGCGATCGCGCCAATCAACCAATATCCCTGGCTATCCATATCCATCCGCAGACGACATAGCTGCTGCCATCCTTGATAAAAGGTCGTGCCTAACATCCACAAAAAAGCTGTAAACCCAATTACGCCTGCCTCAACCAGGGTTTCTAAGAAAATTGAATAGGCACTCAACGCCGTGTAATTAGGACGCTGGTAGAGCGGATAGATTTTATTAAACGCTTCATTGCCCGGTCCAATCCCAAGCACAGGTCTGGCCCGCACCATATCCATAGCCCCTTCCCAGACATTGATCCGGAAGTTGTTGCTACTATCTCCCCGCCAGGCAAACATCGTCATTACTCGCTCGCGGACAGGACTAACAAATAATGCCGAAAAGACTACCAGCCCTGCCATTACTCCCAACAGTAGCGGCAATGCCCAGCGTTTCCAGAACGGTGGAAACAACTCACTCCACCAGTACACCAGCAGTATCGTCAGTACAAAAAATAAGCCCAAAAGCCCAATCCAGCCACCGCGACTATAGCTCAATACCAAACAGGCAAGATTTAAGAAAAATGCGATCGCTGCCAGCAGCTTTGGTGTCCAACGCGGCCACACCAAAAACGCACTGACACTCATGGCCACAGCAGGCATCAAGTAGGCCGCCAGCAGGTTAGGATTTCCCAGATAGCTATAAACTCGGGTCGCCCCAGATAGATTCGTTGTTGGGTCCACCCAGGTGGCCAGCGCCTCAGCACCAAAAAAGTACTGACGCATCCCATAGGCAGCCACCGGTAAGGTAGCCAGCACATAGACCGACACAATGCCTGTGCGCAGCTTGGGCTGTCGCAGCACCCGAGCCATCAACATAAACAACAACAGATTTAAGGTCAGCTTGATCAAACCAGAAACCGCTGCAGCCTTGACCGGCGATAATGCCGTCGCCAATACCATGGTGCCCCAATAGAGCGTCACCCCCAGATGAATCGGCGTCAGCCAGCCATTCGCCTCATCACTGACCGTCAGCAAAAACCATAGCGCTGCACAAGCCAGCAGTAAAATACCAATCAGGGTAGTTGAGGTGTAGGGCGAAAGCACCAACAGAATCGCCATAATGGCTGCGGCTATCAGGTCGCCATAGGCCAGTAAGCTACTCCCCTGACGCCACTGCCGCAGCGGCGATAGCAACCGATGAATAAGGCTTACCTGCCGCCACTGATGTAGCGAAAACTGACCAAAGGTCAGGGTACGTAGCACTGTGTCAATCATTTAGAACAGCCGACCAAAATATGCGCCTGTATAGTAGCGGGTTAGTGGTCGTTGTCTCAAGACGGAGCACGTTTTACTTAAACAGAGAGGTAAAAATTGACTTGGATCTAGATTCGGTGCTTCAATGCGCTCTCGTCGTACCCAGGCAACATCGGGCGATCTGACCGCCCCATTGGGTAACCGAAACTCCGTAGATGAATCAAAGTCCAGGCCAGAACCATCCTTGTCAGCCCAATTTACTAGCTGCCAATGCTAACGACTCAACATCTACATGACTTTACTCCTTTCATTGCCTGCGCTACCTTGCCCATAGACACCTAACTTAACCCTCCGTTTTCCATGTTCAATCGGCGTCGCTTTCTCCTGCTCAGCAGCCTAACCATCGGAGCCTGCTCCGCCCGTCCCATTGCCCAATCCATCGCCAACGCTCCAAACTTCACAGCCAGCGAATCTCCTGTTCCCTCGGCCACCCTTGCACCTAGCCACCACCCCAACCTCGGCCAACCCATTGGCCCAGCCGAACTCTTCGCCCCCAAACGCGGCGATGTGCGGGCGGTAGTCATCAGCGACCTCAATGCCCGCTATGGAGCCGTGGATTATCGCCAGGAGGTGATGAAAGGGGTCTCTATACTGCCCCAGTGGGAGCCGGATATTGTGCTCTGTGTAGGTGATATGGTGGCCGGTCAGAGTCTCTCCCTAGATAGGGCTGAAGTGGAAGCGATGTGGAATGGGTTTGATAATCTTGTTCTCAGCCCCATTCGAGCAGCGGATATTCCCTTTGCGCTGACTATTGGCAATCATGATGCGTCTAGTCTGCAGGATCGAGGCGGCTATGTTTATCCGATTGATCGCGAGGTGACCACGCGCTACTGGCAGACCCATCAAAATGATTTGGATCTGCAGTATGTGGATACTGGCAATTTTCCTTACTACTACAGCTTTAAGCAAAACGATATTTTCTATATCGTGTGGGATGCGTCATCGGCTAATGTTGCGACTGATCAGGTGGCTTGGGCCGATCAGCAGCTTGGCAGTGAGATGGCGCAGACGGCAAAGTTCCGGATTGCGTTGGGGCATTTGCCGCTGTATGCGATTTCTCAGGGGCGCGATCGCAACGGTGAATTTCTCAATAACTCCGACCAACTCCAGACCGTATTAGAACGCCACAAAGTCCATACCTACATGAGCGGTCACCACCATGCCTACTATCCTGGCTATGCTGGCAAATTAGAACTATTACACTGTGGCGCACTAGGAAGCGGTCCCCGCACCTGGCTTAACCGTAATGACGCCGCCATGCAAACGATGACCGTACTAGACTTTTTCTTTGATACAGGAAACACCGTCTACACCACTTACAACATGAATCGCATGGACTTAGTAGACACAAACACACTGCCTCGCCAGATCGTTGGACCCACCGGTCGTGTACTAAGAAACGACATTGCTTTAGCTGACTTGACACCTGCAGAGCAGAATCAGACGTACATTCGCAGCGAAAACTGACCCAATTAGTCGCTGAGTGTTGTCAGGGGCTGCCAACTAAATTGCTGCGGAATCAACCGCTAAATCCCGTATAAGGGTAAGTTGTGTCAATAATTTGTATCTAAAGACGAATTATTCATAATTCATGCCTTCTGTGGTGGTTAAGCAAATTCGTGCTTGGCAAGTTCCCCAGAACTTACCAAGCCGACCAACTGAGTTAGTGCCTGGAGCAACGGTCCGCTTAGCCATAGAATTTGACGGCCATGGCTACTGTTTTTTTGCTACAGAAATTGATGGGGACTATACCCTAAGTGAATGGCACCCATCCCTAAAAGCTGCCGAACAAAGCGCTGCTGAGAGGTTTGGTCCAAGGTCGAGGGACTGGGAGACCATGGGAATGCAATAAAAAAACTTCTTTGTAGGAGCGTTCTATAGAACGCTCCTACCAGATTGATTTTAGGCAAACCCAGATAGCGCCGCCGATGCTGTTCGAGCCGGTTCGAGCTTAAATACCACCGTTGCCAATGGTGGCAGGGTTAAATCTAGCGAATAGGGCCGATTGTGATAAGCCCAGTCATCGGACCATTTGCCGCCGAGATTACCCATATTGCTGCCGCCAAATTCGCGGGAGTCACTGTTAAAGATCTCCCGGTAATACCCCTTAGCGGGCACACCCACACGATAGTGGCTGTGGGGCTGTGGGGTGAAGTTACAAACAGCGACGATAAATTCATCGCTGTCTTTAGCCCGACGAATAAAGGCAACAACGCTGTGCCTGTTATCACTGCAGTCAATCCACTCAAACCCCTGCTGATCAAAATCTTGAGTATACAAAGCTGGCTCACTCCGATAGGTGGCGTTGAGCTGCTCCATAAAGGTCTTAAGCTGATGATGGGACTGATATTGCAGTAGATGCCATTCCAGATCGCCCCAGACGTTCCATTCGCTCCACTGACCAAACTCCATGCCCATAAACAAGGTTTTCTTGCCTGGATGCATGAACATATAGGTGTAGAGACAGCGCATATTGGCACATTTCTGCCACTCATCACCGGGCATTTTGCCGATCATGTTGCTCTTGCCATGCACCACTTCATCGTGGGACAGCGCCAGCATAAAGTTCTCGCTGAAGGCGTACCAAATACTAAAGGTGACGTTGTTTTGATGAAACTGACGGAACCAGGGGTCCATGCTGAAGTAGTCCAGCATGTCATGCATCCACCCCATATTCCACTTGAGGTTAAAACCAAGACCGCCGACATAGGTGGGCCAAGATACCATGGGCCAGGAAGTGGATTCTTCTGCAATTGAAAGAACGCCAGGATAGTAGCTAAAGATCAGATGGTTTACCTGACGTAAGCAGTCAGCCGCTTCAATGTTTTCACGACCGCCATAGTCATTGGCTACCCACTCGCCAGCTTTACGGTTGTAGTCCAGGTAGAGCATCGAGGCCACAGCGTCTACACGAATGCCATCAATGTGATACTTGTCAAACCAAAAGAGGGCGTTGGCCACTAAGAAATTACGCACTTCATTGCGGCCATAGTTAAAGACCAGGGTGCCCCACTCCTTGTGTTCACCTTTGCGAGGGTCAGCGTGCTCATAGAGATGAGTCCCATCAAAAAAGGCAAGACCATGGCCATCCTTAGGAAAGTGACCCGGCACCCAGTCCACTAGAACACCAATGCCATTTTGGTGACACTGATCAATGAAGTACATCAAGTCTTCAGGAGAGCCGTAGCGAGATGTGGCGGCATAGTAGCCTGTGACTTGATACCCCCAAGAGCCATCAAATGGATGCTCGGCCACGGGTAGTAGCTCGATGTGGGTAAAGCCTAGTTCTTTGACATAGGGAATCAGCTTCTCGGCAAGTTCCCGGTAGGTGAGAAAACGTGCACCGGGCTTAAGGTCAGCCACAGTCACCACCGGAGCATCGGTACCGTCTAGTTGCTTAGCGGGTTTGACCGAAGCTTCATGCATCCAGGAGCCCAGATGTAACTCATACACTGAGACGGGCTGAGTCATCGGGTCCTGATGGCGACGTTGCTCCATCCAAGCATCATCTTGCCACTGATAGCTATCGAGGTCTGTCACAATTGAGGCTGTCTTGGGACGTACCTCTTGCTGAAAACCGTAAGGGTCAGACTTTTCGTAAATGTGGCCTGCGTGGTTTTTGATTTCGTACTTGTAATGGGTGCCGACGCTTAGCTCAGGAATAAATAATCCCCAAATACCGCCGAAACCGATATTCATCTGGTGCTGGCGACCGTCCCAGCTATTAAAATCACCCAGAACCGATACATTACGGGCATTGGGTGCCCATACGGCGAAATAAACCCCTGCTACACCGTCAATCGTGGTGGGATGAGCCCCGAGTTTTTCATAAATACGATGGTGGTTACCTTCACCAAACAGGTGCGCATCATATTCGGTAACTAGTGGAGATCGGAAGGCATAGGGATCGTAGACAACATGCTCATGTCCATCTTCTGCTTCGTACCGCAGCTGATAGCTGGCTAGATCATTCACCTCAAGCACACATTCAAAGAAGTCACCGTGATGTTCGTTGCTCATCGGGACTTCCTGGCGGCTATCGGGCAAAATCACCCAAGCAGATTGAGCTTTAGGTAGATAGGCACGCACCGTCCAAACATCTTTACCCTCTATCTGAATGCGATGGGGGCCGAGAACGTCAAAGGGATTGTGGTGATAGTTACCGACAATCCGGTCAATTTGCTCTGGGGCCGTTGTTAGTGCCATAGAAGTGTAAACCTAGTAACCGTATATAAAAGTGCTGTTAAAAAGGGTGGTGCGCTAAATCGCTGTCTTTAAATGAGCAAAGACCATGAAGTTTAGGTTAACAGAACGTTCCTTAACATGGAAGGTAACAGGCATCCGTCATCAGCGCTTTGAGAATACGGATAATTGCAGCCTTGGTGTGAAAATTTGAAGGCTGGCTGGGAGGATATGGCGGGTGAAGAACTTGCTCAGATCATTAGCAATTGAGAGTGCTGCTGTTGTCTGGCTAAAACGGAATCACTGGCTTAAATGCACGACGCAGCTGTAATAGAAGCAGAATGAAGTCGTATTCAGGACTTAGATTTAGGGTAGGTGTAGTTTGAGACGCGGCTAGGTCTGCCTGGAGCTGGGCATAATCAGCAGGTGATAAGGTAGTGCCATCTAGGGGGGAACGGGCCTCAAAGATGATTTCAGTCCTCAGTATTTCTTCTGGCACATCATCAGCGGGAGGCAGCAAAATTTGATCTATATTGACTGCTGGGGTCGCAACGGGAGCTAAGGGCTGATGGCTAGATGGAACAGGTGGATCGCTAATGGGTTGGGCCAGTCCCCAGCTGCTGCTGCTGAACCACAATCCGATACAGCCAACGCTAACGCTTAAGAGTTTCGGCCAGGAGACTTGTGGCCAAGACACCATGGGTTTAGATGGAAGTTTTCCGCTATTTTGAGCCATTGCTGTTAATGATTGCTGCTGTAGGCAGCGCTAAGGAGTTTTATGCCTAGCTTTTCTTTACTCAGTTTAATGGGTCGTCAGATGCATTATCGACCAAATAGCGGCTTCGCCAAGTTTGCTATCGTTGCTCAGCTTACCTTCATGGGAACGGTCTTAGGGCTGTGGAGTCCTATGGCAGCTCCGGCTGCAGCTCAGGCCCTGCTTGAGGAACAGGTTGAGTTTCAACCTCAGCAGGATACGTATACCTTCACAGGGGAAGCAGGCGATGCGGTCATCATTGAAATGGTGAGCGAAGAGTTTGACACGTTTATCACCCTGATGAACCCGGCTGGGGAGATTCTAGAGCAAAACGATGACTATAACGGGACTCCTCAAGCGACTATTGTGATGGAATTGCCGGAGACGGGTGAGTATACGTTGCTGGCCGGTTCATTCTATGGACAGCTGGGGGGCACTTATCAGGTGACTGTAAAACCGGCTACGGACTATCAGCTGGTGTATGACCGGGCTTTAGAGCTGATGCAGTCTGAGGACTATGGCGAGGCAGCTGAGGCTTACACAGCCGCGATTGTACTTAGAGCTGATGATCCCAATGCGTATTTAGGCAAAGCTGATGCACTGCTGCGCCAGCAGGCATTGATCCTAGGAGAGACCTTTAGGGGGCCGAATGATTTGCCTGCAGAGATTCGGTCAGAAATTGTAGTGAATTACGAAAAAGCGGCTCAGCTTTATACGGCTACTGGTGAAGAGGAGTTTGCCCAACTGATTCGAGAACAGGCGGAATTTGTGCGGTCGGGTCAAGCGCCTGAACGCTAGTTAATGGTTGGTTAGTAAGGACAGTCAGTACCAATCTCTAACATTAAAACGCATTAATGTTTTTAGATTTATGGGAAATTGGCGATTTCTTTACACAATAATCAAAACTTTCCGGATGTTGGTGAGTCTTTAAGAAGGTGTGAATGAGTAGATGAACCTTGACATATCCCTCACAGATAATGCTGGGGGATTTTTTTTGCTTTTAATATTTTGGGGGTTGAGGCTAGGGCGGTCTGTTAGGCGATGCTGGTATCGTGGGCATTGGTGTTGGGTGCCATCGGTCCGTTGAGAGGCTGTGTTTATGTCTTCATCGTTCGAGCATGCTAGCCGAGACAACCTGGTAGCGCTGGTTAAAGATCTAACGCAGAAGCTGGAGGTTTTGGCGGCGCAAAAGCATGATGCGGAGATCATGCTGGATACGGTTGTAGAGCATTCTACGATTTTGGAACATGAGCTGCAGCTAGCTGAACGCCATGTGAGGGAATTGAATGGTGTGTTGGAAGAGCGAGTTAGACAGCGTACCGCTGAGTTGGAAGCGGCCAATCGGAATTTGGCTAGAGAAATTGCTGAGCGGAAGCAGGCACAGGAGGAGGCGCTGGCGTTGACTCAACAGGTTTTGGAGCAACGTTCTTTGACGATTGAGCGCACCTATGAGGCAGTGCACAATGGGCCATTGCAGGAACTGGCGGTGCTATTGCGGACGGATATTTGTTCGTTTTCAACGCAACAGCTGCGATCGCAACTACAAAAAATCAACACTGACCTGCGGGGCATCTATCAATCCATGCGCGGCGCGGTTAATAATCACTATGAAGTGCTGTGTTTAGAAGGCGGTTTAACGTTGGATCTCAATGAAGACCTGCCGGGTTTACTATTGCAAACCTTTGAACACACCCTAGAAAGGGACTTTCCTGGATTTAAGACAATTCTGTTTCAGATCACCCCCGACTTTAGCCCCCTGGTAACGACGACACTATCGTTAGATCATAAACGTGGTCTTTGTCTTTATTTGCAAGAGGCCCTTTGCAATGTGGGTAAACATGCCCTAGGTACCACCCGCTTAGAGGTACTGTGTGAACAGCGCCAGCATAGCTACTACCTGGGTATTGTCGATAATGGACCTGGCCTGAACCCAGACAGTCCGACCAGTACAACCCTGTCCGATCAGCAGGGCACCCATCAGGCCCAGCGACTGGCTAAAACCCTGACTGGACAGTTCCAGCGGCTGGCTAATCGCCCTCGGGGAGTGCGATGTGAATTAGTGTGGCCCATGTCTCTGGCATAAGGCCCTGGGCTAGTGGATCAGCCCAATTTTTCGAGCTTCAATTTCGATTTGCACCTTTAAGTCTTTGTCCGGTTCATCCCCAATTAGCAACGCATCCTGAATTCGTACCCAGTAGTTGCGAATGGTGCGATCGCTCGTACCCATCCGTTTAGCCACCGCCTTATCGGTGAGCCCTTCTTGAAACCGCAGCTGCAGCAGCTCTAACCATTTAGGATGAAACTCAGGTCGAGACTTTACCTTTTGCGGCAAGTACACCGACCCACGCATGGCAAAATCAATATAGTTCAGCATTTCCTGGAGCGGCAGGGACTTATCCATCGCCGCAAAGCCCCCTTCATAGCCTTTGATAATGGCCTTGAGCCGTACCAACGGATTAACATCAGTACTCAACACGGCAATATTGGGAGCCAGCTGACTAGTCAGCAATTGCTCCACTAGCTTTAACCCCACATCAGGTGTGGCCACCGCCCCAGCCCGCTCAGGAATACTTAGATCCACCACCATTAGCTCCGGTTGAACTTGCTCCATCCTTTCCATGGCTGACCCATAGTCCTGGGCTGTAAAAATATCTGCCCATGGATAAGCCTTCTGCAAAGCAGGGACCGTACCTTGCAATACGGCTTCATGATCATCGACCACCAAAAAACACTGTTTGCTCGAAACGTCCTGGGCTAAATCCATCATGGTCTTCTGCAATATTGCGCCTGGTGCTTTTGCATCACCATACTGGTTAGCGTTGCGACAGCTACAAATCTGAAAGTAAATTTTACGCTCATCGAACTGTCGAAAACCTTGCCGTTTGTTGGACTGAATGATGTCAGAGGGGGGGCAGCCGCCACCGAGAATGCTATTAAACAGCGTTCCAAAGTTGGCAAAAACTACTTTTCTAGTTGCCATATCAGGAAAGAACCGATTGCTAACTGTATGACAAACTGTGGCTGAGCAATTCAACAGATGGCTGGTGAACTTGTGCTTCACTCACCGTTATAGGACTGAATCAGCGGATATTTTTCTGGATGGTTCCCGACAAAGGCAACAACATTGTTGGCACCATTAGAAACTAGAGTCTCCCAATGGCTAGACTGGTTGACGCTGCTAGGCTTGGTGTATTTACACTGGGGGATTTTCTCTTCTGAGATAACCAAGTCACTGATTCGTTAGCCAGTTAACTGTTAACTCAACTACGTGTGTTTTTTACGGGGAAAATCAACAATGCCAGTGCCACAGACCATAGAGCAGTGCAAGCAAGTACTTGAGATTAAGCAGGTAGGCTCTAGCTACTGGCAACAGTTGATGCATACGGGAATTCCAAAACAAGATGCTCGGTCAATTGCAGTTGCGATCGCCAAATACGACATCGCCCAATGCCAGCCCCAGGATATCCAAAAGCAGCTCATTTCTCACTACAGCGCCTTTGTCTGCCGCGCCAACCTCTGGCGTGCTGGACTGCTTTTGAATGAAGCCAACTAAACCTTGTTCAACTCCCCGCTCCTGGCATCGAGCACTATCACGTTTGGGCCTTGGTCACCAACACATGACGACCCACCTGACAGTCTCGTAAATTAGAAACCCCTAGAAACCTGCATCAGCCTGTCCTGCTGTTTGAATCACACTCAGCAGGGCAGGCTTCGTTCTAAACACAATTGGCTGTAGCGATACCGTAGCATCAAAGACCCTACCGCCAGACTGAGACCAACGTAATTGTCCATTAAAAGGTTGTCGGTTAAGCATAGCCGTAACCAGCTGTTCACAAGCAACTGAGCCATAACAAAAATCTGTTATCTTCTGCTTTTCTAATTGATCAGCAGATACCCGCAACAACTGACAGATAGCCGGATTCCCATAGACAATCTGGCCATCCTCAATCCGAGCAATGATTAAACCCATAGGAAGCGCTTCAGTCACAAGCTTAAATTGTTCTGCCAAAGGTTTAATCTCCCCAGCCTGCTGCTCTCCCCTAAAAGTGATTAAGTTTGAAGTCTGTTCTAGCTGCAGGATCAGATCGCGATTTTGCTGATGTAGACTGTCCAAAAGCATATCTGAATGCTCAAGGGCCATATCGAGCATCAGTTGCAGATCAGCCTTTTCCTGTTCCAATTCTAGTAATCGATGTCTGAGACTGGCGGCAGAATTTACGCCATTAGCATTAGCAGCGGGATGAACTGGATCACTATCTGACATGGCTTGGATAAGAATAACTGCTGGTACTTTAGAGGACCTGATCCTCAGATCCGTTCCAAAAATGGAAAATCACCTACCGCGCTGGCTACTTCAAAAAACTTGCACAGCCATCCAGTCCTAAAACGGCGGTCTGGGTTCCCCTATATTTGGAGCACTCATTAGCGATAGAAATTGCCTGATACCATTGCTTAATGGCTCAGTTATGATTGGTTGACTGGTTGGCTACCTGCCCAAAAGTAAGCATGTTGGAGATTGTACATGGAAATCAAAGGCAAAGAGTATGAGGTCGTTTATGATCAAGCGGTGTCAACCGTGACATTTAAAGGCGAACTGGCGCTGATGGGCATGGGAGAATATCCACCAATTGCTGCGCTCTTAGAGCAGTCCCTGGAGTATGCAGCCAGCCAAGAGGTGGGTCAGTTGACCCTTGATTTACGAGATCTTAAATTTCTAAATAGCTCTGGCATTAACGTTATTTCCAAGTTTGTCATCAAAGCACGTCGAGCGACAAACGTTGCCATGAAAATTCGGGGGTCTAACTCAATTCCCTGGCAGTCTAGGTCTCTAGTAAATCTCAAACGATTGCTCCCTGAAATGGTTGTAGAACTGGGCTAAAACTGGCCATGAAAAGACTTTTGAAGAGAAGGTAAAATCTTGACAAAATCTTACCGTTTACCCAAAAGTCTCATTCTATGCCTGTCGCTCTGCAACAGGAGAATAGTCTTCATTTCATCCAAGGCTCACCCTTATTTTAGGCTCTCACGCTTAAATAATTCCCCCGTTACCCCATCACTCATCCACCCATCCACAGCCTCAACCTGAGCCTTTATTTTTGTGCAATCTCCTTACTGGACCAGACTTGAACATTTCAAGACTTGTTGGATCCATTTGCTAACATCCAAGTGTAACCTCAGAGCAATCTTCCCTTGAACTCACGAGGATATTGTTATCTCTCAGATGCCAATATCACTGGCCTTAGAATTTTCAGATGCTACCCAACATACAGCTTAGCGCAAGTATCTAAAGATAAAACACCACTGACTAATCCTGAGATCATGGGCACGGCTTAGCGCAAAAAACAGAATTATTTTATGGCTAATTTTTATCATTATTTAATAGGTAAGATGAGTAATTTTTAATGTTCATTTCATTAGATCTTTAATTAAAGAACTCACTATGGTTATGATGTCTTGACTGACGCAGCTTCAAGTCTTTCCTTATGTCTTGACTGATGCAGTTTCAAGCCTTTCCTTCTACCTCAGCGTTATTCCAAGTTTTATCTATGTCACATATAGATGTTGTCGAACGGTGCTCAGAGCTATCGTTTCACTTTAGGCAGGAGTTACAACTGTGTTATCAACCTGTTATTTCACTACAAAACAAAGAACTCTATGGGTTTGAAGCCCTGGTTTTTTGGCAACCAAACCGCGCACAGCTTTATACAGAGAATATAGCCGAGCTAGTATCACACTCTCAGCTGGATCATCTCTTTTATCAGTGGATATTTTACGAAGCTTGCCGTCAGATGAAGCAATGGCAAACCCATTGCATAATTGACAAACCTCTATATGTGAGTGTCAGTCTATCCAAATGCCAGCTATCATGGCCATATTTAATAACCTCGATTCAACAAATCTTAGCAAGGACGGGATTAGCCCCCCACCATTTAAAGGTAAAGATTCCTAGCAGCTCAATTATCCAAAACTGGTCAGCAGCACAGTCAATTATTAGACAGCTCGATCAGCATCAAATCTCAATTTGCATCGATGACTTTGCCCCGTCCTTTTCATGGCTTCAGTGGTTGCAACGTCTATCGGTAGACACTGTAAAGTTGAAAACTCCATGTATCCATCAACTATCCACAAACCGTCAGATTAGAAAGTCCTATGATCTGACCCTAGATATCGCCCAAAACGCTAACACCAAGGTCATTGCTAAAGGTATTGATACCGATAAGCAACTTGCAGCTGTTAACTCCCTTGGCTGCACCTATGGTCAAGGTCATCTTGTCTCCCAACCGGTCAGTCCTCGCGAGGTAACATCGTTAATTTCATTTCAGGACAAACACCTTGTCCTTTATCTGACCGCAATGCATCATCTGAGTCAGTTTGCACAAGAGCTTTTAGGCAAGATGCTAGTCACAAAATACTGGCAGGAAACCAAACCGACTAAACCTTGGTTAACCTCAATTGAACCCTACAAAAATCAGACAATGCCGCTCTTGTATAAGCAGCTAAATACCTGGCAACAGAAAGATTTGCAGCACTGGACCCATGAATTTATACAACGCTGTAATCAGATTATTCGTGGTTTTTCTCAGTTGTTGCCTGAGGCGAATTTTAGTCATATTCAAAAAAAACTACTCAGGGTTTAGAGAGAACCGTGCAGTAGAGCAATCATTGACATGACAAAATAGTGTTTGAGTCGTCAGATCTCAACCCAAACAATCAATTGTTGTTAGACTAAATCTGCGTCTGTGAGAGAGTTTATTGACCTGACTTTAGCCCATTGTTATCTTTATACTATGTTCAGAATCAGGGCAATACTCCCAATATTCAATGTTGCAAACCAGCCTGCACTCCTCTGGTGACCGTAGCGGTATTAGATGAGATCGCAGCATGCTCAGCCAGCCAATGGACCATCCAGTCAGACCACTTAGCTAAGACGCTATGTAGGCCAGTCTTCAGAATTTAAAATTTGATAGTTGACGATAGTGTAATGACTCCTTTCGCACTAGAATGACCGCATCATTATTATCAGCACCCTATCTTCAGGTCACCCCCCATGGCTGCTATTCCCGATGCTGCGATCGATCTGATCAAAAAATTTGAAGGACTGCGACTAGACGCCTATCCAGACCCTGGTTCAGCGGACGGTTTACCCATCACCATTGGCTACGGCAGTACCCGTAAGCAAAATGGCAGCCCCTTCAAACTGGGGGAAAGCCTCACCCAAGCAGAGGCGGAAGCCCTCCTGAGTTGGGATTTAGAAAACCGTTTTCTACCACCGCAGACCAAGATCCCCACCTGGGACACCATGGACGATGACCAGCGGGGAGCCATTTTAAGTTTTGCCTATAATCTGGGCGCTGCCTTTTATGGCAATAGCGGCTTTCAAACCATTACCCGCGTCCTGAAAGACGCCGCCTGGGACGAAATAGAAGCCGCACTGGTGCTCTATCGTAACCCCAATACCAACGTCGAAGCCGGTTTACTCAAGCGCCGTCTGGCAGAAGCCGAGGTATTTTTAACCAGTGAGAGCAATCTGTATGTGTCATCACCGGGGCAACAGTTTCTTAAGGGGGTTTTAAGCAAACCTCAATCCTATTTTACTGGTCTCAAAGGTCCGTTTTCCCCTGGTCAGAGGACAGTCTCATTAACCCAACCATTTATGTTTGGGGATGACATTAAAGTCATGCAGCAGTCCATGGTGGATAAGGGTTTTAAGTTAACAGCCGATGGTTTCTTTGGCACGATTACGGAAGGAATTGTCAAAGACTTTCAAAAGGCTAATGAGTTACAAGCTGACGGAGTAGTGGGTCCAGGCACCTGGAAGAGCCTGCTCGATACACCAGAGCCTCCCGATAACACTGACCCTGACGCTGAGCCCCCCGGTCCAGTTACCCGCTTGATGATCAAGCAAGATACCGTCTTGAAGCTCAGGCCAGAAGAAACCCTTCAGCTGAGTGACGCCGAGAAAGAACCTGTGCAGGCAGGAGACTCCTATAGTTTGCACTCCTATGCCTATGCTGACCCCATCGCTGGCGATTTTAACGGTCATATTAAAGTGGCCTTAAAGGAAACGACCATCCGTGGACTCAACACCTGGTTTATAGAAGGCCAGTATGTGCAAGTTGAGATTGATGATGAAGTTGTTTATCCTTGGGAAGAGCAACAAACTGTTTTCCAGCTTAGGGTGTATCGCGATACCATCTTTAAACAGCGACCGATGCCATCTAGCGAGCTGCCTGACACAGAAAAAGTTGAAGTTAAAAAAGAAACCAACTTTATCTTACATTCCTATGCCTATCAGGATTCCCATGGAGACTTTAGCAGCCATATTAAAATCTCCATCAAAGACCCAAAAGACTTTCTTAAGGGCCTAAGCCAGTGGTATGTCTACGATAGACACTCCTATGTCGAATATGACGAAAACATTGTTTATCCCCCTACGCCTATCCTCAACTTTACCCAAAACACAATTATTAAACGACGTCCTTTACAGTCATCAGAACTCCCGACTGAGGAAAAAGCCTCAATCCCATCAGGCAATTCTTTTATCCTTGATTCCTGGGCTTATAAAGACGAGCAAGGAAAGTCTTTTAATGGTCATATTAAGTTTGCCTTAAAGCTAGAGTCAGACTTTATTTCGTCATTTAGTACCTGGTATGTTTATGACCAGCATGCTCAGGTCACTTGGAATGGTAAGGTTCTGTATCCTCCTTTTGCTGGCAAATCCTTTAGGCTGCCTGGCAAGGAGGGCCTATTTTATACGCAACAGCCGATCTTTACTGACAGTAACTTTACCTGGGGAGAAGCCACCAAGAATGGTACACGCATTCCCACAACACCTGAAATTGTTGACAACATTATCACGTTTGCCAGGGCACTGCAGAATGCGCGGAATATTATCGGCCAGCCTTTTGTGATCAATTCCTGGTATCGCGATCCCCAGTCTAATGAAGCAGTGGGAGGGGCTACTAATAGCCAACACCTATCGGGACGTGCTGTGGATATGTATGTGCCAGGCGTTAGCGTACGTCAGGTCGCTAACGCCCTGAGGTCCTCCTGGCCAGGGGGAATTCTCATTTATAGTTCTCACTTGCATTTAGATACAGGTCGTAAGCAGATCGTCTTTTTATAAGGTGTGTAGCATTTGTTACCAAGGTTGGTGCGATCGCATGTATCTGCTACAGAGGCTAGGGGTGTATTGCTATCCATTACTCAATAAAGCATTGGGAGGTTTTTTAGATTTTTATGGTGAGGCATCTGACATCTTTTGCCAACTGCGCCAGATATTCCATTAAGATTGGCTAAGATTGCCTCAAAGCTGTCAAAATTAAGCGAAGCAAAGTTATCTCCTAAAAATATGAAGATAAAACTGTTGTTATTACTACATCTTTTACGGCAGCGTGGGTGGACCTTATCACTACCATTAAGCATTATCGCTAGTCCTTTGCTATTCGCACTGCCGGGATGGGCGCAAACCAATACTTCAGTTCTATCTTCGTCAACTGAGGCGGCAGAGCTAACCGTCTTAGATTTGGTGGCACTCCAAGGTGCTCAAGACCACAGTCCAGCTACCTCAACCTTGTCAGCTGCTGAACGCCCCGAACTGACGGTGCCCTCAGGCAATGGAGAGGTGATTGCCGATATTCAAATTCGCTATATCGACCCGGATGGCAATTTAGTTGAAGAAACAGCCCGGTCTCAGAGAATTGCCCAGGAATTTGCACTACAGCCAGGTGATGTTTACGATCCAGAACTGGCCTTAGCAGGGCTAACGCGAGTTGCGAGTTTATTTGCCACAGACCAGCAAGCAACCCTGACCCTGGAGCCTGCCGCTGACCCTGACCAGGTGCTGATGGCTGTCAACGTAGACAAGCCCAACGACTTTTTCTTTACCTTTGACCTGACGGTATCCCGACCAACGGCGCTGCAGGGACCTTCACACCCCTCAACAGTGCCCGCTTTATCCAATAGTGCCAGAGGCATATCGGCAGGTGTACGGGTGGGAATCGCCAACCTTGGCGGCAGCGATCGCACTCTATCCCTGGGCATTGAGGGGGGTGAGAACATTCTGGGGGTGGATTTAGACTTTAGAGAAGTTTTTGACGATGAGTCCGGCTACGGCATCAACTTTGCCAATCAGCGTGCTGTAGAGCCCGAATTTACAGGGGGTGATACTGAGTTAGAAACCCCCAGCGGTGATGAACCCTGGGTCCATCGCATCGGCGGCGGTGTTGAATATTTCCGGCCCCTGGCCACCAATTTAGAAGCGGCCTTGGGCGTTTCCTATCAGCAGATTTCGGTGCGAGAGGATGTGTTTTCGGACGATATTGCCCCTACGGATGAGTTGGGCAATGCTCTCACCGTGAGTGATGATGGCGAAGACGATCTGCTGACTATTAACTTGGCCGGTATTTTTGATTCTCGGGATAGCACTCGCAATCCGACCAAGGGGTCTAAGCTACTGTTTGGTGTGGACCAGTCGATTCCCATTGGCGATGCTGATATCTTATTTACTCGCCTCAGCGCCAACTATACTCAGTTTTTACCGCTGAATCTGTTTGGCTTTACCGAGGGGCCACGCACGTTAGTGCTGAATCTTCAGGGGGGCACCATTTTAGGCGATACACCTCCCTATGATGCGTTTAGCTTAGGCGGTTCGAGTTCTGTTCGGGGCTATGGTTCGGGAGAAGTGGGCACTGGCGAGAGTTTTGTTCAGGCAAGTGCTGAGTATCGTTTTCCGATTCTGTCTTTCAATGCGTTTGATGATGACGTGGCTCTGGGCGGCACGTTCTTTTTTGATTATGCAACTGATTTAGGGACAGGTGATGAGGTCATTGGTCGGCCTGCGGAGGTTCGAGATAAGCCGGGTGATGGGTTTGGCTATGGTCTTGGTTTGAGGGCGCTGACGTCGTTTGGGCCGGTCCGGTTGGAGTTTGGTATCAATGATGAAGGGGATACGAGAGTTATCTTTAACGTTGGCGATCGGTTTTAACCGTGCGACGCTAAGCTCCTATTTTCTACCAAATGCATAAATGATCAGCCTGCTGTCTTTTTGAGACGGTGGGCTGATTGCACTGCGTTCAGACCGGCTTATCCTCTAAATCAGTAATGGCTTTGCCACAGTGCCAAAATTCCTTAGGTAGCAGTAGGCCCATGCCCCAACCTAAAAGTGGATAAATTGCCCACGTAATGGTGCCAGAGAGGCTGAAATTCAGGGCGAGTAAAAAGCCATTGACCACGACATAGGTTCTTAGTTGCTGAGAGAACGCTGGTCGCTGGGAAGCTGGAGTTGAGGTAGTTTGAACAGAGGTCTCTTGGCAGTGTTGTTCTGCCAGAGTCAATGCTTCAGGAGAGATGCCCAGATCGGCAGCCATTTCTTCCAGTTGCGATCGCGAGAACCCTTCTTGCTGACTTTGCTCCATCGCTTGGGCCAAAATCTGCTGCACTTCCTCAATGGAGTAACCCATTGCCATCACTAAACCCTCCTAAGCTGCAGGTGCATCAACGAATGTTGACAGCGTTAACTTAACAGTAATCGACAAAGTTGACATTGTCAACATTCGATTTCCCACGGTTAGAGGATTGCACCAAAATAAAGTCCCAGGTTGAGGCTGTAAATGGGCGGATGAGTGATGGGGGAACGGGGAAATTATTTAAGCGCAGGAGCCGGACAATGCGCTATCTCAGCTCTTGCTTAAGATTGGTTGTAAATCGATGCGACTGTTGCGCAGCAACAACTTATCGTTTGCATTGAATTCTCTCCATGTTCTAGAGATTCGGCTTAGGGTAAGTCTTGTATAGTTGCTCGGCTCGACTAAATTAGCAATGGCGGCTAGTCAAACAGATAAGAATAAACATTATGTATACTACAGCAAGAATGTCTAGAATGAACGAAGCACGTTATAAGGTACGTTCAAACATTTTATAAAAGGCTAAAATTAACAACCACAATCAGAAAATGAATCAAGAATTCGAGAATGAGGTCAAAAGAGGTGAGCAATTATATGAGTCAGGGAAATACGAAGATGCGATCGCTGCTTATCAAAAGTTACTTAACAAGAATCCCTTAGCTCATAATGTTTTACATAAGAAAGGACTCGCATTAAAAGCTTTGAAGCTTTATGGCGAAGCCTTCGATACTTTCAAGCAAACAACAGATATTCAACCAGATTATGCTTCAGCTTGGAGAGAACAAGCAAATGTGTTAATGAGTCTCGAACGCTACAAGGATGCGTTAGCGGTCTGTGAAAAAGCTGTAGCTATTGTGCCCGAGAGTGACGATATTTGGTGTAGCAATGGCATAGCTTTATATAAGCTAAACCGTGTTGAAAAAGCACTTCTTTCCTTTGAGCAGGCTATTGAGATTAACTCAAATAGTGATAAGGCTTGGGCGTATCGCGGGCTTGCTCTCAATAACTTAAAACGATACAAAGAAGCGGTCAAAGCCTATGACCGGGCTATTGAACTTAATCCCAATGCTGCTGCTGTCTGGACGAACCGAGGGTTCACCCTAGATAACTTAGAACAATATGAAGAAGCGATCGAGGCTTATGATCGAGCTATTGAACTTAACCCAAAAAGTTATAAGTCTTGGATAAATCGAGGAATTGCCCTCCATAGATTAGAGCAGTACGAAGAAGCAATCAAAGCTTATGATTACGCTATTGAACTTAACCCGAAGAGTGATACGGTTTGGACAAACCGGGGGGTCACTCTGGGGCGTCTAGAACAATACGAAGAAGCGATTAAAGCTTATGACCGAGCTATTGAACTTAACCCAAATAGTTATGCAGTCTGGACAAACCGAGGGATTGCTCTAGAGGGCTTAGAACAATACAAAGAAGCGATCAAAGCTTATGACCGAGCTATTGAACTTAACCCCAATGATGATGCAGTCATAGGTATTCGAGGAGTTGCCCTAGGACACTTAGAACAATATGAAGAAGCGATCAAAGCCTATGACCGGGCTATTGAACTTAACCCCAATGACTATGCAGTCTGGACGAACCGAGGGCTTGCCCTAGGACACTTAGAACAATATGAAGAAGCGATCAAAGCTTATGATCGGGCTATTGAACTTAAGCCTGATAATGAGATTGCATGGGTAAATCGAGGGATTGGGTTAGAGAGTCTTAATTTTCTACCAAAGGCATTTGAATCCTTTAAGCGTGTCTTAGAAATTAATCCCGAAAATCAGCAGGCGTGGGTCAATTATGTTTACGCATTCAACAAATTAGGTCGATATGAAGAAGCAATTGAAGCGTGTAATCAAGCTATAGAAAATAACTGCAATAACAATGATGATTGGCTGCCGTATTATGTAAAGTGTGATCTACTAAAAAGATCAGGTCGTTACGAAGCAGCACTCGAAGCTGCCACGCGTGTTACAGAGCTTAATTCTGGAGATGCTGTTCCTTGGATGAAAAAATCCCAATTGTTAAATATATTAGGCCGTTACGAGGAAGCGCTAGCAGCTTGTGACCAGGCTAAGAGAATTACTCCCGATGATCCTACTGTATGGAAACTTCGTAGCACTTTACTAGGAAGCCTTAATCGTCATATTGAAGCACTTGAGGCTAAGCGTTGCGAAGCATATTTAAATAAAGTGCTTGAAAATGCAGCATCCAATACCCTTAAAAAGGAAAAAGGCAATCTATTATTTAAACTTAGGTATATTCCCTGGAAAGCGTTCTTTTTAACCTCTTTTTCATTGACAACACTATTCTCTTTTCTTGAATTTATTTGTCTTTTCTATCTTGTTCCCAATCTATCTGATGAAAGCACAATTATTGTAATTTTCTCTGATTCAGCAGTGTTGGCAGCAATTTCTTTTGCGTTCATATCAAGATTTTATCCACATATATTATTGAGTAACAGAAATCTTTGGGGGCTATTTGTTTGCTTAGGGTTTAGTCGTCTTCTGATAATGTTTATTTTATCCTTAACAACCTACTTACCCTACTCGGCATCATTAAATCATTTGCTATTTTTAGCAATCGGTGTCTTTGGCATGGCATCTTTCGAATACAAGCGTTCAAACTAAAGGATGAGATAGTCATTTTGTTTTCTAAACTCTGGTGACCACTTTATCCAGTTATTTTGCCTCCAAATAATCTCGCCAGCCGCCATACTGGCTAATCTCCCGTTTGCCCTCAACCGTCAACGGTTCACCAATTACTCCCAACACCTCTTCTCCATCCTGTAGCATCACCTTACCAATCGCTAACCCCGGTGGTTCCTGCGAGAGAATTACACCCAACCCTGCCAATGGCACCTGCCATACTTCAACCGCGATCGCAACCCCACCCTCTCGCACCTTAATCATGGCCGGGTAGTGATCATCAATCGACCAAAGCCGATAAGTCGATACTGTTTTTGTCTCCCGCTCAAAGGTGGCATCCACATTAATTAAATTAGGATTCAGCGCTAACCCCCGCATCAGAGTGCCATTCACCGCAAGCTTAATCGTGTTAGTCATCAATCATCATGAGCAAGGTCAAAATATACGGGATCGCATTAAACAGGATGCGCTCGGTCCAGACGCTGGGATAGTACAGCGATAAACAGGCTCCGCCCAGGCCTGCTAGAACGCTACCGGCCATACTGCTGGACATCCCCACATTGAAAATGGAACTGCCCATAGCTCGGTCAGCTGCGGGACTGTCGCCTATGGCCCGCACGTATATCCCCCAGTGGATGGCGCGAAAAAACCATTGGAGCAGGAGCGCGATCGCAACCCCTAAAAATAACGGACTGATCTTAAGCACCGCCTGCAGCTGCGGGGCCTGGAGCTGAATAAACGACTTACCCAGAAAAAAAGCCAGACCGCTACCCAAAATAGTCATAGCAATGCCCATAGCCAGCTCATTTACCCGAGGCTGCTGGGACAGCCAGCCGTGGACAGCTCCCAGGGGCATACTAGCTGCCCCCTAAGCCACACGGTGCCCAGAAATGGCAACCATGGCTAGGCCCCTTCAGCATCGGCCTGGTTATAGCCAAAGTCATCCTGAGGGCCAACATAGATAAAGCCGACAACGACCTCACCCCCCCGCTGCCCCACCTGCCGTTTCACCGGACGGTGCCGAGGCCCAGGAACTTAGCTGAGTGACTGCACCAAAGGCAGTCATAGCCAGCCGGGCGCGTATAATTTGGCGATGAGAGAAATATAGCGGTTTGCACTTAGCCATAGAATAATTCCTAACTATTAGTCGGCAAGTAAACGTTCCATCAGACCAGGGACTGAGTGTTCTAGCCTCCATCGACCCGACGACGGAAAATTTATACTAATAGAATTGAAAAAAATCCTACCCTCTGTTGTATCGGAGGGTACTTTCACTTGAAGAAGTGACTAAGGACGTCTGTTTCCTACGACCGCTCTGTCAGGGAGTTGAAGCCCTCTTGGGAAACAATAAAGGTGAGGAAGCGACAAAAACTCACCACCGTCCTAGTCTATCGGTTGTGTGTTGCTCAAACCTTTGACGTCGCTCTCCTTCAAGGTTTGATAATGGGACACAGCGGTACAACACCCAGTCAACACAACGTCAAGTTGTATCACTTGATACGAGTAACGATAGCGAGCAAAAATTAGGAAGTAGGCGTTGTTTTACATCTGCTTAAGCATTGCTTAATAATTGTCAGCATTGCTCCACGTTTGTTTATGTATGCCTGCCTCATCAAAACCAGTCATAGCCTGGGTACTGATGTCCTTAGCACCAGCCTGGGACTCTGATGCGATTAGTCTGATGTTCTGGGGGCTCAGGCAAGCTGACGCCACCTTCCTCAGCCCTAGTTAAAACCGGCCTAGCAGACTATTTTGAGAACTCCCTCATCAGCATTGATGGTTTTATAGCAATTTCATAAATCCTATGGGTTTTCATAACAAAAAACCTGCCATAAGTCGGGTCATCATAGTGACCCCATGACTCAAAATAAAGTCAAGCTCTAAAATAGTTTAGTATTCGTAGAAAGCAGCTGTGTAGACATCTGTATCCAGCCAGATCATCAAACCATTTGTCAGCAAAAAGCAGATGCCGTTTCCGCCTAGTTCACGGTAGACTCACGACAGAGTCCGTGTAAAAATCATCACTAATGAGTTCTTAAAAAGGGATGATCGTCCTACCATGTCTGCACAAGCCCAATCGTTAGCTAACTTAATTATTGACGCATTGGGTACCAGAAGAGGGTTTTTCTTCGGGCTATTCAAAAAGCGTCCTAATCAACAGACGAGACAGATGGTTCTGTCTGCTTCTCAGGCATATGTGCAACGCTTTCGAGAACGCCACGGCACGCTGAAAGTATTAGGAATGAGTAAGTCCGTAAACCTGGATGCGGTTTATGTTCCGGTACGTTTTTTAGAAGAAAGTGAAATCAATAATTCCATGTCTATTGATGATATGGAAAGAGTTTGTCGGGCTCGTAATGAGCGTCGGCTATCGTCAAGTTCATCCCGTCAGAGAACGGCTATTAGTATTGCCGATGAGCAACAGTATTTATCAATCATTGGTGCTCCAGGGGTGGGTAAAACTACACTGCTTCGCAAAATTGGTTTAGAGGCACTTAAAGATGCCAATGAAGCTGAATTTCATCATGTCTGTCTACCCATTTGGATTGATTTAAAGAAACTCACTGAGGGGCCAATTGGGTTTCAGAGTTATATTGCCAGCGAGTTAGAATCGTTTGACTTTCCAGAGAGTGTCAAAATTACTGAAAACATCCTCAAAAAAGGACAGTTTTTAATCTTATTTGATGGCTTAGATGAGGTTTCATCCAGTGTTCGTCATCGGGTACTGGATAAGATTGAAGCCTTTGTTGAACGCTACAAGAAAAATCGTTACGTTATATCCTGTCGAGCGGCGGCCTATCGTAGCCCATCGTCTAGTTTTCGCGAAATTACGTTGGCGGGTAATGGTCAAGACCAGATTAAAAGTTTTATTTACAGCTGGTTTGCGACGGATGGAGAAGAGGGGGTTGAAGCGGCTGAAAAGTGTTGGAAGTCGATTCGCAGCTCAGATAATGTGGCCGTTAGGGAACTGGCTCGGACGCCGTTACTCCTGACCTTCTTATGTCTGGTTTATAGTCGTTCTTTTACGTTCGCAGGGAATCGCAGTATCCTCTACCATGAGGGTCTACGGATTCTGCTAGAGAAGTGGTTTGATGAAAAACGGGTTTCTAAAGAGGGAATTTATGAAGGGCTGCATGTTGAGCTAGAAGAGAAGCTGCTGGCTGAGATTGCCTATAAGGCTTTTAGGGAAGATAAGCTGTTGCTGACTAAGATTAGTTTAGTTGAGCACATTCGAGACTTTTTGCTAAAGGAGCTGAATGCGCCGAGTAATTTAAGTGGAGAGGCGATCTTGGATGCGATCGCAATTCAGCAAGGCATCCTAGTAGAACAATCCGAAGGCATATATTCCTTTTCTCACCTCACCTTCCAGGAATTTTTAGCCGCCAAGTACATCCACGAAAACTACAGCAACCAATCTCTTTCAGAGATGGTGCGGCTATATGCCAACGATAAACGCTGGGAAGAAGTCTTTTTACTCATTGCTGGCCTCAAATACGATGAAAGCAATGTCATCAACCTGTTGCTCTATCTCCACCAGGTAGCCCAGGGATACATCAATACCGAAAAGCTCAGCTCATTATGGATGTGGGCCGCACAAGTCACCGCCGATGAACCCACCCCCGAAAAACTGATCGAAAAGCGAGCCAATGCTCTCTATCGCGCCTTCCACTACAGCCGGATTCTAGCGCAGAGTTCCAAACTCAAAGGAGAGCTAGAAATCGTTCAGGCCTTGCTGCAACCCTTTATCTACAACCTCAGAGCCTCCAGCGACTTAACCCTGACCACCCACCTAATCAACGCCTTTCAAAGTGTTGTCATCCAGGTCAAAAAAACAGGCAAGCTGAGTGAGCCATCAGCTAAAAAACGAGCTCAGACCGAACTTAAAAAAGCCGTTCAGCTCGCTAAACCCCTCGCCAACAAAATCCGCAAGCGCGCCAGTGTTCGCAGTATGCGATATCTGAAAAGTCATGAACAGCGCGCTTCCATCGACCAGGACTTAAAGCAAAACGAAATCTTTTCTGGGTCTGACTTCCTCACCCTCTTCGAACAACTGAACCGATTAAGCCTCAATATACCCGGCACTCAGTTTCCCAGCCATATCCACAAAAAGTTTTTAGATGAACTCAAGCAAGTATGCCTTGGCATTCTCAAAGTAGACGAATCGTGGCTATTATTATCACGAGAAGAAGCCAGGGCCTGCCAAGACTGCCTGTATGTCACCCTGCTGATGCTGAAATGCAGACAAGAAGCCAAACGCATTTCGCCCGAGTTATGGCAATCGGTTCAGGAACACATTCTCTCGTTGAGTATTGGTGAGGCCAGACCAGCGATGCTGATTGGCCAAAGTTTTTTAGATCAAGTCGGTGCCGTTGCCAAACAAGAAGACGAACAAAATCTACTCATTTCCGAACTGCCAGAAGAATTTGGCCTCAAGCCACCCTTTTTCGTATCCGTCGTCTCAGAACGACCGACAGAAGAGGACATTAATACATTATTCCAGAAATCTGACGAAATTAGAGCCCACAATCCTGATTTAGCCGGAGTGCTGCTCTATAAGGAGCTACCTGATGTTGCCACCAGACAGCTAATCGCAGACTTAAGGGTCTATCAGGATTTCAACGTGATTCCCATTTCTCTAGCAGAGATAGAAAACGTTGTGGCCAGTGCCGATGATTGTAAAGATGTCTTCTTAAACCATATACATCAATACACTGGTGCCATTGACTTCTTTAGGGATAAGCAGCCGATTCGCGACCAGCTCTTGTTTTTTGGTCGTACAGAGTTACTGACAGAATTAGCAACAGATTTAAAAAATAATCAGAGCGTTGGACTGTTCGGTCTACGTAAATCCGGCAAAACATCCGTCATCCATCAGCTCTCCCTAATGTGCCAGGACCATGCCATTATCTACATAGATTTGCAAGCCTACAGCGACATTGGTTACGGCATTGAACTGTTAGACGATATCTTGCAAAACCTCTATACCTTGGCCAAGAACAGAAATCCTTTATTAGAGAAACCAACCCTGTTGTCGGAGAGCGGTGCCCCGATCAAAGAAGCATCGCGTGACTTTGGCCAACACTTTAAAAAGCTCTCCAAGGATCTTGAAGGCGTGGGCTACGAGTTACCTATCTTTTGTTGTTTAGATAATCTAGACAGGGTTTTCCCTCGCTCTAATGAACGATTTGAAGAGAAAGCAGAAGAATTTGACTTTGTATTTAGTTCATTACGCGCCTTAAACCAAAAAGAACAGATTGTGTCCTTATTGGTAACAGCCGTGCATCCCCAGTGTAATCGCATTAAACAATGGGATTTTTCGGACGTGTCTAAAAATCCCATATACCGATTTTTCAAAGAATCGTTTTTGCAACCTTTTTCCATCCAGGAAACCGCATCCTTAATCAACGGCTTGGGTAGCCTGATGAAATGGGAATTTGATCGCCAGACGATCCAAGCAATCTATCGACTGAGCGGCGGGCATCCTTTTGTGGTCAGAAAGATAGCCGGATTTTTGATCAAAAAAGCAGTCGCACAGCCAGAGGCTGACACCGCCGGTCAAATTTCCTATATGTTTGCCCAGCTGCACTTGCGAAAAGTCTTCCGCGACCAGGCCATCAAAACCTATGTTGAGTATGGCATCATTGGCGAACTGCGAGCCTATAACTCAAAACCCAAGGTGCATCATGTTCTCAATGCGTTGAGTATGATGACAGCGGCCTCTAACAACATGGACGGCTGGCTGCGGGCTAGGACATTATTGGGATTCTTGACCAAGAAATTAAATATTTCCGAGATTCAATGTTTGGACGCAGTGCATGTGCTACAGAATTTTGGCATCGTTGAGCAAACAGAGCATCCAGATGGCTATGATTGTTATCGAATTCGGCTACTGTTGTTGCATCAGTGGTTCCAAATGTTACGAAAGGCCAAGAGCGCATAGATAAGGGGATTGCACAAAAATGAAGTCCCAGCTTGAAGCTGTAGATGGGTGGATGAGTGATGGGGTGATGAGGGATCATTTAAGCGCAAGCGCCTAAACGTCTGCAGCCAAACAGGGGAATAGATCCAACCGCTGGCAGCAGGCGAACATTGGCGGCTGCCTGTCAGCTACAAGCTTGAGAAATATCAAACGATACTGACCAAATAGGATTGATGCGATTATTCTTTACTCAGGATGTAACGCATCCAGCAGGTGTTCCTCAGCAATCGGGTCGTTTCTATCGTCATGTCAGGCACCCCCTTTTCCGGTGACTTTTTTAAGCAATCTACCGAAGCGATTGTCGGTTTTATTCGCTGGATTGCTGAGCTAATCGTGAGTAAAAACTGGCTGAAGCTCTGTATCTTAGTGGCCTTTACGATTGCCTGTCTGTTTAACCCCTGGAGTGGGATTGCGTTTAAGGTTTTAAGCGTAGACGTTGCAACCTTGCCTGACTGGTATAAAGGTGCCTTTTGGGCAACGGAACTGGGGCTGTTTGCCACAGCGCTGGTGATAGCGGTGCAGTCAATCCCTAAAACGACGGTTTTTGCTCAACCAGACACGATTGAGCGGAAGGCGATTAAAGGACTGCGACCCTTTAGTCTGGGGGATGCTGAAGTCTATGCCCAGCTGCAGCGACATCGACAGCTGCGAGACTGTGTGGACTCACTGACCAGCAACTTTTTCCGGTTTGGCATTTTGATGGGAGAGTCGGGCTGTGGGAAGACATCATTTTTGCAAGCGGGGGTGTTGCCTCGGCTGATGGCAGAAACGTCAAACTGTCTGGGCGTGTATATCCGGTTTAACGACCAAAGACCCACACGGACCATTGCCAAGGCGCTATCGGAACAGCTGAACGTGCCCCTGGGAACGCTGTTGGAGGGGGCACAGGAGCCGTTGCTAGTCGTACTACAACAGGCATCAGCGAGTCAGGAAAAGCCGCTGGTGCTGCTATTTGATCAGTTTGAGCAATTTTTTGTCCATCAACGGCGGCAGGAAGATCGAGAGCCGTTTATCCATCAGCTTGTCGCCTGGTATCGCGACCCAGAGCCGCTGCCGGTCAAGATATTAGTGTCGATCCGGTCGGATATGCTGCATCAGCTGAATGCACTGCACCAGGCATTGGGCTATGCCTTGGGACCCCAGGAAGTATTTCAGCTGGAGAAGTTTACCCCCCGTGAAGCGGCCAATGTGCTGGAGGTGATTGCTCAGACAGAGGGACTGGAGTTTAACAAACGGTTTGTTACAGAGCTGGCGGAAGAGGAACTGGCCAATCGGGAAGACGGGCTGATTTCCCCCGTGGATGTGCAGATTCTGGCCTGGATGATTGAGCGGCAGACAGCAGACGAGCTGCGGGCCTTTAACCAAAATGCGTTTCAGAAGTTTGGTGGGGTGGAAGGACTGCTCACCCGCTTTTTAGAGCGCACTCTGGATGCACGGGTGATCCCTAGTCAGCGGCAGTCGGCGGTCAAGGTGTTGCTGGCGCTGACGGATCTGGATAGTCAGGTGCGGGCGGGGGTGCTGACGGTGCCGATGTTGAAAGACACGCTCAGGGCCACGGTTAAGGCGGAGGATGTGACCGAGGCGGTGACCTGGCTGGCGCGGGGGGATGTGCGGCTGGTTACGCCCCAGGAGCAGGATGGGCAGACGGGATATGAGCTGGCCCATGAGCGATTGATACCGGCGTTGATGCGGTTGGCAGGGAAGGAACTGTCGGACGTTGACAAGGCAAATCAGCTACTGGACCGGCGGGTAAATGAGTGGTTAGGGAATGACTGCAGTCGGCGGTATTTGTTTGGGATGCGGGAGCTGTGGCAGCTGGAGCGGCAGCGGCCTTATTTGGTGTGGGGTAGTAAGCGGCAGCAAAAGCAGCGGCTAATGCAGCTGAGTCAGCAACAGCTTTACCGTGGCAGTTTGGCGCTGGCACTGGTGGTGTTGATTGGGGTCAGCGGCAGCGGTTGGGTGTATTGGACGCCCCAGGGACAGATTTGGAATGCCAAGCGACAGCTGATGGGACTGTTGGATGATATTTCAACGACACGGATGACTGAAGCGGCAGTGGCATTTGCCAAGAACAATGAGTGGCGTAAGGTAGAGAGAATCATTAAAAAATTATCGAATGAAGGAGAAAATAAAGCCAGAGATGCTGAGTTAGCCGCCATCATCAGAGATATAGCAGCTTTCTTGCCCATGACTGATGAAAATAACTCTACTGTTACACTTTCCAGGCTAAGAGGATTTTCAAAGATAATTAAGGACAACGGAGCTAGATCAAAGGCTTTGAGTGCGATTGCGTACGCTTATGGAAGCTTAGGCGACAAGTTACTAGCTAAGGAGCTTTTGTACAATGCAATCGCAGCTACTCGAGACATTCAGAACAATGTATCTAAATCAGAAGTTTTGAGTGCGATTGCGTACGCTTATGGAAGCTTAGGTGACGAGCTGCTAGCTAAGGAGCTCTTACAAGATGCTATCGCTGTTACTCGAGACATTCAGAACAACGTGTCTAAATCAAAGGTGTTGAGTGAGATCGCTAACGTCACTAGCAGGTTAGTGGACAAGCCGTTAGCTAAGGAGGTCTTGCTTGATGCCATTGCTGTTATTGAAACCTCTAAGGATGACTGGTCTAAAACGACGGGCTTGAGTAAGATTGCCAATGCCACTAGCAGCTTGCTGGATAAACTATTGGCAAAGGAGGTTTTGTTCGATGCTATTACTGCTGCTCAAGATATTCAAAGTGACGTATCCAAATCAATGGTCTTGAGTGAGATTGCCAACGCCATTAGCCGATTAGGAGATGAGCAGACAGCAAAGGAACCCCTGCTTGATGTTATCGCTGCTGCTCAAGACATTCAAGACGACGAGTCCAAATCGATAGCCTTGAGTGCAATCTCAAGTACTTACAGTAGTTTAGGGAATGAGCAAACGGCGGAGGAGGTCCTACGCAATGCTATTAATACTGCACAAAACATTCAGAACGAATGGTATAAATCGAGGACGCTGCGTGAGATTATCAATGTCACTGGTAAGCTAGCGAACGAGCAAATAGCGAATGAGGTCTTACGCGATGTCATTACTACTGTACAAAACATTCAAGGCGACTGGTCTAGAACGTATGCGTTAAGTGCTATCTCAAATACCTACAGTAGTTTGGGAGACAAGCAGATGGCCCAGAATGTTTTGCTTGATGCCATTGCTGCTGCCCAAGACATTCAGGACAATGAGTCTAAATCAATAGCCTTGATCGAGATCTCAGATATATACAGCGGTTTAGGAGATAAGCAGACGGCTAAGCAAGTTTTACTCAACGCTGTTGCTGTCGCTAAGAACGTGCAGGAGAATGGATCTAAATCAGATATATTACATGCCATTGTAGCAAGACTCAGTGAAACAGTAGATACAGCTTTACTAGAAGAGCTCTTGCGTTTTGCTAGAGAGGAAAACGCTAATCGCCCCATGGTGACGATTGCTACTTATTATGCAAAGCGAGAACAGTGGGGGAAAGCAGTAAACGCCTTACGAAAAGCTGAACCTACCGGAAAAGCTTTTGGTTTGACCCAAATAATAACAGTTCTGGCAGAAGAGAAAAATCCAAAATTGATTGAAGGGCCGATCGTTTTAAAGGTTGATACTCAACCTGGCAAACAGCCCGGTCAATACTCTGTGAAGACAACTATTCAGACTCCGGATAAAAGTTGTGAGCAACGCACAGATTGGTGGGAAGTTACTAACCTTGAAGGAGAGTTGAAAGAGAATGGTCGTCGTATCCTCACCGGGTTTAACGACAATGTCCAAGAACCCCTCGCAGATACAATACAGGGGCTGAACATCCAGCCGGATGAAGAAATTATTATTCGAGCACACTTCTCTGGTATCTATCTCTCAGTTCGTGATCCACTTAGCAATGAAATGAGCTGGATTCAGAAATCAGGCTACACGGATCAGGCAATGCGGGGCAGCATCAACGACGGCTTTCATACGATCCGTATTTCTGAGAACTTTGCCAAACACTTAGAAACTCAAGAGCCTTTGCCTGAAGCGGATGCATGTCAGGAGTCTTGAAATTTGAGATAGTTTATATCCATATCCACAGTGTATCTTCAGATATTGGGGATACTGGTTTTGATGCAAAACCGGTTGCGTGGGGTCCCTTGTATGTTGGGTAGCGCATCAGGGATGCTAGTAATAGCCATCATTTCATGCAATCCAAACTGGGGGGTCCCTAGAGCTAACCAAGCTCGGTCGGAGAACAGCGGATTGCGCCTGATGAGCTACCTGCCCCATCCAACGACTAGCCTCGACAGTATCAAAGGTGTTGCCATCGGTGCAACGCAACCTGAATTAACAAGGACAGAGTCGATAGTGGATGGAGTTGACGATTGTCCGATAGGAGCCTCTATCTCATGTCTCTTCCGTGCTTAGGAATCGATGTTGGCAAGCATAAACTGTATGCGGCCTTACTGCTGAGAGCTGATAAGAAGCCGAAACGAAAGACTGTGAGTAATGATGCCTCAGGGCACCAAGCGTTAGTAAACTGGCTGGCATACCATCAAGTGGAGCGTGTTCACGCCTGCGTGGAAGCGACCAGTACCTATGCTCATCCGGTGGCTCGCACTCTCCACGAGCAGGGGCATGTGGTCACCATCGCTAATCCTAAACAAATCAAAGCCTATGGCGAGAGCCTATTGGTGCGGACAAAAACGGACCGGGTGGATGCGAGCCTTATTGCGCAGTTCTGCTTCGAACGCAAGCCGCGAGCATGGACACCACCGGCTCCTGAGGTGGACGCATTGCAAGCGCTTGTTCGTCGTTTGGATGTGCTTGAGAAGATCATGAGTCAAGAACGAAATCGATTGGAAACCACCCCTGAGGAGCTGGTGGAGGCTATCAAGCGACATCTGGAATTTCTTAAGGGCGAGTACAAATTGCTGTTGGAAGAAATTAAACACCACATTGACCGTCACGACCATCTAAAAAAACAACGCGATCTGATTACCTCGATTCCCGGAATTGGCGACAAAACAGCGGCGATTATTCTGGCTGAGGTTGGCGATATCCGGTTCTTCAAAAGTGCTCGACAACTGGCGGCTCATGCTGGTTTAACGCCCAAAAACCATGATTCTGGTAGCTCTATCCACAAGAAACCTAGACTCTCAAAAATGGGTAATGCGCGATTGCGAAAAGCCTTATATATGCCAGCGTTAGCGTCCATTAATCACAATCTTGTGATTGCTCAGTTTCGGGACCGTTTACTGGCAGCCGGAAAGCTCAAAATGCAGGTGGTCGGTGCAATTATGCATAAATTGATTCGATGGGTCTTTGGGGTATTACACTCGGGGCACCCTTTTGATGCCAACAAAGCACTCGCTGCTCAGGCTTGACATTCACAAGAGCACACAGTATCTCCGAG
>NZ_AWNH01000029.1 GCF_000482245.1 Leptolyngbya sp. Heron Island J | reverse complement strand
CTTTCCAAGGGACATACTTCATGCAGTTGCGCATCAGATGAACAATGCAGAGCTGTATTTGCGTTTTGGGATACACCGCTTCGATGGCGTTGGGAAAGCCTTTAAGCCCATCGCAACAGGCAATCAGAATATCCTTCAATCCTCGATTTTTCAGGTCGGTGAGCACTTTCAACCAGAATTTAGCACCCTCGGTTTCGGCTTCGCCTATCCATAGACCCAGCAGTTGTTTCTCGCCCTCTCGGTCAATGCCCAGGACCACGTACACCGCTCGTTTGCTTACACGGCCTGACACTTTGATATTCACGTACAGGGCATCGAGATAAACGATTGGGTAGAGCTCGTCGAGGGGACGGGCCTGCCAGGCTTTGACATCGTCGCTAACGGTATCAATCACCTCGCTAATCACCGACGCTGATATCGTGGCTCCCCCATATAATTCCTTGAGCTGGGCACTGATGTCACGAGTGCTCATCCCTCGGGCATACAGCGCCAAGATCTTTTCATCGAGTCCGGCTAATCGACGCTGATGTTTGGGCACCAGTATCGGTTCAAAGCTGCTGTTGCGGTCGCGAGGGATGGACAGTTCCAGTTCACCGTCCTCCGATTGCACCGTTTTCTTCGAGCTGCCATTGCGACTATTTCTTGGCTGCTCATCCGCTGGACTCGATTCAAGATGATGATTGAGTTCTCCCGCTAAGGCGCGTTCCACCAGGCGCTTTTTGATTTGCTTCATCAGACCCGACTCGCCCAAAATATCCTCAGGGGTGGCGCAGTCTTCCAGTAGTTCGTCTAGTAATTCATCAACGCGATTCGGTTCTTTCTTCTTACGGGCCATGAGGCGATCTCCTAATGTACATGGATGATAGATCGCTTACACAAAATTATGGACAGTCCCTCTCAAGACCACCACCACTTCCTCCAACTTTAGCTCCGTTAAGGTTAGCGTTACTGAGATTTGCGTCGAACAGGAAAGCATCTCTAAGGTCTGCACCTCTGAGGTCTGCATAGCTAAGGTTAGCTTCCATTAGCCCAGTGTCTCTGAGTTTGGCATAGACCAGGCTGGCATTACTTAGGTCTGCTCCACCGAGTTTAGAACCGCTCAGGTCTGCCCCACTGAGTTTAGTCCCGCTCAGGTTAATGCCACGAAGATTAGCATTGCGAAGATTGGCAAATTCTAGGTTGATATCGCTGAATTGAGCCTTGCCAGTGTCTAAGAATACGAAATTTATCCCACTGAGATCGGCATGGCTTAGATTAAATATGGTTTTGCCCAAAATATCAACGTCTAACAAAAACTGGATGACAGCTTCTTTTCTCACTGGATCATCTTTAAGTCTTCGAAGGATAGATAATGTTCTAGCACGAATGACATCCATAGCAGTCGTTACTAACTCCCGTTCTTCATCTGTTGGGATGGGATGCTTGACCTGTAGATTTTTATAAGGGGCGATGGTAACTAATGTTTTGGGATTCTCATAAACTCTCGTTGATATTGCTAATAGGTTTTTTTCTATTATCAAAGATGACAAGCGATCATAGTAGGTTTGTAAAATCTCCTCTTTTTCATTATCGGCAATACGCTTTTGTTTCTTCCGTTGGTAGTAAATACCAAGTACCGCAATGGATAATGGCACTCCCAGTAAACTGAGCCAGTCCCAAAGTGTTTTTCCTGGTTCTGATGTTGCAATGGAAACAATGTCTCCGCTCTTATCCCTTTTGATGCCAATTTCTATTGCGTCTCCCTTTCCAAATCCAGTCCAATCAGCCCAGTTATCTACGATTACCATCACTACTAAAACCTGGATGCTAATTGCAATAAGGCCAAAGATAATTGGTGTTCGATGTTTATTTATAAAATCCTGAAACTTTTCCTCAAGAAACTTTCCCAGGAAAAATAGCCTTACCAGTACTTCTGCAAACAGTTTTCCAAACATTGTTATCCTTGCTCAAAGCCATATATTTCTATCTGTAGCATTACTTCTATTTGTGTTGTAGGCATGTAGGTGTGAATGAAAACCGGAGCATAGCAACACGGAAAAATTGTTTAGCTACCAGTTGCTAGATTTTTACTATCAGCCGTCACTTATTGCAATATCGCAACTCCCTCAATCCCAACCTAACCCTCATCCCTGGGCAACTTAGGGCTGTCCCACACCGACTGCGACGATGGAGCCTACGACGATTAAGATCGACTATCCCGAGTGGATGAGTGACGCAGAAAAACAGGCGATGGACGATAGCTCAACGCTCTGTTGGAGCATCGTCAGTTTGCCAGTGAAGCGGAAATGAACCAGGCGATTCAGGAAGCGGTGAAAACGCTGGGTATGGCTCTACATTTTGCCCCGTCACCAGCGCCGCTCTGGCTAGAGCGGTTGCCGTTGATTATCAGTGCGATGATTTTGGTGGTGGGGCTTTCCTGGCGCTATGGTTTAGGCCAATGATGGCGATTACCCACGCTGCGATCGCAACCGCAGGCGCTTCCTTATTCCTAGGTACAGCCGCCCCTTTGCCTTTGGGGTTAGCAGTATTGGGCTCCCAGCTGCCCGATATGGATACCACCACCAGTCTAATCGGCCAAATCTGCTTTCCCATTAGCTCATGGATTGAAGATCGCTACCCCCATCGGTCCATCACCCATTCCCTATTAGCGACGGTCACACTAGCAGCAATATCTCTAGGAATAGGGTTTGCGCTGGGGGCAATAAAACCATGGCTAGCGCTGCCATTGGGCCATGTGCTGGCCTGCTTTGCCGATTGCTTCACCCGTCAGGGAGTCCAGCTATTTTGGCCCGTTCCAGTGTGGGCCATCAGCGTTGGCAATCCTAAACGCAGAATCTATACGGGTGGCCCCGGTGAATATTGGGTGCTCTCTATTGCCATAGCAATATTGGTCACCGGCCTGTGGCTGGCGGGTGCGGGTGGTGTGCAAACCCAGGTGAATCAGGGTTTGGGTCTGCGGGATGGTGCGATCGCAACCTACAACCGTAATGCTGCCACTGCCGAGGTGTATGCCGATATTATCGGTGTGTGGAGTTATGACCGTACAGACGCCACTGGTAGCTATCTGATTCTCGGCAATGAAGGCTCAGAATTTATTGTCACGGATGGTAAAGGTGTTTATAAAACAGGTGAACGCATCATTGCTGAAAAGCTCACAACTAAGACAGGTAAGCTAACACAGCGAACAACAAAGACTCTCTTGTTAAATGATCAGGACCTGGCAGCAGCACTGGGAAGTCTGATGAATTCCTATCCTGGCAACAGCATTTATCTCAGCGGTTCAATTGCTGTTGATTTTCCAGAGGAGATCCAGATCGTTAGCGATGGACAGCAGCTGGAAACCATAGCCGTATCTGGGGAATCCGTGACGCTTAGCTACCATCCGGTAGAGCTGGCGATCGCACAGCTCAATAACCAGTGGGCCACTGGCACCATCACCGCCCTGATTTTGGAATGATTCGACGCACTCTCTCTTATCTACTGAGCACAGCAGTGTTGATAGGGGTGACTGCCTTTGGTGAGATTTATGGCCCGTATCCCCCAGAACCAGTATTATCAACCACTACAAGCGACGACCCCAGGCGGCTAACCATTAATGTCTCGGTTGCTGACCCAGAGGATTTAAAGGTCAAGGAAGGCGACCGGGTCTTCGCTACCCAGCTGCTGGCCGACCGTGGGCGGGAACGTAGACGACTGGAGGCTCAGGCGAAACAGCTTGACCTGGCACTGCACCGGCTAGAGGTAGCCACCATCACCCCGCCACTGCCACCGGCTACCCCACCAGCTATCGAAACACCAACGTATTTAGAGCAGAATGCGGCGATTGATAGAGCAAAGGCCGATATAGACCAGGCTGAGGCGGCGATACAGGCAAAGCACCAGGAAATGGCCTACCTGGCAGAGCTACCGAACCTTAACCCATTGGTATTGGAACATGAGTCAGCGAACCTGGCAGAGCTGCAGCGGGAACATACTGTCGCTGTGCGGGACTATCAGCTAGCCCTGGGTAAACGCTCAACGGCGGAGTATGAATATTCACGGGCCGTGGCCATCGATGCCAGTGCTAGCAATCGTGACCAGCTGAGTTATCAAAGCCAGTGGGCACAGTATGAACAGCGGCTCAGGGACCGCGACTATCGGATATCTCAAACTCGTTTAAAGCTGGATGAAATTGACAATGCGATCTCAAACTTGGCCGTCATCCGCAGTCCCTACGCTGGCAGGATTCGGCGGGTTAAGTGGCTGGGTCAGGATGCTAGCGGTCTGCTTAATGTTGAAATTACTCTCATGGTCCGCGCCAGCACTGGCCCTTCCTTGTCTGAACAGTTCGATGGAGTGTCTAGAGATGCTGACCCAGCAGGCGATAGCGCAGTCATCAGAGATTGAGACAATCAACCAACAGCTGGAACTTACGGCTGAACGACAGGATTATGCAGAAGCACGGCAGTGGACCAACTATCTGACGATTGACCCAGTGCGGTTAATACAGAACGTTTTGGGCGGTGGCGATGTGCAGCGAGATCGGCTTGAGATCGCAACACTCGAACTCGAAGCCGCTAATCTGATTCGCCGTCGTGAGGAAGTAGTCGAGGGCATTGCCCGTGAGATCGTTGACCTAGTACTAAACTATGAGCACCTGGACCGACAGGCCATGCTGCTGACATCGCAGCTGGAGAGTCATCAACTACAGGTGGCAGTGGCCGAGGCTAGATACCGAACGGGGCAGGGGTCAACGGCTAGCATGATTGGTCTGTGGCAGCAGACCGACGACCTGGCGGCTCGGTGCTCTGAGCATCGTATCGGGCAAGCTCAGGACATACGCGAACTGGAGATATTGATCGGTGAAGAAGATTTGGCAACGCAGAGGGTTTATGCCAGCGGTCATCGTGATTGGGCTGGTTGCGATTTCACCGAAGCTATTCTCCAAACAGATTAACGCTGCCATTGATGCCGCAGCTGGTGGGCAAAACACCGAATGGTATCGGGTGTTGGAAGGCTCTATTTACGATGGTGATACGCTGCGGGTTGAACGTGGTGACCAGGAGCTGAAAATCAGATTTTGTGGGACGGATTCGCCTGAGATAGAGCAACCAGGAGGGATTGAGGCACGGGACCATTTGCGATCGCTAGTTGCTCAAGGTGATGGGGCTATCGGTGTAGTGCCGATTGAGAAAGATCGCTATGGCCGCACAGTGGCTGACCTGTTTGTTATCCGTCCTGATGGTTCAGAAATTCACCTTAATTCTCAGATGGTGATGGATGGGATGGCCTATCACTATAAGAAATATTCAGGCAGTTGCCCACAGCCAGATGTTTTAGTGCGTGCTGAGGAGATTGCTAAGGAGCGATTAGCGGGAGTGTGGGCAATTCCTAATACTCAATATCCATGGAATTATAGAAAAAAGAATCGATAATTTCGTGAGCATTGCAACAACCAAACCTTTTGATGAAGATATGGAGCCCAGGAGATATTGTCTGTTTAATTTCTTTTTTCGCCTTTAGTCTTTGAAGCCAAGCTGCAGATACTATTACATTTCTGGATTGTATTATGGCATCACCCATAGGGGTACTTTTTCTCTTTAAGCAACTAAATTACGCTATTTAGCTTGTATCAATCAGACTATTGACACATCAAATTTATCGCCGTCCTATGCGTTGGCTAGTTTATAACCACGGGGATAAAAAGGACGTGTGGGAAAACTCAACGTAACATATCTCACACAATTCGAGTGTCAACAAAGAAAAATGTGTTCGGAGTGAAATTAGGATGATTATAACTGTTATTAAAGCAATCATGTTTGGTGCTGCAATATTCCTTACCGCTGGATTTGCATTGCTTGGATGTATTGGTAACCCACTTGAGTGTCCAGCTATAAATCCTGAAGTAGCAGCCGCCCCAATTGGTCAAATAGTCGTCAAAGCAATTGTGTGGCTAGGACCTTTTGTTGCACTATTAACAGGAACAGATTTATTGCTTGACTTCTTGGATAACAAATCTGAAAGTGACGACAAAGACTCCCATAACAAATCTAAAAACGACGATAACAAATCTGAAAGCGACGATAACAAATCTGAAAGCGACGATAACAAATCTGAAAGCGACGATAAAGAAGCATAGTTCTTGATAATCAATTTAGGGATTTGAGTAATATTAGAGTAAAAAAATACGCTAAATATCCTGAAGTTCTTGTACTCATAGAATCTTTTTCAACAGGAGTTCAGGAGTAGCTGTCAAAGCATATCAAAAAGATGATTCTTAAAATTATCTTCCTGTATGTTTTAAAGCCTTAGCGTTAGATTCTATTCGATTAGCCTCAAATCCCTACACTAGCTGCACTAACTTCTTGACCTGTTTCTCTAAGGTAGTAAGTCGTCGTGCCATGGATGCTACACCATTTGGATCTGTTTTTTCCAAATATAGGCCAATGGCTTCCTTAACCACATCACTGGGTGTGCGACCAGTTTCAGTTGCGATCGCACATATTTGGTCATGCCAACTATGGGGAATCCGGGCCGAGGCGATGGGTTTGCTCATGGTGTAGACGGTGTAAACAGCGTTAACAGTGACTAGGTAAGGCGTTAGCTACTTTATTTGTCGCTGAAACTGTAGACACTGTTAACCGTGTAAACACTTACAAACATTGAGTTAGGCCCCATGTGACAGTTGAAATTTGCCGGGGTCAATTCTCAATAAACAGCCACGTATTTTGGGCGTTTGAGCCAAACCCTTGAAAACTCGTTTACCAACTGACTGATTTATACTTGTAATTTAGTCAGTTTGGGAATTTGGACTTGGGTGATGCTGCAAACCAGCGTGACTAATTTTAAGCGAGGAAAAAATAGTCAGTATCGCAGTCGTGAGTATCTAACGGCGGATGAGATGCAACGGCTAATGGACGCGGCTGAAAACAGAGGGCGGCATCCTATTCGCGATCTCACCTTATTGTTATTGATGTATCGCCATGGGCTGAGGGCCAGTGAAGCGGCTTCGCTCCGTTGGGATGCGGTGCTGATGGATGATGGTTTGCTTAATATCAAACGGTTAAAGGGCAGTAAAAGCGGTGTACATCCGCTCAAGGCTGATGAGCTAGCGGTGTTGGCTAGCCTCAAAGTTGTTGCGCCGGGTCAATATCTGTTTCCCAGTGAGCGAGGGACCCATATTACGTCCTATGGCATTGCTAGATTAGTAAAGCGATGTGGCGAACTGGCTGACCTGCCGTTTAAGGTCCATCCCCACATGTTACGCCATGCCTGTGGTTATCATCTTGCCAATCAAGGGTTTGATACTCGGCTTATTCAGGAGTGGATGGGCCATCGGGATATTAAAAATACAGAGCGCTACACGGCACTCAATGTTGAACGGTTTAAGGAGATTCAATGGTGAGTAATTGACTTTAGATAACCCAAAGTTGTTGTTTCACTATGGCGTTGTCTGAACTGTTGGATATGTTGAGTCTACAGGGGTGATATTTGATGTGGTATGTACCAGCACACCAGAGCCACACAGTATTGCTACTGCTATGGATAACAATTTAACGATTGTTGGACCAGATAGTCGGAGATTGAGTTCTAAGCCATCAGGTTCTGGTGTGGGCGGTGTTGACATTGGTTGTTTCTGGCGAAAGAACATTGGTTTATCCCTCGTTGTATAGCAAGCGAATTGAGACTCAGTCGTCAATGGTATGGTCTTGATTAGAGCCTAAAAACAGGTTATCCAATTGAATCTGAACGTAATAAACCCAAAGAAGAAAAACTAATTCGTGCATCAGTCGTCGCCTGATAGCCCAAGGTGACATATCTGTTTTTTTAAGTCGGCGTTGTAGATACCCTAATTCGGCAACACATTCTTCTGGAAGAAAGGCTATGAAATGGGCTGTACGCGACAGACTTATTGAGAGTCGAAGTTGAACAAGCATTACCAACAAACTAAGCAATACAAGTAATGACGTCCCCCACAAAATCCTTGACCGCCTTAAAATACGGGTGCGATTAGACTCACTACTCAAAAGAGTTTCTAAGGAACTTCCTTGCAGCAGTGATAATTCGTGGATTTGTTCTAATTCCCTAGCTATGATGGACACAAGTAAGCTTTTATTCGTTCTATCCAGAGTCTGCTCCAGGGTCTGCAACTGTCCCCGAACCTGCTGCGGTAGCAGAGCTAGATTCAGGCTCTGCTCCAGAGTCTGTTCAAAAGCCTGTAACTGAACCCAAACCTGCTCCCGAGCTTGCTCCAGATCTTGAGTCCGATCCTGAACTCGAGCTTGTGCTTGCGCTTGCGCTTGCGCTTGCGCCTGAAGCCGAATTCGAGCCTGCTCCTGAGGCATATTCAGAACCAGATCGCGAGCCAGCATCTGATTCTGAGTCAAGACATGAGCTTGCTTCAGAGCCTGCTCCTGATTCTGAACCCGAGCCGGGAAGTTGCTAAGAGCTTTGATCAGAGTACCTTCATGAACCCAAATCTGCTCCAGAGCATTAATTTGGGCCTGCAACCGAGCTAAGAGCTGTTCCTGAACTTTTTCAGGAACCAAACTGAAATCTAGAGTTAGAGACTTGTCCAAAGCCCAAACTCGTTTCAAGGATTGAGTCTTCTCTTGAGCCTGAACTTTCTCCAGTGTATGAATCAGGGCCTGATGCTGACCCAGGATTTGTTCCAGAACCTCTTCCTGAAAAACATCCTGAGTCCAAATCTGCTGAAAGGTCTGAGTCTGCTCCAAAGCCAGAGTCAGAGAAGACTCAAGTGTGTGAGCGTTAGTTTGTTCCCAAATCAAGCCCAAATAGATAGTCATCACCCAAGCCTGATTCAGATCCTGATCTAGATCCTTAACTTGAGTTACCCCCTCAGCTTGAGTCAGAACCCAAGCTCGCCCTAAAGCCTGAGTTAGGGTGCGAGTCTGAGACGGCTCTAGATTCGAATACACCAACCTAGTGACCTGTAAATTCTGCGTTTGGGCAATTCTCTGAATTTTTGATTTTGCTTGGCCTCGTTCTTCTGCAGAGCTTTGTTCATTTGTCAGCGTATTAACTGCTTGAGACAGCTCTAAGACCCATGGTTGATAAACAGTGCGATACTTCAATATTGTTCGCCACTGCAGAGCTGAAAATCCAAGAACAATAAGACTACTTACTCCCACTAATAAACGATCGCGCCAAAGATTCCTTATCCTGCGCTTAAGTCGCTTCTCCACCTCAAGTTCCTCCTCAAGTAGCTGGAGCCTGACCCGCTCTCTGAGCAAGCAATGCGCGATACTCTTGCACCGCTCTTAGAGATTTCACCCCTAAGCCAGTCACCTTGTAATACTTCCGTCGAGCACCCCCTGACTCATCTACCTCATCACCCCATTGCCAGGACACCAACCCCTTCTTCTCAAGACGATTCAGTGCAGGATATAAGCTGCCAAACTTCAGCTCACTAGGGCGACCTAGATTAAGCTGGTCCAGAATCTCCAGACCATACAGCTCACGCCCCATCAACACAGTAAGAACATCCTCATCTATTGCCGAGATGCGCACTGGTTTTTGATCCTTATCATCAGAATCTTTCTTCTTCTTGGAAGGCATAACACCAACCTCTACACTGACATCGATTCAATATCGATATCTACATACTATTGTAAAAACATATAATTATGTATATTTTTCTAGAAGATTTTTGGCAAATCCCTCAAACGCCTTTCCTGACTGGCGAATAGGCTGCTAAAAATTTTAAGGAAGTCGCTTAGTAAAGGGCTGAGAACGCAATTCTACCCTCAACTGATACCCCAACATTGCTTAGCCAACTATCCAAATGGTCAGATATCCAACCGTCTGACTATTTTGCTATCAGCCGCTCCAAATCCACCTGATACCGCTCCGCCAAAAGCTCAGCGATAATATCACTCATATCCACATCCCCATCACTATCAAACGCCTCCCGCTTCAGCGCCCGGTGCAAATCCACCGGAATATAAACCAACAGCTTCTGATAATCCGGGCGTTTGTTCTTACCCATCCCCTTCGACACCGGCACCCTCGGCCCTAAATCCGCCCCATCGTCAGAGGCCGCATTGATCAATTGCTCAATCGCCTCAGCATCCCGTTTGGGTCTCGGTTGCGGCATTAGCCAACCCCCATCAGTTTCAGAATTTCCTTAGTCAGATTGGTCACCTCTCGCTGGGCCTTTTCATCCTTTAGCTCGTAGATAGTGGCCCCATCGGCACAGCGCTGAAACGCCACCCGCTGATGCACCACCGTTTTTAGCAAGTCACCATCCATCTCCTTAATCACCTGGCGCAACTCCCGATCCAACGAAGACCCCACCACTGCTTTACTCACTACATAGGCAATCTTGATGTCAGTGTAGATGGCCCGGATCGGGTCCATCCGTTCCAAGGTTTGCTCGGCAGCCCACAGATCATAGGACGATGGACTGATGGGGATTAACACCAAATCCGCTGCTGCCACTGCAGATAACGTAATCGCCTCCGCCCGCCCTGGCGTATCAATCAAACAATCATCATGACTGCCCTGCAACGCATCAATATCCCGATTCAGCGTTTTCCTGGCCGCCGCCAATACCGTAAACGGCGGTCTCGACACCTCATCCCGAATCGCAGCCCAATCATTAACCGAACCCTGGGGGTCCGCATCCACCACCACCACCGAACGGCCCAACCGTGACAGCGCCGCCCCAATATTTACACACAGCGTCGATTTACTCACTCCGCCTTTTAGGCTGACAATGGCGATTCTCATGGCAAAACCAGTGGTCTGGCAGCTAGCCTACACTGACATTCCATCGCTGGTTAATCAGCTATCTGAATATCTAGATAGCTGGCTATCTGCGAGTTCTTAGAATGCTGTTTTGGAAAGGCGATGAGATCGCAGGTCTCCAATCCTGGCAGGAGCATTTTATGTTCACTAGGGAAATTTTGGAAGGCTTGTGGTTTCGTTGATATTGAATCATGTGATCGGAGAGAGCTAAAACCGGTTGCTTGGGGTCCCTTGTATGTTGGGTAGCGCATCAGGGATGCTAGTAATAGCCATCATTTCATGCAATCCAAACTGGGGGGTCCCTAGAGCTAACCAAGCTCGGTCGGAGAACAGCGGATTGCGCCTGATGAGCTACCTGCCCCATCCAACGACTAGCCTCGACAGTATCAAAGGTGTTGCCATCGGTGCAACGCAACCTGAATTAACAAGGACAGAGTCGATAGTGGATGGAGTTGACGATTGTCCGATAGGAGCCTCTATCTCATGTCTCTTCCGTGCTTAGGAATCGATGTTGGCAAGCATAAACTGTATGCGGCCTTACTGCTGAGAGCTGATAAGAAGCCGAAACGAAAGACTGTGAGTAATGATGCCTCAGGGCACCAAGCGTTAGTAAACTGGCTGGCATACCATCAAGTGGAGCGTGTTCACGCCTGCGTGGAAGCGACCAGTACCTATGCTCATCCGGTGGCTCGCACTCTCCACGAGCAGGGGCATGTGGTCACCATCGCTAATCCTAAACAAATCAAAGCCTATGGCGAGAGCCTATTGGTGCGGACAAAAACGGACCGGGTGGATGCGAGCCTTATTGCGCAGTTCTGCTTCGAACGCAAGCCGCGAGCATGGACACCACCGGCTCCTGAGGTGGACGCATTGCAAGCGCTTGTTCGTCGTTTGGATGTGCTTGAGAAGATCATGAGTCAAGAACGAAATCGATTGGAAACCACCCCTGAGGAGCTGGTGGAGGCTATCAAGCGACATCTGGAATTTCTTAAGGGCGAGTACAAATTGCTGTTGGAAGAAATTAAACACCACATTGACCGTCACGACCATCTAAAAAAACAACGCGATCTGATTACCTCGATTCCCGGAATTGGCGACAAAACAGCGGCGATTATTCTGGCTGAGGTTGGCGATATCCGGTTCTTCAAAAGTGCTCGACAACTGGCGGCTCATGCTGGTTTAACGCCCAAAAACCATGATTCTGGTAGCTCTATCCACAAGAAACCTAGACTCTCAAAAATGGGTAATGCGCGATTGCGAAAAGCCTTATATATGCCAGCGTTAGCGTCCATTAATCACAATCTTGTGATTGCTCAGTTTCGGGACCGTTTACTGGCAGCCGGAAAGCTCAAAATGCAGGTGGTCGGTGCAATTATGCATAAATTGATTCGATGGGTCTTTGGGGTATTACACTCGGGGCACCCTTTTGATGCCAACAAAGCACTCGCTGCTCAGGCTTGACATTCACAAGAGCACACAGTATCTCCGAG
>NZ_AWNH01000028.1 GCF_000482245.1 Leptolyngbya sp. Heron Island J | reverse complement strand
GGCTCAATAGCTGTTTCAGGGAGGTTGCTAACTTTAAGATGAGCAGGGTAGTGTCATGGAATGAATCCTCCTGCCAGCCTACCTATGCTAACGCTTTCTAAGTTAATCGATGAGGACAAATGCTACGAGACTATTCGCACAATGCGTTGGCCTGAGGGCGTTTGCTGTATTGATTGTGGCTCGAAAAGCATTACTAAACGAGGGAAGCATGACACCTATTCAGCGCGGCAACGCTATATCTGTGGGGAGTGTGGTCGTCACTTTGATGACTTAACCGACACCCTCTTTGCGGGTCGTCATCAACCGTTACAGACCTGGATGGCGTGCTTATATCTGATGGGACTCAATGTCTCGAACCAACAAATTGCCGAAGAGTTGAGTCTGCACAAAGATGATGTGCATCAGATGACGAGTGAATTACGTCAAGCGGTGGCCGACAAGCGACCAGAAGTCCAGTTATCAGGGACGGTGGAGTTTGATGAAGTGTATGTGACAGCAGGCCATAAGGGGCAGCCAGAGAAGGTCAAAAAAAAGGGCGCAAGGGGCGCAGGCGGAAACTCAAAGGGTTTCGGGGGCACGGTACGCTCGAAACGGAGAAACCGCCGATCTTCGGGATGATTCAGCGAGGCGGAGAGGTGGTGATTAAAATGCTGTCAAATGTTCAACAACAAACTATTAAGCCAATCATTCAGTCCATCGTGAAACCTGGCACCCTCATCTATACCGACGAGTATGATATCTATGCTCGTCTAGAGAGTTGGGGATATACTCACAAAAGTGTTTGCCACAGTGCCGGAGAATATGCCCGAGATGACGATGGCGATGGTTTCTGTGAAGTCCATGTCAATACGATGGAAGGCTTCTGGTCATTGCTGCGGTCATGGTTGAGACCTCATCGAGGTATCTCACAAGAGAAATTGCCGATATATTTGGGGTTCTTTGAGTTTGTGCATAATGCCAGAAAAAGGGGGAAAGCCTTGCTGGGTAGTCTATTGAGTACATTGCTCGTCTAACTCCCTGAAACGCCGATTGAGCCAAAACAAGTTTTGGCTGATAATCCGACACAACGAACCCCAATGGGTTCATGAGATGGTGCCCACATTCTTAATAGCGATAAAAAAAGAAATTCAGGCACTGTAAATGGACCCATCTGGAAACAATATTAATCTCATCGGCCCAATTCTCACCAAACGCTGACTTTGTTCTCCCATCACTGTCTCGATTCGTACCGGCATCACACCATTGGGCGGAAATGCCCACCATACTCCATCACGGCAAAAGGGATCGCTGTAGCCATTGCGATCGCACCAAGCCTGGCAAACACCACGAATAGCACTGCCGAGATCAGCATAGATCGCCTCGGCAAATGGAACATATTCGTCAGCTATCTGTAGTCCCAATCAGCTATTCCCAATAACCGCACTGTTCATCATTATATTTCAGACCATTGCTAATGAGAATTTTTATCATTTAAACTAATTGCAGCCCCTAAGCCTCTCTATCTGTGGAGCCTGCCAGTCAGAATGAAACTATCGCTACCGACCTACAGCAATTTTCGCGATGTTGCCCATACATTGCAGGCCCAATCAGACCTGGACCTACAGGTAAATCCGAATCATCCCAGCATCAACGTTAGCCTTAACCATAGCCACTGGTACGGTTACAACGTTGAACTGCGAGCCGGTCTTAGCTTTTCTGTGGTCGAAGCAGATTTTCAAAAGCCCTTTTATCTAGCTGCAGACACTGACAACTGCTTTCTATTGCGCTTTACCTTTTGCCTGTCTGGCCAGTTCAATCTCCGTTTTGAACCTGCTAACGAAGATATTTTGATCAAAGCGGGCCACTGCTACCTGGGAGCATTAAACGGTGAAATTGCCCTGGCTTCAGAATTTATGCCCCTGCAAAAGCTGATTCTGGTGCGGGTGGACATTGACCCACTGCTATTTAAGTTTTTCATTGGCGATCGGTTTAATGCTTTGCCAACTGACCTCAGACAGATTTTAGTCAGCCACGGATCTGGCTGCTGCTGGCACAGTGGTCACATTTCTCCAGCCGTCAATGTCATTCTGCATCAACTATTGAACTGCCCCTACCAGGACACCATCAGACAGCTCTATCTAGAAGGCAAAGTACTGGAGCTGATGGCCCTACAGGCTAATCAGTTCACTGAAGCAACCAAGCTGGTGCCCCTGACACGTCGACTAAAACCTGACGACATTGAACGCATTCACCATGCCAAACATATTCTGATCAATAATTTGATTAATCCCCCATCCCTAACCGATCTAGCCAAACAGGTGAGCATCAATGACTTCAAGCTTAAGCAGGGCTTTCGCCAGGTTTTTGGCACAACGGTGTTTGGTTATCTCCACCAGCATCGTATGGAGCAGTCTCTATTGATGTTGCGGTCTACTGAAATGACGGTTACCCAGGTGGCCCAGTCAATTGGGTATGCAAATCCCAGTCAGTTTTCTGCGGCGTTTAAGAAGAAATTTGGGATATTGCCTAAAACTATAAAGGCACAGGGAATGTGAGGGGGCATAGAAAGATCCGCCTGTGGGGAAAAAGATCCGGCTAGGAGTTGAAGCAAAACTGCCATATTGCGTACCGTTCTCAATTACTGGGTATCGTGCTGAGGAGTTGAGACATGCGGACACATTGGCGTTATCAATGGAGTTGGGGGCTGGTCATACTGATAATGGCTCCTGCTGCATGGGCTGAAACTGGGCTGTTGACAGCAGAAACCGAGAATCATTCTATCCCTATCGGAGATGTCAGGCAGACTCCTGTAAGTCAAGAAATATCCGAAGACGATAATACTGCGTCAGAATCTCCTGAAGAAGAGAAGGACACCCTACGGATTGTGGTGACTGCGGAGAAGAGACCGGACAATCTACAGGATGTGCCTGTTAGTCTCACGGTTTTGACTGAAAATGAACTAGAAGATAGTCAAATTCGTACCTTCCAGGAGATTGCTCGCAATACGCCCAACTTTTATTTCAATCCGGTCAATTCAGCGGGAAGCTATTTTAGCTTTTACAGCATTCGAGGTATTGGCAACGCTAACTTTATCAATCGCGATGCGGTTGGTTTTTATGTAGATGATGTTCCCTATGACTATGGCGGTTTTCTGGATTTTGATCTGACTGATTTGGCTCAGGTGGAAATCTTGCGTGGCCCTCAAAACACTCTCTATGGTCTCAGTAGCGCCGCAGGAGTGGTAAATGTCACTACCCGTCCACCGTCGGAAGAGTTTGAAGTGCGCGCCATCGCGGGCTATGGCAATGAGAATACGCGAGATGTGCAGCTGTCTGTGAGCAACACACTGATTCCAGACACGCTGGCGTTTCGGCTATCGGGTTCCTACACTGCCCACGATGGGTTTTATGAGAATACGTTTCTCGATGATGGATCTGTGGGAGAAGAGTCTTCTTTAAGCGGTCGGGCTCGGGTGGTATGGACGCCGTCACGTGAATGGGATATTTCTCTGACAGCTACTGCTAGCGGCGATGATGACGGTGCGCCTGTGTTTGTTCCATTTAACTCATCCACACCGTTTACCATCGATCATGATTTTGATGGGTTTTACGAGTCAAATAGTAATGCCCAAGCTCTGCGCATCGCCTATAAAACACCCCAGGTAGAGACCACTTCTATCACCTCACGGCGCTATTCATTCCAAGACTCTCAGCTAGATGCCGATGCCACATCGGTAGATTTGTTACGACGGTTGGCTAGCTTTGACGCTACAGTTTGGAGCCAGGAACTGCGAGTGCAATCACCCACAACAGAAGGACCATTTGACTGGTTGTTGGGAGGCTATTATGAATCCAACCAGTTTGATGCTGAGGGCACAGGTTTGGTCTTAAGTCAGTTTGCCGCCACCCAGTTTGGGTTGCCCCTGGCTGGTTTTAACCGCACTGACTATGAACTGGATCGTGAAACCTACGCCGCCTTTGGTCAAATCAAATATCAGCCGGTTGATCCGTTAACTCTGACCGCCGGGCTCCGCTACGAGGCCTCCACCAGTCGTCTAAGTCGCCAGAGTACCTTTGAGGTAACAGACAGTCCGGTAGTGATTCCCACAGTACCGCCCATTAATGGCGAAAACCAAAATGACGGTGAACTGTTGCCCAGGCTAGCGGTAGATTATCGGATTAATCCCAATCTGTTGGCCTATGCCAGCGTTACCCGTGGATACCGTCCTGGGGGTCTAAACCCAACAGCAGAACAAACCAGCATTTTGGAATACGAAGAAGAAACTTCCTGGAACTATGAGCTGGGATTAAAGACCAGCTGGCTCGACGATCGACTCACGGCTAATTTAGCGTTGTTTACCAACCAGGTAGATAACTATCAGCTATTGTTGCGCAGCTTTGATGCGGTCTCCAGTGACATTATTAACGCCGATGCTCAAATTAGCGGCTTAGAGTTTGAACTCAGGGCAACACCACTGGATGGGTTAGATCTCACCGCCGGATTTGGCTATGTGGATGCTCGCTTTGACAATGCTAGAAACCCTTTTACCGCTGAGTCTTTTGATGGCAATCGTTTACCCTATGCACCCAGGTATAACTATAATCTAGCCGCTCAGTATCGCAGTCCAGGGGGATTTTTGGGCCGTCTAGAATGGCAGGGCTACGGCAGCTCATTTTTTGACGATGCCAATCGGCTGAAGCAGGATGCCTTTGGTTTAGTCAATGCTCAGCTGGGCTATGAGTGGGGCAATACCGGCATTTATGTGTTTGCCAACAACATTTTTGATAGCCGCTATATTACGGCTGCTCTGACCGCTGCAGGTCAGGATTTAGCGTCATTTGGCGATCCGTTTACCATTGGGGTGCAGGTGAGGTCCAGGTTTTGATGGTGAGGGGTGAGAGGGGGAGAAGGTGAAACGGGGAGACACGGAGAGAGGGAGAGGAGGAGAATAGAAATGCAGCTAACTAAACCAAGAGTTTTGACATGGCAGAAAATGGGGCTACTGGGGAGCTTGTATGTTGCTCAACATATTCCTTTGACGTTTGTATATGAGGCGCTACCAGTATTTCTCAGACAGCAAAATGTTTCATTGAGAACGTTAGGGTTACTGCAGCTGTTGGCACTACCGCTGGTGTTTAAGTTTTTGTGGTCACCGTTGATTGATCGCTATGGGGTGACTCGCTGGAGGCACTATCGGTTTTGGATTCTTTGTTTTCAAACTGGGTTGGGGGGTGTGATCGCACTCCTTGCCTTTCTCAATATCACCCAGCAGTTTACCCTTCTCCTTATCGGTCTTCTTCTAGTCAGCCTCCTCAGCGCCAGTCAAGATATTGGCACCGATGCCCTGGCTGTTGGTCTACTCTCTCCCGCAGAACGCGGTATTGGTAACGGTATTCAGCGGGGCGGTAACTCCCTCGGCGCTATCATTGGTGGCGGCGGTATGCTGCTCCTGTTGAGCTATTGGGGTTGGCGCATCACTTTATTAGCCATGGCAGCTGTTCTCTTGTTAGCGGTTATACCTATTGCTCGTCATCGTGAGCAGGTTATAAAACCAGCACTTTCATCTCCACCAAGCTTTGGTCGCCTGATCAGCGTTTATCGTCGTCCTGGTATGGGTCGCTGGTCACTCATCCTATTGCTCTACGGCATTGGTCCCTACATGGCACTCACCATGTTTCGTCCGCTGCTGGTGGATATAGGATTATCCATGGGTGAAATTGGGTTATTACTGGGTGTGGTCAGCTATGGTGCGGGGTTGCTGGGTGCCGTAGCTGCGGGGTTAAATATCTCTCGATTGGGCCGAAAACAAGCGTTGGTCATCTTTAGTGCCCTACAGGGGATTGCCATTGCTGCTTATTGCCTACCCGCTCTAGGATTTACTCAATTGCCCATACTTTACGTGGTTGCAATGATAGCCCAGTTTATTAATGGCATGGCTATGACTGCATTGTTTACTGTAATGATGGATAACAGCGAGGCAACAACAGCAGGCACTGACTATACGGTACAGTCCTCTGTCGTCTACATCAGCGGAATTCTGGGTGCTACCTTTAGCGGTGTGATTGCCGAGACTATCGGTTATCAAGGTGTATTTGCTGTGGCACTGTTGTTTGCGGTGGTAACAGTATTAGCTATTAGCTACCTTTTTCGCTAAAACAACTAAAACGCAGAAACAGATAAAAAACTTTAGAAGCTTATTTTTCTATTCTCCAGTGGCCAGGAGCAACAAGTTTATATCCCTCAAATAGCCAACCACCACAAGGCTTTAGCATGTTTTCTACTAACCCTATAAGCTTGTCAGTATCCCCATGGATAAACAGAGCTGAAAAGCTTTCTTCAAATTGAGCCGCAAACTGAGGTGTAACTTGCTGCAACCGTCTGGGAATCGTCTTGCCTTTAGCAGACCAGAGATTACGGCTACGCAGATAATGATCCGCCACCGCATCATACAGTTGAATACCAGAGGCCATCAGTTCTGCCCTTGAGCGTGGGGCTCGAATATCATCGATCAGTCCTGTAAGGGTGTAACGGGATCTATCGATGGCGTCCTTGTCCCAGACAGGTGGACCTGCAGTTAAAACATCATCCGCTAGCTGCTTTAACTCCCTGGATAGCTGACTTGGCTGAGGTATCTCAATTCCTTCACTCACCATAGCGGGCAAAGAAGGTATACCTGTGGGTCTATCGGCCTCAAAGAAAAAGTATCTTAACGTTTCAGGATCATGGACAAATGCTTCGACGGGCCAGCCTTCAAACTGAAACGATTCCCGATATGCAGCTGGAAGCTGTTGAAAGACCACAATAAGGTCAAGATCTGACGTAGCAGTACCTTCACCACGAATAACAGAGCCTGCTAAAAAGATAACGTCTGAGTTTGGATAGTGAGCTTGTTGGATTTTGGTTGCGATCGCGATTAGCTCATCTCTCATAGCAATATATGTAAACTAGGCTGAACTGGTAAAAACTAAATAATAAAGAGTTTTGCTTAATATTTACTATCCGTATTTTGCCAAGACATTAATCATAAATTAAGACCGATTCAAATATAAAGAGGCATCAGAGGTATACCAGAGATGAGAGTGTTGATCACAGGTTTTGCACCTAATGATAACGGCCTAAATGCATCTGAGATAGTCGTCCTTTCGCTACGTGATAATCTGCCTCAGGTCTTGAGGCCATATAGTCAATTTATGGATTTCAAGGTTTTGCCAGGAGATACCAACCGTCTAGGTCAGGTGATCGGGCAAATCCTCGCGGATGTTAAACCGGATATTTGTATTGGTATCGGTCAAGCAAGGGGCTATAACCGACTAACACTAGAGCGGATGGCCAAGAATCTGCGATATTTTGTCACCTTGGACAGAGCTGGCAACGTTCCCAAGGGAGAACCAGTTGTTCAAGATGCACCCATCGCCTATTGGCATTCACTGCTAGAAAAGGATGGTTTAATTCCTATGCTTGAAAGTCACAATATTCCAGCTAGGGTCTCAAACGATTGTGGAACCCATCTGTGTAATCAGGCTTTTTACCATTGTCTCCATTGGCGAGAGCGTTACAAGCCACATGTGAAAGTTGGCTTTGTTCATATTCCAGCTTTGCCTGAGCAGGTAATCAAACATTGGCCAGAGTCACCCTTTATGCCGCTAGAGATGACCCGGCAGGCGTTATCGTTGATTATCTCTAGACAAATGGAGTTGGATGAAGTGTGATGCACCATATTCTCGTTTATCGGTTCGTTGGGCAAGTGTCACAACACATCCTATAAACAAAATCACAAAAATGAATACTGGCTCTGGGTTGCGAGAATTTCGGGAATTTGGCTGATGACAGATGATGATCCTAAACAAGCAAAATCAATTAAATTCCACTTTTGGATGTATGAGCCTTCCACATAGCATCTCTTCAGCTTAAATATGTTTGGAATTTATTAATCGCTTGCTCCTAAGCTGAGGGCCTATGGGTTTTATCTTCTTAATGAGGACACTGTTACACTAACTAAGAGCGGATTAGACCGTAGCTATTCAGAACCATGTCAAAAACCCTAAGCATTCGCTTGTTAGGAGGGTTTTCCTTCACTTATGATGAGTACCCTATCAGAGATATTACGGCTGGGCGATCGCAGCAACTGCTAGCGTATTTGATACTACACCGTAACGCTGCCCAGCCCCGTGAGCGGATCGCCTTTCACATGTGGCCCCAAGCGACTGAAACGCAGGCTCGTGCTAATCTTCGCAAGATATTGAGCGGGTTACGGCGTTCGTTGCCCGACGCCGATGCCTTTCTGTGGAGCGATGCCAGAACACTGCAATGGTTACCAGAGGGGAATTTTATACTGGATGTTGCTGAGTTTGAGGCCGCTGTAAAAGAGGGTGAACAAGCAACTGATAACAGGCTCCGTCAAGCTGCTTTAGAAAGGGCAATTAATTGCTATCAGGGCGATCTCCTGCCGGATTACGAAGATGAATGGATTGTTTTAGAACGAGAACAGTGGCGGCAGATGCAAAGCCGTGCGCTTGAGCAGCTGATTGGAATATTAGAGGAACAGCACAATTATTTGACAGCGCTGATCTATGCCCAACAATTGCTTCAGATGGATGGCTTGAATGAAGCTGCCTACTATAACTTAATGCGGCTATATGGTTTAAGTGGCGATCGCGCCAATGCGCTGCAAGCTTATCATCAATGTATGACAATACTACGCGAAGAGTTAGGTATTGTGCCTAGTGTCAGTACACGTCAGCTTTATGAGCAATTACTTGATGAAGGCACTACACTGGCTCAACCATCTCATCGTGACAACAGCTCAATCCCACCGTACCTTGTGCTATCGTCCCAGCCATTGTTGTCTAATAGGGTGTCTCCACTCATAGGACGTGAACCGGAGAGGGCAACCTTGCTGCAGTGGGCTCATAGGATTTTGCCCCATGTCCACAATGGCGAGAGTAAAGGCGTAAAAACGGTGCTACTGCTAACAGGCGAACCTGGCATTGGCAAAACACGCTTGCTAGAAGAACTTCTCACAATCGCTTCAGCACAGAATACTCAGGTACTACGGGGCAACGGATTTGCCGCCGAGATGATGCGTCCCTTCGGCATCTGGATTGATGCTTTGCGAACAGTGGCGATGCCCTCAAAGGTCAATCTACTGCCCGAGTTAGGATATTTGCTACCTGAACTGGGCCAGCCATCACAAGCGCCCACCGAACTCAGTCATCTGTTTGATTCCATTGTGAATTTGCTGAGTCAATGGGCTCAACAGGCTCCCCTTTTTATCCTCTTTGATGACATTCAATGGCTGGATGAAGCTTCCTCAGCATTGCTACACTACGCCATTCGATTATTGCGTCCATTACCTGTAGCATTTGCATGCACGGCGCGGTCTGGTGAACTGGCGAAAAATGCTGCAGCCTGGCAAGTAGTACAGGGTCTAAACCATGAACAGCAACTCCAAACACTGGAATTGCGATCGCTCAATCAAGACCAAACAGCTGACCTGATGCACCAGACTCACAAGGGTGAGCCATCAGCATTATCGTCGGCAGTCATTCATCAGGCATTTATTGATAGTGGGGGAAATCCTCTATTTGTGTTAGAGATTGCTCGGTCGCTTAATCCTCATCAGTTAGCTCCGTCCAACACGCTAGAGGTACTGATTCAAGATCGCCTCCACCAATTGGATGCAGTCGCACGGGAGTTTTTGCCATGGGCAGCTGCCTGGGGGCGAAGCTTCAACCCCTCCACGGTGGCCCAGATGGCCGACTACTCGTTGACTAAACTGCTCACAGCAATTGAAATCTTGGAGCAGCAGGCTTTGATTCGTCCCGGAGCCTCTCTGGGGAAAGAAATCAAATATGACTTTGCCCACGATATTGTGCGTCAGGTGGTTTATCAGCAACTTTCGCAGCCCCGACGACGGCTGATGCACGCCCGCATTGCTCATAGGCTGCAACAGCTGACCCAAGATGATTCCTTTACTAGCGAGATTGCTTACCATGCGGCTTTAGGAGACGATCTTGAATTGGCAGTATCCTATGCATTAGCAGCAGCTGAACGATGTCTTAAACTATTTGCTTACACCGAAGCCTTAGAACTTGCTGGTCAAGGCATGCAACAGTGCCAATCTCTCGAACCTCCCATCCGACTTCCATTACAGGCTGGGATACTGAGGATTTATGCCATCGTAGGCTACACCGGGGATAGTCACTCAAGTGAACATCATCACCATGGCGTCATGGACCTCGAAACCAAAATCCAGCAGCTCATTCAGGAAGCAGCATCCCTGGGATTGACCGAGGCCGAAGCCAGTGCCCACGAGACTATGGTGGTTTTGCAGTTTGAACAAAATAACTTTGCTGGGGTTCACCAGCATTCCCTACAGGTTGCGAACACTGGTCGAGTTGCCAGCCCAGCTACAATGGCCCGTCGATTAGCTTATGGTGGGTCTTGTCTGGCTGAAATTGGTCGCGACTTGCTGCGGGCCGAAGCGTTGCTGGTGGAGGCTCAATCTATGGCTGAGCGGGTGAATCTGGAGCTTTGTGATATTTTCAGTGGCCTGGGATGTGTTCATCGCCACCATGGCCGCTATGACGAGGCGAGATCGCAGCTACAACGAGCCTGGCAACTGGCCCAGATACAACAAGACCACTGGCGTGAGTGTACTTACCTCAGCTATCTAGCCATGACGGAACTGGATGCGGATAACCCAACTGCCGCTTTGCCCCACTGCCGTGAAATGGCGGTGGTTGCAGCTCAAATTCCAGGGGAAGGGAGCGAAGCAGCGACAGCCCTGGCGCTGGAAGCCCTGGTGCATTATCGGCACCCGCCACCCCAAACTGAACGTACTACAAGAGAACAAGCCTTAACAGATGCAATCGATACTTTGGCAGACTTGGATGCTAAGCGGATGCTAGCTTATATTCTGATGGCGGCGGCTGAGGTGGATCTTAAAGGCGATTGCAACCGCAAACTGGACTCTAATCGCATTGAGTTAGCCGTGAGTCGAGCCCAGGCTGCTTTACAAAATGCGCAAGTAATTAATCACCCGAGCGAAATTGTGCTGAGTTGGACACTGTTGATGCAGGGACTATTACACTTAGAAAGTTACGACCAGGCGGCGGTGGAATTTGAGCAATTCGAAATGTCGCTCCAATCGATGAACTATTACGACTTAAACCATCGAGCCCAGGTAGCGGTTCAAGAGATTCGTCAAGAGATTTGTTAAAAACGCGCCCCACTGTTCTTTCAAGTGTAAATTTTTCCTAGGTTTACTTATGCCATTAGTGATTGCAGAAGCCAGTTACGCTCATCCCTGGCAAGATGTAGATAACCAGCATCAGCCCAGGGGAGACGACGTGCAATGGCTCTATTCCCTGCTAACAAAAAATTACAAGCGCCAGATTTATGTGTTTGAAGCACCGGATACCGACGCTGTCCAAGCCTGCTTTCGGCAAGCAAATGCCTCCTTTGACAGAATTTGGCTGGGGAGCAAGATTCGGCCCAACTATGGTTCATTCCAGCGGAATGAAAGTCTCCTTAAAGTCATTGAGGGAACGTATCCACCCATCACTCAAGAGTTTTGGGACGCAGCCAATGTTCGAAGTCTGGACTGCTACAAAAACCGGGACGTTGAGTGGATTCATACATTTATGTCTAGCGATCGCACCCGGCTTATCTGTGAAGTCAATGCTCCCGATGCCGAAGGCATTCGCGAAACCTACCGCCGACTCAACTTCCCCTTCGAGCGCGTTTGGTCAGCCCAGTTTCTAAAACCTTAACACCCCAGCCCCCATTTGTACCTCCTCATATCTCACCTAACCAGATCGGTTAAGTAACAGTTTTGGATCGGGAGGCTTGATACCCTGGATGCAGATACGTAGTACAGGACAAATCCTCTGTGCCCTCACTGACCAAACAGACCATAAGTGAACAGGCTTTAACAGACGCTCCCAAATAATGCTGGCCAATATTCTTTCAAGTGAAAATTCACTCTGGGTTTACTTATGGCATTAGTGATTGCAGAAGCCAGTTACGATCGCCCCTGGCAAAATGTGGAGTACCAGCCAGGTGGAGACAACGTACAATGGCTCTATTCTCTGCTGGCACAAAATTGCAAGCGCCAGATTTATGTATTTGAAGCACCAGACGCCGATGCGGTCCAAACCTGCTTTCGACAAGCTAACGCTCCCTTTGACAGAATTTGGGCGGGGAGCAAAGTTCTGCCCAGCTACGGCTCATTCCAGCGGAATGAACCTCTTCTCAAAGTGGTTGAAGGAACCTACCCACCCGTTACTCAAGAGTTTTGGAACATAGCTAATGCTCGCAGTTTGGACTGCTATCAACCACGAGGTGTTGAGTGGCTTCATTCATTTATGTCTTGCGATCGCACCCGCATCATTTGTGAACTCAATGCTCCCGATGCTGAAGTCATTCGCGAAACCTATCGCAGGCTCAACACCTCCTTTGAGCGCGTTTGGTCAGCCCAATTGCTTAAACCTTAATGCTATGCTTCTTATTCACACTTCCTCAAATATCGCCTAACCAGATTGCTGAAGCAACAGTTCCTCTGCCACTTCGATGGAGGATTATGCGATGCCAAATTTATCCATACTTTCATCTATAAGTGACTCCCTTCAGCCATCACTAAGCAGTTGTCTGAACGAAAGTTCTGCGAGGACAATTAATTACTGGATCGCTTAAGCAACAGTTCTGGATCGCTACGCTGATTACCTTGAATTTAGATGCGTTGTTCTAAGACCATCTAAATGTTTTATGTCCTTGAAAGTGCATCCAGATGAAATTGGCATGCCTATAGAAAAAACACGACATACTACAAGCCCTTCAGGAAGATCAGGAGACTCCAAATGCTTGCTACTTCACCTAAGATAAATCAACCTTTATTGAGTAACGATCTGCTACAGCGCTGTGCAGACCGAGCCGCGATGTACGATCGTGAAAACCGTTTCTGTCAGGAAGACTTTGATGAGTTAAAAGCCGCTGGCTATCTTCTTTTCACAGTTCCTCCCGAGTTTGGTGGTAAGGGGTTAACCCTAGCTGAGATGTCTAGAGAAACTCGACGCCTAGCATACTACGCCCCTGCAACAGCAGTGTGTCTCAACATGCATCATTATTGGGTGGGACTGGCGGCAGACTTATACCGTGCAGGAGACTATTCCACTAACTGGATTTTAGAGCAGGCGAGCCAGGGTAAGGTATTTGCAGCCGGTCATGCCGAAACAGGAAATGATTTACCACTGCTGTATTCCACAACAAAAGTCGAACGAGTCGAAGGTGGATACCGATTTCACGGACGTAAATCCTTTGGCAGTTTGACCCCGGTCTGGAACTGGCTGGGTATTCATGGTATGGATGCCAGCGACCCCGAGCATCCTCAGATTGTTCATGCATTTATGCCCCGATCCGCTTCAGGCTATACCATCAAGGATACCTGGGATGTTCTGGGTATGCGAGCCACTCGCAGTGATGACACGATTCTAGAAGATGTTTTTGTCCCTGATGAATATATTTCTAGAGTTGTTCCAGCGGGGTTTGGCGGGGCTGACTTCTTTATTTTGTGCATTTTTGCCTGGGCATTAATGGGCTTTGCCAATGTTTACTACGGAATTGCCCAACGGGCGATTGATTTAACCCTGGAATTCATTCCTCAAAAAACATCCTTGGCGATGTCTAATCCCATGTCTCACCATGCGGAGATACAACACAATATTGCTGAGATGATTCTAGAATTCGAAGCCATTGGGCCACATATTGAAACCATTGCCGAAGACTGGTCAACGGGTGTTGACTACGGTGCTGCATGGCCTTCAAAGCTAGTTTCAGCCAAATATCATGCTGTGGAAAGTTCCTGGCAGATTGTTGATCGGGCGCTCGATCTCTCCGGTGGATTCGGCATGTTTAAGAAGAGTGAGTTAGAACGGCTATTTCGGGATGCTCGTGCAGGTCGCTTTCACCCCGCAAACTCTGCCTTGACCCATGAAATTGTTGCTAAGGTCGCCTTGGACCTCAATCTAGATGAACAACCCCGATGGGGATAAAATCCAGTCAATTGGGATGATTTGTAGGGATGCACTTCGGTGCATCCAATGCAGGATATCGGCCACTAGTCTGACTCTTGAAGGACGTACAGCGGTATCCCCCTACAGCAGGCAGACCGCAAAAGAAGGTGTGGCCAAAAATTTATTAACTAGAGGCAACTACCATGGAAACTATAACCATTGCCAATTTGAGCAATGATCAAACTAATATACCCATTAACGATTTAGAGAGGTTAGCTGATCAGATCCGAGGAAATCTAATCCAGCCGCCAGATACTATCTATGATGAAGCGCGCCGTCTTTGGAATGGCATGTTTGATAAACGCCCTGCCGTGATTATGCAATGTAAGGGGGTAGCGGATGTGATCGATGCAGTGCGCTTTGCCCGCGATCTCAATCTTTTAGTCGCTATCCGAGGCGGTGCCCACAACGTAGCTGGCCTGGCCAGTTACGACGGTGGTTTTGTGATTGACCTCTCTCAAATGCGGGCGGTTCATGTTGATCCTGCTGCTAGAACAGCACGAGTCGAAGCTGGAGCACAACTAGGCGATATTGACCGAGAAACTCAGTTGTTTGGGTTGGTAGTACCCACAGGAGTCGTCTCAGAGACTGGCATAGCAGGCTTAACGCTAAGTGGTGGAGCAGGCTGGCTGCGCCGAAAATGGGGTATGACTTGCGATAATCTCATTTCTGTAGAACTGGTCACAGCCGACGGACAATGGCTCAAGGCTAGCAAGACTGAAAACTCCGATCTGTTTTGGGCACTGCGAGGTGGCGGCGGCAACTTTGGGGTGGTAACTGCGTTTGAGTTTGAGCTGCATCCCCTGGGGCCGGAAGTGATGTTTTGCTTTGTACTGTATCCCGACAGCAAAGAAATCTTGCAACAATATCGCAAGTTTGCCCAGAGCGAACCTGAAGAAGTCGGTATGCTCTCCTTTACAGGGACAGTACCTGCGGATGAAAACTTCCCTGAAGCCTCTTGGCATCAGCCTTTCTTTGGCGTTGCCGCCTGCTATGTTGGACCTGCAGCTGATGGAGAAATCGTGCTCCAACCTCTACGGGAATTGGGAACACCGATTGTAGATTTTAGCGATCGCATGCCCTATACCGAGGTGCAAAAATTCTTGGACGCCGACTATCCTAAAGGTCGCAATTACTACTGGAAGTCGGTTTATCTGAAGGAGTTCACTGACGACACCATCGATACACTGATTGCGTTAAATCGGCAGGCCCCATCTCACCACTCCACAATCGATATCTGGACCATAGGGGGAGCAATAAGCCGAGTTGGAGCAGAGGCAAGTCCTTTATCCCCCCGCGAAGCTCCCTTTATGATTGGGATTGAGGCTAACTGGGATGAAGCCAGAGATAGCAATATCAACATCGCCTGGGTGCGTGACTGTATTAATCGACTTGCCCCCTTTGCAGCTCCTGGTATTTATCTCAACTTCCCCGGCTTTATGGAAGATGCTGACCAGATGGTCAAAACTGCCTTTGGCAAAAATTTCCAACGGCTTGTGAAGATCAAGCAAAAATACGATCCCGACAACTTCTTCCGCCTCAACCAAAACATTAATCCAGCAGCTTAACAATTGAGTGCAACGTCAAAGCTGAAAATTGGGATTATGCATAGATAAATTTGAAGGAAAGGTACTATGAAACGTCCACTCTTGTCCATTATTCCTAATCAAACAGTAAACCATCCCTTTGGATACCAGTATATTCAGCTCATTTGTAATCGCTGGCTGGAGATTCTGATTCTAGCTTGGAAAGCAGGAATTGGTTCTAGACCCCATAATCATCATCTTTCAATCAACTTTACTCATGTTTTATCAGGGCAACTGTTAGAACGAAAATATTGCCTCTCCAGAGGACAACTAATGGTCGTTTCTGAGAAAGTCATTCATCAGGGACAGTGGACTTGGACATCCCCCAATGAGATCCATGAGTTGGTGAGCCTGGACGATGCTGCCCGGACCCTACACTTTTATTTCCCTGGACGTTTGAGCCTGAATAGTAAACAGGCATCTTGACTTGAGCTGTAAAAGTCACTGTATTTCTATCTTTATAGCTTTCCAATTAATGAAGCGTCTGCTTGTTCGCGCCTAATTTCAGCGTCAGGGAATCGGTTTGGCCCTGACCCAAGCGATTATTCAAGAGGCAAAAAACATTGGTTGTTCAAAGATGCGGCTGGATACAGGCGTATACCAGATCGCATCTCAAAAGCTCTATCAAAAACTTGGTTTCAAACCCAAAAACCCCTATTATGCACTCTCTGATAATCTCAGAAATGCTCTGATATTTATGGAGCTTAACCTGTCAGAAACCAGCTTTAGTAGGGATAGAGATTTGAATTTTGTGTATTCTTCTATGCAGACTAAAGTCTTAGTAATCACGTTTACCCCATTTTTCACCCCGATTTACTCTACAATACGACTGCATTTTGATGACTGGTATGCCTATCGCATGGAAGAAGCGTGACGGCTATTACAGCCAAGTGAACTCAGTCTGGGTCAGTTTGCCACTGCTTTTAAGAAAAAGTTTGGAATTAACCTAAAGGCTCTCAACTCAAGCTACCTAGAGTATTTGGAATTTTCAAAATACCTGAAGGGCTTAAGAAAATACCGCTTGGAGCTGTTTCGCAGGTCGTTATTACCTAGATTTCTCAACAAACCTTATCTTCAAGGATCTGTGTGTGCAAGCTGTTGTCAACGCGGAATAGCCGCTCTAGCAATTATTGGCACAAAGATACTCATGAGATTTAAGGGGGACACGTTAGATCTCAGTTAACAGCCCGTTTTCAAGTCAATGAAGGAGAATATTGTTTTATGGGTAGCGATTCATTAAATCTAACCGAAGATGACTCAATACTCTGGAAAGTAAATTTATTGCCATATCGTAGATGGGTTCGATAGGCTGAATTAACGTC
>NZ_AWNH01000027.1 GCF_000482245.1 Leptolyngbya sp. Heron Island J | reverse complement strand
GAGTTTGAGCGACTATGACCAAAGCTACCAAGACTTTATCTGCGTCGTCTCAGCCTTCAGCATAGAGCGTGGAGAGGTCGTCGCCTTATCCCCGATGCGCAATGGTCAAACGAGTGAAGTCGCGGTGGTTGAGGAGCTGCTCAAACAGCTTGAGTTAACGGATGTGTGTATCAGTCTTGACGCCTTACACACGAAAAAAAACCGTTGAGGCCATCTTGGCCAGTGGTAACGACTACTTAATTACGGTCAAGGGCAATCAGCCAAAGCTCCAGCAAGCCATCGCATCCGCATTTGAGCACTCCATTCCGACCCGGACCGTTTGTGAGCGCGACCGTTCCCATGGGCGGGACATCACTCGAACGATCAGCGTCCTGCCACCGCCGTCCGACATTGACCCAGCGTGGGTGGGTCTCCAGGCAATTATCAAAGTGGAGCGAGTCGGGTATCGTGGACAGACACCGTTTTCAGAAACTCTCTTTTACATGAGTTCTCGGATGGAGGATGCCCCAACCTTAGCCCACCGGGTCCGCCACCATTGGCATATTGAAAACCGATTACATTGGCCCAAAGATGCAGTCTTCAGAGAAGACTGGGTGCCGGTGTGTGATGGGCATGCCCTAACCAACTTTGGGATTCTCCGCACCGTAGCTATCAACCTCTTCCGAAGAAACGGATTCGACTCCATTACACACGGTATTCGAATGGTCGCACACGATATCGAAAAACTATTTTCCTTTTTTCAATAGATCAGCCCTGCTCCCAGGAGGGGAGAAATTGGCACATTATTAAATTCCCGATTCTAAGACGTTGGGGCATCTGCCGACTTTGCAAGTACGCGCGGGCTGCTGGCCCGCGCGTCATTAAGATGAACAACTATAGTGCGACACGCCACCAACGTCAGAAAACGCGCTAGGTCTTAGACGATAATATTTATCTTCTACCTCTTGTGATTGCTCATCATAGGGATAGCTAAATACTGCTTGCAACTCTTTAACTAACGTGTAGTCACCCTGCATGGCTTGTTGATAGGCAGGGACAACCAACCACTCTCGCCATGTGTACTTTGGATTAGTCTGTTTCATCTTTGTGGATATCTCAGCCAAATTGCCGTCGTTAATAAGGCCGCGCCAGCTTTTTAGCCAAGATTGCCATTGTTCCTCAAATTGTTGTGACGTTTTGCCATAGAAACTCTTTTTCAAGGCTGAGACATCGTCTGGTATATGGGATAACTCGCGGAAGAAAATGGTGTAATCCACATCTGAGTGGGTCATTAACTGCATTAACTTCTGAAATAGTTCTGGGTCAAATTCAGTTAAGCCAAGTTTGGCCGCCCACATTTTTTGAATTTGTTGTTGCATGGCTTCTGCAAAGCCACGGCCTACTTGATCAAACTGTTCTAACGCGTCAGCATCGTCTGCCAGTAGCGGTCTCACAGTTTTCCAAAACATATAATAATTCGCGTCTGCTGCGACTGGCTGATTGATGAATGCAAAGTGTTGGCCGCCGCCAGTCCATGGTTGAAACCAAGGGTCAAAAATTTCACAAAACCCAAAGGGTCCATAGTCGAGGGTAAAGCCACCAGCGGCGCAGTTATCACTATTAAAATTACCCTGGCAATAACCAACACGTAGCCAATTGGCCACCAGTGACGTAAGCCGCTGGCGAAATAGCTTAGCCAGCTCAACCAATTGATCTGCAAAACTAAGGTTTTGATTAATCTCGCGTTTGTATTCTCGCTCAATTAAGTGGGACACGATCATGCGCAACTCTTCTGATGCGTTTGGATGAGTATTGCTACGGGCACGACGGGCAAATAACTCTAACTGACCAACGCGCAAAAAGGAGGGTGCAACGCGAGTTGAAATGGCTACAGGATTGTCCACCAAAACATCAGGCTCGGTGGAGCAAGAGTCTTGAGAATACCAAGGCCGGGTAACGGTCTCAGATTTAGAAACATACAGTGTGAAAGAACGCGATGTTGGCACACCTAAAGCGTGCATATAGTCTTGCGCTAGAAACTCACGCACACTTGAACGGAGTACTGCGCGACCGTCGGCACCACGGCAATAAGGCGTTGGGCCACCCCCTTTCAATTGCATTTCCCAACGCTGGCCATTGATGATGCCTTCAAATATAGATATTGCTCGACCATCACCATAACCATTACCCGTACCAAATGGACAATTTTGGATATATTCGGTGCCATAAATCGACAATGCATAACCAGTCGCCCAGCCAACCTGACGCATGGGCTCATGGGCAGCAGAAAGATCACCCGAAAATACCTGGCAAAATTTTTCATTCAGCGCTAGCTCATCGCTCAACCCAAGTTCCTTAAAAAAAGTACTGCTGTGGGCTACATAGTCTGGTTCTGGAAGCGGCGTGGGTGTCACAGGTACGAAATGACCAGAAAAAACCTGGCGGGCACGGTGATCATCCCCATCGACCGTGGCATCAGGATCGGCATTTAAGGTATCCATCAAGGAATAGTCTGCTAATTGCACAAACTCGTCGAAGGTGGGTACGCAGGGCTCAGCAGATGGTGTAGATGGATATGACATTGTTGCTAGCGCGAGAAAGATTTATGTTTAATTGTAAAGGCTGGCATATTGAATGTGGGGCTTTCTAGACAATCGACTACTCCCTATTTTGCGCAAGGTTAGCTGGCTACATCAGATGTAAAGAATTTGGTTTTCCATTTCATCTGATGTAGTGCTGTCGAGAATTGTAAGTAATCTACGCACGATTTCTGTATAGGGTCGTCTAACTGCAATGATAATTCCAGAATGAGATTTATTTGTTTTAAAGTACTCTTGAGCAAGACTTTCAAAGTCAGTGCGATTGTGCGTTAGGATGGCCGCTCCAAGGCCGGTAGCAAATTCTAATTGTTCTGCATCCGATTTTCCACGCTGTCCGGCTTGTGTTGTGGTTGTTGCATTGAAACCACGAGAACGCAACAGATTTGAAATTAGAACGTCAACGTCTTCATCCAAATAAACGTGGATAAAAATATCACTCATAGATTCTGCACTCGTGGATCAATCAGCTCATCAGGAATACGATTTTGCTCAATGTATTCGTTGATTTCTGCTTGATGATCCAGATAATAGCTGAGTGCGTCAAAAACCTGGGATAAACCGAGGTGTGGCAGTCTTTGGGGGATTTCCTCCGGTGAAACTCCAATACGCCACATTTCTACAATTGCTCTAACAGGCGTACGAGTACCCTTAATAATGGGCTCATTGCTCAGTATTTCGTCATTTCTGACAATATGGCAGTGCTCTGTCGTTTGTACCATACTGATGTTCCAGAGGGATCACTATATAGAATCGATTCTATTTTAGCTTGAAAAGAAATTTCCGAGTCCGTTCAATCTGTTGGGGTAGATTAGATGCTCAACCTGACGTATGAGTACAAGCTAGAAGCGGAACCCGATCAGATTGAGCACGCTCTAGAGATGTGCCGTAAGGTCTCGAATTATGTGTAGAAGGAACAACTTTTCCTGACAGGTAGCTCACTGCCTAGACGCTGATTGGTGACATCCCCAGCAACTTTCAAATAGGATTAACGCTCTCGCTCACCGGATACAGACAAATTTTAGAACTCAACTAACTACTATGTTGATATATCCCGGTGCAGCGCGATTGTTGGACTGCTATTGTGTTACGCTCACTAGACATCTTCAATTGAGGCGCGATCAATACCATAGATCTGCCGGGTCGACTTTTAAGCAATCACCCGATTATATGCTCGCACTTCGTCTGTGGTTAGAAGCTTCACGGCGGAAGAACGAGAAGAAGCATCAAAGTCGAATAGAACTCCTAGCGATGGGGATACTGGATAGTAGAGTGCAAGCTTCTGCGGAGGTACGCCTGGCTCAAGATCGATCGCTCCCATATTTACTACTGGCTGATCTCCGGTAATAAGAGGAATAGAATTGGCGCGGAGAAACGTTACATGCAGGTTATTCCTTCGAAACCAAAGTGCGCGACCAACATTGCATGAATAGATTGTACGCATCAAACCAAAGGATGCCTCAGCATTGAAACCTGGCATCTTACTCAGCACGCTCGTCATACTGGCCAACATGGTCGGCGTGCGGAAGGATTGCGCAGCTAAAAACCAAGTATGGAAGATAGATTCCTTTAAATCAGTCAACAACGTAGGATCCTCGTTACGAATCGATTCAAGAAAGGGAAGTGCCCGCTGTTCAAGGTCAGCCAGCATATCTTCCTCCAGGTTGTTGATAGACGCGTCTAGGGCAGCATTGAACTCAGGAGAACCGGTATCCTGGTACTGCTGCTTGAGCTTAAAGAAATGTGTGAAATGCGGAATCCATCCCTCGGCGATCTTGCGTAAGTCTGGTTCCAGTGGTTCTATTGCCAGCTTTCTGACCACAAATAGGTCAAACTCGGACATCTCACGAAGGCAATAGAAATCTCGCTCGTGGGCAACGTTCTGCGTGCTTGCTGGGAACACATTTTCGCCAAAACGGCACCGTAGCTTACCATCGGGTGCCCACGCTTCTAGGTAATGTCTCCATACATAATGCTGGCGGCGCTTCTTAATTATCCTGTTTTTAGTCAAGAGGCCCTCTTACAAACTCGTTGTCATCATTTTCACCACTGAAAAACAAAGCCTAATCGTAGCAGGACGTGGTCGATCCAACTCCTATTAGACTGATAGCTTCAGTCTATCTGCCCGAAACAGGGTGAATATGTTGATTCTTCGCAAAATATCTCGCCAAGTCAGGTGGATAGGCTGCAAGTTGTCCACATAGTAAGCTCAAATTAGTTGAATATATCGCTAGTTTCAGTATAGCTGCCGAGTTTTCCCAGGAAGTTTGTTCTGATTTCAGATCAAAATAAATACATTGGTTCTGTACCTGCCACCTATAGAAGCACAACTTCGAAAGCTACCAAACCAGGTCAGAAACCAGATTCACTTAAAGCATCACTTTTATCGCTGATTTACTGCCGATGCCAACGAACGGTTCCACCTGGTTGATCAACCACCGTAACCCCCACTGCCGTTAGCTGATCGCGAATATCATCTGCTGTTATAAAGTCTCGCTGTTGTCGAGCTGTTTGGCGCTGCTGGATCAATTCTGAGATCGCACCCTCATCCAAGTCACCCGTTGCTCCATCAGTATCACTCTCGGCTTCAGCCTCTAACCCCAGTAACCGAGCCAAATACAACAACGTTTGCCACTGCTACCAGAGAAGCTACGAACTGGATTGGAGCTTCCCTTCATACACCAGACGGTTCTCCCGTCACAACGCAGTGTTAGCCGTCTTTATAGGGGGATTTTGGCAATTCGATTGCTCCATTCTTCAGCTGTGCTTACTGACCAAATTAGAATCAATTCCTCGATCACAGTTTCTAAAGCTGTCTTCCTAGAAACAATCAGCACCCCTGAACTCTGATTACCGACTATGAACTCTGCAAACTCAGTCGGCATTGTTCTGCGGTCATGAGTTACTAAAATACGCTGCTGCCTGGCCGATAGCGCCAACACTTCTGAATCTTGTAATCCCTCTAAATCCGCTTCAGTAGCGGTTTGAAAGTTGATGTTAGGCTGTCGGCGGATAACTCCCGTCAAAATTGCTTGATTTAAGTCGGCATCAGCTTGAAATTGAACGCTTGCCATTATGTTTGCTGTGCTGATTCTCTTGCAGCAATTAGCTTTTGATGTAGAGCAGGAGCATCCATCTGCAAGGGTTGTGGCATGGCATCAAATGCTTGCTCTTCTGAGATTAGGTAAGCATCAATATCAGATCGATTGGCCAGGTAAAAGGTAATTGCTCCGTATACCTGCTCCAAGTCCAACAAAGGATATGATTGAGCGATGCTTTCAGGAAGTAAACCTTTGTGGAAAGCATAAACAATAGAATCCAAAGAAATTCGGGTACCAATGACCCAATATCCTTGTTCTTTGAACTCTACATATGGTTTTGTTGCAAAGGCTGTCATGATATCGACCTGAAGAAACATACCTCCCAAATTATATCAAGTACGTAAAAACTAACCCCGTTTAAGGTTTCTGGGTAAAGCTACCAGACCCAGTCAGAGACCAGATTCACTTAAAGCATCACTTTTATCACGCTGATTTACTGCTGATGCCAACGGACGGCTCCACCTGGTTGATCAACCACCGCAACCCCTGCTGCCGTTAGCTGATCGCGAATATCATCTGCTGTTATAAAGTCTCGCTGTTGTCGGGCCGTTTGGCGCTGCTGGATCAAGTCTGCGATCGCACCCTCATCCAATCCACCCGTTGCCGCGTCACTGTCGGCTTTGGCCTCTAACCCTAAAGCTTGGGCCAGGTGCAACAACGTTTGCCACTGTTGCCAAAGCAACTCCGGACTAGATTGAGCCTTCCCTTCATGCACCAGACGGTTCCCTTCTCGCTGCAGTCCTTTGGCCAGCTCAAACAGCACGACCAGAGCACCTGATGTATTCAGATCATCGTCCATTGCGGCTTGGAACCGTTCGACCCACGGGTCTTCTGAGCTAGGTGCCTGAGGGGAAGACTGGATGTCGGCAGCTGACAACGCTGTTCCGTGATGGTTGCCAAAGAGAAGTCCGGCTTTTAGCGTTTGCCAACCGTTGATCGAGGCTGCGTATAGCCCATAGGGCATTCAAGAAAGGCGAAGTCGCTCCAGAGGAGCCCATTTTCCGACTGTCTCTCTCTCTTGGTCTAATCCACTATGGAATAAAGACACGCCTTGCACCTCGATAACTATCAAGACTAAGCGCAATCTCAATCAGGCTTTCAACGCACCGCTCTCGATAGTCAGGATCGTTAAGCAGTCGATCAGCATTACTAATGGTGATCACGGGGAGCGACTTATCTGTACTTTCCTCGCGCATCACTTGCTCCAAGGAATCTTTACCCTTCATACTTCGATTAGCTGTCAGCAGAACCATTTGTTTTTGCTGAGCCAACCGCCAAACCACCCTATCATCGCTATCAGTTGGTAAGTCGAGTTCATCAAATGTGACGAATTGGATGGATACAATATCAAGCCAACCTTGGCTGGCAATAGCGCCGAAGAAAACTAAAGCATGACCTTTAAGATTGTGGTCGATTAGACAAATCATGCCACTGACTGACGTTTAGCTTTAGCGGCCCGTAATTTTTCCCAAGCAGCTTCAGTTCCTGGTTTTGGCGAATGTAAAGCAATTCGTGCAATTCGTTCACGATTTTGCTCTGCGTAGTACTGCCGAAGTTCTTCGGTCTCTTGGATAACTTGTTCGTATTCCGCTTCTACTTCAGCACGGTTTGCCTCAATGTAGGCTAGAGCAACGTCAATTTGCTCCTCCGTTAGCTCAAATAAGCCTTGAATAAACTTAGACGGGTATTCAGCCAAGACGTAATCCATCACATCATAGAGTGTGATGCGGGTACCTGCGATAGTTAGCCCCCGTTCTGTGCGGATAATCGCTGATTGATAATCAGTTTTAGGTGTCACCATGGCACTGCTATTTCAATCTGCCTCCATAATAGTTCAGATGCAGATAAGTCAACGGACGGCTCTATCTGGTTGATCAACCACCGCAACCCCTGCTGCCGTTAGCTGATCGCGAATATCATCTGCTGTTATAAAGTCTCGCTGTTGTCGGGCCGTTTGGCGCTGCTGGATCAAGTCTGAGATCGCACCCTCATCCAATTCACCCGTTGCCCCATCAGTATCACTGTCAGCTTCGACCTCTAACCCCAGTAACCGGGCCAGATGCAACAACGTTTGCCACTGCTGCCAGAGCAGCTCTAGACTGGCTTGAGTCTGCCCTTCATGCACCAGACGGTTCCCCTCTCGCTGCAGTCCTTTGGCCAGCTCAAACAGCACTGCCAGAGCACCCGATGTATTCAGATCATCGTCCATAGCGGTTTGGAACCGTTTGACCCAAGGGTTTTCTGAGCTAAGTTCCTGAGAGGCAGACTGGATGTCGGCGGCTGACAACGCTGCTCGGTGATGGTCGCCAAAGAGAAGTCCGGCTTTTAGAGTCTGCCAACCGTTGATCGAGGCATCGCTTGTGTCACCTCTTTGCAGAATCAAGCCTCCAATAATGGCTCTCGGACGATGGCTCAAAACAGCAAGGTGAATCCTTTATAGGTAGACGTTATAGACATCATCCGGAAACAACTCCGCCAGGGCCACCACATTGGACTGAAGTTTGTCGATGCGCTCCGATTCATTGAATGGTTAGACCCGCAAACGGAATCTCATCTTGCAAATGCCCTGTTTCAGGAGCAAACTGAGCAGAAAAACTATATTCCTCTCTATAAAAGGATTTAAGCGGTTAAATTAAAATCTTTTCTTAAAAATGGGGTTGACGAGAGGGTTTTGGAAAGGTTACAAATAGTTCAACGACAGCGCATTCTCTACACCGCGCTAATCGCCACATCGTCGTTCTAGGTATTCACAATGCAATCCACTCTCTACACCGCTTCATTCCACGCTGTTAAGTTTGCCCTCGACACTATCGAGGCTGGTAAATCTACTCGCCGTTGGTGGGAAACCGATGAGACTATCGCGCCATTGCTCAAGCTAGTTCTTGAGATTGTTTGGCTGACTATCTTGTTAGCCGTGGATTACTTCCGTTCCGGTTCTGCCGAGTGTCACTATCGCTTAGCGCTACGCACCGCTTGGCGTTGCTGGAATGCCAGCGTTACCGCCTGGGAGTATATTAATACCCTGGTCGATGACGGCCTAGGCCTGTACGGACCAAGCCCAATATGCGATCGCATCTTTAGTCAGTCCGCTCAGCTAGTTGAGCTGGAGCTGCCCACGATCGACCCCACCGCACATCTGATCGATGGCGTGCCAGCTGATGAATGGTTTGCCCGGCGGATTGTGATCCATTAAGCAACACTTACGGGGCAGACTCTCATGACCGCCCCGTAAGTCAAACCCATCCACTGATACCACCACCTGAAGCGACGCCCTCGATCGCGGCCTTCCGTCTAGCTGAGTAGTCCGGCCTACTGGACGGGCTTTTGGCATATGCCCCCTCTATTGCTACACCTGTGCCAGCTGCATATAGTGCCAAGAATCCGGCCCATGCTCTATCAGCGTGGCCCGTTGCATCAGCCTCAGCATCAAATTTAGGCGCACCACTTAAGGTATTAGTGCGCTTGAGTTTGTGGAAATCATCACGGCAGGCCCGATCGATGGGTACACGCCACAGTCGCCGCTCAAATGCCTGCTTGCCGATGGTGGCCAGCTGGTATTTACTCTGGATGCTGAACGAAATACCTTCAACCACAGAGGCCCCGTACCGGCGCTGGGCGTCTTCTACTGGCTTCTCTCCCATACCGGTTTTGTCCATGGCGATCCGAGCTGGGCGATACGTGCGGACTAGCCTATCCAACTCAGCGTCCTGCTCGGCAAAGCTGGCCTTTTTAAGAATGGATACCTCACGGGTCCACAAGACATCGCCAATGCGCTCCAACACCCAAGCAACCCATAGATCACGATGACGACCGATATCATTACCGATGTACGTAGCGTGCCTCAGATACCCTTCCGGGTGCCCTGCATCTTCGTGCTCGCAGGTCTGGATGAGGTCGTAGGGTAGCCAAACGCTAGCTTCGTCAATCCATTGAAGCTCGAACTCTTGCGCCCATCCTTCGGGATCATTGAGTGCTTTTCTCTCGGCCTCAATATCAAATTCTAAGCCCGCCTCAACGGCCTGGTAGATGTCAACGATGTGCTTGGACCAAATACCCTCGTCGTCGTTGACTAGTCGGTAAAATACCCGGTTGCGACCACCCTTAGGAGTGCTACTGACAATCACTCGGAATCGGCCGCGTAACACCGGCAGCATGGCTCGCCAGATTTCTACGTCGTCTTGATGAATGCTGAACTCATCTAGATACACATTGGCCGTATACCCACGGGCGGTATCAGCGGAGGCTGGCAGGCTGATGATTCTACTACCACAAGGGAACCTAATCTCATGCTGCGTGTAACGTCGCTTGCCGTCCTCACTGACAAATTCTGATGTCTCAATCTGCAGTGGCAACAGGTAAGCTCTGCAGTGGCGTTGCGCCTCTTGGATCGCTTCCATCGCCTGTCGGTCACCACGACTCAGGATTACCCAAGTGGTTCGTCGTCCTTCTGCCTCGGTTGAAAAACAGTCATCAACAATCTCAAGCGTGACCGTAAAAGTTTTTCTGCAGCCGCGGCCCCATAGCAACAGCTTGAACCGGCTACGGTCATTGAAGCAGTCAATCTGGTAGGACAGCAAAGAGATAGCGGGCATTAGTAGATCCCGTAGATTTTCTCTTTTACATCCTTAAGCCGCTCTTTGCTGAAATCTGGCTCCGGCGCTGCAGCAACCTCAATTGTGTCTGGTGGCTCAATGTTTGGAACTGCCTTCATCGCCGTTGCGATCGCAGTCCGAGCCGCGTTGATGCGAGCATTAGCCGAATACTTGTAGTCAATGATCGGCTGCCCGTCCTTGCCGACAATGATGTTGTCGTACTTATCTCGACGCTCCTCGGTCGTGCTCATTATCTCGTGACAGGTTGCGATCGCAAGTTTGTAGATGTTGGCAACTTCTTGCTGACTTGCCTTAAGTGCATACTGAATCTCTTCAGATTGAACGCCTTGGAATTCAGCGATTTTCTTTTTAAATGCGTCAGATTTTCTCCAAGTACGAATAGTTCGATCAGTAACATCACAGGCCTCGGCCACGTTAATGTACCGACTGCCGTTAGCCAGCATTCCAGCCGCCTTGATCTGATTGGCGCTAAGCCTTCCGTGACTTTCCGATTTCTTCCGATTCCGAGGCATTAATTTTCAGTGTCAATGACCGCTCTGACGGCTGCGTCTTTGGCTTCCAGCAACTTCCTTAGGGCTACGGCTGTCTCTCGGCTATTTGGTGCAGACTCAGCCACTGTAGACGCCAAATCGCAGAATGGCTTAGATATTCGTTGCAGATTGTCGGGCAGGTGAGCGTAGGTAAAGAATTTCAAGACGTGCTCAATTGCTGGGTTCATAATCACATCAGGCTAAGAACAATGATCGCGATCGCAATAAGGCTGGCCACCACGCTAAACAAAATGGGTGACTTATCTAGCAACTGGCTTCCAAGGGTTGCTAGTCCACTCCAAGGGTGAGCCACCTGGGCAACCTCCACCGAGGTTTTCAGCCATGCTAGCAAGAAATGTTCGCCCCCCACGTACCGGCGAGACATGACGATGTCTACTAATTTGCCCTTAATCATGTACCGACCATAGGCCGGGGGAGACTGACGCAAAGCAATTTGGACTTGACTGGCCAGCATGTCTTTGCGATCGACCAGTGAATCCAGTAGGACGTTGTTCTCACTAACGGTCAGGTCTCCGGGTTGATAGCCCATGGTTTTTTCAGCTTGAAGATCGGTCTTGACGATCAGAGCGCCATCGAACTGACCAGCTGCATCTTTGATGACCCTGATCAGCAATAGGCCATCATCCGAAATGATTGATTCACTTCGCCAGACGTCAATAGCAGCAGCGCTGCACGTCGCCGAACCATGGAGAGTTTCTTCTGTGCTTCCAGTAGAGTGCCGGATCAAAAAACCGCTGGCCTCAATGTTGTTAGGATTACAAAACCGCAGTACATCGCCGACTGCAAACTGCCGCCATTCGCTACTAGGCACCCTGACCCAGCCTGTCTGACCCTCGGTGCTGATAAAAGTACCGTTTCGTGATGGAGTCCAACCTGCCTGCAGAGGTTTTCCGTCCCTAACCCATAGGGTTGATTCACCCTCTCGGAATTCCAAGGTGCAATGTTTTTTGCCAATGATGGCAGGTGCCTTTCTGAATGATAGATGTCCTGGCTCATCAACGCTTCGCCCAATGGTTACGCGCCCATTCTCATCGACTTTATCCTTAAGTTTTATCCTGGAAGCAGGAATTCCAGGCTCGCAAATTTCAATGGCAGTCATGCTTCAACAATGACACGACCGGGTTAACAACGGGTCAAAATCAAAGGATAGCTGAATTTGTCAAGCGCCAGGTTAAGACCGAAGTCGCACGGGTGCTCACAACCGAGGTGGGGATCACCGAAGGCCGGATTCTGTATCTATAGTCATTAAACCTGGTTTGATGGCTGGATGTCAGGAATCTAATCCTGGGCACCTTGGACAACAAGGTCAGTCATACTAGCCAAATGTTGAATTTTGCAACTTATTCCAACATTTTCGCATTTTTACGGGAAAGGATTGCCAAAGTCCAGTTAAGCAGTATGTCTTCAACTCCATGCAAGCTCGGGCGTTCCAGATAAAGTCATTGCCAACGTTTTGTAAGGGCTACTGGATGTAACGCTCGCTAGGTATGGCGTGTACTGATCCTGTAATAGTTTTTCATACTTTAAAGGCGTGTCTCTATAGCAGGCAGTATATTAGCTTGACTAAGGGTGGCCTGGGTCGCGAACTAGACCTAAATGAAGCGATGAACGTGTCAACTCCCTTTTGGAAACTAAGGTAATGAATCTAAGTTTATTGAGAGATGAATTTAAAGCTGCTTGGCGTTTGGCTAATGATGACAGCTCTGTGGCTTTAACTGATTCTTCTAGACTGCCACATGAAATTGCATTGGACATGATTGAGTCTAGGGTGACCTACTGGGAGCATTATGGTTGGGTCAGCGTCTGCTTAACGGCACTGAACAGGTTTATGATCCAGGGTGGAGAAGGAACAAAAGTGTTAGTGGCCGAACATTCTCAGTGGTTATTACACGAGGCCCCTGAAGGAGTAGCGGATCTATACCCCACACTCAATGAGTATGCGTTTGGCAAAGCTGTTAATACTGACCTAACCTCACCTATTATCAAGGACTACATGGACGAAGGTATTACAAGGCTGACAGAACGCAGTCGGCTACCGTCAACAGCCTAATGTTTTTTCTTGGAAAAGAAACCTACAACCGACAGCAAAAGTCAAGAAAGATTGCTACATTTTGAAGGAAGTTGATATGTTCATGGGCTCTGATCAGCATTCCATGAACATGCTAACGGAGGGGCAGCCAAAACACTTAAGCCAAGGTCACTTTAGGTGAAGAGAGCAGACATACTGCTCCTTCATATTATGAGTAACTTCCTATAACAAACCAGCCCTCGGTGCCTTACGTACCGGGGGTTATTTAATGCAGCAAAAGAAAACCCCCAGTGCTGGTCCTAGGGGCAAGGTGTCTTACAGATATCGTGCTCGTTAAGAAAGACGAGCGCTCTAGTCGCAAAAGTTCCGTATAAATACCTTTACCTAAGAGGTATAAGGTACTACTGTTTTCAAGGAAATACCTTGGTGGAGGCACCCAGTTGATACTTGCCCCCAGTATTTTTTGTTAGGCCCATCCTCAAATCGGGAATTCTTGATTTGGCAAACAATAAAACCATCGCCCCCGCTAGGACCCCTGAACGCTAGCGGGGGTTTTTGTCTGATTCTTTCAAGCCAGAGCCGATCCCTTGCTGACTCTTCTAAAATAAAAGACGCCCACCCCTGAGCGCCCTGTAACTGCCAATTCAATGTGACGTGAAGATCGCAAGCTCTTTGCTTAACGACAGCCCCATGCTAAGAGAAAAGATCGCGCCGAAACGCAGTCTTGGAGTTTTTCATGATTAGCCATATGCGCCGTTAATAGCCATTATCATTGTCTTGATCAGATCCTCTGCCCGGATCTCCCATTCTTGCCAATCTAGCAATATGAACTCTATTTCTAAGTCGATGTGCTTGTGAGCCTTCGTCTACTTCAATATTATTTTCGTACCGTAGGATATCAATTGTAGTTTCTAGTAATCTGATAGTTCTTTCGTGCTTTTGTATTTTTTCTTTTTCAGACTGTTCCTGGCCTTGATTCTGCCTTAATGAGGCAATCTCTCTTTTCAAAACTTCGATAGCTTCTTGATGACTACGAATAGAATCTCTGATAGCTTCTTGTCTGACACCAGTAACTCCTTCTTCAGCTACTGGATTACTTGACTGACTCACATTAAAACCACTATTCTCTTCATTTAGTAAATATCCATTAGATTTGGCTTCTGTTTCATTGGCGTGTACACCCTCTAAGCCACCAGTCAATTCTTGGGTTAAAAATTGTGGAGATGACTGTTTAACTGGCCAATCAAGAGTTACGTCTGAATTAGAAAAACCATCTACATCTTTATCAGAATGAATAGATTCTATGGCTATTGTTTGCTCTATGCCTTGGCTAGTGAAATTAGGCTGAAGAAGGCTTTCGGGAGATAGCTCGTTTGAGACTTCCATCTCATCTAGAGTCGCTTCATGTTCACTAGCTATCACTGTGGTTTCTTCTGAGAAAATATCGTCCTTCACATTTAGAGATGGATCTAAATCAGACGCCAATGCTCCATTTGTGACACATAAACTTACACCAAAAATACTTGAAGATAGCACTAACTTTTGAGCTGATGAACGTTGCATAACTCAACTCCTTAAAGAGTAATTTAGTAATAAAAATTTTCCAGAGAATCTACTGAAAACTTCTATGATTCTCAATTCAATCAGGACCTTTTAGTAAGGCGATCTCACTAGCCAAAGGTCTAGAATTTCGGGAGTGTCCTGAGTGATTCTTTGCCGTTTGTTTTGAAGTTAGTCTTTGTCTGTTGCGCCTAGCCATATTTCACTTGCCACCTTGTCCTCAATGACATACTTGAGCCTTATTAAAGTGTGCGATTGCCTTAACTCGTCTCCGAGTGTTTCGACAACTCAGAAGTTCATGGCCCGTGCTGTAGATATTGCAGCCCAAACTCAAAACCTTAGAACGACCTGAATCGGTCAGCATCTTGAGCACTCTCTTATGGCCTAAGCCATTCTCAGTTACCAGAAATGATTGGCCAGATTCTCTTAGCTCAAACAACAAACCCGGATCATCCAACTCAGTCGCGACTCTCTTCTTCTGGAGGATGTCGAGGTTGCGATCGCATCTCCATCGATTACTGAGTCTGCGTTTAATGGTGGATTGACTCCATTCAGTTGCGTTGGCGAGTCCAGCAATCGAACAACCGGGAATCGTAAACGGTTCGGACACCACGACCAGGCTCTTTACCCGCGACACTTCCTCGCAGGTCGCCATCTTTTCAGGGTCCAATACCAATTGCTTTGCTCGGCCTTTCTTCGCTTTCCTGGCCGCCCAATAGGCTTGCTTCTGCCGATACTGGGCTTCTAATGCTGTACAGAGTGCTTTAGCTTCACTGCGGCCTAGATGATGCAGCTCAACGTCTGCGATCGCGCCAAGGCTATCCACACCTAGAGTATTTTTCACAGCGCCAATGCCAGATAGGTAAAGTTCTACCTGGTCATCCATCCACCGACGCCCCCGGAACCATCCCCGCTCCAGTCCCTGCCTCACCCACCGCTGCACTGTCCTTACAGAGACGCCCATAAGGTTGGCTATCTCTGCGTAATCAAATACCACCCAGCCACTACCCTGGAAATCCAGAGCACGCAGCAAGGTCCATAGCCGACCACATTCATGGCCATGGTCTAACAGACGGGTATAGATTCGGACAGTCTTAGGAATCTGCATTGCACAACAGGCCGGTTCCCAGAGAGAACCGGCATTCCTCGTATTGATGGGCTATGCGTTAATGCAGCCGGGGATTAAGGCTGTGAGTAACCGTGCCATCGTTCAAGCCTCCGCCCACTTCTTCACAGCCGCTTCGATTTCAGCCTTGAGTTCTACTTCGGCATCGGACAGTAGCGCCTCAATTCGCTGCGTCGATGGCGTGCGCTTGGATAACTCCCAGGCCAGTCGGACCCAGATCCAAAGAAGGAAAAGTCGTAGTGTTTTCATGGTGTCCCCCTACGCTGCGATCGCAACGATTGGACTCTGAAGCGTCGGATGCTGATCGCTGTAGTCGGAAAGGGCGCGATCGCAACACTGCTCGTAGCTGCCGATGAAGGTCTTGGGGTACTCAGAATAGCGACCGTACTCCCAGTTGAGGCCGAGGCTAGGGTGGGTTTGGATAAGGCCGATGGCGCGATCGTTCCAGGTAACCGCGTGCTGGCTGTCAGAAGATTGCGTGATTTCAAGCCCTTTGACAGGGCTTTAGGTTAGAGTTTTCATTAGTCTCGATTGCTATGTGGTTGAGGCTGCATGGGTCGGGTGTCCAACTTTCCACGGGAAGACATCCGGCCTTTGCTATGGCCTTGATTAAATTATTACTCGTCACTCATTGCTTGTCAAGTATTGCTTGAATAGCTATAATTATTGCATCACAAACGAGGATGATAACGGAGGTGATTTGAGTGCAAAAAATGAAGGTTCAAGTTGAAATTGACCTACCTGGCCTAGGACAAATGTTGAAAGAAGCGCGTGGCGAAAAAGAGCCTACGCCGGTTGCTTACGAGTTGGGCATGACTCCTGCAAACCTTTATCGCATTGAGTCTGAGAGCAATAAGTCTATTTCACTTGAGCGACTGCGAAGCATGGCGCTGATGTATGGCGCTGATGGAAAAAAAATTTTGAGTCAAGTTAGAGAACTTCTTCTAGAAGAGTTAGGTGTTGAAGATGGCTAACATTGTTGCTGTTTCAGGTAAAGAAACTGAAACCATTTTTGATCAATTGCGCCAAGTCGATAGCCATGGTATTGAGTATTGGAGTGCTAGACAGTTAGCCGCCCCTTTGGGATATCCAAAGTGGGATCGATTTGGCAAGGTGATAGAGAAAGCTGTACTAGCTTGTGAAAACTCTGGCAGTGAGGCTTTCGACCATTTTCGAGGAGCCTCGAAAATGGTCGAAACTGGCTCAGGAGCTAAACGAGAAATAAACGATTTCAGGCTGACTCGTTACGGTGCCTACCTCACTGCCATGAATGGCGATCCACGTAAGCCAGAAATTGCCGCAGCCCAAGCTTATTTTGCGGCTAAGACTAGAGAAGCTGAAACGGTTATTCCAGCCCAGAACGCGAGATTGGAAGAGCTGCGTTTAGAGTTAGCTTTAGCTCAATCCCGTGAGCGTCTTGCCTCAGCTACTCAGATGCTTTCTGCTATCAACCCAGCATTGCCCGCCTTAGCTTTTGGCAAGCCTGAGGCGGTTATTGAGGTGGAGAGACCAGTAACCGTCATTCTTGATGCCCATGGACGTGCCGAAAAATATGACGGGTTGACCATCACCGAACTATCCAGGCGTTACGGCTTTGGCAAAGGCAAAAAAGCTAACGATGCGTGTCGTCAGTGGATTTCGTCCATGGGCATTAATGAAGCTCAATGGATTCATGAACCAGCCGCCCATGTTACCAAGAAGCTTCCTAGAGAAATGCTGAGTGTATTGGATCAGAACTTTCAAGGTGGCAGAGGAGAGCGGCAGCGGTTGGTGGGGGAGTGAAAGGGTATTGGAGTTGTTTGAGGGTAGGTATTAGGGACCGCAAACATAATCTCACTTCACTACCACGCTCTGAGTATAGCTACTTGGTCATTGATAATAATGTTGAAAATTTTAGGATACTAACTTAGTTGTTCAAGGAGTGTTTCTATTGTTAGACTTATCCGATTTATCACGACAGCTTTTTTAGCGTCTTAGTATATTGTTCTAATATCACTGAAATCGTTGGCCAAACGGGATTGTCATATGCTAAATATTTTTCTGCTGAGGGTACTATTTGGGAACTTTCTAAAGCCGCATCATATTGTTCCACCAATTCCTCTAGTGTTGGAAAAAAAGGATCTTCAGATACGAAAGCAGAATTACATGTATAACTTCTGCCTGGTGATGGGATAGGTCTCAACAATTCAACCTTTACTTGTAAGCTAACTTTAGTTTTGCCAGAATCTTCAATTTTAGACATGAGAGTAGATAGCTTAAATCTATCTAAACTCCCTTCTAAATAGCCAAATGAACAAGGGATGTTAAATCTATCGTTTACCTGAGTAAACACCTTCTGCAAACATCCTCTAATTTCGAGTGACATATCAACTACATAATTCAGACGTTCTATGCCTTCAGCAGCAGGAAAAAGAAGCGCCTTATCAAGAAGAACTTCACTCATTATGGTTTGATGTGATAGGGGAAACTTTTCATGAAATATCGGCCCAAGAAACTTACGGATTTCTCCAAACATTACCTTCCGCCGATATTTCGGCACAAACAAAATATGGCATGTGCAGTCCCATTTTGAATGAGGCAAGTTTTGATACAATTCCATCATTGTCTGTTCCTCCTACGGATTGGCTGATTCAAGCCACCGTAGGAGTTACTTTAATGCTGGAACGCTCAAAGCTTTTCTAGTCTCACTGGTCAAACCAGTGGCTTCCCTCGGTTATGTAGTAAAGCATCAGAAGCATTCATAGTCGTTAAATGAACTACAAATGCAGCTATATCCGGGAGGACATCCAAATACATCACAACTTGATCCACCTGGGCAGTCTCTCAATAATTCATCAAGATCTGCCAAAGATTCAGGAATCCATTTAAAAGCCAAGGTAAACTTGCTCTGTTCCCTAGCTTTAAAGTAGTTCATTGAATCTTTAATAAGTATCTTTTTAACCGCTTTCTCAGGATCTTCAGGCGCTGGAACAACGTAGAAACTATGACCCATAATTAATTTTGGCTCGCGGCTTTCCTTTAAAATTTCTAGGGCGTTAGGAGGAGTTAAGTTATCTCCATACTGCGAGAGGCTTTGGGCAAAAGATGGTTGACTACCCATGCTTGTGAACATGCAAGTCATAAGCAAAAAGCTCAAGAAAAAATTCACTAATCCTGTCATTTTTATTAACCTTATAATAAATGAACGAAGCAAGAGTAAAGCAGCCGCAGTATTCACTGAGCTTCCGTGTGCAGTGACTTGCTAGTACAGCTTGGCGGAAATAGACTCACCGACCTGAAATACGTACTGTTGCCATACTACAAAGCTGGCAAATCTAGATGGTTGGCTTACTTCTGTCGCAGAGTACTAGGCAACTACTGAGTAAAATAGCCACAAATCACACCGCTTTGAATCATAACTACTTGTCATATGAAACGGATGCTTCTGCAATAAAAAGTCAGAGAATGTAGATTAGATGGACATTGGTCTACCTACCATGCAGATTTAAGCGATTACCTGGAAGGTTATGTATATTTCCTAAAGACTTTCTGTCGTGGCACCGTCCTGCATGCTCGGTCAGACCTTAGTGGAGAGTTTTGGAGACTTCAGGGCTGAAATGTCCGACTAAGGTCGGAGGTGGGGTTATCTGGTGGTGGCAGTGAGTTGGGCGTAAATTAATCAGGGAAAATCCTACATGGCCCATATGGCTTTTAGGCTATTCCCAGGTTTTCTGCCGCTGCTCGTTCACGTATTTTTCTGCTGTTTCAGGACTCTCAAGCCAGTAGGAATATCTTTGAGAAAATCTTTGAGAAAATCTTTGATACAAAATATCGGCTAACTTGTCGCAGTCTCTATCCTTGCCGCCGTCAATTTCAATACTTTCTGGGAGCGCAGCATTGCATATAAAAGGCGGGTTTTCACCCTCTAGTTGCGTCTGAGTGAGTCCTCGGGATTTGCGCAAATCTGTGGCAAGGAATATAGCATCGCGGAGGTCGGCGTCGTGGAGGATGGCGTAGCGGAGGATGGCGGCGGCGAAGAAGGCACCGCGGAGGTCGGTATAGCGGAGGTCGGCACCGGCGAAGAAGGCACCGCGGAGGTCGGCATTGTGGAGGGTGGCACCGCGGAGGTCGGCATTGTGGAGGGTGGCACCGCGGAGGTCGGCGTTGTGGAGGTCGGCAATGCGGAGGTCGGCGGCGCTGAGATCGACCCCACTCAAATCAGCGTCTGATAACCTGGCTTGCTCAAGCGAGCGACAATGACCAAACACTCGCTCTAAGAAATAGTTAGAAACTGCTGAATCGGATTTAGGTAATGAGCAGCCAGCTACTAAACTTTGAACCGCTTGTTTTTCTTCAGATTTATTCTCGCTATCCAAGCGGCTATAGTCTTTTTTTATGCTGCCTTCTCGTATAAAGTGTTCTGCTGGTGCTGCAATAATCGCAGCTGGAATAATCAACCAAATAGATGCTTTCAGAAGATTCCAGCGTTTCTGCCAAACACTTTTTTGGATGAAATTTTTAGCAGGATCAGACAGGGGAAGGGTGTCTGATTGCTGTTTCTGGAATCGGCGTGCTTCCTTTAGGGGAAAGCCTTGTAAGAGATATCCCTTAGATTGTCCATGTTCTTGCCAGGCCACGGCATTGGCTTCAATACGTCGCTGCTGCCGCAACAAATCCCGATTTGTTTCAATCCATTGCCTGAGTAATCGCCAATGTCGAATTAGGGCTTCATGAGCCACATCAACGATCGCACGCCTATCTTTGGCCTCACCTTTACCCGTCACTTCACTGGTGACCAACAGTCGATTATCTTTGCTGGACAACGTGTCAATTACGGCTCTCACTCGCCCGGCTGGATGCACCGGCTCAGATATCAGATTGTCTGTAAACACACGCCGACGGGTATCTTCAGTCCCCTCACCCAGTTGAGTTAATTGCTGAAAGATATGCTGTACCGTACGCTGCTGGTTGGTATCAAAGCTGTCGTAAATGTCACTTGCTCGTTTATCCAGGGTGCCGGTAATGCCGCCAAGCTCCTGATAGGTCGAGAACATGAGCGTACTCTCCTGACGACGCTGCCACAGTTCCTTTAAGGTATATTGCAACAGCGGCAAGCTACCCGGTGCACCTTTGATATCAGCGAGAATTTCGGTAACAAGAGCAGATTCAATCGTTAAATTAACGTGCTCAGCCGGTTTACAAATCGCTGCTTTCAACTCATCTTCTGTGAGGGGTAAAACACTAATGGTATTGATCGGAAGTGTTTTGGCTAGTCCACTATAGTCTTGCTCTAAACACTTGCCGACAAAATCTGCCCGCATGGCAATAATCAAGCAGAGTTTGTCGCCCGTCTTTTCTAAGGCTCCCATCAAGCAGCTAAAGAACTGTTCTCGTTCCTCAGCACTGTCACAGCGGGTAAAGACTTCCTCGAACTGATCAATCACCAAAATGGTACGCGGTGCCGTGGACGCCTGCACCAGTCGTTGTAATCCTACAGCTCCTTCCTTAAGCAATCCAGCCGCCCGTCCTTGAGCTTCTGCCCGGTCTAGCTGTGACCCACCTTCAGGCACAAAAATAGCGGCTAGGTTCTGCATGGGATGGCTATCTGGGCGGGTAATCAAAATCTGCCATTGGTCACTACCCGCAATGCGTCGTCCCAGCTTTAGCTGATGGAGTAACCCAGCTCGTAAGACGGATGATTTACCATTACCTGAGGCCCCAACCAAGGCCATGAAGTTGGATGTTCTCACCTGGTCCAGCAGTTGCCCAATCAGCTTCTCGCGTCCAAAGAAGTATTTTGGGTCATCCTCATTGCAGTCAAAGAACTCCAACCCCTTATAGGGACAGATGCCACTGTCTACTGATGTCTGCTTTGTTGTTGGGTCTTCAGCTTGCCAGGTTCGAGTCAAGTTAATGGCTTCACCAAAGTTGGTACAGACCGGTGTTTGCAATTCACCCTTCAGCGCCTGGTTCACATAATCCACCAGGGCAAAGGTATCAATCCAGCGTCCTGGTAATCGGGATGGGTTGAGCCCTTCTAGCAATGCGTTGGTTAATACGCTGTAATGACTATTGAGGTCTTCCCAGGAGGTTTCAAAGTCACGAGATGATGCGATAAAGCAGCGATCGCGACTTTCACTGTTCCCTGGATTAGCCGCACCCACATTGACGATTAGAGAACCACTATGGCAGCAATCTAGCCAGATGATTTGTTGCTTTACCTGGCTTTTTGAGAGCAGCCAATGTAGCCATCGTAGAGATAACCCTGCTCGTGGATTATTTGGGTTGGTATCACTCGTTGCTAGATAGCCTTGGTCAAAACCCTTTTCATCAGGGAGGCCATGACCAGAAAAATAAAACAGTGCTGCTTCCGGTGCCTGAGTACTACCAGGCAAAAATAGCTGCTCTAATGCCCGCTCAAGCTGTAATTGAGAAACTTTCTGTGTTGCAGATACTACAGGTTTATTCCCATTAGCCTGGTCAATTTGCTCTGGCGCTCGCCAAATCCTAAAGTCCCCATCTTGCTCCAGACGCTTAGCAATGGCTTCAGCATCTTTAGCTGGAGCTTTGAGGGGTTGTAGATACTGATAGCGATTAATTCCGACGATCAGGGCATCGCGGCTCATAGATGCGACTCATGGCTTATTTTAATGTCAGCATAGTCTTTGTTTGCTCAGACAGCGGTACTTGCACAGGTAGTTTTTAAGATTCCAACCCATGGCCCAATTAGCCCCTATCCAGCTTGAAGACGGCACCATTATCTACATCGAAGCTGAAGAAGGTATTACACCTCCACCAGTATCGGATGCTGACGGACCTACTCGTACTCCAAAAGGTCCTCGTGAGCAGGCAATCCGAAACTTTCAGGCCATGCAAGGCACCATCCGTACCTATACAGCCCATACCCTTAATGCGTTCAAAGACATGGCCACGGCCAATGTGGACAAAGTTACCCTGGAATTTGGCATCACAGTCGCTGGCGAAGGTGGCGTTCCCTATGTGACAAAGGGTAGTGCTGAATGTAACCTCAAAATTACGGTTGAGTGTTCGTTTCCAGAACAGAAAGGTTAACCAGGTCTGGGATGAGGTGGACTACTAGGGTAGAACAAACCTGCTTTTCTAAACAAAAATTTCTCCTGTTTCATTATCCAATTCAGGACTACATCGCATGTCCTTACTGGCAGGCGTTACAGCCATAAAACCTATCGAACTAGTGTATTTGAAAATAGCAATTGCAACAGGCTCTATTCCTTTTGGCCAGAGGGTTACGGAGCTTTGTCAAAACAAAAATTTCTCCTGCCTCATATCACGATTTAATGGTTTAGATTTGGCGATATCTAGTCACTACACAGGTGAAGCCAATGCAACGCATTTTCCTGATCGCCATACTTTCCGTCACGACTGTCGCAATTACAGCGATCAGTCTCGACTACACAGGCATAGTCAAGATGGCCTGTTCTCAGGAAGGCTGTGAGGTAATAATTCACCAGGGGACGTTTTCTGATAACCACTTCAGGCTTATGTAAATTATGCTGAGCCGCTGTCTATACAGTGACGTGAGTGAAAGAGGGAATCAGCATGGCAAATGAAGAGCACCTGAAGATACTGAAGCAGGGGGTTGACGCCTGGAATCGTTGGTACAAAGACAATCCTGAAGCCCTTCCTAAAATTGTAGGCTCTAATTTTGTTGGTTCCCTAACCCATGGTGCCGATCTGAATGGCTCTGATCTCAATAACACCAAACTTAAGGGCTCTTACCTTATTGGGGTCCAACTTATCGGCGCTAACCTTAATGATGTCGACCTTCGTGGTGCCGATCTTCGTGGTGCCAACCTCAGTGATGCTAATCTCAGTGATGCTAATCTCAGTGGGGCCAACCTCAGTGATGCCAATCTCGGTTATGCCAATCTCAGTGATGCCAATCTCAGTGATGCTAATCTCAGTGGGGCCAATCTCGATGGGGCCAATCTCAAGGGTATTCAACTCTACGAAAGTAATCTAGCTAACCTCAATTTGAGTAATGTCAAGGGCCTAGAAACATGCCGTCACTCTGGGCCTAGCATCATTGACCATCGCACACTAACTCTCTCCGGCCAGCTACCCCTCACCTTCCTACGCGGCGTAGGACTATCAGATACCTACATTGACTACATCCCTTCACTGTTCAATCAGCCCCTTCAATTCTATTCCTGTTTCATCAGCTATTCCAGCAAAGACCAGGAATTCGCCGAGAGACTTTATGCGGATCTCCAGAACAAAGGTGTTCGTTGTTGGTATGCGCCTGAAGACTTACCCATCGGTGCCAAGATCCGCATAGGCATTGATGAAGCTATTCGTCGTTATGACAAGTTATTGCTGATCCTCTCAGAGAATTCAGTTAACAGCCAATGGGTAGAACAGGAGGTTGAAACGGCCTTAGAGAAGGAACGAGAGCATAATAATCAAGTTGTTCTGTTTCCTGTCCGGTTAGATGACGCTGTGATGAACTCGGGGGATGGGTGGACGAGGCTGATCAAAAACACCCGAAATATTGGTGACTTCTGTCAGTGGAAGGACCATGATGGGTATCAGAAAAGCTTAGAGCGGTTGGTTAGGGATTTGAAAGCGTCTTTGGCGTCTAAGATGTAGGGGAAGCGATTGAGTCCAGGTTGCTCACACCTCCGGGTGAGAATAATCAAGAATGAGGAATAACCATGAGCCAAATAATCTTCCACCTGGAATGCACTCCTGCAGATTTGATCCATTACACTCCGGACGAAAATATCGACACAGAAAACAAAGTTTAGGTTGAATCAACAATCTTTTCGATTCTGTTCAGATTGAGTGCGAGCAGCTATTTTTTCAAAAAACACTGCTGGAGCAGCAGATCCGAGACCTGGGCGGTGAGCCCTGGCAATTACCAGAGAGTAACGAGGTAGACACTAATGACTAAGACAATGACCCAGGGCAAGATGCTCTTTAAGCTCAAGGAACTGATGGCCAAGTACGACGTATCTGGCAAAGCACTGGCATTACGACTGGACGTATCCAGCAGCACTATTTCTGAATGGAGAAACGGCAATAAGCACCCAAGTGTCCCGAAGGTGAACCAGATTCTGAACGCTGTACTGGAGTTGGGTGACCAAGAGCGGCTGAAGTTTGAACCACTCACCCTGTCAGAGCTACTTGAATGGCGTTTGGATAGATAATTGGCCTGCTTTACCTAAGGGAATTTTTTTTACCTTGACTGTGCTATCGTTGCCACATCTGTATTAAGAGAAAATCAGCAGGCATATTTTTTTGGCCTTAGTGAGCCGTTGGCGGCACAAAAGAGCTGAAGCTGGTTCGGTTAGCAATATATGAGAATAAGAAGATGAGTGAGATAATCGAGTTTCGAAATATCGCAGACGAGATAACCATCAGAGAAAGTGATGGTGTAGCAATTGTTAGCATCAGAGCCGCAGGACGCTTGGCCGGTAGAGGCGAAAACGCCTTACGAGAGCATTTTAAGGGTGCGCAGGTAAAGCAGGGTAAATTGACTGAAATGCTTGCAGCTAAAGGATTTTATGGTGCGCAGGTAAGTCGCTTCTCTGAGAATGGCATCCCCGATCAAGCCTTGGGGGTGATCCTTAAATACTATGCCTATAAAGCTGGTCGATGGTGTACTGAGCAGGCTGAGCATGCTTGTGATCAGTTTTTGGACATGGGAATTCGAGCCACTTGCTATGCAGCCAAAGGATTGGTCGAAGTTAAAAGCACTTCCTCAGGGCCCGTCTCACTAGAGTTACCCTCAGCCGAAAAAGCAAAGCTCGCGATTGAGATCGTCAGAGAAGCGTTTGCAGATCTTGAGTTTGGGAATAGCCCCCAACAGTCAAACAGCTTGAAGGCGGGAATTTTATTATCGACGGCTCAAGAGGCTTGCCCTGAGTTAGCCGCGTCTCTTTTGCCTGCTCAGAAATTTTTGGCAGCGACTAATACGGTTGATGCTGAGGATGTTGTTTGGTTGACTCCGACCTCTTTGGGTAAGCGTTTAGGTATTAGCGCTGTCAAAGTAAATAGGCTACTGAAAGAGATGGGACTGCAGATCAGTAACCAGAAGCCAGCCAAGGGTGAGCCCAGCTACCTGCCCACAGAGAGAGGCAAGAATTACTCTTCAATGACTTTAGCCAGTGGGAAAGATGGTGATATGACCACCTACCAACACCTTAAGTGGAGTGAGCGGGTGTTGGAGTTGTTTGGGGATGTGGCGGCATGACCCACATCACTGAACCTTGACACAAAAATACCCGACTGTCTGGGACAGAGCCGGGTTTATTGGTTGGGCTGAGTTGGGGGTTGTTTTTTGTAGTAGATTCCTCAACTAAGATAGTTTCAGATTAAGACTGTACATTACTGAATACAAAAACACTGTATTTACTCCAGCCTTTTATCTGATTTATCTGGATCAGAATCCAATCTAAAACCTAAAAAAGCAGTAACACCAGAGACAGCAAGGCATATGCCCATAACATTTGTTAGCGCGTTCTGATTTTTTTCATCCTGATCTGTCCAATCTCTTGTGTTGCGTGCCAGCCAATCACCTTCTAATTCTCTCTCATAAGCACCCTTTAGATAAAACATGAAACCTCCGACACACAAGAAAATAGCGGAGACAGCTAGGACTGCTCCTTTTGCAACTTTTCTATTCATAAATAATTTTCTTATTTATTGACTATTGCAATAGCCATAACACTTAATGATTAATATATATCAACAATTTTCCTTGTATGTGTGCATTCGGTAAAGAAGCTACGAAATAATAATATAGGTGCTATTTACCCCGATCATGCTGAACACTGAAGCCATGCCACTTATCGTAATCAGCTACCTCAGGATGGGTTGCAAAGTAAGCTTTGGTAGTGCCATGACGAGAGCCTGATAGGCATCTAACGTTGGTCTCAGATAGCCGATACATCTGCCCTAACTCTTTGTCTTTGTTGTAACCCTGAATAGCCTCAATCGCTTGCCTTCATGCGCGATCAGACCTTAGTGGAGCATTTGGAGACTTTAGGGCTGAAATGTCAGACTAAGGTCGGAGGTGGGGCGATCGGTTGGTAGATGTGGTTCGTTGATGAGTGTCTTGGATCAGAACTTTCAGGGTGGTAGAGGTGAGCGTCAACGGTTGGTGGGGGAGTGAACGGGCGTGCAGTGCCGAGAGTGGTTGCATTCATCCGATAAGATGTCCTATTAA
>NZ_AWNH01000026.1 GCF_000482245.1 Leptolyngbya sp. Heron Island J | reverse complement strand
GTGCTATCAAAGTGCCCCAGCCTAGAGTTCATGATTGATGGGACCGAACGTCGGATTAACCGTCCCAAGGACCCGGATAAACAGAAGGAATACTATAGCGGCAAGAAGAAAACTCATAGTGTCACAAATGTCATCATCAATGAGCGTAAAGGCAAGGTGGTTTACTTGAGTGGGACCTATGAAGGAAAGAAACAAGACAAGAAGATAGCCGATGAAGAAGACTACCAGTTTCCAAAAGGGAGCACGTTACTTCAAGACACGGGATTTCAAGGGTATCACCCCGAGGGAGTGACGATTGTGCAACCGAAGAAGAAGCCCCGGAATGGAGAATTAACGGAGGTCGAGAAAGTGATCAATCGAGGCATATCGAGTCTTCGGGTGGAAGTTGAACATCATATTGGGGGTATCAAACGGTGTCAGATTTTGGTGCAAAAATTCCGTAATCGGGTGGAGGGATTTGTGGATGATGTAATGGAAACAGCTTGCGGGCTTCACAACTTCCGTTTAGAGCTACGACGTTAGCACTAGCGGATAGGCAAAGAGAGCAGATCAGGACTGCAGATGGCAACTCTCACTATTTCCAATAATGTCTATTAGCTATTTTGTCCAAGCTTTGAGCGATGCTGAATAAACTACGGTTTATCTCGTGAAGTTCTTTAATTAGTGCTGAATTACTCTTGTCCATGTTTTCCTATCGGTGAGCGATGCTTTTTCTCGCATCATGCTAGCTTAGTCATGAATTTTGAGGCCGTTTCTACGTGAAAGGCCTGCGATCGCAACCCACCCACCACCTAAACTAGCCACACCGCACATCGCTACGCTGTGGACGGTCATTGTTCGCCTTGTGACTAAGAGTACAATTGCACCCTAGTGATAGGAAATTAGGGTGACTGCTTCATCGTAATTATGTTCTCATTATCGAGGTTTTAACCTTTTCATATTTTTTAATACCCCTCATAAAGTTACTACTCCTATGAGGGGTATCAAAGCTACCTAAGACCCTCCCTTACCACTTTTTACTTCAATTTCATGAGTTTTCTCAGATGAGGTTGACCGAATTGTTAATGATGAGTCCCCACGCCAGATAACAGCAAATCCAAGCAGGGTTATTGCCAAAATGACAGTGGGGATTATGATATTGATTGAGTGTTTCATGGTTTCGACTCCATTGATGCACAAACATAGGTCACCTCTTGCACAGGTGGCCTTTTGATTTTTCTATATAAAGAACTACTTAGGTAAAGTGATTTACTGAACAGTAATCTGTTCTTATGAGATTTCTAAAAGCCTTAATTTTATGTGGGTTTCAGAAAAATCCGAATCAGAAAATAGAAGCTCAGTTTCGTAGTTCTTTATCTCAGTCCACCTCCCTTCAACAACAATTATGTGAGCACTTAAAACAGATAAGAAAACACTAGTAGGAACCGCAATCTTGTTGCCATATCAATTGAGGTTGCTGCTAGTCACACAGAGTATGACACTCTGATTTGGATGGGTGCAATACCTCACAATACAGCCAATTTTTAATGGTTGATACGGAAACCTACCGAGTTAGGAAAGTTTGATAAGAAATAGGAAAAAAACTCTAAATTTTCGTCACTTTACCTATTAAAACCATGGGGATCGCCGCTTACATGTTCTGATTTAAGAGAGATTTGTTGTTTGTTGAAGATCACTTAAGCGACATGAAGAATTGTTGAGCATTACATGATGTTACATAGGAGATATTTTTTCATAATCCCAAAAGTCTTATTGGGGAAGGGGTTCAGTTGTAACTTCATGGCTGTCTTCACGCGTATCACCGGTTTTATATGCGGTGCTTAGCTCGCGATCTCAACCACCCAAAAACGCAGCCCGTGGAGTACCACCGGCTACTACCTCACCAGCCTTAACCCCTACTAAAAAAGCTGTTGTGCCCGTGTATTCACACCGGCACGTCTCAGTTTCGCTCGTCCCTCGCTAGTGGCCGCCCTGCGCCCCTCCTACGCCACCGCCAAATAGGCTACCGCACCGCGCCCATTGCTCAAGGGACGCTTCACTCTCCGCATCCGCTCCGCCCTTGACAACGGGTCCCCACGCTGGTGCGGTCCTTAGTGGCTGCGTGGCGCTCGGTGCTCGGGCGGGTCTCGGCTGTGGCCTCTTCCACGTCTAACAGCTACCAGGGCAGATAATTAATTACCAGCTGTCTCACTTCCATGGCTCTCCGGCCTGGGCACCCACCCTAGCAGCTCCACAGCAAACCCACCGACCAGCAACGCCGCATACTGCCCCCGGTCAGTAGCCACCGCTTTAGACTGCCAGCCTTGCTCTCTGAGCCATGTAGCCAGTCCATAGGGCAGCGGAGCAGGCACAGCGAGCACTAACTACGCCGCAGGCGACGCCGTGACGGTGTGGGCGTGCCCACGGACAGGCGTTGAGTATGTCAGGTTTGGGCTTGAGCTCTAGTTGTTGCATTTTCTCTTATCAGCGCATCATTCATCCTCAAAACTCACGCCAAACTCTACACCTAGCACCTGCTCGATTTTCTCTAGGGTTTCGATAGGCAAGGATTGTTGTTCAGCCTCGATCCGATACCAGTTCATCGTGGTCATGCCGACCAGCTTGCAAATACTGGTCAGCGACCGGTTGTCGGCCTCTCTAGCGGCTTTAATCCGTTGTCCTAGCTGGGGTGCATCTATGGTTAGGGTTTTGGTTACTTTCATCTGACTTGGATTCATGGCACCTCCTAAGTCATAACCTATAACGTGATATCATCATCATAACCTATAACGTTATAGGTTATGATAAGAGGGTAATTCAAGGCGGTTGTTCGAACCGGCAAGTACTAGCAATCGCCTTTTGGTAACCCCATAAAGAGGTTTTCTAATGGTAACCCCTTCTAATATTCTTTACTCTGCTGCGGCTTTGCGTCGCATGTGCAGGCTTATCTATCGTCGCGTGACTGAGCTACAGGTGCGTGAATGGTGGAGCGTTGTCTGGGTCTGGATACCTGGCTATCGGCCTACATTTGTTCCTAAGCGGGCGTTTAAGCGTCACTTTGTGCAGTGGCGGCGACAGATGGCGAAGGTTCTGCGTGTGGTTGTGTGGGCTAGTCATCCTCAGCGTTACACCGTGCATAACGATGCAAAGCATAGTTCCTATGTGGTGGAAGTGTTGCCAGCGGCTGTTACCTGTACCTGTGAAGACTATCAAAATCAGTTCAAGTTCTGGGGTAAGGGCTGTTGCAAGCATGGTTATGCGGTGCTCGGTCACCTTGGTTTTGATTCCTTAAATGACTACATCAACAGCGGTCAGCAATCGCGACCTGTGCCCGTTCCGTTAGCGGCTTAGGTCAGTTCTGCCCTGCTCTTGCGGGGCGTTTGTTAGTCATTTAAGGAATCAAAACCATGCGTGTATGTGAACCAGTAGAGCTGGCCTATTTGAGAGAACAGGAGAGCCGAGAGAAACAACAAGATCAACAGGCTGAAGAATGGGATGTTGATCAAAGTGAATTAGAGCAAATGCTGAGACGGTGGGGTAGTCGTCAAATTCTGAAAGCCCTGGCCGAGATTCATCAGCAGGTTGTGAATGATGGCTCAAAAGTAGAGTGGCGTATTCTCAGCCACGCTTACTTGATTGGTGGCTATGACAACCCCAACCCCTGCAGCTGCGACGACATGTTTTAACACCTGATGCACTGACGCGGGAGTAGTGCCCCGCATTCGCTACACCTCATCGAGAATAACCATGTTTCAAAAAGCGACGAAGATTCAATCCCGTCTCAGATTTGCGATTGCAGGTCCCAGCGGTTCTGGCAAAACCTACAGTGCCTTGAAAATTGGCCAACGCCTAGGCAGCTCCATTGCCCTAATCGACACTGAGCACGGCAGCGCTAGCAAGTACGCTGACCTGTTTGATTTTGATACGGCCCCCCTAACCAACCATCACCCCAGTCAGTACATAGAACTGATCAAGACCGCTGGCCGTAGTGACTACGACGTGATTATCATCGACAGCCTTAGCCATGCCTGGTTCTGGGAGCTGAATGAAACGGGACGTGCAGGCAATAGCTTTCAGGCTTGGGGTAGTGTGCGACCGCTGGAACGTGCCCTGATCGATGCCATGTTGTCGAGCCCGGCCCACATCATCGCAACGATGCGAACCAAGACGGAATGGGTGGTGGAAGAAACTACCAACCGCAAGGGTAAGACCGTGGCGACTCCGCGTAAGGTGGGTACAGCCCCAATCCAGGCTAGCGGTATTGAGTATGAATTCGACCTGGCCGGAGAGCTGGACTTAAACCATCTACTCACCATTTCCAAATCCCGTTGCCCAGCGCTGGCAAATACTGACCACCTCAACCCAGGGGAAGAGCTGGCGAATACGTTACTGACGTGGCTGTCAGACGGTGCTCCGATGCCGGAGTCTGCCGAGAGCAAGTGTCAGCGTATCAAGGAAGCGAGAACGTTGGTGGGTCTGGATACGGGGGCTGTGAAGACTATTATTCAGGCTGAGTTTGAGGGCTGTACGAGTCCGAGTCAATTGTCTACTCAGGACTGTGATCGCCTGGTAGCCATGATTGAGAGCTTAAGAGAAAGCGCTTAGATAATCTTCAATAGCTATACCATGGCCCTTTTTATGGGGGCTGTGCCTCAAAAAATACCCTTACCCTTCTTCTCTTTTCTCTCTCACAATCCCCTAGCTAGTGATTTGCGGCCCATGATTGGACAAGAGCTTATTCATGGAGCGTCCTCTACGAAAGGATTGCAAGCAGATAAGACCTGTGTAGTGGAATGAATAAGCTATCCTCCGCCAACGCCGCAAATCACGAAAAAACGTGAACGAAGTGAACAACAACTTTCAACAGAGTTTTTAGGATGTCCGACAAGAAGATTGTTCGAACTTTTAACCAATCCAATATTGAGCAGCTTGTGGCTGATGGCTACGTCAACCTTAATCAGATAGCTAACGCGGCGGGTAAACGAATTGATAATTGGTTGCGTTTACACTCCACGAAAGCGCTAATTGAGGAATTTGAGAATCAAATTACCTCCTTAGATCAGAGAAAGCGGCTAGAACCCTTGATTATATTGAAAGGCGGCCATCGAGGAGGCGGAACTTGGGCACATCCAGATATCGCGGTTCACTTTGCCCAGTGGTGTAACCGCCCGTCTAGAAAGAGGGATGGCAAAGTTGTTTATCTGGTCAAGGCTGGTAAGTACGCAAAAATCGGGAAAACGACGCGAGACTCCCTTGATGAAAGAATTTCAGCGCTTCAAATAGGCAACCCAAAAAAGCTAAAACTTTTGGCTGTTATTGATGGATATTCTGAAGTTGAAGAAGCATTGCACGCTAAATATAGCGAGTTCAAGGTTAGGGGAGAGTGGTTCTTGTTTCAGCGGTCGATGTTGTCAGACTTCGGAATTGATGAGTCAGCTCATTGAGCACAATTCACAGCATCGTCTATAGCGAATATTGTCTGATCGGGAGTTACAGGGTGGTTAATGACTTTAGCAACATAATCCATAGTTTTAATCAGGCCAAAATTGAGCAGCGTGAGGCTGACGGCTACGTCAACCTTAACCAGATAGCTCAGGCAACTGGTAAACGAATTGACGACTGGCTATGTTTGCAGTCAACGAAGGAGTTGCTGAATGAATTTGATAATCAGGTTGCTTCCCCTGCACTTATAACCATTACCAGTGGTATCAAAGGAAAGCGAGGCGGTGGCGGAACCTGGGCACATCCAGATATAGCCATCCAATTTGCTCAGTGGTGTAGCCCAGCATTTGCCCTTCAAGTAAGCCGCTGGGTGCGTGAGTGGATGACGACGGGGCGTAGTCCACTTGCTGATATAGACCGGGTTGGTTTGCGGGCGAATCTCAAGGATGACTCACGGCTGAGGATGACGGACCAGGTGAAGGTCCATCTAGAAGCTATCAAGCGTTATGACGACAAAAAGTACCGAGGGCGCTATTTTGCGCGGGTTCATGATGCGCTTAATGTGGCAGTGACTAGCGAAACGGCCAAGGAGATGAGGGCACGTCTATCGGTGCTGCTGAACCGTAGGGTTAGGGAAAATGAACTGATTCGAGACTATTTTCCATCCGAGGTTCTGAGTCGCTACATTGCTATGTGTGAGGTTTCTGCCAACCTAATGATTAGAGACGAAGTAGAGCCGCTCGATGCCGTCAATAGAGCGGCTGAAATGGTGCTGTATGTGGGCTATGTCCCTACGCCTATAGATTTTGTCGAACACATTAAGTTTGTCCGTCAGCGTCTGACCACTGGTCAAGGTGGCTTCGAGCTGCCAGAAGCGTAAAACGTGCCAATCTGGAAAAACTGTGCTGTTTGGCTGGAGCTTGTCTGTCCCTGCGCTGCAAAAAATGTGGCTAATCAAACAAATTGTAAAAAAAACTTGATTCAGCGTGATCGATTTTGCACCGTGTCGAGTAGTCTATAGGTACATGTCAATCGACCTACAAAAAGTGCTAAAAGAAATTTTGGAAAAGCGTTTAACAGCGCTTGATATGTCCAAATACGAGTTAGCTAAAAGGCTTGCTGTGGAACGTGGAAAGGCCAAACCTACCGACGTTTCTAAGCTTGTGAGCAAATGCTTCGAAGAACCAGATGCTAGACGCTATATGGATCTAGCTGCGTTGATTGAGTTAATGGGAGGGGAAATTGTAGTCCGTTGGCACTCGATTGAAGAAAATGTAGTATCTACACCCAAGGCCAGCTAACGGCTTCAGGCATCAAACGATACTCACGTACATACGTACATGCCCGGTTTTGTGGGTATAAAAAACCCCCGTAAGCTCGTAACTTCGGGGGTCATCTAAGTAAAATTTTGTGATTCGATTATGACACATAAATATCAAGGTGCGGTTAAGCCTCAATCGCAACCTAGGTCTGTACGTCATTACAGGCTGACAAATGATGAATGGCTGAAAGCCGTCAAAGAGCTGAAACCAAGGGAACGGGACGTTCTTTACTACCTTCGTACACTTGACCCTTGGGGAGATAAAGATTTAGTAGTTGGCGTTCGAGAAATCGCTACAGCCCTCGAATGCAGCCCTGGCACTGTCAGCAAAGCCCTGAAAGTTCTAGATCAGAAAAGTTGGATTGACCTGGAAATTATTGCAGCCAAGGTTAAGCTCAGAACGGATAAATCGAAACTTGATCCACTAGGGCCGTCCAATCTTAAGGACGTGTTTCCTCAGGGAAACAGTGTTGCGTCCAGGAAACAGTTGTTTCCTACAGAAAACGATCGTTTCCCTGAGGAAACAGTTGTTTCCTCAGGGAAACGATCAGAGGCTGGAACCCATGTCCAGGAAGGTTCTCAGATCGCTTTAAACTCTTTAAAACAATCTATACCTACTACACCCAGTGTGTGTGTCAGTGAAACTCAAAAAACCAGTGTTAAAAATTCTGAAGTAAGAACAGAAGTAGGCGATAACGGTTGGCTTACGTCTCAAGGTGAGAATGAAGGGCATCTCAATGAGGCAATAACTTCAGAACGAGACACTTACGCGCCGCCGATTTTGCTCGCCACAAAGAAAAAGTTTGAAATTAATCTAGGCGATCCACATCTACGCCGGGCGGTTGAGCGCTGGCCGGAGCGAGTGGAAGTTGCGATCGCATGCCTTGAAGGGGTAATTGAAGCGAAGCTGCAACGAAGTGCAATAAGCGAACGGTAGATCCCAGGATTGCAAAATTTAGGACCTTTTCCATAAGTTTGACTTATGTTTTAATGTGCCGCGTGCCCCCCTATTTTTAGAATGAGATCACCCCAACGATTTCAAATCGTTGGGGCACGCTAAGCTCCCTAGCTGGCCATGGCTTCAATCGGCACTCGTTCAGCCATGTCTAATCGAAAAACCCCATAGGGATTGACATGGGCATAGATAAGCGGTGTCAAAGCCCGTAGCTCATTTGGCCCCATTTTCTGCATCCAAACTGGGTCCGATAGGACTTGTTGAATGAGCAAGGTATTGATGTAGACCAGGCTAATTTGGAGTAGATGCAGACAAAGCATAGAGACCTCTTGCAACGCCACATGACCAGAGGTGAAATCACCACTCTTGCCATAGAAGATAAAGTCATTGGCACTATTCCAATTTTCCACCACATTCAAGCCTTCCTGAATCTCCTGACGCACCCGCTCATCATGCAGATAGCGACATAAGAAAATGGTTTTGATAGCTCTGCCTAATTCTGCTAATGCTTTATATACAGGGTGTTTAGCGTTACTTCGGGTAAAGCGAGAGAGAATGGCTTCAGGCTCAGCGGTGCCTTGTTTAAGGGCCGTGGCCAACTTGACCATAGCGTCATAGTTCTCGCGGATCAGCTTCCAACGAATAGGACGATTGAAAATCGCTTTGAGCTTCGGATATTGCTGAAGCTGGCCTTTGTCTGGCAAAAACAGTTTTTGCTTGTGAATGCCTCGAATGCGGGGCATTAGCTGAAACCCAAGTAAATGGCAGAATGCAAAACCGACTTCACTTTGACCATGGGTATCGACATACGTTTTATCCACAGACATTTGGGTGCAGTGCCTTAAGACCCCCTTAATCATTGAAGCGGCCTCCGAAGATGAACACCGCTTGAGCTGGGAATAAATACACACAGCTTTCTTCTCGATATGCCAGTAGATCATCACCCCGCGACGTTTATATCGAGCATGCCACTCGGTCATAAGATTCTGGTCCCAGGTGCCAAAGTGTTTGGAATCAGAGGCACATGACGTGGTCGCGTCTCCCCAGATATGAGGCAAGCGGACCCGAAAAATAGCATTAGCGACATCCGTAATGGCCTGTCGCAGGGCGGCTTTACTGAGAAACTTACGGCGGACGTAATGGAGGTCAAAGTACCCGACACCATGGTCACCATGGACAATGCGTTTAATCCCTAAATTGGTACCCAGGGCATAGAGGCACAACAGTAGTCGTTTACGTAGCTCAGCAGGGTCGAGGGTTTCACGACTCGCTGTGCTCTGAAAGTGCTCGGTGAACTGGAGCCGAAATTCAGTCTCTTTGAGGACATCCAGTAAAGGAAGCACCGACCAACGTCGTGAGATTTCGTCTTTGAGCGCTTTAAGATGCTCTGGCTCTGGCTGTTCTGACAAGGGTGTCAGCTGAATCCAACCACCACGCTTGTCTAAAATCTTTACTTTGGGATTATCCGGTAGTCCTTGATGCAGCTCTGTTAGGGCTTCTGTCATTTCCTGCTGAATTTGTTGGATAAAGTCATCGACCGCCAGGGGCTGATTGAGATCTTGATAGTATTCTCGTCGACGTGTCTCAAAGTCTTGAGGTAAATCGTCATCGGGATTGCAATACCGTTTAGCACCCACCACCCAAACTTCCTTACATCGAAGCTTTTCGCGTACCGTGCGTAAGACATTGAGTTCATAGACAGCCCGGTCAACCTCAGTCTCATCATCTGACCGCGTTGTCATCACGGACACCTGCCTCTCCGGACTGAGAACCCCATCTATCGGTACGTTAATATCAGCGGCAAAGGGCTCTTGAAGGGGTTTTTCGACATAGCGTTTAAGTAGGTCAATGGCCTCCATCAAGGGACTCAGATTGGCGTTATTTGAACAAAATTCGATGACTTCCAGTATCAACGGGAGTAGGCGGCGATAATAGTGAGTATAGGCAGAGCGAAGCTTTGCCTGAAAGCGTTCCTGAAAGGTGCCTCCGGCTCCGTCAAGCTGGTCTAGCACTCGTTCTAACTGCTCTTCATTAGCGACTGGATAGATCACCTCTCTAACCAATCCGTCGGGTTCAGATAAGGATGCCAGAGCAATCTGATACAAGAGCGTATCGTGGTTATTGGTTTTCTGTGCCTTAGCGACCACCTCTTGAGTCGCCCGCTTCTTACTACGACTTTCCAGACGATGGACCAGGTGTAGAAATAGTTCAACAATATTGTCGATAATCTCCTGTGTGCGCACCCAACAGAAGGCCGCAAGGAGGGTGTAGCGAATTGGGTTAGGATGTCGGCGTAGTTCAGTCAGTGTCTCTGTTTCAACCCGTAACCGATAGCGTTCCACAATACGCTCACATAGGTGACTGAACAAATCTGTTGGCACCTTGACTTGCTGAAGTGTTTTGAGTTTCGAGACTTCAGCTATCATGCTGTTCAGACTGATCCCACCGACATCCGCCTTGAGCGGGTTGAGGGCGATATCCGCTGGGGCCAGACTATAGGAATCAGATTGGGGACCGGTCAAGGCATCTAGAGCCTGACGACAGGGCTCGGGTAACCGAGTCATGATGGACTCACACAGTTGGATTTCAAATTGACGCTGGGCGGACTTGAGTAGTCGCTCAATTTGAGCGTAGGTCGGTGGCTCAATCTTACGGGCTCTTAATTCGGTATAGAGGGCTTGTTGCATCCGCCGCACATCGACTTCTTGGGGTAACACCTCATCGATAAGCCATTGACGCAGAACGTCGAAATCCTGTTTACTCATGCGATGAAACCCATAATGCTTGCGGATTTCAACGCGATGATATTTCAGGGCTCTGCCCTCCCAGTTATAGGTCTGGTAGAGGGTCTCAGCTAGTTCCAACTGTTCGGCGACAAACAGACGCACAACTTTCGGGATTTCATGCTGCTTCTCGGGGAAGTAACCCTTCAGTTGAAAGAATTTCAACAACAAGGCAAATCCCAATCGATTGGCTCCGCGCTTATTGTGAATCAACACTCTGTCATCGTCATCAATTGACCAATGCTCAATGAGTTCATCGTTTTCCCACTTGCGTTTCATGGTAGCCCCCTGGAATCACATCTCCAGTGAGCGTAAAACGAGGCTTGACTCTATAAGTCAAACTTATCATTAAGAGGCTACAGCGTATCTCACCTTCACAAAAATCAGTGCGTGAAACCCATTCATAACAGGCATCTCGAGCTTATTGCACTTCGTTGCAGCTTCGCTTCAATTACCCCAGATAGTAAGTTTGGTTGCGTTGCAAAAAGAACATAAAGAGAGAAGCTCCTTGCCGATCTAACTCTTATTAAGCAACCTCTCCGAAAATTTCGTTGATGAAAGCGATCTGTCCTATGATATCGCCTTTGTCTATCCCATCGATCTGTCCTTTTCGAATCATGTTTATGGCCTCATATCCTTTGAGCGTGCGTCTAGCCGTGTTGAATGAGCCAAATCCCAGGCCAGGTTTAATCCGTCGCTTGATAAATCGGTGGTCCTGCTCAATAGTATTGTTCAAATACTTTACCTGACGGGTTTCTGCTGTTTTCGGTAGAGCTTCGTCTTGCTTTAACTCCTCGATCGCAGGCGGATAGGCGGCATTCTTATCGACAGTGATTACCCTGGGTTCAATCGTATGGGATGCGTTGAGTACCTTCTTAAGAAAGCACTTGGCGGCTTTGGCATCGCGTTTAGCACTGAGCATGAAGTCGAGGGTATTCCCCTCAGAGTTGACGGCGCGATAGAGGTACTTCCAAACACCTTTGATTTTGATGTAGGTCTCATCCACCCGCCATGAATCATTGGTGGGTGGATGAGACGGGTTCAAGCGCTTATCCATCTCTGGACTGTACGCTTGAACCCAACGAAAGATAGTGGTGTGATCGACGTTAAGGCCACGCTCAAACATCATTTCCTCCAAATCTCGATAACTCAAGCTATAGCGCAGATACCATCGGACATTCAGTAGGATGATCTCAGGTTTGAAATGATGCCACTTGAACGGTTCTGATGAAGCCATGGGATATGAGCAGATACGATCGATGAGGCCTCAGATTACCCGGCGATCACAAAAGGTATTGCTTTTTGCAACACAGCCGAAAATAGACTTTTTCGGCATCTCGATTATCTATTTTTTGGGCTAATCCTATCCCTATTCCAGAAAAAATTATGGCGTTGTTGTAAGTACCTTCCCCGCGATGGTAATTACTCAAACGCCAATAAACATCATCCAACTGATACAAAATAATTTCATCAACTAGCCCCTCATCACCAGACTGCTGCGCCAATGCTAGCGCCCGCTGCGAAATCTCCAGCGCCTGCTCATAATCTTCTTGTTCTACCGCCTGCCGACTCTGCGCCAAATACTGCCGTACCTGCTCTCCCACATCAACCACCGTCTCAGCATCACCTGCCAAGTTCACCGACTGCCCCACCAACGGCAGCGGCACTGCCACCAACGCCAAAGACAGCATCAACACCTTCAGCCCAACCAACCGAGAACCCATAGCACCCCAACCCGATCAAGACCAACCCACATCTATCAAAAGTACGTCACCTAAGACATGCTCGACTAACATTTCACGCATCAACCGCTAGTAACCCTACGACCGACTAAGGCGATGATACGCAAAGGTCCCCCAAATGCCATTAATAGTTGCACCATGACTTAAACTTCTCCTCAAGCAAATTTGGGCATTGCCATAGCGATCTACTTCTCAGCAGCCAGACTTATTCAATACGGACCAACCAAAGCAATAAATTCAGAAAATTAGCCTTGGTCATGAACGATCCAAACATCTTCTGTGGCGTAAAACTCTCCCCGCTGCTCCAACTGAAAGCCCCCCAGCAAAGCGGCAACCCAAACTTCTATCAAGGGCATCTGGAGTTGCTGCTGTAGATCTATCAATCGCTGGGGCACTGATTTCTGCACGAGTGAGATCGCAGCCACCCAAGCCGACACATCCTCAGTATGGGACACTGCTAACGCCTCTGCCTTAGCCTCTTCTAAAGTCAGCTCCTCCACCAGCGCCAGAACTGCGGCTTTATCCACCTCTCCCACAACAGAGTCATCATCGGCAACATCATCTTGCTCTCTAGCAGAGCAATTCCCTGACCGCTGTACCAATCCTGAAAAATTGATCTCCTGAGTCTGTCGCGTTAATCCCCGTAGCCAGTCTCCGTCCATCACTGGCCCATCACTATTATTCGCATCCTGCCAGTCCTCCCACAGCACCTCAGACTTCGCCTCACAGATCTCTGCCAGCTGCGCTAATACTTCCCCACCCATCCGCAGCTGCTCCCGCCAGGGCAGCTCTGCCATCACTACTTCAAACTGCTGCCATAGCTTTAGAATATTTGCCTCTTCAGGCATCTCCGCCGCATCCTCAAAGGCATCTCCCAGATCTAGCTCTAACTGACGTACATCAATCATCCGCTGCCCCAAACTTCTCTTTCAAGGGACAATCCTTGAGGGGACACTCGATGGGCTCTAGGCGAATCTCATTGGAAAAGTGGGTAATGCCAAAGCGTTCTTTCAAATAGGGCATCACTTTCTGTTCCATGTAGCGCTCTAGCTGACGCTTGCGGTATCCGGCACAGTGGATAGGTTTAACTTCTAGTACCTTTTGGCCATTTTGGATAACCGTGGCTGCGATCGCATGTACCGGAGCATCCTTCCGCTTCTCCCGCCAAATGTATAGGTTCGCATAGGGAATTGACGTCTCAGTCACTGCCAGCGATACCGTTTCGACACGACTATCCGCCCGTTGCTGAGCTACCTGCTGCCGATAGTTCGTCCGCCGTTTTTCATTCTGCTCACGCCGATTGCGGTAGTGGGATCGCTTTCTATGACATCGCCTCTCGTTCCAGCAGCCATCGCCCTGCGGCCCGTGTAACTGTCGCGCCTTTTCAGCACTCAACTGAGCGCAAGCGATACATTTTGGATCGGCACGCCTTGGCATAGAAACACCAACCCCTTACAGTTCAATACTCAAACGCTTCCAGTCAGGAATACGCTTCAGCTCACGATTCAACTCATCCAGGTCAACATCTTCCGGATCAAACGCCCCACCGACCCACTCCAACATTTCTTCATGTTCAGAATTTTGCGGGTCCTGAATCACTTCCAGGAATTCTTGATACCCCCAAGTCCCCCCGCAATCTTCAGGTGGACAAGCCCGCTTGGCCTTAATACAGACAGGATAGTCAACATCAGGGGCAGCCTTCAGCACCTTTTCAACTAAAATCTCGTGTTCCCACGAATCGCCAAAATCATAGAGGTAGAAAAACTTAAACTTCTCACCGGGAATCAGCTTCCCCAGCCTGACTTTGCTTTCGCCCTTCAATCCCAGCTCGTCAAAGCCCAACTCTGGCATCGGAACGCCGTATTCAGTACCCTGAATCGTGAAAGAATGCAAATGAGAATTCGTCCACCCCATTGATATTTGAGCGACATAGTGTAAATGCTCTAACTGTTCGCTGGCACGTACCTGGACGCGTCGCCAGATGGGCGGACGAATATCTCGGAGGGTAATCTTGAGCTGATAAATGGTCGAAGAGTAAGGGGGCTTCCGGACGGTCATAAATAATCTCTAACCTCGTATTATTGTGATACGCGCAAGCTGGGAACCTGCTCAATCATTAGGCTCTATCCATCGAAACGTCATCCTCTCCTGAGGACGAGGGCCGTACCCATGCCAATCCCCCTCTAGGACCTGCATCTGCCCAGAAATTTCCTGCCACTCTCCGGGCAAAGCCCGGACCGCTTCGGTCAACTCAAACGGCAGCTCCTGGGGTAGCGTCTGCCAGAACTGCCACAGATTAAAATCCTCCGGTACATCCCAGATCACTAAATGAATCTGCGACCACCGATTGAGCGGCCTATCCTCAACCAGCGCACCGATAACACCAACACCACCGACACCATGCTCGGCCTCAAGCCCCACAGCCACCTCTCTAGCCTGCTGCCACCAGATTTCGCGACGCTGAGAGTCTGCCTGCTGGTATCGGGCTACCTGCCGTAGCGATCGCACCCACTCATAGCCTGCCGCCAGCTTCACCGTCTCAACCAGCCCCAGGCTCATCAGCGCCATTGCGATCGCATTTCGCGTCCCCGTTTCCCCACCCAGTAGCGGAAACGGTGGACCCTCCAGCTTTGTCTCCGGACACCACGACACAAATTGCTCAACGCTAATAGACTGAGGCATCAGGTCAACCACTGGGCGAAATGGCACCGTGCCGTAGCCCAGCTCCATTCCCGGCATCCGCTCTATCGTCCACGGCCTTGGCTGTTCTTTGGCCGTCATCGCCGGCAGTTTCTGAGTGTAGGGCGAGACATCTTGCTCGTACCCCAGCCAAAAAATCTCTGGACTAAAGCTCAGGGATTCCACACCTCTGTAGCAACCGTCAGAGTCCAGCTGACCAGACTGATACCCCTCGGGGGTCCACTGCCAAAACTGAAACCGTTCCTCAACCGGGTCAACCGTCCAGTAGTGGGCTACCTGAGCCTGTCCATACATCACTCGGCGCACTTGCTCATCCACCTCACGCTGCTCAGGTAACACAATCTCTATGACCAGATGAGCTGGAGTCTCAACATAGTAATCATGGAAAATATCCTGCGCCAGCTGCTGGACAGTTAGCATCAGCAGGTCAGGCGTTAGCATATCTGGCCCCAGCTGCATGCCGTAGTTTGGTCCCGAGCACTTACCCAATTTGGCACGGCCAACCGCAGACATGAGCACAGCCTGTAGATGGTCACGTACCCACCGATGCTGACCTATATACCTAGACCCGAGCGGCTGGTTTGGAGAATTACGATAATCCTCAGACAGCGGTAACGAGTCCGCCCAGACCAGCCAGTCTGTTTCACTCTGGCAATTTAGATCATATGTCTGTCGCAGCGCCTCCCACCACTGGTCAAGGGGAGCAAATGAGATCGCCGCATCCAACCCCCAGCCTAATAGCGCCTCCTTTAGCAGCCATCGAGTGCCCTCTAGCGACCCTCCAACTAAAAACTGCCCATTGACTAGTTCAAAGCGAGTCTCAGGCCACTGACAAAACTGAAGATCGATCTCCTGCGACGCGCAATGATACTGTAGCTGCTGCTTTGGTGACGGCTTATTAGACTTGTTAAAGGAAGACATCATTTAGATTGTTGCAGAATATTCCGTACTAGGTCGCAGTGGGTCATCCGTAACTATCTACTGCTCTTTTTCAAGGGCAATCTTAACCGCACTATGAAATCGATCTTTGGCTGTCATCGCCTACTTGATTGGAATTACCCACCATCATAAATCGAGTAATCGCCAGAACGCTTCAGTTTCAAGGGCTATGATAGCTCATATTTAGCGTAATATTTTTAGTCGTAGTTTTAGTGTAAGTCAAATAAGAGAAATTATCTGACATAGACTTCCCGCACGCTGGACCTTGATCGAGGAATAGGGTGCTTCAGAGTATGGAGTTGTTCAAATAACCAGAGTAATCGCTGCTGACTAGGGCTATTTTGTCTGTTTCTTGGTACACTTCTGCGGCTTGCTAAAAATTAAAGGCTATAACATAGGCTATACAAGCGATGTAGCCTTATGGCCCATTTTCGATAGCGTCGGGGGCGCAGGATCAAACATTACGACTAAGGTCATTTAGACGCTCGGTATTTTCAATCACTTGAGGTGCTAGACGCTCTGTCATTTGAAGCAAGCGTGCAATGGTCGTTTCGTTTTGGGCCTGACGCTCAATCAAATTAGAAATTGCGGTTTCGTTCTGGGTTTGACGTTCGATTAGAGTTGAGATCGCAGTCGTGTTCGCCTCTTGCTGCTCAGCAATACGTTCTAACGTCGCTTGTAGTTCTTCACTCATACAAATTGGCTTTCAACGACATAGACTGCTGATCAAGTATATAACCAGCTCTTAGGTTTCTTCCCCTTTTGCAAAAGACCACCATACGGCATCATCACAGCAATAGGGAAATTGTAGATACAACTACTGCCATGATGGGCATAACCCACCTGTGCTTAACCTTAAACAATATAGTGGTCGGAAGTCATAGAGTCTGAAAAGTGGCGATATGGAAACAACAAAGGTCACAATCAGTTTAAATATTCAGGCGAACAGTAAGTTCATTGCTCGTAATGAGAAAGTTGTTAGGGAGATGGTGGAACTCATTTATTTTTCTAAACTGGGACTTAGAAAAGAGGATATTGGCGGTTGGATCTATCAACTCACATTCAAGCATACCGATGAAGACGATCTGAAACGCCAATTTAGTGAACTCCTGGATAACATCTGGTCCACTGCCGATGGCTATTACTGCTTTGTTGAAAGCGACGTCGATGAAGGTCCAGACTATCTACTGTTCTGCTAGTAATTAGCTTGGTGAATTAACTTCTTTTCAAGAGGATCAGATTTCAGACTTATACATCACTACTCAGGTCACTGAGAAGTCGGTATTTTCAATTACTTGCGGTGCTAGACGCTCCATTATTTGAAGTAGCCGTGTAATAGTTGCTTCGTTCTGGGTTTGACGCTCAATTAGGATCGAAATCGCATTCCTATTTGCTTCCTGCTGTTCAGCGATACGTTCTAACGTCGTTTGCAGCTTTTCGCTCATGCCAGCTGATCTCCACAATCTACCACTCGTAAAAAGCCCCGGCAGTTGCCAGGGCTAGGCATCAAGTTAGTAATTCGGACGGAACTATCTCTAATAGATTACCAAGGGAACCACTTACGGGTTTGTTTGGCTTGCTGACGTGTAACGCCTACAATGCAGTCGTTTACTTCCTCTTGGGTCTCACCTCCAATGGTACCGATCAGGCGTTCAAGCTCGTTTGCTGTTATCGACTCGTTAACCATGTAGGCTTCCTGAGCTGGTTGGGGTAACGTGTCACGTCGGCCTGGTTTACCGCCGGTCCCCCTGTAGAGTTCTTCAACGTTGCAGCCGAATAGTTCGTCTGTTTCGGCCGCGATCGCATCTGGATACACGTCACCAGCTCCGCCATTATCCTTAATGGATTTGGTGAAACGCTTAAAGACAATTGCTCCAGTTACCCGCTCACGCGGCGGTATTAGTTCCTGCGAGTTGCCGGATAGATCCAACTGAGAGGCTGAGCCCTCGATGTTGTCCTTCTCTTCCCGCCAAAAGTTCAAAAAAGCCATTGCGACTTGTTTCCTGTTGTTCGTCAGCAGTGAAATCGGTCGATGTGAAAATCTGTTCTAGCCCTGTTTTAATAAGTTCCAGACCGTCTGAATATTGCAGGAACTCATCTAAAATCTCGTAGCGGAACTCATAATCCCAACGGTCTGGAGTGAAATTAAAGTTCTCGGTAATTAACATCCAGGCGTCTAAACAGTTCCGATGTAGATAGATTGCTTGGAGACGTGCCAACGCCTTTACCCAGGTCTTCTTATATCGACGATCACCAAAACTTTTAATTTCGGCTACGTAGCTCTGCGACACTGCAACAAGCTCGCCTCGGAAGCTATTTAGCTTGCTCCAGATCTTCCAAACTCGTTGTTTCAGCGCCTGCATTTTCATCGGTTATACCGTTATGACAGCCGTAGATACATTTGAACTATGGCAATGATAGCGCTACTAATCAATGATGTCTACTAGATATTAAGCAACCCATTAAAACCTATCTACATGTTACCGAACCGGACTTTCTTCAGAAAATAAGTGCTTGTGTCTCACTTAGAGCTGTGATAAAACAAGAGCCTGTTTTTTAAGCTGGTTTGCTATGAACAAAGGTGAATTGATTGACGCGGTCGCAACCTCTACTGACCTTTCTAAAAATGTCATCGACAATATCGTGTCAGCCACCATTGAGACTGTCATGGATACCGTTGCAGATGGCGAAAAAGTAACGTTGATCGGCTTTGGTAGTTTCGAGCCACGGGACCGCAAAGCACGGGATGGGCGTAATCCGAAAACGGGTGAAGTGATCAAGATTCCGGCAACGACGATTCCTGCTTTTTCTGCAGGTAAGGGCTTTAAGGATCGGGTGAAAAACTCATAGTTTGGTTAAGGCTTAACGATTCATTACTTTGGGTGCTCAATGGGGGCACCCATCTTTCAGACTTAGTTCTAGCTAAATAGTTTGAGTAGATAGCTAGAATAAAACTATGACTCGAAAGTACTGCCCATTTAGTTTTTCCTGTGAAACTATTACTCAAACACCGAGATTGGTAGCGTCTCAATGTCCTAACTTAGGGGCATGTTCAGAGCTGGCCAAATTGGATGGGGATAGTAAAGCGGTTCATCTTCGGGTGGCTGCTGAGGATCAGGGTCCTCAGTCTTTGTCAGTGTCGGCTAGTTCGGCTGCAACATTAATGTTGCGACAGCGAGGGTGTCCTCAGGATATGGAATCTCTAGGGATTAGGGCACTAATGGAAGCACTGCAAGCGTCCATGGCTGAGTTGGAAACGCAGATGACTCAGTTTAAAGAAAGCTACAGTGGACAATATATTGCTCCAGAGGGAACAGAAGTACATGCCTATGCAGTCAAGCGGCCCTATGGCACCTATTGGTATAACAAGCTGGCAGCTCATCGGGAAATGTTTCAACCCCAGACACAGCAGCGATTAGTACGTCACATTCATTTGGGGAAGACGGGAGAATCACGACATACTGTCGCCCAAGCGGGGATTGAGCGACGGAACCAGTTGACTAAGGCACGTACTCAATTGATGGCGGCAAAAACAGCCTTAGAAAATGCAATGGCTATTCTACAAACGCCTATCCTCTAAAATTCATTCAGCTGTAGAACGCCTCGAAAACAATTTTGATACCCTAGCACCAGTGTTACGGTGACCCATGGCTAAACCTGATCCACAACCGACGTTTCTTGAGTTCCAAGACGGAAAACCAAAGGCAAAAAATCCTGTTGCTCCTGAGGTAACTCGTGAACCAGATTGGGTAGATCGGTTTCTAGAGGATCGGGAGTTACGACCGAGTACGAAGAACACCTACACGCGACAGCTGCGTCAGTTTCAGCGGTGGTTGACTGGAAAAGGGTGGCCGGAGGTTACAGAACAGGATTTAACGAACTACAAAACTCATCTCAAAACGACGACAAAAGCTAACACATTAGATCAGCCCTTATCGCCTGCCAGTATCAATCAGGCGTTGGCGGCAATCCAGAGTTTTTTCAAGTGGCTGACAGTGAAGCGATTGATTCAATACAATCCGGCGTTGAGTTTGGAAAAGGTAATAGAGGCTCCTACACAGGTAAAAGATTTGGAGGTGTCCATTATTCAGGCATTGGAAGAGGTTTTGCCGTTTCGGGGAGAAACCTACGAGCGAGATCGAGCAATTTTTGAACTACTGAAGCATGGCTTGCGGGCGAATGAGGTGGCGGCAAGAAATGTGGGTGATTATGACAATCGGTCTATCTCGATTCAAGGGGCGAAGTGGGGGAGTGATGGCATTGTGCCATTATCGGCCCAGGCATGTGATGCATTGGATAGTTATTTGGGTTGGTGTCTCAACCAGGGGTTTGATACAAGCCTGGAGGCTCCTTTGTTTGTAAGTCTCTCAAATCGGAACCGTGGACAGCGGATGGGATACAAAGGGGTGTACAACTGCATCAAGGATTTGGCTGAGTTGGCAGAACTGGACGAGAAAATTCATCCGCACCAGCTGCGTCATACATTTGGGACTCAGTTGATCTTGGAGGGAATGAATCCTGAGTTTGTTCGCAGGCTGATGCGAATTAAGTCAATGAATGTGTTTGGGCGCTATACCAAACGGGCTTTGGAACTAAAGGCGAAAGAGAGTTTTTACGATACGCTTCAGTCGTCAGAGTCTGGGTTATTTGGTAAAGAGTGATTTTGTTTTTGGAGAGAGCGGCTGGTTAATAGCACCCGATATCGGAGGGTAGACACAAGGCACTGCCAGCGTTCCTTTCGACTCCGCTCAAGAAACACTTAAGGCATCCATATCACAGCTAAAAATCTTTTGAAAATTCTGGAATTCTCAAATTTAATAATTCACTATTCACTCAAGAATTCTGAGAATTTTTAGTCAGATTGAGTTATGATGTGCGCGCACGCTTTGAAACTTCGCCACAACAAAGATGCTGAAAAAAGTTATTTCCATCATGTCGAATAGTGGTGGCGTTGGTAAGACCACACTGACGGTTAACCTGGCTTACCAGCTCGCCCGCAAAGGGAAAAAGGTTGCGATGTTTGGTTGTGACCCTAATGGTTCGTTGACTCTTTTCTGTGGATTGGATGATCCCCCGAAGGAGAAAACAATGGATTGGGTGCTGCGGCCTGACTTTAAAGGGGACTATCCTCTGTTTCCGGTCTGGAGGGATCGCATTGAGGGGATCGATGCTTGTCTGGGGGGACTACCACTCACGGAAACGACCCAGCGACTCGTTTTGGATAAGCGTGGGGCTTACTTATTGGCAGATGCATTGGAAGATCATCCGCTTCCTCACGATGTGCTAATTATTGATTGCCCTGGCACGATTGAGCAGCTACATATCGCGGCTCTGTCGGCGAGTACAGATGTAATTATCACGCTGAAGCCAGAGGACAAGGATATGGATGCGATGGCTAAATTGCTGGAGTGGATTAGCCTGACTCGCACTGAGTTACGTCTAAAGCCTGCGCCTAAGGTGTTTGGGGTGGTGCCAAATGGGGCTAAGAACCGGGCAATGCATCGGGATAATTTGGGATTGTCGGATATTGAGGGATTACCTGATATTATGCGGCACATGCAAATTCCGATGTTTCCGACGATTAAAGACAATGCCTATATTGCCAATGCCGCAGCTGCTGGGTTGCCATTGGGTATCTACAGAGCAGGGGATCCCAACAACAAGCTCTACGAAAAAATTGCCGTTGAAGTCATTAAGGAGATGGATTAGCGATGGCTCGCATCAGTAAACGACCCATGGCGACCATGTTTAGTGGTGCCTTAAATGCGCAAGAGGGTGAGACGATTGCCCAGCTCAAGGAAGAAATTGAAAGTTTGAAATCACTTTCGGGGCAGTCGTTTAGATTACCGGTTGCTGATATTCAACCGCTCCAGCTCCCTGGGAGGTTAAAGCAGCCTCGGCTTTATTTTGATCCGCAAAAGATGGAGCGGCTTAAGGAGTCGATTGCGAAGCATGGGGTGCTTGAACCGATCTTGGTCAGGCCTGGTGCTAGGGGTAAATATGAAATCATCAGTGGTGAGCGGCGCTGGCGCAGTTGCTGTGCGTTGGAGATGGACTCGATCCCGGCCATTGTTCGGGACATGCCGGACGCCACTGCATTAGAAGCGGCACTAATCGCCCACTTGCTGAATGAAGAAATTACGGCAATTGAGCAGACGGAAAGTATTTTAAGTTTGCTGTCATTGCACCTGGATATCCCGATTGAAGATGTGAAGGCAGGTCTTTATCGAGTCAAGAATTCACGTTCACGAGGCGCTGAGAATTCTAGAATTTTCAGCGAGGATGAGCTGAAGCTAATCACTGAAATCCTTGGAGAGTTTGGGATGAAGCTTGCTAGCTTTGTTTCTAATCGGTTGCCAATGTTGAATTTGGCCCCTGAGATTTTAGAGGCGGTACGAGAGGGGAAGTTATCACCTACGAATGCGGTGCTCTTAAATCGTCAGAAGGCAGAATTACATAGTGACCTAGTAGAGAAAGCTGTGGGTTTAACCAAACAAGATGTAATGGCACTGGTTAAGGATCTTGAACGAGAACAGTCCGCAAATAGTGAACCAGTTGAATTATCCATTTCCGATCAGATTTTTGCCCGATTTAAGACGGTCCGAAAAAAGAAGTCTCTACTCGAATCCACAGAGGTTCAAAAACGCCTGACTAAGATCGATAAACTTTTACAAGAGATTGAACAGTTAAGCGTTTGAGAATTCTAGAATTCTCAAACAGAAATACACTGCCTGACTATAGTTGGACTAAATGTGATTATCCGGTTTTTACTGGCTACATTTAATAAATCAGCCAGATCAATACACTTGTTCTACAGCCTTAGATTTCATCTCACATCTAAGGCTGAAGGTAGGGTGTCAGAAATCTAGCGGCTTATAGCTTAAAGCCCCTATGTAGAAAAGATTTGAGGGTGTCAGAAATTAGTTTTGATAAACCTTCTTGAGGGTGTCAGAAATTTTGAGGTAAATCAGTCAGAAGAGTTGACCTACATAAGGTTGAGGGTGTCAGAAATCTACGATTACGAATCAGAACCATGCTTGAATCTGGACAAATAGTCCCTATCAAATTTAAGGATCGCGACTTCAGGGTTGTGATCATCGATCCTGACGGACTTGGCACCGACCGTCCAACCATTGGTGTGGGATATCGCACCATGAGTCGCCATACCAATGTACCCGCCCAAACCTTCGCCGATAGGGTGTCAGAAATCGAAGGGGTGAACTACCTCAAGCTCCCATCTGGCAAGCAGTTTAGGGTATCAGAAATCAAGGCAAATGACGGCAACACCTACCGGGTAATCGAAGCCTCCGACTGGGTGGAACTGGTCAGCGACTGGGCAAAGAATCCTGGGAAGCTACGGGCAAAGGCTAGAAACGGACTGATCGACTTTTTAGCCTGGTTTGCGGCTGAGGGTTTATATGCGGAAGCCTATACCTTTCTCAAGCAGACCTATACCCGTGAGGACAGCGAACGGATTCAGCAGTGGCTGGTCGCTCGGCAGGCAGGCAAGCCAGCTAGAAAGGATTGGGCCTACGCCGTCGCCGAACAAGGGGGAAACAATCCCTATAAGTTTGGTAAGTGGACCAACTATGTCTACCGTGGTCTGTTTGGCATGGATGCTAACGAAATAAAGCTCATTTGGGAAGCCCCTGTCTCGGGCTCACGGCATATCGCCCGCAATTATATACCTGAGACCTTGGGACTAGAAATGGTTGAGTACTGTGAAAAGCTGGTGGCTGTATTTGAACTAGACGATTTGGAGCAGGCCCATGATGAAGCTATCCGTATGACTCAGATGAAATTTAGACAGCGGTTAGACTCTGAAAGATTAGGCGGTTGATAGAAAGCTGTTTGTAGAAGAGACAAGCAATCATCCAAAGCCCAAGCGATAGTAGTGAACTATCATAATGGCGTAATATTCTGAGCTTAAACTCACGGCTTTATCCATGCCTCAACGCCTTTACTTAGATGTTTGCTGTTTCAATCGTCCGTTTGACGATTGGCGTCAGCAACGAGTACGTCTAGAGGGCGAAGCAGTTCTAGCAATATTAGAGCGCTGCCAACAAGGTGATCTACAACTGATTAATAGCACCGCACTAGAAGCTGAAATTAGTCGAACAGCTGACCCAGAACGCCGTCAAAGGGTATTAGCAGCCCTTTCGTTAGCAACCCAGAAAATTCAGGTCACTGAAGCAATGATGCAACGGGCTACTGAATTACAAGCCTCAGGTTTCACTCCATTCGATGCCTTGCATCTAGCCTGTGCCGAAGCAGCGACTGTCGATTGCTTTTTGACAACAGATGATCGCTTATTACGACGCTCAAGGCGTACCAATATCTCAGTACCTGTATCAAATCCAGTCACCTGGATTATGACTGACGAAAATGTTGATAGTGATAACGAACTGAATGGAGACTCATAACTATGACCCTCGCTGAAATTAACCGTCAAGCCTTTAGTACGTTGGTCGAGAGCCTAGGCTATGTCAATGCCGTGCGCTTTTTCAAGCAGTTTGATATAGGCACAGGTGACTACACGCGAGACCGCCAACAGTGGCTCGGAGATGTCACTTTAGATAGCCTCTGGTCAGAGATTCAGCAACGCCAACAGAATGAGTCCTAAAACTCTAAACCTTACCAATCATCCCTCTAAATAAAAGCGTTAGTGGCATTTGGAATTACACGAATCTTAATTCCATCACCCCCCATAACAATTGGTGCCACAATAGCTGAGTTTTTTTGGTAGCTAGAACTTATCTAAACGGTAACTATTTCGATAGCCCTCCTACCCCATGGCCAAGCAAGACAGTCAGACTTCAAGCAGTGTTTATGAGTTGTCCCCCATTCCCCTAGGCAACAAGGGCTACCGCTGGGCAAAACTGATCAATGATGTCTTGACCACTGACTACCTGCAACAGCTGACCACAGCTATCCAAGAACACTCCAGTCTTCCAGACCTAATCACCCTGCAGCTCTACGAGCACCTAGCCAAGATCTACAAACACAAAGTAGAGCTGACGGTCGAAAAAGAAGGAATTGAGGCCCTCGACCTCAACCAGTCCCATTTCCGTCTCTTGAAAGAAACCGATGGGAAAACAGAACCTCGCCAAAGTGTTGATGTTCACTTAGATGAGACCTCAATTCAAGACCATCTCAAAGAAGCGCTACTTTTGTTCTTCGAGCGACAAGACTTCCAGGATGAATTTGTTAAAGCCATTGGCTCTAACCTGGTGGTTTGGGCATTGGAAGTCATCGAAGTGGAGCAGGAAGAAGACTCTTTAGACACGATTGCCCCAGAAGAACTTAAAAAGGCAGTTGGCAATTATATCAACCATCCTGAAGCATCTGAATTTTCAGAAAAGCTCAACATGTTTGGACAGATTTACTGTCAGGACATCACCCAAATTATTGTTGAAGGACTCAATCTCCCCGGCTGTTCTCTCCAAGACTTAGAACAGCTCCTGGGACTTAGACAGCGACCTGTCTCCGCCGCCTACACTGACCTCGCCCTGGCCCAGGTCTTCCCAATTCCCACCTCGATTCCCATTGCTAGCAGCATCAAGGCCCAGCTGCGCCCCGAGCTATGGCAACGCAATGAAGATGACTTGGCGGTCTTCCAGCACCAAAGCAAAACCAACCCCGCCAATTTTATTGAGCACTACATCACCAACCCAGGTGATATTGCCTTACTGCCCTGGGAAGCCGCTGAACAGATCATCGACAAATTTGGATTTGATACCGTCAAACTGCAGCTGATCTTCGCAGCCAGAACCATGGCCGAAAGCGAACCCTGGAAAAGCTCTTTTACCCTCAAAGCGACAGATGTAGTTAGTCTGCTCGGATGGGATCGCAACCATAACAGCAGCCTGGCCGAAAAACGCAACACGGTCGCTGCCGCTGCATTTGCCCTCTCTTGTCTAATGGTCAAATCTGTCTGGATTGAAGGTCGAGGCAAACGCAAAGTAGATGCAAGTATGCCCGTCGGTCGGATGTGGGACATCCTCATCGACTCTCACGGCCAAATTGACCTAGCCACCCGCAAAATTGAAAAACCCGAAGAGATTTACATCACCGTCAGCCCTGGCGGCTGGACCAAGCATTTTCTCAACCGAGCCGGAAACCGAGCCAAAGAAGCCCTCCATCAGTTTGGCTTTCTCGCCCGAGACATCCTCAAAATAGACCCGTACCATAACGAACTGGCCCTACGGTTAGCCATCCAGCTCACCCTCGACGCCCGCATCCGTGCCAGAAATCAAAATCCCTATGGCTACACCGTTATCAACCTATTGGAAGAGGTCATCACCAAGACAGATATAAACAACGCCCTCACCGATAAATACAAAGCCCGCGATCTCAGAAAGCGCTGGGACAAAGCACTTACTCTACTAACAGAACTAGGCTGGGAAATCGAATACGACCCTGAAACCTATCCAGAGTGGATACGCCCCAATAGCAACGCACCTAAACCAGCAGACTGGCGCAAGGTGAAAATCATCGAGCGCCTGATGAGAGCCCAGCTGGATATCAAGCCTCCGCACCCAATTCCAGTGCTATTGGCCAAACTGAAAAATCCAAAGCCTCAAAAGGTGCTGGCCACTGAACCTATCGCGTTGAATGAGCTGACCGGTGAAGTAATTAAGGCTGGTCGTAAAGAGCGTGGCTGGTCGCGTAAGGAACTAGCTGGTTTTCTGGGAATCAGCGCTGATTATGTTGGCAAACTGGAGCGTGGTGACCGGCAGATTACTGATCAACTCGAAACTAGCTTGCGCAAACTTCTAAAACTGGAGAAAACATAAGGCATTGCTAATCCTCGGGATGGCTCTAGCTTTCAACAGCAGTCAAATAGCAAAAACTACAGATCGACTCATCTCTCAAATCAGCAATCGCAAAGATGACAGCAAACACCACTGCTACCTCCAATAAAGCAGTCACTGTCCTACTCTCACAAACCTAACACCTTTGTCTTACCGAAAGCAGTACTTACGTTCAAAGCTTTGCAGATCAAGCATCTTAAGATGAGACAAGCAAATCCGTATCGGCTCACCCATATGGACAAGCGCCACAATTGCTCGAAAGTTTTGTCTCAATAAGACAGTAGTATCCGTATCGACTCACCTATCAGCAGGGCTGTCTTAACTGCTTGTCTCAATCACTAAAATTCTCCGTATTCGATCACTTGTCCGTCTTAGTCAAGACAGTGATTGGAGCCGCTAGGGCTAAAGAATATGGGTAAACGTAAAAAATTGCAAGGCAAAGACTGATTTTATCCATATCACCTCACCTCCCAAACGGATTTTGGCGTTGAAATGCCTAACTGTCCCATGGCATTAGATCGTCTAAGCCTTCCAACGCAAGCAATCCAGAAATACTCTGATTTAAAGTTATGAACCCTTACAGCTAACGCCGCCTGCCTGTCTCACTTAAAGACAATTACCTCCCTATCCTTTCACTACTTTTCAGATCAAGGCATGACACATCTTACGAACTAATTTTTACGTTTTTCTAGCAAGACAGTCTTATCCTTATACCATCACCTTAATCTCTCCAATTAACGTAAAAGTTAGGATTCAAGGCAGTTTTACACATCCAATAGCTCAGACAAAAAAGAGACAACTTCATCCGCATACAGTCACTGATCTTTGACCAGCAGCAGAATGAAAGGATTTAAGTTTGTCTCAGTTTTTAAGATATCTTTATCCGTATGCAGTCACTTTTTTATCCACAGCAGATCCTATATCCCTTACAGAACAGTACTTACAGCTAGTCTTTGTCAGTTCTACGGATTGCATTAAATCCTAAATCTATAAAAGATATAAGACACATATCTCCGTATTAAATCACCTGCGTATCACTAGAGGACTACAGAGCTTTTAGTAATTTAGAAGCCCTCAAAATACTTATATAGAAGTATGTCAGCTAATTGATTTGGGTTAAGCATCCATCAGGGAACAAAAAAGTCGATTTAGAAAATACAGTCTGTCTTATCTAAAAAAAATGCATAAATTGGCCTCAACTCATCTCACAGGAGGGATTACAGAGTAAGACAAGTAGTTCCCAATTCCCTCACTGATGCATCCTAATCAAGTCTCTTTATATCCGTGTACTATCACCTTGTTTCTATAGAGCCCTTATCTAGAAAAGGTTTCAGAAATATAAGACAACTAATAAGTTTTAACTAAAGATCGTTTGATAGTTAGCCTGTACTATCACCTGCAATAATTTCACCCCAGTTCTACTGCGATGTATTCGGGGTGATTGGTCCAGTGCAATGTTGTCTCATTTATGCTGACCATCAACCACTCGCCCAAAGGGGAGGTGGTTGGTCATAGTTGCAGCTGCCTCGCATCCATTTGAATACGTGCAAGAACGAAGCAATCGATTTCTTGCACTATTTCCCCATCGTCACGATTACATTTATGCGAACCATCCATCACCGGGCAAACGCCCCCAATGGCAAACGGAAAGTCGGCATCCACTATCAGACCGACTGATTGCACAGGGTACTTATCTATATGGTGTGCGGTTTGGGAAGGAAACCCAGTACGCCATGCTCGATATTGATATTGGCAGCGCATACCATCCCAGACGAGATCCCATTGCCTTTCAAAAACTGGCCGAGGCATTGGAACCATTAGGCCTGGTCTCAGCGATCACCTGCACCTCATCCGATAGTCAGGGCCTGCATCTGTATTTTCCATTTTCAGAATCACTGACAGCTTGGGAAGTAGGCAGTGGTATCACATTACTTCTGGAAAGTCAGGGCTTTAAGGTCACGCCTGGTCAGCTTGAAGTCTTTCCCAATGCTCGACTCTACACAATTGAAAATACGCCGAACTTATTCAACGCGCATCGGTTACCGCTACAGCGTGGGTCGTATTTACTCAACGATGATCTAGAACCGATCTGGACCGACCAGACTACCTTTGTCGATCAGTGGAAGCAATGCCAGAGCCGCAACAACCTAAGCAATGAGACACTGCAACGGATAATCAGACAGAAAAAACGGAGGAGTTATCGGCTCTCAAATAAAGCTGACAAGTTTCTAAACGATCTCAATGCTGAAATCGAGCAAGGCTGGACTGACCATGGACAAACAAATCGATTACTAGGTCGGATCACCATGCGCACCTATGTATTTCACCATGTGATGTACGGTGGTGAACCACTAACCGGTGACAGTCTGATCAAAGAAGTTCTAGCTGTAGCAAAAGCGTTACCAGGCTATGAGCTGTGGTGTCGTCATCAGCATGAAATCGAGGACCGCGTTTCAGAGTGGGTCAGCTGTATCGAGAAAAGTCACTACTTCCACTATGGAGAACAGTTTGGAAAATATAAATCTAAAAAGGAGAAACCAGAATCTGAAGATACTGAACCCAGCTGGAACCAACAGCAGAGTCAAAAAACCAAGGACAAGATTCAAAATGCTCTTAAAGAACTATCAGATAAAAATGAACTTCCAGAACAGGCAACTTCCAGATTCAATGCCCTCCGAAAATTTGGTATTGGCGGTGGGTCTCTATATCGCTACAAAGAACTCTGGCATCCACTCTGGAAGTTACAAGAAAAATGCTCACACACACCGCAACTTAATAATGAATCTGGACAGTTTGGCCATGCTGACGCGCCAAACTGTCATAGCTCCACAAGCTTATTACAAGATGTAGATGGTAATAACAATAAAACCAATGATTCTGGCGATCGCAAATCTATTACATCTCAGTCAGAGGGTGGTAATCCTAACCGAGAAGAGATTCAGCGCATCCGAGAGATATTGTCGAAGGCTCAGCTCGCTGTCGATTTACAGACGACTCAGAATGTCATAGAGGTTGAGGAGGCTTTTGCTCAGGAATCTAGGGCAGTACACCTGCAGCAGATGGCTTATTGGCTAACGTTGGATGATCCGATTTTGATGGTGGAGGCTCTAGCATGGCTACGGCAACAGCCGCCTGAGCTCTGTGCTGAGTTATTAGACACGGAGCTGTCAGAAGTTCAGCAGCAGTCGTTGGAGACGATTGTGGAGATAGTAGAGCAGCTGCAGCGGTTGGATTGGGGACCAAGAAGGATAGGAGAGGAGTTGCGAAGCTTCTTCGAAGCGACTATGACCCAATCGGGCGTGGCTTCGCTAGCGCCAACGCAATTTTCCATATCCTCTCTAGCCCATCTCACCGCTGAACAAAGACAACAGTGGTTATCTTATTTGCGAGTCTCCGCCAGAGAGGCTATGCCTTAGCGAAGCCATGCCCTTCGGGCTATACGAACCCTGACACCGGATAAAGGGATGGATTTATTGCGATCGCAACTCCTAGAAGGCCTTGAATTGCTGCAAAGCGGTATAACTAATCAAATCGAAGTGTAAAGGCTTTGAGGTGAGCGGTGTAACCTCACCTGAATGCAAAAATGCAACCGTGCCCCCACATAGTATCCGCTCCAATAAGTTTATGGAGCAACGGCTCTAAAAACAACGCTAATGCTAAAATCGAGGTAGTGGAAAGGAAAGGCAAAAACCCATCAAATACCTTCATCCAATGCAGTGCAAAGGTCTTAACCATGACTTTTGTCGTATTGCCACATAAAGACCGATCAAGCCTTCTCAAGAAATAAGCAAGTAGATCACAAAATCTACGCCACTTTTGAAGACTTTCGCAGACACTGAGAGCGTGGATTTTTTCTCAGGACTTGACGCAATAAAAACAGTCCTCCACCCAAAAGCCCAAGTGCTGGAATGGTAGACGGTTCCGGTACAGTTTCAGGGGTAAAGGCCGAATTTGCCAGTTCTAGATGAGCTGCCGTCGTTGGATGACGATCATCCCAAAATAAGAAACTGTCCTGGACCGTCTCATCTCCCTGACATGTGGGTGCTAGCAAACAAATATCTGTAACATTGGCAAATCCAAAGTCAGCCGGGTTATCGATCGCCTGATTGAACAACGAAAACGCATCAAGGGAAAGCACGTGGCTATCTGGCAACAGGTTTAGCTCATCGATCGCTGTATCCAAAAGTGCATTGTGGGCTAGCGTCAAACTGGTTAGACGCTGTGTCTCTAAGGGAGAGATTTGACCTCGTGGTGTTTGCCCCAAATCCGGTAAATTTGGCATGAGAAATCTCCGTGCTCCTGTAGCATAGAGTTGTTCTACTGCCGTTTCTAGATTGTTAACCGCCGTACTGGTTAAAAGGCTGAGGTCAGCACCCGGATCAGCATCCCAATAATCATTTGGCCCTGCCCAAACGACATAAAGAGCATCTGGATCCGCCATCGTATTCGCTAGTGCTACATCTGTCTGGAACCAATCCACCTGGGCTAAGATGCCAGGAATTAGTTCACCAAAATCAGTCGACCCTTGAAACCCTGTTTGTGCCCCACTAAAGGCAAAGTTAACTCCAGTGGTAGAGAGTGTCCCGTTGAAAAAGGGACTGACTGCCGGACCGTTAGGTGTCAAGGTAATGGGGGAAGGAATTGGTGAACCTGGAAACAGTGTAGATAGTTCAGTTGAGTTGGTTAGGGATAGATTGAGTTCGTCAGCCAAATACTCCACCCAAACGGGACCATTGGAGTTACGTCCTTCAAAGTAAGGGGGCGACGGCGGACTAACGGGAGGTAAAACAACACCTGGAATAGGTGGCAATTCATTAACGGCTGTTGTAGCATTAAAGACATTACCCGCATCGGAAAGGCTATCGCCAAAAACATATAGCTTACTAATGGTGTTGCTAAAAGTCGCAGCTGATGCCTCAAATGGTGACCATACAGAAAATCCAATCAATCCAGCAAACGTTAATCTAACTACGGATGATGGTTGGGGCATCGTTGTGTTCTCCTGTCCATTTACAAACAACAGCGGTTATTAACGATTACTTCGCTCGTTATCTTGTCAAATGTCCTGACAGCCTATGCATTAATAACCCTTGATTGCTCACATAATAATCATTGCGCACTAGACACGAGCTAGACAGTGAAGGATCTTTATATTTTCTTTGCAAAGAAGATTAAATTGAAATTGCAAGTAATAAAGCTTTCTGCTTGCCAGAAAAACTCAGAATCCTTTGCTGGACCACCCACATCGTCCACATCCTGCATCCATGCCGCCAAACAGGCCGCCTGACTCAGCGTAATATGATACGGCAATGGTCTAAAGTACTTCAGCTTGCCCGTCGCATTCCGCGATTTAGGTAACGGGTCTGCCCCTTGGCTAACTATTTGCGGTCTTGGTCAGCGCATTGGCTCTTAATCCACGATTGAACGGTTCGACTTTAAACGGATCAAACCACCACTTGCAGTATTATCAACCACAACATCCTAGAGACCTATCTCACTGACCAGTAACAAAAACTAACAACATTAACGTTTATGTCAGAGAAGAGACATTGATCCACTCAAGGAATATGCTGAATACATGAGCTGAAAAGCTCGTAACCACAACAAAGGAGGTCAACAATCGATATCTCAACAGAATCGTTTGACGGCTCAATACCAGCACCCAACCAGGTCACTGATATTTCTTCTTGCTTGCACTAGAGAGCATTGTTTTTAGTCAAGATTACTTTTCTAACAACGACTCTTGAGCGTCTTGTTTAATGTAGAAGAGTTCTTCAGGTAGATCGTTCTGGGTGCTGTTGTGCTTTAAAGCTTCACCAAAGTAATTGCCCAACGTTACACCTCACTAGGCCATAGCATCAGAGAACCTCTGAATCCTTTACTCAATAACCTATCAGTCCACTCCACAGTAATCACAGACACAAACCAAGGAAACTTGATGGTTGTGTAAGCAGACAGTAGGTTTATCCTGCAAAGGGGTTAGTATGCCGCTTCCCGGCGTACAGTGGACTCATGACAAATATTGCATAACGTCCTATCTCGAACCCTATATCTAAGTAAACAGAGCACTG
>NZ_AWNH01000025.1 GCF_000482245.1 Leptolyngbya sp. Heron Island J | reverse complement strand
GAGTTTGAGCGACTATGACCAAAGCTACCAAGACTTTATCTGCGTCGTCTCAGCCTTCAGCATAGAGCGTGGAGAGGTCGTCGCCTTATCCCCGATGCGCAATGGTCAAACGAGTGAAGTCGCGGTGGTTGAGGAGCTGCTCAAACAGCTTGAGTTAACGGATGTGTGTATCAGTCTTGACGCCTTACACACGAAAAAAAACCGTTGAGGCCATCTTGGCCAGTGGTAACGACTACTTAATTACGGTCAAGGGCAATCAGCCAAAGCTCCAGCAAGCCATCGCATCCGCATTTGAGCACTCCATTCCGACCCGGACCGTTTGTGAGCGCGACCGTTCCCATGGGCGGGACATCACTCGAACGATCAGCGTCCTGCCACCGCCGTCCGACATTGACCCAGCGTGGGTGGGTCTCCAGGCAATTATCAAAGTGGAGCGAGTCGGGTATCGTGGACAGACACCGTTTTCAGAAACTCTCTTTTACATGAGTTCTCGGATGGAGGATGCCCCAACCTTAGCCCACCGGGTCCGCCACCATTGGCATATTGAAAACCGATTACATTGGCCCAAAGATGCAGTCTTCAGAGAAGACTGGGTGCCGGTGTGTGATGGGCATGCCCTAACCAACTTTGGGATTCTCCGCACCGTAGCTATCAACCTCTTCCGAAGAAACGGATTCGACTCCATTACACACGGTATTCGAATGGTCGCACACGATATCGAAAAACTATTTTCCTTTTTTCAATAGATCAGCCCTGCGTCCAGGGGGGAGGGTATGCCTTATCCCACCGCCCCCCGCTGCTTGCCACCATAGGCTTTCCAGGCCAGATCAATCAGCCCGTTTACAATCGCCACCGCCACCACAGTGCTACCCTTGCGCCCCCCAATACAGATACTGGGCATCAGGCTATCTTTAAGGCGAGACTTGGTCACCTCTGCTTCCAAAAAACCAGCCGGTGTGGCGATGACTAACGCCGGTCGAATCACGTCAGTTTCAATCAGCTGCACCAAACTATCTAACGCCGGTTGCGAATGACCGATAACAAAGATCGCTTCTGGGTAACGCTTAGCCAGCGTTTCAATCCCCCAGGCCGCTTTAGACTGATCCTTTTGCGGTCGTGTAATCGCATCCATTGCGCTGTACACCGGATTCGCAAACGTTTCTTGTAGCCTGGGGGTAATACCCGCCTGGGCCATCGGCCCATCCACAACAACAGTAGTCCGCGCCGCTAAAGCCGCCGCCCCTGATGGCAGTGCCTGATCCGAAAACTGAATGAGATGCTTATACTCATAGTCTGCAGTGGCATAAATGACCCGTCGCACGATTTCATACTCGGCTGGAGCAAATGTATGCTCACCTATTTCTTGATCAATGATGCGTAAGCTCCGTGCATCAGTAACGTGCCATTCCATAAGTGCTGCCTGCGGTTGCCGCTAATTCTCAATAGACTAGCATCGTCAGCTGTTTTTCTGGTATTCGGGCAAGTGAATCCGTAGTGTCGATATTTTTTTGATGGGCAGTCCAGAGACACACCAACAAATTAAAACACTTAGCATAAGTAAAAATGCTTATTCCAAACCTCTGATGCCCTAAGGCTTTAGAGCCATTGACCAGAGTCAAATCAACCTGTTTTTAGATCGACCCGCTGGTGTTAAGAGACCTTGAATCAACCGTTTGAGGTGATCTACCCAGTAAGAAAGGTGCCCCCTTGGTCTGATATTCTGAAGCTATCAAAGGCGCTCACATTAGTCTTAATGCCACTGTTGGTTCTAGGAACGATTCTGGGTAGGTGGCAAGTAGTGCCTCCTCATAGATGTCCCGACAATCAGCAGTGCCGTCTTCAGCCACGTCCAAGTTGAACCCTGTAGGTTCCCCTATCGGGCCTCTATCGGAGAATGCCAGTTTTGGGCGTGGTCAAAGTTGAAAAACAGCAGGCAGTTTGGAGGAAATACGCAGTGGAAAGTACCCTCGGTTTAGAAATTATTGAAGTCGTCGAGCAGGCTGCGATCGCATCTGCTCGGTGGATGGGTAAAGGGGAAAAGGATATTGCTGACGAGGTGGCTGTAGAAGCCATGCGTGAGCGCATGAACAAAATTCACATGCGCGGCAAAATCGTTATTGGTGAAGGTGAGCGTGACGATGCTCCTATGCTTTACATCGGTGAAGAAGTGGGCGTTTGCACCCAGCCCAATGCCTCTGAAGTATGTAATCCCGATGAGCTAATCGAAATTGACATCGCCGTTGACCCCTGTGAAGGTACTAACCTTTGCGCTTACGGTCAGCCTGGTTCCATGGCTGTACTGGCCATTTCCGAGAAGGGTGGTCTATTTGCAGCCCCCGACTTCTACATGAACAAGCTAGCCGCTCCCCCGGCAGCTAAAGGCAAGGTAGACATCACCAAGTCTGCCACTGAGAATCTGAAGATTTTGGGTGAGTGTCTAGACCGCGCGATTGATGAGCTGGTAGTTGTGGTGATGAAGCGTTCACGCCACGACGACCTAATTAAGGAAATCCGTGATGCCGGTGCTCGCGTTCGTCTAATCAGCGATGGTGACGTATCTGCAGCTATCTCCTGCGGATTCTCCGGTACTAACACCCACGCTCTGATGGGTATCGGTGCTGCACCTGAGGGTGTAATTTCTGCTGCCGCTATGCGCTGCTTAGGTGGTCACTTCCAGGGTCAGCTAATTTACGATCCTGCCATTGTAAAAACTGGCCTCATCGGTGAGAGCAAGGAAGCTAACCTCGCTCGTCTAGCAGAGATGGGGATTTCTGACCCCGATAAGATCTACAGCGCTGAAGAGCTTGCTTGTGGTGAGACTGTACTGTTTGCTGGCTGCGGTATTACTCCTGGTCTATTGATGAACGGCGTCCGCTTCTTCAAGGGCGGTGCTCGTACTCAGACTCTGGTAATTTCCAACCAGTCCAAGACTGCTCGCTTTGTGGACACCATCCACATGGCGGACAACCCCAGCTACGTTTCCCTTAAGTAGTCTTTAGGGTCTCCCCTCCTTGGAGGGGCAGTGGGGTGGGTCTCAACACTTAGGCTTAAGCGGTTAACTCACCCCGCCTACGGCACCCCCCAGGAGGGGATAGGCCAGAAATATTTTCTTTAGAAGACACTCTAGCCGTTGACAAATGGCTGGAGTGTTCTTGTGTCTGTATGTCATTTAGTAACAGTTAGCACTGTTTGATGGACTTTTGTTGAGAAACCTTGAGTTGGGGGTCAGTTTTTCTCTAATTTCAATAGGGAGCAAAACCTAGCGAAATATCGCTAGAATGCTGATCTCATCACTGTTAAAGACAATTAATTACTGCGATCGTCCGGGACGTCGGGCATTTAATAAAAACATCTTTTTGGGAGGAAGAATGAATATTGCCGTTATTGGCCTTAGCCATAAGACTGCACCGGTCGAGGTTCGAGAAAAACTCAGTATTCCTACACCTAAGATCGAGGGTGCGATCGCAAAACTCACCAGCTACCTCTACGTTAAAGAAGTTTCTATTCTCAGCACCTGCAATCGTCTAGAACTACACGTCGTCTTAGGTGATACCGAAAACGGCATTCGCGAAGTCACCCAGTTTTTGGCCGAGTATGGCGATGTCCCCATTGATGAACTGCGCCCTCATCTGTTCATCTTGATCCAGCAAGACGCCATCATGCATCTGCTGCGCGTTTCCTCCGGTCTAGACAGCCTAGTCCTAGGCGAAGGTCAGATTTTGGCCCAGGTCAAGCACTCTCTAGCCGAAAGCCAGAAATATAAAGGTGTAGGTCGTATTCTCAGCCGTCTGTTTAAAGACGCCATTAAAACTGGTAAGCGAGTTCGTACCGAAACCAGCATTGGTACCGGCGCAGTATCCGTCAGTTCCGCTGCCGCTGAGCTAGCCCAGATGAAGATCCCTGACTTCACCGATTGCCATATCACCATTATCGGTGCTGGCAAAATGGGTCGCCTGCTGGTCAAGCATCTAGTCTCCAAGCGAGCAGTCAACATCACCTTGCTCAACCGCAGCATCAAGCGAGCTGATGATCTAGCCGCCGACTACAGCCATGTCAAAATCAAAACCGGCACCATGGACATCATGGAAGCTGCCGTCACCAAGGCTGATATCGTCTTTACCTGCACCTCCTCCGATGAGCCCGTTCTACACCGTGACAACGTGCAGCCTTGTTTAGCCGATCGTCCCCTTAGCCTGTTCGACATTTCTGTGCCCCGGAACGTGCATAAGAATGTTGAGGAGTTAGACGGTGTAAAAGCCTATACCGTTGATGACCTCAAAGAAGTTGTCGCCAAAAATCAGGAAAGCCGTCGTCAGATGGCCCAGGAAGCCGAAGGTATTTTAGAGCAGGAACTGAACCAGTTTATTAAATGGTGGAATTCCCTCGACACCGTTGCCACCATCAGCAGTCTGCGCACTAAGGTAGAAGCCATCCGCGAACAGGAACTGGAAAAAGCCCTCTCTCGTCTTGGTGCTGACTTCTCTGACAAACATCGCAGCGTCGTCGAAGCCCTGTCTCGTGGCATTGTCAACAAGATTCTGCACGATCCCATGACCCAACTGCGGGCGCAGGAAGATGCTGAGTCCCGGAAACAAGCCATGGAAACGTTACAGGTCCTCTTCAATCTAGAAGAAAAAAAAGCAGCGGCCAGACGTTAGAGAATAAACGTTAATCGGTAGAACATACTTATCTGGTAAAAATATTGTATTCCCCGTAGGGGCATTGCATGCAATGCCCCTACGGCTGTTTTTATCCCCCACATTTTTGAGCCAATCATTTTGAACCAATCATTATGGTGCTGACATCATTACGCCTCTTTTTTCCTATATTGCTGGCCGTTATCTGCCTTGGGTGTACCCAGCCCATCGGCACTGCTGACGGCCTCTATAGCTACAAACAACCCAGCAGTGACGGCATCGGCAAAGTCTACATGGGTCGCGAAATTTCTCAGGTGATGGGTCATCAAGGAGCCTACTGGTTAGAGCGCCCTAGCCGAGAAGCAGAAGAACGCCCTGACATGGCTGTCGATGCACTAGGGTTAAGCCCGACTGATACGGTGGCCGATATCGGTGCAGGGACAGGCTACATGAGTTTTCGGATGGCGAGAAAGGTATCCGATGGACAGGTCCTAGCGGTAGACCTGCAGCCAGAGATGGTTGAGCTGTTGGCAGCAGCTCGCGATGAGCAGGGCATCACCAATGTGCAAACCGTCCAGGCTGAAGAGGATAACCCTCATTTGCCATCAGCGCAGGTAGACCTGGTGCTGATGGTGGATGCTTATCACGAGTTTGAGGCTCCTCGGGAGGTGATGACAGGGATAGTAGATGCGCTGAGGCCAGGTGGTCGTGTGGTATTGGCGGAGTATCGGGCCGAGAATCCGTTGATTATGATCAAGCGCTTGCACAAGATGAGTGAAAAGCAGGTCAAAAAGGAAATGGCAGCAGTGGGCCTAACCTGGGTAAAGACAGATGAGCGTTTACCTCAACAGCACCTATTGTTTTTTGAAAAAGCGGCATAGGAGAGTTGGCTAACTTCGTTGGAGACGCTTCGCGAACGGCTGCGCTCAGCAAACTTCTGTATCCGAGAACTGAGCGCAGCCGAAGCCCGGCTACCATACAGCCAACTTCTGTATCCGAGAACTGAGCGGAGTCGCAGTTCGTCCATCGCGCCGACACCCGAGAACTGAGCGAAGTCGAAGTCCGAATTACCATAGCAAGACACCATCCGGCAGATCTGATTTCACATTCAAACCAGTTCAGACTTTCAGAACTTCGACCTTTTTGACAACAACAATCTTGTTGCCAGTTGCACCCTCAGCGAGATTGCCAATCTCACACGCGGATGCAGGCCTGACAGGCTAATTGAAAATGCAGGAATGGTATTCCACGACATTCCTGCAAGATTGTTTTCTGTATGCTGATTCAGTCAATCAATCTGACTGGTCGTATTAGCAAACTTGTTATTCTTTGATAGCTACTCGTTTGGTCAAGATCACCATCACTTCATTGGGGCGTCCGGTGGAGATGGGTTTACTCCAGTCGTTGGGCTCAGCATAGTGTCTTTTGTGCAAGTCTTGGAAGTGAGGCGTACCCCGGTGAGACTGCCAAAAACCAGGTGTCGGACAGTTTCGTATTGATGCTCAGGTAAAGGAGTATTCCCAAAAACGGACGCAGCTGCGCCCTGGGTGATATCGAGAAGCATAAGCTTTGGTCTCCAGATGTTTAGGAAGAAACCACAGCTCAAAACTTAGCTACCCCGATTAGCAGAAAGTTTCTCTCTAATGATGAGCTTATATCGACATGCAACATATCCCTGTTAGCGCATGGAAACCCTAGTGCAGCGCGACATAGCAACTCGACGGCGTTCGTGGCTCAGCTCGATCGTTAGACGTCACATACTACTTTCCTTTTATCTTTAGGGCTTCAGCAGCATATTGATCGAGATTCTCTTCAGAGACTTCGGTGCCTAGCCCTCCAAACCACCGTTGATATCCTAATAGCTCCTGAGGATAAGAAAGGCGGACTAACTTTCCCTTTATCCTCAAGGCTTCAGCAGCATGTTGATCGAGCTTAGCTGCGGCATTAGCTTGAGTCTCGAACTCAGCAAACCAGCATCGGAATTCTGCCAGTTCTTCCAAAGAAAGTTGTGCAATGGCAAGCTTTAGAGGCTCAAGAGCATCCATAGCGGTTACTCCCTATATTTGTACATACCTAGGATAGCCTACCCAGCAGATGAGTAATAGATCGCTTGATGACGCGGCATCGCTATTGGGATTGCGGGTAAAGCAACGAATCTTTTCGGGCTATACCTGCTCGTTACGGCAAAGCTCTCGAACCACCGATGAGCCCATTGCGCCAGTTGCGCCGATAACTAGTACTCGTTTCATGGTCAGTATTCCTGTAATGAAGATGATTATGGGCTCACTCCCTAGAAGCCCCTGCTGAAACTGTGAGATCGCTACGTCCCGGTTTACGCATTTGCCAAGAGCTGTTCTCGCTGATGTTCTGCGAACGTCTGCCAGGTTGTCGGAGGTCGCCCTGTGATCGTTTCAAAATTATCAAAGGTTGCATCGGCATCAGGAATTGCGCCTTCGCCGTTGAGCTTAAATTGTGTGTAGACGCAGCTTATATAAGCCGGATCAGCTCCCGCAGCCAAGGAATTTTCTAGAAACTCTTCTGGTGGACGAGCTTCAGCTTGAATAGTTTGGCCTGTCACCTGGCTTAAAATTGCGGCGACTTCAGCAAAGGTTTTGGTATCGTACCCCAGCGGAATGACTTGCCCTGCATATTTTTCAGGTTCACGCAGCGCATGGGCCGCGACCAACGCCAGATCATTGCAGTCAATCCAACTCCAGCGTGCATTGCCCACATAATGACGAATGACATTGCCATCGAGCCAGCGATAGCCAGGCCCCGTGATGTTTTGCATGAAGGCTTCTGGACGTAGGTGAACGAAACTAAAGCCTTGTTGCTCGATATAAGCTTCCACCATTTGATGCCAGCCCCAGTGGGCGACTTCATTGGTGGGGGCTGTGGATGCACCAATATGGACGATGTGGTTCACGCCTGTTGCTTTGGCGACATCCAGAAAACGCTTACTTTGACGCAGCATATCCACGCTGTAGCCAGTCAACAGCAGGGCGCGATCAATACCTTGTAATGCAGGTTCCAGGGTATCCGGCTGATCCAAATCGAGGATTACGGTTTCAAACCCCTGGGCTTGTAATGCCTGGGCTTTTTCTGCAGAACGAACAGCGGCAATGGGTTGATTATCTCCTGCCAGCTGGAGTTGTCGTAAGGTTTCGCCGCCGACTTTGCCAGTTGCACCAAGGACAAGAATTCTGAGTTGGTTGTTCATGTATTGCTTTCAAACTCGATGAATTCAGAATAGTCCTTGCGCCCAGATTAAAAAATAGGCTAATCTTCAAAAGACTTGTGCACTAAACGCATAAATAAAGACTTGCAAACTGAGGGTTAGGAATGGCAGAGCGAGAACGGCTTGATAGCCTTATGATTTTTGTTCAGGCAGCCAAACATCGCAGTTTTTCAGCTGCTGCTAGGCAGCTCGGTATGTCACCTTCGGCAGTCAGCCGAGCTGTGCAGCGACTGGAAGATCGCCTGGGAAGTCGACTACTAAATCGCACAACTCGCAGTTTGTCCCTCACTGATGACGGAGCTCGCTTTTACGAGTCTGGGCGGCAGATTTTAAGTGATTTGGAAGAGGCAGAATTGTCGCTGCGGCGATCGCAGTCCACCCCCAGTGGTGTGTTCCGGATTAATCTCATCCCGTCTATGGCACGTCTGCATATTATGCCGGCCCTCCCCAAATTTGTAGAGCAGTATCCCGAGCTCAAATTGGAAATTTCCTTGAGCGATCGCCGCGTTGATCTGATTGAGGATGGTATTGATGCAGTGGTTCGGGTTGGCAGCAGCCCTGATAGCAACCTAATCATGCACATACTCGGTACGGCTAAAGAAGTGGTTTGTGCCTCGCCCGCGTATGTAGCGAAATATGGCAAACCTCAAACGCCTGAAGCATTACAGCAGCATCAATGTATAAATCATGTGATTCCGCAAACGGGGCGGGTGCGCGACTGGCGGTTTCAGCAGGATGGCCAGGTCACGACTGTGGATGTTGCTGGACCGTTGACCATTGACCATGCTGAAACCGCCACGGCTGCTGCGATTGCTGGAGCTGGAATTATTCAGCTTTATAATTTTGTTGTTGGGGATGCGATCGCAGCCGGTCAGTTAGTTCCACTTTTAGAAAAGTACGCTCTCCCTGGCGTTCCTATTGCTGTGATCTATGCGCAGAAACGATATCTCTCAGCGAAGGTCAGAGTGTTTGTCGAATTCATCCAAGCGCTGATGACAGAGTTGAAGCACACTCACATGATCGATTAGTGTTCGCACCTAACACTACATTGGTGCGGACACAAGAGAAGTGACTGAAAACCTTTGAGTTTATCTGCTGCAGAACAACTTCACCGGTTAGACTGATTATTCCTTCGTGACCTATGTAAGTCTTGAAAGCCATGAAGAAGCTTATTTTTTTAACACTCAGGTAAAGTAAAATGCCTTCTAATGAAATTCTTCAAGTTATTAGCGAGATTGCTGGAATAGTAGAAACTGTTGCAGTGATTGCATCTCTCGTATATCTTGCAAGGCAAGTTCGAGATAGTACAAAAGCAACAAAGGGGGCTACATATCAAGCAATTGTTGACTCGATTGGAAATCTTGAAGAACGTATTAGTTCTGATGCAGAAGTCACACGAATCTTTAGGTCTGGGCAGAAATCTTTAGAGACTTTGGACAGTGATGAACGCTTAAGATTTAGTTTGTTAATGTTCAGCTTTTTTAATTTATACGAAAATCTATTCTATCAATATAGAAATAACCTGGTGGAAGAAGAACTGTGGGCAAGTTGGTGCCGTGATATGCGTACCCTTCTATCTCGCCCAGGAGTAATTAAATGGTGGGAAAATTATGGTTCAAAAGAATTAACTAGGAGTTTTTGTGAGTATGTAGCCTCTGGGAAATGTCCAAGAAGATAAGCGACAAGTTGAAAAAGCACTATAACAAGTCAAATGCAGCAGACGCTTGTAGCTACCGCTGCTGAGTTAGAGGTCATTTGCTGCTCCTGATTTGGACCGTTAGACAGACAAAATCATGGCAATCTAAAGCCCTCTTTCGTAAAGTATGAAGTTATGGAATACATTGACGGAATACCAATTTACACACGCGAAAAGGCTCTTACCGAGACATACGAACACTTCGGATTAAGATACGACGATCCTCAGATTGTAATAAAGGCTATTGAGTATCTAAAGCAAATACAACAGAAAAATACTACTGAAGCACTTCGAGAAGCTGCATTTTTCCATTAAATAGAGCAAAAGGCGACATTCAAGAAGAGTAGAAAAAGCTGAGTTGTGGCTAAACCACGTCCAATTTGACACCCAGGTTTTTAACTTGAAGAAAAACTGTGGATCTGGATGCGGTTTAGCTTATGTGATTAAGCCTCACAAAGGTAGTCATCAGGGGCAAGGAGCGACTCCCGCCGTACCCTCTACAAAGTCCGCATTGGTGTCAATATCAGCGGGGTTAAAGGTGCCAACATTCCTTGCGGTAACATTTGCCCGGTCAAGCACTTGAAACTGACCTGCCCCATTGCTCACGAATGCAAAGCCATCATCGCCAGGAGTGGTAACACTGTTGTTATCGAGTGCCAGGCAGAAGTCTGTATCAGCCGTGTGCTCGATTCGTACGCCATTAGCGCCAGGATTGGTAATCGTATTGTCGGTCACAGTCGCAGTGACGTTGGCATTGTCTTCGATTAAGGTGAGTTCAATCCCGTCATCACCGGCATTGGTGATGACATTACCAGTCACTGTAATAGCTGCCGTGGCATTTTCTTGAATATCATTAAAGAAAATACCCTCTTCCCCTACGTTCGAGATTTGATTGTTGAGGATGCTAATAGTGGCATTAGCATTATCTTCGATAACGTCAAATTCGATGCCGTCTGTTCCTGCATTGAGAATGTTGTTCTCTGCAATGGTAATGTTGGACACGGTATCGTTTTCAATGTCATCAAAGAGAATACCTTCTTCATTAGCAACAGTAATCGTATTGCCGGTCACAGTAATGGTCGCGTTAGCACGGTTTTCAATACTGTCAAACTCAACCCCTGTCTCATTACTGATAATTTGATTGTTTTCAATGGTAATCGTTGCGATCGCATCATTTTCAATGTCACCAAACTCGATACCTTCAAAAGCTACATTGCTAATTTGATTATTGGCGACGGTAATGGTGGCATTAGCATTATTTTCAATAGTGTCAATTTCTATGCCATCCCCCCCTGCGACAAGCGGATCTACATTTCCTGCATCAATCACATTTTCTGAGACTGTAATCGTGGCAACAGCATTGGCCTCAATGTCATCAAAGAAAATATTGTCGAGTTGAGCATCCGTAATTTGATTGTTTGCCACTGTGATATTGGTGATAGCGTCTCCCTCAATGAGGCCAAATTCAATGCCCGCTGCACCAATTGTGTTCAAGGTATTATTGGCGACGGTAACTGTTGCATTATCTGTTCCGTTAATGTCTTCAAAGAAGATGCCATCGTCAGTTGTATTCGAGATTTGATTGCGAACAATCGCCACCGGGCCATCAATGTCGGGCAGGTTAATACCGATATTAGCATTGGTAATTGTATTATCTTCAATTGCAATACCCTCACCATTAGCCACAATGCCATCTGCCCCAGCCGGATCAATCGCTAAGCCCGAGACCAATGTGGTGTTGCCGATTGTTGCAGTGCCGCTGACTGTCGGTAAGTTGCCGCTGCCAGATCCTGGCAATATCACTTCCCCAAACTGAGTATTTAACAGTTGGGTAGGCCCTACGGAGCGCACTTCTACCCCATCTGGCAGTGTAAAGGCACCGCCTGCATCACCTGCCTGCACATAGATAATGTTATCGGCGTTGGCTGTGGCAATATTAGTGGCATTGGCAATGGTATCGAGCGGTGCTTCAAAAGTACCCGTTGCGGTGGCAACCCCTGTAGTCGGGTCGACATGATGGAAAACAAACGCTTGGTTCGTCTCTGGGTTAATAGCAACAATGCTGGCTTCGAGAATCGAAACATCCGTTCGTTCCTCTACCAAAACAGTGTTGGTCCGCGCAATGGGTTCTCCTGCTCTGGCCCACAGCCGCGCTTGTGAATTTTCTTCCGTATCAGATGGACGTCGTGCCGAGGCTCCTAACAACGCACTGACTGAAAAGACCGCATTCGTGCCAAATACGCCGTCATTTTGAACACCTAGACCAACACGTAAGTTGTTTTGAACGCGGTAGTCCAGTGAGGCCCGAATACCTAAACTATTTTGAGAGGCTTCTCCCCCCAAATAATACACACCGCCTCGCCCCCACAAGCTGCTCTCCTCACCAAAGTCAAACAGCTCAAGGCCACCGTCGAGTGACACAGTGGTCACAGCAGCTTCTACCTGGTCAACTTGCTGCTCATCAAACGCCAATTGATTAACTACAAACTGAGGGTTGATGACCTGGGTCTCGGTGTCAACGACCTGACGGGCATTATCCAAAGGCAGGTTGGCATTGAATGTTAAGTCCCAGTTATCTCCTAGTAGCTCAGTGCCAATGCCCACCTGGGTAAAGGTGCGATCGCTTGTACTGCGAGCATCGAGTCCAGCATAAGCACCCCATATTGTGCTGTCATTTAGCAGGGCTCGGTAGCCAGTTTGCAAGCCACCGCCAAAATTACCGTTGTTATCTACACTCACACGGCCATCAATAAAGGTGACATTTTCTCCCGGTGTTTGAAACAGCGGGAGAAAACCACCAAAGCTGCTAAAGCCTGTGAAGCCAGCACCTTCATTATAGTTGAGATTGAAGAAGGGTTGCAGACGGAGCGCAGCAGCTCCTGTCTCTGTTGGGATTGTTTCTGGGGTAGGGGACTGGGCAGTCTGAGCTTGATCAGTCTGAGTTTGAGCGATCTCATCGATGGAAACCGGTGTGGCGATTGCTTCAGCTGAAATGGCCAATATACTCGCTAAAGATAAGCAGTAACTCAGGCATCGCTTAACGCCTCTATTGCCAGTAATCCGTAGCTTTTGAAAACGTTTCGAGAGACGAGATAAATTTTTAACATCCTGTGTGGGGATAATGGCGACACCATTGACTGTCATGGGATTTTCCTGTTTTGAATTGTTGTGAACTATAAATGTTTGAACCTTGACCACATCAAAACCAGCGTCTTCTCCAAAGAAAACTCTCAGGTTTGAAATTGATTTGGTTTAAATAAATTGGTGCACTCTTTAGATGTGTTTAGGTTCTTAAAGAGCCACGCAGAAGATTACTTCCACTTATGTTGTTTAGATTCCAGAAACCATGAAAAAAATTGTTTTTGAAATCTAGAATGAGAAGGGTTCAATCGGCAGATCTGTCTTTCTGAGCAGGCTAAAAAAAGAGAACATTAACACACTTAAACGCCTTTATCAGAGGAGTTTAAGTGTGTTTTTAAATATTCTTTTTCAGGTAGGGCACAACAAATAGACGAACAATTGCTTTTCAATGGCAATCCCATACGTGAAAATCTCACGTATGCATAAAGCTGGATAAGAACACAATTGGTTGTCAGTTATGGATACGAATAACAGTTAAACTTAGATGACTTTAATTTTTAGCACTTGTCGAATGTTTTCTATTTAGATTAGACAAACCACCACAAAGCAAGCGCTCCATAAACCAACCCTTGATGTTCAACGTGAACCTCCTTATATCAATCAATATTTACCCACTTGACTATCAATACGAATGAGGGTTTGATTTGGATGAAAAATATTCAAATTGACCTAAAAGCCGGCAAGCGTAAGGGTCGGTCCTTGCTGCAGCTTCAATGCCTTACCAATAATTTTGGGGGACCGCGTCCTGCTCATAAATTCCTTGACGCAGGAGATTCCAGTTTAATTCTGAGGCGGACACGGACAAAGCTTCTGGCCTTGACGCCTAATCGGGATAGGGAGAAACCTTACGATTCCCCCCTCACACAACACCCCCCATAGAGGACTTGCACCCCATTAGTTCACGCCCATGCTGGGCGTACACCCTACGCAGGAGCAGACGGAATTTATGGTCCAGACATTAATGCTAAAATATTGACCGCCGCTCAACTCGACGTTGGGCATCTACAAAAACGTATCTGGATTTAGAGTGTTTTCAGAAGAAATACAGCCCTATCCGAAATGGCGTCCCCAACAAAGTATCAGAGCTGTTGCCATCGGCATCGCGGTTGCCGAAGACAAGCTTTTGGTTATGCCTGTTTACGATGATCAAAACATGCTGAAAGGTTGGCGGCCTCCTGGTGGAGGTATTGAGTTTGGCGAAACAGCAAATGAGGCGTTAGTCCGTGAATTCTATGAAGAGTTTGGGCTAGTAGTTAGCACCAACGGCGATCCCCAGTTTCTTGAAAATATTTACGAGCACGAAGGACATGCTGGTCATGAAATCGTCATCGCATACCGACTCCAGATAACACCGGAACTGGCTTCCGTTACTGCGCTTATGGAAGGAGGTTCTCAGTATGAAATTGATTGGCAGCCAATGTCTGAGATATTGATCTCCGGGATGCTTTTCCCGGTAGGTCTCGCCAATGTAATCAACGAAGGAAAGCTAGGATGATTTGTCGTCAACAGACTCCTAACAAACGCCTGCACACGGAACAGAACATAACGTTTATGAGTGGATACGTTGAGATAACTCTGTTCGGTGAGGCTAGACCGCTATGAAGCCGTGAACGTGTCAAGTGGGTTTCGGCATTTTTCTTCTATGGAGGCTCTTATTTTTGTTCCCACAAATTTATCATCTTGTTGTTGGCTAATTGGATACGGATCTCCTGCTTTGCGAGTATTTCTAATTTCCGTTCAATAGTTGCCAGGTGCTCCCATAGTGGGTCCAGCATCGTTAATTCTAAGTCTAATTCCCCACGCCATAGATTGTCACTGAATGCTTTTAGATATTGTAGAAAAGACAATAAAGCAATCTCAAAGTCCATTGACGTTCATGACGGAGGGCAATAATTGGGATCGCTATCTAGCGATTGATGGTAAGAAAGCGTTTCACATTGGGAATGTCTGCGGAACCTGCGAGTTTTTCTTTGAACGAATGGAAGGTGCTATCAAAAGTATTAACCCTCGGGACGTCGCAGATGAGCTGAACTCCGGTATTAATGCGCTTCATCCAGGTTTTCTGTCGAGTCTAGAGAAGATTATTCCAATGGGTGAGTATCGTGTATTGCTATTGCGAATAGCCCCAATTCTGGTAACTCCTGGTGATAAAAATGACTACTTTACGCATGAACAAGTCTCTCTTTGGGGAGTAGATGGTTTTTGGGGTATGCCTCATTTTCCTAAAACCGAGTACTATCGCCTAGAAAAACGAATACTTTCAGATGGACAGGGTATATTTGAATTTCTGATTCCTACATTTCCTCATAATTGGCTGGACTATAAGCAGGTTGAAGAGTATGCAAGTAAATTTCAGCAAAATAAACAACCAACTGCGGTGGCACTGTCGATTCTGGATATCAAGGGGCCAGCTACTTGGGAAGGTGAACCAGAAATTTGGGAACATTTGTGTTTGGCTCACTACCTTATTGATGGACACCATAAGGTATACGCAGCTGCAAATGCTGGCAAGAAGCTTACGTTAGTGTCTTTCCTAGCCGTCAACCAAGGGGTGGCATCAAAGGAAGATATTGAAAAGTTTTTAACAACATTACGCAAGATCTAGTCGGGATAGGGAGAATCCTCACGAATCCCCTCTCACACCACCCGGTATGCGGGTCCGCACCGGGCGGTTCAGCATCACGTCATATCTAAGGCTGGCTACATATCCGTGCGCCAAATTAGTTCACGCCCATGCTGAGCGTACACACTGCGTTGGTGCTGCTGAGCGAAAGATATTGGCTATACTTGAAAAGTGCTGCACAGCCGCACAACTTCCCGTTGGGCAACAAAAGTGCCTAATGGGTGGAATGTTATTACGCTTTGTTAGCTTCTACCAATATTTCCTGAACAGCCCTTAGCGATGATTCCAGCGCACTTTGCATCCAACCTTGATTGGTTGATGTATGTTCCCCAGCAAAATGAATGCGCCCTTCTGGAACAATCCCATGTTCGTACAGACTCAATTGCTGATAGGGCCTGATCAAAGACCAAGCTCCTAAGCTCCAACGGTGATTGTCCCAACTCCAACTTTTCATACTCTGGATTGTTTGATTTTGATTAACCTGAGGATGAATCTTTGCGAGATTCTGCTGAACGATTTGATGGCGCTCTTGCTCAGGTAAGTGTGCTAAATAACGGGCTAGATTACCTGTTGTGTAGGATGCTAGCAAAACAGATGGAGCAGCCGAGATGGCAGGAGTTTTGGCCTGTGCATTATCTGAAGGATAATGGACTGTAGAGATGGGTAAATCGCTCGACGTACTCCCTCCGTATATCCCATCCTCTATTTCCCAAAAACGGCGATTCGTTACAGCGAGTACCTTCGTAGCCGAGACATAGGAAAACTCCCGAATAGCTCGATGCTTAGCAGCAGAAAAGGGATTATCCAGCCTAGATAAAACAGGGAAAGGAATCGTACAAAGAACAAAGTCTCCGACTTCTCGCTTGATGCTATTTCCTTCTACATAAACAGCTGCCGCCTTGGATGCTGCATCATCTCGCTCTAGGCGAATGACTTCACAACCCATTCTCGGTTTCGATTTGAGTTTGTCTGCCAAAGCAGTTGGGAAGCGATCGCTACCACCCACGATTTCCTCCATTTCGCCATAATTTGCGCCTACCCGAACAAAACTAAGCGCTGAACAATACATCAAACCGCCTAAAAAACCGTTTGCCGCCGCCATCATTTCAATGGCATCGTCTGAAAAATTAGATGCTTTACACCACTGCAGCATAGACTGCTTATCCATCTCGCGAACGGCTGGATTTTGAATCTGCTGAGCAAAGATCTCAGCTTTCTCCTGTTCGCTCAATTGAGAAAGACGACTTCCAATGACAGTTCCTAAAACATCATCCGGCGTCAATCCTCTCTCCGAACCAGTCAGATTATAAAGACTGCTCAACTGTTCAGGATTCTTCGCCCGTATCCGCTGGTTGAGTAGATAGTAATATGCCTCAGGATTGACTGTTACCGATGGACGGAGTTGTAACTCACACTCATTAATGTAATGATGGGCTATCTCATGACTCTTAGCGATTTGCGATGCACCAACTTCACCATGCAGGCCATCCCCAAAGCGCAGGGTACGAACTCGTCCTCCAATATGACTGCGCTCCGCCTCTAGAATGACACATGAATGTCCCCGCTTTTCTAGCTCGTAAGCTGCACAAAGTCCTGCCATTCCTGCCCCCAAAATTATCACTTTCAAAGATTGACTAGGATTAGGAGTCGCATCTAGTTCCTTCAGCAAACTCGTAGACTTGATTGCTGTTGTAGAGGCCTTTGCATGCAATATCTCTCTTGTGTGAATAAAACGAGATGTGAAAGCTGCACTACCTAAAGCAGCAACACCTCGCAAAAGCCAACGACGACTGATTGGGGATAAAGAGTTGACGTTAAAAAAAGTTCGACTATCTTGATTCATTTGTAGTGATCCAAAGTTGCTTTCCAAGTCAAAATGAGAGAGGAGTCGCTATTGGTGAAAGGGTTAGCGATCGCACAGATAGGTTTCTGTCAAGGCTGATGAATATAGTGTTAATTGAGTTCTTTCACCCTTGAAAATCATTAATCCACTTGGTTCCTTTGAGACGGAGAAACCATCCAACCTCTATGGCTTATACTCACCAATAATTTCTAAAATGACTTCAAATCCCGTAATAAGCTGCCAGCCAAACAGACTTGTAATTGAGAATGCAAAAGCCATATGAATTTGACGTGCCCACTCTTCTCCTTTTTGCATGAAGGGGGCTAGGGCTGCGGCATTAGCCATCAAGACTGTCATGACAAGCCCGACGATAGTATGAGGGACGATATATAATTTGCCACTATTAAGATATTCAATCCCTAAAACACCGATACTTCCTGTTGTCATAAGAGCTAAAAGTAATGCTGCGATTCGATAGTGTCTTTGAGGAAACTTTTGTTTAACTAAGGTTTTCTTTTTTTCTCCAGTCGCTTTTCGAGTGCGACGAGACTGTAATCCTAAGTAAAGCGCGTAAATTGTCAAGACAAGCACAACCCACATCCAGGCTGGATGAATGGCATAAAGCCAATACTTCATCACTTCTGAAAGTGAGCCTCCAAACTGTAAACCATTCATTTCTGAACCAAATATTTAAGCGTCAGGTGGTTGCACATAAATAAAACCCCAGACAAGAAACAGTTGAGCAAAATCCTCCCCTTAGTAAGGTGCCGAAGGCGGAGGGGTCTGCGGTTGCTAGCGCTAGATGTCGAGACCTTTCCCTAACGGTTCCCCTTAGTAAGTTACCGTGTACACACATCTAGGAGATCTACTGGAAATCAGCTCCATGCTCTGCATTAGCCCTCATCCTAAATCCTTCTCCCTGGGGGAGAAGGACTTTGAGACTAGCTCCCCTTCTCCCTGGGGGAGAAGGGGTTGGGGGATGAGGGCTCGATATCTTGAGTCATTACTCGACTTGTGTGTACACGGTAGCCTTAGTAAGGAGAACCAGATATCGCCAAGCTTCAAAACGGTCTCTTATTTTCATGCATATCCCTAATCTGTCAAGCCCACCATTGAATGAGCATCTACAGTATGCAGATGATTAACTCTTGATTTCTTGCCAATTTCTCCGATTTTTAGCACGTTCTTACAGAAGATGTTTAAGAAACGTCTTTGGCGTGACTCCAAACCATCGCTTAAAGTGGCGGTTGAGATGACTTTGATGGGCGAAGCCAACCTGAAGGGCAACTTCTGCGATTGTTAGCTTCCCTTCAACGAGAAGTTGCCTCGCCCGCTCAACGCGATGCTGAATCACATATTGATGCGGTGTGAATCCAGTCGATTTTTTGAAGAGCTGAGTAAAGTGGCTTGGACTCATTTGAGCAACAGTCGCAAGATCAGCTAAAGACAGTTTGCAATCCAGATAGGCATCAATGTATTCGAGCACCTGCCGCAATCGATAGCTTGGCAGTCCACATGATTGAGCTGAGAGTATTGGTTTTTGTGCAGTGTAATGGCGAATTAAGTGATTGAGCAGCGCGGTACAGAGGGAGTCTGCATAAAGCTGCCCGCCTAAGCCACTTGACTCAAGCTCGGCTTTTAGGGCTAATCCTATTCCATGAATTAACGGGTCAGCTGTTGCAAAATGGGGCACTAGTTCAGCTCTATCCCAGCTTCCGGTTGATTGCACCGCATTGAGAAATGCGGTTGGGTCAAGACTAAGAATCAGATAGCGATGCTCTGTATCCCAGCGGGCGTAGTGGGGCATTTGGGCTGGAACAATGAGAATGTCGCCAACCTGAAACTGATTTTCCCGAAACTGGGCATCTAATCCTTGTTCAGCCCAGGTTGGAGTCTCTAGGTGAACTAAAACCAAATGCTGATTGGAGACAGTTTCAGAAAGCTCATGGGGACGGTGCCGATAGTAGCCCAGGTGAACCCCATTCCATTGCCCCGGTTTGCTTGAAAGGAGTGAGCCAGAGGGAAAAACCTGCAAAATCTCGCTGTCTTTGGTGAAGTCAATCGCTACCGCGCTACCTGAGGACCGTTTCTTAGTTCCAGAAGGGGTTTGTTTCACAGCGTCTACTTATCAAAGGCTATTCAGATAATATAAGCATTACGATTAGGATTTACCAATTTACACCACACAAGAGCATTAGTGTTGTTGGCTTCTACAGTAGCCCAGCACTCCACTGCCGTGGACAGACAAGGTTGCTGATGCTAAGTTCAATGTTAACCTACCGCCGCTGTGTTATGCGCATAGGCTGACTTTCAGAACCTTGTTCTCAATCAGGAAGCTGGAGCCGTGCGATCGCCCCACATCATCCCAAATATGTGATCATAACTGTATGCGTTTCACTTGATCCTGGCCTCAGGCTAGCTTGAGCTTCTCTCAGGCTGAAAAGCTGGAAGAGGTTACAGAAAAACTAAAAGAAATGCACACTATTCAAGCATCTGAGTCGATCATAAGGTGAATAAACATGCCGTTTTCTGCTCGAAAAGTGATAAGTGCGATCAAACACTTCTTCACCGAAAAGAACGCCGTCGCAGGAGTGTCCGACGCATTTTCGGTCGTCACCGTTATCAACAGCTTCATGATGGTGAACGGTCTCGATACACCGAAAGAAGGACAGTTTGCTTACGTTCATCTCCTGATGCGGCTGGGAATCATCACAGGGATCTGGGTTGTTTTCGATTTTTCGTACACCATCTCATCAACCAAAGAGTTCTTTCGGGACCTGCGAGCTGGGCTCGGTCGGTACATTCGCCACAACGTGTATGACGCGATCGCAATCACCTATACGTCGTCAGTCGTCCTCCTCTGTATCGCCGGATCGACAAGCCTGTTCCCTCTTCACGGCGGGCGCGAGCTCTATCAGGGATTGTTGTTGCTGTTTCCCGGCGTCTGCGCAGGAATCTTGGCGATCAAGGTGCTGGGAAAGAAGGACAAACCCAAAACTTAAGCTGCACCGCGCTGGTTGGTGGTCCAACTGCTCGGCCACGGGCTGTTCCTATGCCCAAGGGTTTGCACCGCGTCAGCGTGGCGGCAACTCCCTTGTCGGAACCTTTCAGTCAAGCATCTGGAGATGTGCGATCGCTCCACATCGAATACATAGTTATTCAGCATAATCACCCCGTCTTTCAAACTGGACTCATTTAAGGGAATCCTTGCATCTGACATAGAGAAAACTATAACTTATGCCTTGAGAATGACCAATCAACACGAAGACAAAGATCGGGTTTTGGATGCAGTGCGAAATCTTGCACATGCTGCCAATGGCCATCTCAACTTAGTTTCAGCAGTATCTGAATATATAAATGCAACCTCGTTATTATCTATTTCCAAGCTAGAGTATTGGGAAAGAACCTTCCGTTATGAGATTTATGTAGAACCGCACTCAAGATCCAAGTCATTCTCGCTCCGTGAACATCGTTTGCTAATTCCTTGGTTAGATCATTGCAACGGAAACGGGTATCTACGAGAAAAGGCATTGCGCTCTTTACGTGAAGGTGCACCGAATGGGTTCCTTTTTGCTATGATTCTTCGACGGTTAAACGATTGGGTTCCGCAAGTACGAGCTGCAGCTCGTGAGCATGTCCCGCAGATAGCAGCTAACACCAAACCTGAGTTCATACTAGAAACACTCTGGGCAATTTTGCCGTACTTGCATACCTGGGGACGCTTACAGGACGAGGATCTAGAGGTATTGATAAGTCTTCTTTCTATAGATGGTATACCGTCGCGACTGGCATCGAAGCTTGTTGAGGTCACCGCCGGTCCGGCTGCTTCAATTCTTGGACAAGCAGGTCGCAAGCCCGTGCTCGATAAATTTTTATCGACTATCTCTGAGGAAGCAGTTCAACCAGCGGTTCGCGCGAAGGCGTATCTTAGCCAGTTAGAGGAGCGTATGGTATGGTTCGAGGGTCGAAAATGGGTATGGACAGATATTCGTTGGTGTGAAGGACGTTATGAGCCAGTTCTTGGTGAGAGGGCAATAAAGGTCAATCGATCGTTCTTGGAAACCCTTAAAAAAGCAGCTAGAGACAGTTCTCCAGTAGTTCGAAGGGTGGCCGGGAATGTGCTCCTTACTAAGCTAGACAGTATTGGCACGGAGGCTTTACCAATTGCTGAGATATTGTCGAAGGATTCATATCCATCAGTTGTGGAACGGGGGAAATTCGTGCTGGCAAGACTCAAAGCTTGAATTGTAGTTGTTTGAGGTATATCCAGTGTATTGATCTTCAGTCAGCATTCAGTGCTGTATCACGCTCTGGTACAACGGCTTGCTTGAAGCTAATTGGGTTGAATGTAAAGGTACTGGCAACTGCTGACCAAAACCGTTAGCCTGCTTCGTTTTTGGGCTGGGGTAGTGCCTTGAAGGTTCCTGGTAAATATCCAACATTGGATCGTGTAATGATTGGCAAAGATGCAGTTGTTGGGACATTTGTTGACATTTAGGCTTCAAGATAGATAATGTGTGAGACAAATCAATGATTGAGATTGTGGAGCCTCAGTTAGATCAGGCGTCCTTGTGTGAGCCCATTCTGCTGCTTCTACCTGGATGGTTTGGAATCGAATCGGCAATTGTTCATTATGTTCAAGAAATTGATCGTCTGCCAACACTGCTCGCATGGAGTCAGAAACAAGTCGTAGGATTCTTGGCGCTCAAACAGCACAATGAATTCGCAGCTGAGATTTATGTGATGGCAGTACATCCCAAATCCCACCGCCAAGGTATTGGGCGACAGCTTGTAAAAGTTGCTGAAGCGGAGTTACGAAAATTGGGAGTTGAGTATTTTCAAGTCAAAACGCTAGGCTCCTCTAGTCAAGATCCTAACTATGCCAAGACTAGAAAATTTTATGAGTCAGTAGGGTTTAAGCCGCTTGAAGAATTTTTGAATCTTTGGGAAGGAAACCCATGTTTACAGATGGTGAAGAAGTTACCACCATACTAACGTTGCCCATGCACACCGACCCTATAGAAGTTATAGATTATGCTACAGAGGCGATTTGCGGCGAGTGATGGACAACGTTAGCCAGAATATAGAGAAAAAAACAGACCTAATACACGTTGAATTGACTCATGAGTGAAGATTACTTTAATGAATCAGTTCCTAATGGCATAGCCAATGCTGTCTATGAGTTATTTCCAGAAACTGAATGCAATGGGCAAGATGGCTATGAATTGCTTACAGACACCTTTGGCAGCAATGTGGATGGCCAGGCTTTCAGGACCTTTACTTCTGAGCACTGTGAGAAAATGGCTCAGAGCATCCAGAATTACTTTGAACTTGAGCAAACTGTATCTGCACAACAAGGGCGTTACGTAATTGAATGGGCACTCAACCAATGGGATGGGTAATGAGGCAGCGGGCAATCTAATTACGCGAATCACCGAACACCTTGGACTGAAACAGTGTTGTTTAGCTGTATCTCCAATCTATGGACAAGCTCATCGAAAATTTAGTGCATTTAAGTTCCTCAGAGCTTGATGAGATTTTGGACAAACGCGATTCGGGCACCTTTGACGATGCTTGGGGGATACAGAGTGAAGCTGTTCCAGAACTAGACCAGCCTTTTAATATAGAAGATATTTTTGTGAAACTGTCAGAAATCACGGGGCACCATGAGATTTGTTCATATGTCGCTGACGATCTTGAGTTGTTACATCGTGCAGACAAAGCAGGGATTACCTCTGACTTTTTAACCTATTTAAAGAGTTGTTATGAAAGGGGCCAAGTACCCAACAAATGGGAAGTTGATGGCTCTCAGTGAGAAACGTATGGCGTTTACCCGACGATCCCTCGCTAACGTTATAGAACAAGTCCTGGGTGGAGATATAGCAACCGAATTTCTTCCATTAATGGTCTAGGGTTCAGTTAACTTGAGATTGCTTTTTGAGATTGATGGCGGGGCGCTCACAAAACTTTAAGCACACAGTAGAAATTTATGCGAACCGGCTATTGACCTAGAGCGTACTCTAGCTTTTATGATGTTGGCATGACGACTGAATTCACCATCCGACAAGTTTCTGAGGCAACAGGGCTAAGTATCCATACTTTGCGTTATTACGAGAAAGTTGGGCTTTTAGCTCCGATTTACCGAGCATCTAATGGACATCGACGGTACTCCGCCGAAGATATTGCTTGGCTAGAGTTTTTGGTGCGTTTGCGGGAAACCGGAATGCCAATCAAAAAAGTGATTGCCTTTGCAGATTTAGTTCGTCAGCAGCCCAATGAAGTTAGTGGACGACGGGGGTTACTTGAGGAGCACCGCAATCAAGTCAAACAACACTTAGAGGAACTGACTCATCATTTGCAAGTGATTGACTTGAAAATTGAACACTACAAACAACTGGAAGCAACTGGTGAAAATGATCACAGCTGTATTTTCTGGAAACATCATCTTGAGAAGTCTCTAGACAGCAAATTGCACAAATAATTTTCACCTTCATTTAGATTAGGAGACTCAGCAATGAAGTTTCAAGGCAAAGTAGCCCTCATCACTGGGGGTAGTTCTGGCATGGGTCGAGCGGCTGCGATCGCATTTGCCAAACAGGGGGCAACAGTAGTCATTGCAGCGCGACGTGAAGAGCAAAGCCAAGATGTGATTGCTCAAATCCATGATTTGGGGTGGAAGGCTCACTTTATGAAAACAGACGTAGCAAATTCTGATGAGATTCAATCACTGATCGAAAGAGTAGTCGACTATCACGGTCGCCTGGATTTCGCCTTCAACAACGCCGGAACAGAAGGTAAATTTGCCCCCATCACCGAGCTAACAGAACGCGACTGGGAACACACAATCACGATCAACCTGAAAGCAGTTTGGCTCTGCATGAAGTATGAAATTGAACAAATGCTCAAACAAGAAAGCGGAGGCGCGATTGTCAATACATCGTCTTGGCTAGCAAAAGGTGGGTTAGCCGGTTCTACAATCTATTCAGCCAGTAAAGGTGGATTGGATGGCATGGTCAGACCTGCCGCCTTGGCCTACGCAAGTCGCAACATTCGCATCAATAATATCAATCCCGGCATCATTGATACGGAGATGTTTCGTCGCTTTGGCAATCCCGACGACCCAAAGGATGCCGTTGTGCAAGCCTTCACTCACCACATTCCAATCAAACGGTTAGGTAGTTCCGAAGAAGTGGCAAAAACCGTACTGTGGCTCTGCTCTGATGCCGCCTCATACATCACTGGACAAACCATCTCTGTGGATGGCGGATATGCCATTCCCGGACATCGCGTCGCTTAAAAGGGAGTAATGCAATGAAACGACGAGAATTTCTTTTAGTTTTAGGATGTGCGGGTACGATCGTGCTGTCCTCCAATCAACCAATTGCCGCCTCTGCAAGGGAACTAGAGCCGATCGAACTACCTGCTGGTTTTCAGTATCCCAATGGTATTTCCCATGGCAGTGACGGCACACTCTATATTGGCTCCATTACCAGTGGACAGATTTTGCGCATCACGCCTGACGGCAAGACCGAGATATTTTTCCCTGGTAATAATGAGGTATTTGCCGCCACCGCATTACGACTTGATCAACCACGCGGTATTCTCTGGGGCAGTTCGCCTGATTTCCTGGGAACTCGTAGCGCCAATGGGGAGACTGTTCATCGCCCACCGCGTATCTTTGCCATCGATGTTCGTTCTGGTAATGTGCTGCAGATAATTTTTATGCCGGAGGGTGGTTTCGGCAATGATCTGGCCATTGATCCAGATGGTGGTGTTTACGTCACCGACAGCACTCTGGCTCGGATTCACTACTTGGCTCCGGGAACAAGCCAGTTGCAGACTTGGGTAATTGATGAGCGGTTTCGAGCCGAGCGCATTGGACTGGCTGGAATTGCACGGAGAGTGGATGGGGTCATCATTGTAGGGAATTACTCTAACGGTACTCTATTCAAAGTGATGCCTCAACTTGGTGGATCTCCAACAGTTGAAGAGATTCCTTTGGAAAGATTGCTGGAGAATCCAGATGGTATGCAATTTGCCCCTGATGGTTCATTGATTCTAACCGAAGGCGCAGCTACAAGCGGTAATGGTCATCTTTTACGCATCAATAGTTTTGCACCTGGAACGAACCCAACGCCAATTGAGACATTAGCCTCTGATCTTAAGTCACCCGTTAATCTGACGCTAGTTGGACAAGAGATTTGGGTTACTGAGTCCCAGATCCGCCATCGTCTGAGACCAGGACAAGAAACCGAAGTTCCCGATCGTTTCTTCGTGCGTCGATTTAAGCTGTTGTAGAGATGGGCAATCGCCCCATAACAACCGTGTTACAGCGAAACTGACTCGCCCTTATCGTTAGGCAGTCTGCATCCGCTGAATACAACCGCTAGTGTCTAAAAAGGAACGGGCGATCGCAAGTCGGGACTGGAGCGTAGCCCCTCCACATAGCTGTGTAAGATGGCCGCTTGCCGCTCTGGGCTTAGCCGCTGTGATTGAATCAAAGTGTCCAGACTGATACCATTCACCAATGCCAACAGCACATTCGCCTCAATTTCTGGGTTGATGTCAGCCCGAATTTCCTGCTGTTGTTGAAGCATCACCAATTCTTGAACCACGACTTGTCGCAATTGCCCAGCACTTTGTTGATGCTCTGCCATCAGCTGCTCGCGCCCAACCGCATAGCCCAGAAACGCCACCCATACCTTCAAAATATCTAGCTGTTCTGGATCAACAGGCAGAAATGCGGACAGCATCGCCACTAGACGATCAGCTCCAGAACAGCTAGCGATCGCACTTTCCATCCTGCCCCGCAGCCGCTCCGTCACCTGATGCAGAGCAAATAAGATCAATTCTTGTTTATTGCGAAAGTAATGGGTCACTACCCCCGTTGTGCAATTCATCTCCTGGGCAATCGCTCGCATACTGGCGCGGTCAAGCCCTTCTCGAACAATCACTCGCCAGGCCGCCGCTGAAACTTCAAGCCGCCGGTCATTTTGAGCCATAGGCATTGACAACTTTAGTTATGGAACCGTGTTGACAGCATATCATAACAGTTGTTATCTTATTGCATAACAACTGTTATGAGGTAGCATTTATGGAGCCAGCATTCATGCAGTCTGATGTGTCTTATCTCCAGCCCGTGCCTCGTTCGGGGTGGCAAGGGCAGCTAGATCGATTGATTGGACCGGGGGCAACTCGGGCGGAGTTGGTGCTGCAGCTAGTGCCGTCGGTGGCCACTGCGATCGCAGCTCCCCTTTATGCCTTGACCCTGTCGCTGGGCCTCAGCCCTCTGCAACTGAGCCTGATAGCAATTTTAGGGTTTGACTTAGTTGGAGGCGTGTTGACCAATGCCACCGCCGCCGCCAAGCGCTGGTATCACCGTCCGGGGCAAGGATGGCGACAGCATTTGACCTTTGTTGGGGTGCATTTGTTGCATATTGGCCTGGTAGCCTGGCTGTTTCGAGGAGCAGACGGGCTCTTTTTTGCTGGAGTGTCGAGTTATTTGTTACTAGCAGCTGGCCTGATTTTAGCCAGTCCGCTATACCTGCAACGCCCAGTTGCCTTGGGATTGTATAGTCTAGCGCTGCTGTGCGATCGCTATCTCTTCACACCCACACCAGGCCTGGAATGGTTCTTACCCTTGTTTTTTCTGAAGTTACTCGTCAGCCATTTACTAAACGAAACCCCTTACCATCCAAGGGATCGCCGGTAGGACACCGTAGTGTAAATATGATGGCATTAAGCTAGCGGCTCATTGTATCCAGAAATTTGCGCAACAAAGTGATCAGCGTTGCGGTTTCAGCTTGACTCAAATCATCTAACAGCCGATTTTCCCGCTCAAACAATACAGGCATAACTGTATCAACGTATTCCATCCCTTGATTTGTCAGTTGCACAATGACGCTGCGCCGATCGTCGGGGTCGCGCAACCGCGTCACCCATCCCGCTTTTTCAAGGCGATCGATGCGGTTGGTCATTGCCCCTGAAGACAGCATCAGCAAACCATAAAGCTCGGTCGGCTTGAGCTGGTAAGGCGGTCCTTGTCGCCGCAGCGTTGCCAGCATATCAAAGGACCAAAGATTTAGATCAAAATCAGCTAGCACCGTTTCTCGGTGCTTTTCCAGCAGGCGAGCAAGCTGCAAGATACGGCCAATCACCGCCAGGGATGAAAGATCCAGGTCGGGCGTTTCATCCCGCCACTGGGTCAAAATTTTGTCGATTTGATCGTAAGTCATGGCTTGATTATATCTCTATATAAAGATACTTGATATCTACCTTTAAATCGAGTATCTTTATATCAAGACAAAGGACGCGCAGCACTGTCCTAGTGTTACGGAGGACGTTATGCAAATTCAAAAGCTTGACCATATCGGTCTTCGGGTCATGGACGCAGATCGATCTATGGGGTTTTATCAAACCCTTGGATTTGATGTCATTCGGCAAGATAAGAAAGAACAGGTTTTTGTTGTTAAACATCCCAGTGGAGTTGAGATTAATCTGATTGCAACTGGAGATCACAACAATGGCCGACAAAACATTCTGATGGATGTGGACAAACGATATCCCGGCTATACCCACTATGCGATCGCAGTCGCTTCAATTGAGAAAGCGCAAGCCTTTCTAGAGTCCTGCAACATCCAAATCACCGAAGGACCCGTCACATTTGGCGATGGAAAAACATCGATTTTTATCCGTGATCCAGACCTAAATGTCCTCGAATTCACCCAACTGCCGCTACCTGAGGCCCCCGCACTTAAATAATCCCTCCATTCCCCCATCACTCCTCCCCCATCTACAGCCTCAGGTTGAGGCTATAGATGGGGGCAATCCCTTCAGTGTCCACTACCTTCGTTAATTCTCTGCATATCCAATGATGAAACACTCAACTATTCAACTGCGAGATATTGCGCTGACAGCGCTGGCCCCCCTGGCTTGGGGAACAACTTACATTGTCGCAACAGAGTTCTTGCCCTCTGGGCATCCGCTGCTCGTTGCAGCATTGCGATCGCTCCCCATTGGTCTCTTACTAACCATTGCCCTCCGGAAATTACCCCACGGCATTTGGTGGTGGAGAATTCTGGTGCTGGGCGCACTCAACATCGGTATTTTTCAGGCGTTGTTGTTTGTAGCCGCCTATCGCCTACCCGGTGGCGTTGCCGCCACCGCTGGCGCGATTCAGCCCTTACTAGTAGTCCTATTCTCCTGGCTAATTTTGCAAGAAAAGCCCGCTAAAGGAACTATTGCCATTGCGATCGCCGGTTTTATAGGAATCGCGATGCTCGTGCTCGGCCCGTCTGCTCAGTTAGATCCCTGGGGTATTCTCGCCGCTCTAGCTGGAGCCGCTACTATGGGACTCGGCACCGTCTTAGTTAAACGCTGGCAACCTCCCGTTTCCCTGCTGGCATTCACAGCCTGGCAACTCACAATGGGCGGAGCATTACTGCTCCCAGTTGCCCTAATCATAGAAGGTCCCTTTACCGAATTAACGCCAACGCACCTGCAAGGCTTGATATATCTAGGCACTGTAGGCACAGGGTTAGCGTATTTACTCTGGTTTCGAGGGATTGGGCAGCTTTCTGCTACAGCCGCTTCTTATCTAGGCTTGCTCAGTCCAGTCATGGCCACCTTACTGGGATTCCTCTGGCTCCACCAAACCTTAACGACCATTCAAGTCTGCGGGATGGCAATTATCTTTTCCAGCGTTTTACTAGGACAAAAGATTACCGCTGCTCGGGCCACTCCATTACGTACACCCCACCAGCCGCGAGCCATGAAACACACCAGAGCACAGCATTGATGTCGTGTTAGATCTCAGCACGGATCTCAATACTGACTCATCTTGTTTCATAAGTACGTTCTTCCGAAATATGATGATGCGGAATTTGGGTTGGGTCTCCTGTATCTAACAATCAGGCAGTTCTTTTATGGAGAGAGCTGTCTAATCCCTGTACCAAGTAAGCGAACTTAATCTTTTTTAAGATAAAGCCAAGCTGTTAAACGGCTTGGCTTTTGCCCCAAACCCTCAATCCTGGAGGCTTTAAGTTCAAGTTTCCTCAAGCTGAGGAGACTGAAGGGGCAATCGATATCTAATAACTGATTAGGATGACCTACTTCATTTTTCAATAATTGCGATCACAACAGTTCAGGGGGGACCGCCCATGACTGCAAGCTACTCCAACCCAGACCAACATAAAAAACGTTTAGAATATCAATACAACTATACCCATATTCCGCCCATAGCTATGGTGGATAAGCTATCAGAGGAAGAGCAATTTTCTTCGCGATGGCGTTTGATGGTGGCTAAAGTTGGTTTTGAAATACTGGTTAATACGATTATTGTCAATCGAGGTGATCAAGGTAAATCAGGAGCCGCAGACGATGTTAAAGCCTTTCTCATAGAGACTTTTCAGGAGACTTTAGCAGACTATTCAGTGAGGTCTCGGCTGAAAATCCTCTGGCAGGGAGCAAAGTTTATACCCAGGATTCTATTTACGCGGTTATCCTTAAAGGCAGAAGAGCTAGAAAACCTGATCAAAGAGATTATTCAGAGTGTCAATGGCGATTTTCTACGAGATTTTGCCGCCAATGTGCAACAGAAGTTAAAACTCGATGCGCCTGTAGGGCGCGGCCAGGACATTAAAGATTTTCAGGCTCTGTTTCAAACGATTGACTTACCAGACATCGCCTACACCTACGAAACCGATGAGGTGTTTGCATCAATGCAGGTAGCCGGGCCAAATCCAGTCATGATCAAGCGGCTGTCAACACCGGATGCTCGTCTGCCCATCACAGAGACTCTGTACAAAGGGGGCATGGGAGAAACGGATTCCCTGGCCGATGCCTATGCTGAAGGACGTTTATACCTAGCTGATTATGGCATTCTGGATGGAGCCATCAACGGTTCATTTCCTGAGGCGCAGAAATATCTCTACGCGCCACTTGCGTTATTTGCTGTAGCAAAAACGGGCGATCGCCGTTTGCGGCCAGTAGCAATTCAATGTGGGCAAAATCCCGAGGAGTTTCCTCTTTATACCCCGCAATCAAATCCCTATGCCTGGCTCTGTGCAAAGACCATGGTGCAGATTGCTGATGCTAATTTCCATGAGGCAGTCACCCATCTGGCACGTACTCATTTGTTGATTGGACCATTTGCGATCGCAACCCACCGCCAACTATCCGACGACCATCCCCTCAGCCTCCTGCTCCGCCCCCACTTCCAGGGCATGCTAGCCATCAATAACGAAGCCCAAGCCAAGCTGATCGCCCCTGGCGGTGGCGTCAACAAGATTCTCTCAGCCACCATCGATACCTCGCGAGTATTTGCTGTCATCGGCGTCCAGACCTACGGCTTTAACTCCGCCATGTTACCCAAACAACTTCAGCAGCGCGGAGTAGACGATACAGATAGCCTCCCCATTTACCCCTACCGTGACGACAGCATCTTAATTTGGGACGCCATTCATGACTGGGCCGAAAACTATCTCAGCCTCTACTATGCCAATGATGCGGCCGTTCAGCAGGATAACGCTCTACAGGCATGGGCACAGGAACTAAGCGCCCACAATGGCGGTCGCGTCCAAGAATTCGGCGAAGCCGAAGGGCAGCTCCAAACCCTTGCATATCTGATTGACGCCATCACGCTGATTATATTCACCGCTAGCGCCCAACATGCAGCAGTCAATTTCCCCCAAAAGGAAATCATGAGCTACGCCCCAGCCATGCCAACCGCTGGCTATGCCGCATTAGAAAATCTCGGAGAGCACACCACTCAAGCAAACTACCTGAGCTTATTACCCCCCATCGACCAAGCGCAGGAGCAACTTAAGTTATTGCATCTGCTAGGCTCTGTCCACTTCACACAGTTAGGACAGTACGAGAAAAATCATTTCCAGGATGCCAATATCAAAATCCCGCTAGAACAGTTTCAAAACCGTCTCGAAGAGATTACAGATATTATCCATGAGCGTAATCGCGATCGGTCTCCCTACGAGTATTTACTACCCAAAAATATTCCCCAAAGCATCAATATCTAGAACACGCACACACCATTGAAAACCATCATGGACATCACCACACTGACGCAAAAAGTACTCAAGGATCACGACCGCCAAATTCAACTCTCTCAGAGACTGGCAAAAGTAGGCTACAACAGCACCATTGGGAAACTCTTGCGCCTCAAGTCCTATTACAAAGAAGGATTTACCATCCTCAAAGCCTGGCGAGACTTTCTCTATATTCGAAAAGAACATATCGGCGACACCTTTTTTGCCGTTGACCATGCCATCATGCATGCCGATCATGCCCAAGTCAAAAAGCTGATGCAGGTTGAGCCCCAAGTCCGCAGTAACGACCTGGGTATTATTAGAATCATCGATCCGGGATATATGCTCAATCATCCCTTAAGCCTGGGTATGAATGGCCAAGAGCACACCGGCATGCGAGCCATCTTTAAGCAGGCTCTGCCCAACCCATTGGAACAGCCAGATGACTTAGGACGTTATATCGATCGTTTTCTAGGCGATGCGACAAAACAGGGGAAATTACACATTGGGGACGATCTACCCCGCTTTATGGTGAAGATCTTACACCATCTAGTCTTCGAAATCTCCCTGACTGAGGAGGAAGTCACTGCCTCACGCGCCTACATCAAAGGCTTACCCCTGGCCTCTTTGCCCAATTTTGTCAGTCGTGGACTGCTGGCCTTTAAAACAGGTCCTATTCTAAAGCATCGCAAACAGCTAGCCCAACGCTATCAAACCTCTCCCAAATGGGCGACCTATGTGGACATCGGCAAACAGTATGAGCTTACCCCCGAGCAGATTGCCAATGGTCTGTTTGATATGATTCATATTGCTGGCACAGCAGGAACTAGCGCTCTTATGGGGTCTGTCATCGGTGTCTTATGCTTAAATGACTCTCTCCAAGCAGACGTAAGGCAAGAAATCGAAAACCTCTGGCCAGGCACAGACGCATTGACTGGCAGTTGTCTTCAACAAGCAACCCTCCTTAACAATGTTATTTTAGAAACCGCTCGCCTATATCCTCCTGTCCGTTTTGTCAGTCAGCTCGCTACAGAAGCAGGAGAGTTAGAAGTAAGCGGTCAGAAATGTCCTTTCCATAAGGGAACACGCTTACTCGGTTCCATCTTTACGGCTAACCGTGATGCCAACAGATATCAAAATCCAGATAAGTTTTCAGTCACAAGAGATTTTTCTGATCTGCTGTCATGGAATGGTGATGCCCATGAGCGAGTCTGTCCGGGGAAGTCTCTATCCATCGAGTTAATTAAAGTGTTTTGCATGTATCTGTTGAAGCAGCACCAGTGGCAACAGTTTACAGAAGTGAAATGGGACCTTGAAAAAGTTACAGCTGTCACCCCGAATGAACTAGAGCTACAGGGATTTATAGCTAAAGCCTAATCAAACACCAAGCTCAAGAATCTGTTGATTAAATATTCACTTTAAGGACTAGTAACTATGACAGACTCCGTAGTCGCTCAAAAGTTTGAAAACATTGCCTCTTGGATGACCTCCACTCGCCCCACCAAACTACCTGATGTGTTAAAAGGCGTCTTTTTCATGGATGGAAATCCACTCCCCGATGATTGCATCACCATGTATAACCTGGACTGGGATGAACAGACAAACTGCCTCACCTTGCCCGTCACAGGCCCCACCCAATGGACCTTTCACAGCAACCTTTTAGGATGGTTTCTGTTGTTAGCAGCAAAAATTTCTCACTTTCGGTACAAAATTGAATTTGAGGATGATAGTTTGCAACAGGCTCAAATTACCCCCATCACCTTTGGTATCCCTGTGCCACGTTGGATACTTGATGCCACAATGTGTCAGCATGAGAACACTAACAATGGCGATCTTTGGGACCGCAAAAATGTTTGGTTTGGGGGCTTACCTAGGGTAGGTGAATATGTTCTACGCCGTATTGTCGATGAAAATGGCCAGTACACCCCTGCTTTTCAAGATATGCTGAAAAAGGTTGATCCTGAATGCTTAGTCATTGCTCAAGACACGGAAGCAAGAGATAGTTAGTATTGAAGTAATGCTAGTCTAGCAATGTATTGCTGTGAAAGCTCAAAAGTCAATTCGTTTGGGGCAATACCTGGCCCTAGCAGAACTTTGTACATGTACACAGACATATAGTCGATGGGCTGATTCCATCGAACCATTTCCTAACAATCTAGAAGAAACCATTCCGGCTTTACAGGCACTGTGTCACTACATTATTGACCCAGTCATAGCCCAATATGGGCGGGCACGGTTTGAGCTAACCTATGGCTTTTGCTCGTTGGACTTAAAGCGTTTTTTAGCAAAAAGAGATCCAGTGACGGGCCTAAAGAATGGTAAGTCCACTCCTAGCGTAGATCAACATATGGCCCATGAGAAGAATCGTAATGGTCGTTACTATTGCGATCGCTTAGGGGCTGCCTGTGATTTTAGAATTGTGGACCTAGACAGTAATGCCCTGGTGGAGTGGATCTTAGGCCAGGCCTTACCCTTTGATTCGCTTTATTACTATGGAACGAATCGCCCTATCCATATTAGCTATGGACCACAGCATAAGCGGCAGATTTGGGCGTTTACCGAGCATGGAACACCGACTAAGAAGGGTGTACAGCATTGGCAAAGGCAGGTGCAGGGATGAAGAGTGAAGCTTGCCCTGAGCTTGTCGAAGGGGGATGAAGAGTGACTCTTTCCTCTCTACTCTTCACTCTTTACTCTCTGCCGGGCACGAACCTGAGACTTGCGCAGTTTAAGGGTATAGGGATCAGCATCTTTACGCCATGCTAAGCGATATCCTTGCAGCTGAGTACACTGTTCATCAAGACGTTGATTCCAATCATTGAGGGTGATGTAACTAGAGCCGTCTAATACTCCCCAATCTTGTTCTTGGCGACTGAGTTTGGCAAATTTGTCGTAGTTGGGATAGTCGGGTGATAACAGTAGTTCCTTTTGGAGCAGGATAGGGGGATCATCCTGTGGATCAAAGTCTCGGTAGCGTACTTGTAAATCTTGTAAGCCAACTTTCATGCTGGTGTGCAGTATGGGATGTGGCACATTATCAAAATCTGGAAAAAACAGATAGGTGATTTGAGGTTTGGTGTAGTTAAGTTTGACGACTGTGGCTTCTATCGGACGGCCTAGAGTTCTTGATACACAACCTTCATATAGTCTCAGCAGTGGATCAAGCTTCTCCAATGCTGACAGATGAACCCAGAGAGAATCGGGCATCTGTTTGCCAACTGTGCTTTGTTGGCAGTGGTTGGCTAGTAGTTCCAAGTTACCTAGACTTAGCAACATTAAGTCGGCAGCAGTACAAGCTTGGCGATAACTGCTAAAGAGCGCTTTGATATCGTTTTGTACGACAGGGCTCAAATCTCGTAGTTTGGGTCGTTTACCAAAGTGACTGAGGGCCAGGTATACCAGGAGATCCTGACGGCGTTTGGTTGCGATCGCATCCCACTCCCCCGTATCCGTCACCTTGACTACCACATTAAATGCCCGCTTCACCGAACCAAATTCGCGAGTCAGCGGTTCTAGCTGTTCGGGTAACAGCTCATCAGCAGTTGGCACTCGGCCTCGCTCAGTTACAAAATCCATCAGCGGCTGTAGCAGTGCCTTGCATTCCTCAAAGCGTTTAACGCTGAGACGAACCCTAGGCATTGTTGCCCGAGAACGAAATCGCGAGGCTCGAAATGCCTCGGCCTGGGATGGATCACGAAAGACAAAGTAGATACCTAAAGCAGCAGGAATCGCGTCCACGCCCAAAACTTGATCAATGTAGGCTTTTAACTCTTCCTGTTCGTAATACTTTTGAAACGTATTGCGACGGGTAATAATCCCGTCTTCGTAAGCCACCAGACCTCGGCGGCTGTCGGCTACTAGCACCTGAGCAGCCACGATCATTACCCGCTGGGTAAGCTGCCAGGCTTGGAGCAAGGCTTCACGACGTTCAGCCAAATCTTCGATCACATTGATAACATAGCCTAGATTAACGATATCGGCTAGTTGCTGCGGACTATTTGGCTGATAAAAAGGGTCCCAGCCCATAGCCTGAAACCCTTTTTGACCGATGCGACTGACATCTCCCCCATGGCCACAGCCGTAATCAAAGAAACTCATCTGTGAGGTAAATAAACCGGCTTCCAAGGCTAAGCGAACCGGCTTAGAAAGTGCCTTACGGACGATAGCGGCTTTATGGCGTTCAATTTTGGGTTTTGCGATCGCTTGTTTAGGCGTAAGCGGACACGCTAAGGCATGGTCATGGATAATCAGTTTGTGCTGCTGTAGCCGAGCCTGCCATCCCTGCTGTGTGCCAATAACCCGCGAGTTATCCAGGAGACCAAATGCTTCCTGTTGGCGCGTCAGTTCTACAAAGTCTTGATAGCGCGGATAATCAGGAGCAACAAAGGTTTCTTTACGATGTAGGACAGGGGGATTGGGCGTTTGACTATAGTCACGATAGTGCAACTGCCCAGTGACAAGACTAACTTGAATACTGGCATGGAGGGCAGGATGGGCTACCTGATCAAAGTCAGGGTAGTAAAGGTAAGACAGCTTAGGCTGCTCGAAATGAAATTTAACTAGGGTCAGGGGAATATCGTCTCGCAGATAGGGGCGAGCCTTAGCCTCGTATTGCTGTAATGCTTTATCTAGATGACGTAAGGTGGAAATGTGTACATAAAAGGCCCCTGGCAAGCATTTCCCTAAAGTACTGTGCTGGCATTGCTGCACCAGATTAGGTGGCGCAGAAACCAACTGCTCAGACGTCATCGCTGGGAAAGATGCCATGGTCCTACAAAACTCAATACATATGTTCTAAAACTGAGATAAACTAAACATTACTGTGTGAACTAATTCTTTAATGCACTCTAGATATAGCGTTTAATAGATAAACTAGCGCTAGTCCTAGGAGCCTGATGCGAAATCTCAGTCTATTTGAAACTGAACGACTGTCATTGGAGCGCAGCATTGAGCTGACCACCGACTCCCTGACCGCCTATGGAGCTTTATACAAGCATTGGGCCATTGCATTCAGCGGCGGCAAAGATTCTTCAGCGACTGTAACGTTAGTTGCTCATTTGTTAAAAACCGGTAGAATTCCACAGCCCGAGAGCGTCACGATTTTGTACGCTGATACTCGTCAAGAGTTGCCCCCTTTGCACAATGCGGCAATGAACCTGCTGGATAAGCTGCGTTCTCAAGGGTTCGATACTCGTGTAGTGCTGCCTGAGCTGGACCATCGCTACTTTGTTTACATGCTCGGGCGTGGTGTACCGCCACCTAGTAATACGTTCCGTTGGTGTACGCCTAAGCTCAAGGTGATGAGCATGGAGCGGGAACTGGAGGCGCTGCGGCAGGAACGGGGCGAAAAGTTTTTGATGCTGACGGGTGTGCGCATTGGGGAGAGCGCGGCACGAGACCAGCGGATTGCCATGAGCTGCACGAAGGATGGCGGTGAGTGCGGTCAGGGGTGGTTTCAGCATTCATCGGCCAATGCGGTGGCCGATACACTGGCTCCTTTGCTGCACTGGCGTGTGTGTCATATTTGGGACTGGCTGGTGCAGGCGGATGTGGATCTGGGTTATCCGACGTTTGCGATCGCGGAAGTATACGGCCACGATCCTCAAGATGAGCTAGGTGAGACGGAGCCGATGAATGCTCGAACGGGATGTATTGGATGCCCGCTGGTACAGAAGGACTCTGCTTTAGACCGTGTGGTAGCAAATCCTAAGTGGGCATATTTGGCTCCGTTACAGCAGCTAAGACCTTTGTATTGGCGAATTAAGCAGCCCCAGTATCGGCTAAGAAAACATGGTGAACTGCGTAAAGATGGCACCCTAGCGAAAAAACAAGGGCGTTTAGGACCATTGCATCTAGATGCTCGGCGGGAAATATTGGCAGAAATTTTAGCAATCCAGGATGAGGTGAATCAGAGAGCTCGAGCTGTTGGTCAACCTGGGGTCATGCTGATTAACGATGAAGAACTGGCACGGATTCATGAGTTAATTGATGCTGAAACCTGGCCTGAAAAATGGGATGGCACTGAGCATCGTGGGGATATGTGGTTGCCAGAAATACTGCCAGATGGCAGTATTCAGCCATTATTATTTTGATGCTCTTTCATCGCTAAAGCTATGGAAAAAAAGAAAACTATTGCCCAGATTGGAATTGAGATTCTCAAAGAGGCGGAGTCTCCGATGACCGCAGCCGAGATCACTCAAATTATCCAAGCGAAAAATCTCTATACATCTAATGCTAAAAGCCCGAGGCAAATTGTACGCTCGGCAATTGAGCGGTGGTGTGATAGTGAAGGGAAAAAGCGGACGGTATCATCTGCATGGTTTACTAAACTTCCTGATAAGCGATATGAGCTAAAACAGGAGGTAAGTTAGGCTCATTTCTATGACGGATCCAGATATTCGATGGAAGCAGCGATTTGCAAACTACGAACGAGCCTTGGCTCAGCTTACGAAGTTTATTGATAAGGGTGAATTGAATGAACTGGAAGAGCAAGGGTTAATCCAGGCGTTTGAATATACCCATGAACTAGCCTGGAATGTCTTGAAAGATTATCTGCAGTATCAAGGAAATCAAAACATCTATGGTTCTCGCGATGCCACCCGCCTTGCCTTTAATGTGGGTCTAATTGAAGATGGTGGTAGCTGGATGGATATGATTAAAGAGCGAAATCGTACTAGCCATACTTACAATCAGACAACGGCTCAAGCGATCGCAGCCAATATAAAAGGTCGATTCTTTGATTTGTTTGTAAAACTGCAAGTCAAGATGCAGGCTCTACAGACTGAGGAACTACAGAATGGAGAGTAAAAACCTAAAATTTGGCCTTGAATCGAGGACTATTGAGGATATTTCAAGTATTTTTCAGCAATATACTGAAATTGAACGGGTTATTTTGTACGGTTCACGAGCTAAAGGTACCTATCGAGCCGGTTCAGATATTGATTTAACTCTCGTAGGTAAGCAAATTTCTCACGAGCAGTTGTTATCCATTGAACATCAGTTAGATGATTTATTGTTGCCGTATCTGTTTGACCTGTCGATTTTTAGCCATATTGAAGATCCAGATGTGATTGATCACATTAATCGAGTCGGGCTTATTTTCTATGATAAAAAGTCATCGACTGATGAGCAGAAGAAGGTTTCTGAAAGACTATAGCGTTTCATTCAATCTCTACAACGTTGTTAGCTCGATAAAATCTTCAAGTTTTTTGATGTTGGGATCACCGGCAAGATAGCCGATTCCTCGATGTAGGTGTAACCTTAGTTGCTGAGCAAGGGTTTCATCATCGGTATCTATACCGTCATCGTGACAACGCTGCTTAAGGGCAATTAGTAACAAATCAGCAATAGGACCACCAAATACTTGCCATGTCATTTCTACGTTACTGTCCGCAGGAAGGGGACAGGTTATCTCGCTCAGCCAGTTCTTTGACCTGTTCGCCATCAAACAGAAACAGGTTGGAAATGCCCAGGGGTAGGAGAGTTTCGATCTCACCATCCCAGCCGTTGACCAGGTCTGGCTTTAGCTCAGTATCTTCAAATACTTCCAGGGTATCTCGCTCCTTTTTGCCCAGGGTATCCCAGGTGCGGCGTATGCGAAATTCTGTGGGTTGGGCGGCATTGTTGAGGGTAAGTAAAAAGCTGAGTTCTAGCTGGGTGGGGGTGCCGTTGGCGTGGCGGTTGCGACACTGGTTGAGAAAGTCGGCATAGGCCAGGTTGTTGCGGGTGGAGCACTGGGCACGCTGCCCGTAGAGCACCAGGCGCAGGGCATCCATCAGGGTGGTTTTGCCACCACCGTTGAGGCCACCAAATAGCACAATAGGCCGATCGGCATCGGGCAAAAGGTTAATGCAATGGCGGCCTTTGTAGGGACCAAAGTTTTGTAGGATAAGGTCTTGAAATATCACGCGTCTTCTTGCAACAAAAGTTTGACCTGGGCAACAAATTTAGTTGCGATCGCAACTGCTTGTTCAGCTGACACCTGGGTGACATGATCATCGGGATAGGTCATAGGCGTCTCCCTTCTTTATGGATATTGCGGTAAAGCTGGTTAGCACCGGCACGAAATTTCTGGGCTTCTGCAGGTTTGGCTGAAATCCAGTGACTAGCCTCTAGCTGCAAGGGATAAAGTAGGTCCACAATGGTTCTGAGCTCTTGGCCATAGTCAAACGGAGCAGGCAATACAACTAGTAAATCAAGATCGCTATTTGGGGTTAATTCTTGCCTTGCTGATGAACCATACAGAAACACATCGGTAAGACGCTGCTGATAATGCTGCTCAAGGACTTTTTTGCATTGCTGTATCACGTCCTCAACTTGCGAGGGCAAAGGGCTAACGTTTTCTGCCATGTTGTTCTGATTCATGAAGCTGACAGTACCTCAAATTTGTAAACTGTGGTGTGTGGACTAAATGACATAGGGGCACTGTATCGGCATAGCAGCGTTTAGTCATAAACCTTTATGGGGTAATCAGGTTTGGGACATCTGCCTCAACATAAATAACGGTAATGTTCATGGTATTGGCCAGCTAGTCGATTGAGAACGAACAAAACTATGCTCGAATGACGGTAATTAATCTCTGTCCGTTTGACTGTATGGTCTTCGTGGCTAGGCGTTCTGCCATAGGAAGGGCCTGGGTTCGGCGATCAAAAATAACTAGCCAGCCATGGTTCTGATCTAATCGGTCTAGATAGCTGTCTAACTGTTCTAGACCTGCCTCCAGCGGATCTGCCCTTTTGTCTCGCCATATTTTTAGCTCAATGCCCAAGGTGACATTGCCATAGCGTAGGCAAAGATCCATGCGATCGCTACCAATGGCATATTCTCGTTCCAACGTGCCACCCCCATTCACCACTCGATGCAAAAATGCCATCAGCACTAAATGGGGAGCAATTTCGTGATAGGCCGCACTATTGAGCAATGGCTCACCATGCTGTCGCCAGAAGGCTAAAAATGCATCCAACAGCGCTTTAGTATCCAGCTCGCCCGTAGCCGTTAACCAGGTGGGTGCGATCATGGGCAAACTGTCCTGGGAGCCTTGCACTAAAAAGCGCACCAGTACTTCCCGATAAATTGGGTTTGTGACCACTAATCCACCGGCTTGAGAACGCTTGAGCAAACCCAGATCCACCAAATATTGACGATCATCATTGGACGTGACCGGTAGCGGTAAACCCGCTAGCATGGGTTCGATGATGGCCTTGATCCGTTTTTCTTGTAAGCGCTCGGCCAGGCTATCCAGGTGGGTGTCCTGACGCTTGATGAGAATCTCTTTGGCTTGCTGCACCAGGTCTGGCGTAATGGTAATGGTGGAGTCTGGTGCTAACACTTCTACTAGCTGACGGGCCAGGGCGTTGACTAACCAGGGTTGGCCATCGGTTAGCTCAAACACTAAATTTGTGGCAGCGGTTGAAAATACCTGACCTGTTTCATCCGTATGCTGTTGATACAGCTCTGCTACTTCAGCCGCTGTAAAATTTCGCATCGTGATGGATTCGGCTTTGATGTTGAACGGGCTGGATATGGTTAGCCGAGGACTACCACCGGAAGCAACTTTATAGTCCCGCACATCCCGTAAGCCAATTAGTGCTACGGACTGGGGAAATCCATGAGGCCGACGGCGAAACCCATTCCTCAACTGGCGCAACACTGAGATCAATGCAGCATCTTGCAGGGTATCGATTTCGTCGATAAAGAGGACTAATAAACGTGAAGCGGCTTCACTCCAAGCACTTAGAGCGGCTTCAATTTGCTGTCCAGCTGATGTTTTTGGCCAGGGGGGCGGCAGGCAATCGTCTGGCAGATAGGTTTCGGCATCAATTCGCCAGCTTTCTAGTAGTGCCAGTTCCATCGCTCCTGGATCGTCTGAAAAGGGAGCCCCTAGCTCTGCGGAGACGACCAGTGCGGCATATTGTCCTGAGTCGGTCAGGGTTTTGGCCAGAGCCAGCATGGCTGTGGTTTTGCCAAGTTGGCGGGGGGCGTGGAGGACAAAGTAGTTTTCCTGGTCTATTAGGCGCTTTAATCCAGGCATTGACCAGCGAGCTGTGGTCAGTGTGTAATGCTTTGTTTGGACACAAGGGCCTGTTGTGTTAAACCAGCGAGCCATAAGGGAGTTAGCGAAAAGCTTTCAATAGTTTACTAACGGGGCAGGTATTTCACTAGCGATACTTCATCCACTACCCTTCATCCCCACTCCCTACCACGGCTCCAGGCATTGCATGCAATGCCCCTACTGCCACTCTCCATCTCTTCATTCTTCATCACTCCACTCCCCCTCGCGGCAAATACTTCACCAACGATCGCATCGACTCCCCCGCCTGAATCTGAATCGGTCGATCGGTTGGCAGGAATGGTGTCCATTCAAACGGTTCAGCGAAGTGGTGATGGTGCAGGCTATGGATGATGGTGTTGATGGCTGCCTGGGAACCGATGATGAGAATTTTGACGGGCTCGTGGTCGGGCTTAGGAACTGAGTAGAGCTGTAGAGCTGATTCAGGAGCCACTAACGGCGCAGAAAGTGTCACAAAGGCTTTAGTTTTCATAAAAGAGAATTCAGTAATAAAAACCACACCTATTTCTCAAAACAGGCACAGTCCAATTGGACTCAATTAGAATATCACAGTCCAATTGGACTGTATACGAAACGTCATGGCCTTTGTAAGGATCAAAGGCATGGGCAGAGCAGGCAAAGTACTTAAAACAGTGATGGAGACTCACGGTATTAGCCAGGGTCGATTGGCTGCCGTGATGGGTATCGGTGCATCCAATGTTTATCGCTGGGCTAATGAAGTGCGTGATCCCAGTTCTGAAACAGTAATTAGCTTAATTAAGGCTCTAAAACAGATTCAACCAGAAGCAGCTGCCGAATTCAAAACGTTATACTTCAAAGATCTCTAAATTATTCCGAAAATCAAGCAATCAGTGAGAAATAAGCAGTAATTATAGGAACTGCCGATGAACCAAGAAGAAATTCTGAAATATTTTTCTAATTTAAACATTTATCGAAGAGGGAATCGTAGGGCTCCTCACAAACCTCTTCTCATATTGATTGCGATCTCAAAGTTCCAACAAGGACAGATTAATCTTTCGTATGAAGAAATAGAACAAGCATTAAAGCCACTTCTTAATGCATATGCTCCACCAGTGTCAGGAAGCCATCAACCCGAATTACCATACTGGTATTTACAATCTGACAAATTATGGGAAGTAAGTGATGCCGAAACCTTACCTCGGCAACTTGGAGGTTTCCCAAAGAAATCAGGTCTTAGGAAATCATCAGGGCGCTTTCCAAGTAGGGTTCTTCAATGTTTTCAGGAAGATAAAAATTTTGCGAAACAAGTGGTCACTATCATTCTGAATCAGCATTTTCCAGAATCTCTTCATGAGGATATTCTATCTGCTGTTGGGATAACTTTCCCAACGATCAACAAAGCTCAGGAACAATCGGGTACATATCTCAACACAAAGAAACGGGATCCTAAATTCAGAGAAAGAATTCTTCGAGCTTATGAATATCAATGTGCCTTGACAGGTTTTCGTGCAGCACTGAGTGGTGCATATTTTGGCTGTGAGGCTGCTCACGTTCAATGGCATGCATATGGTGGACCTGACAATGTAGATAATGGTCTCTGTCTAGAGCCTACAATGCACAAGCTGTTTGATGCTGGTGCTTGGACTCTCTCAGATGAACACCAAGTTTTAGTCTCAGAGCATTTTACAGGCAGTGATTCAGCTATTGATAGACTAAGAGCACTGCATGGCCAAACAATTCGCTCTCCCTTACCCGGTCAACCTAAAATTTCTCGACGATACATGCGCTGGCATCGCAACCGCAATGAGGGAGGGGTCTTTAGAGAACCTGCCCTCCCATTAACTTAAAATTAAGCATTGTTTACCAAACTTCTTTCTGAGGATAAAAAAGACTATGTTTTTGAACTAATAAACTTAGTTCTCCATCAATCTGATTGATTCTCATTATTTCTTCTACCCGTGACCATTTTCCAGGAAACCATTTGCTTACTAAGACTCGTGATAGATTGTCTCTAGTAACTCGCTGTTGCAGTAAGTCAAATAAGTCTTCATCCAAATATGCGAACTTGATTGCTCGTTTTACTTCAGCAAAGGTTTTCAACTTCACCTTGGAAGACAATACAGTTTTATATTTAGGATTAGGCCATAGGTGCCAGAACTTACCACTTTTCATAAAGAAAAAAGGCTTTGAAATATCAGGATTATGAGTGTCTGACCCCAGATATACCCAGTATTTTAGAAAAGTTTGAATCAGTTGAGGCTGTAAGAATATTTTGTTCTCTTGAATCAGTTGTTTTTGAATATGCTCAATTACAGACAATAATAAAATTGGCTTATGGGGAGCAACACCATGGGCACGGTCTACCCGGATTTTCTGAAACTTTTTGCCATAAAAATCTAGTAGTTCTAATGTTTCGAGGGTATTACTCATAACGCTTTCAAGGTTCTGCAGGTCATGCTATCCCCAAAACATCATATGTACATTTTGAATACTCCACATCCTTTGCCGACAACAGATAGGGCGATGCAATCAACCGCATTTTCCCCTCAGCCCGAATAAACGTCGCCAGCCCACATGCTACCGCCGCCATCGACGTACTCGAAAAAAAGCCCACCGCTCGGTCATACCGCACCGACTGACTCAGGCAAGGAACATAAAAATCACAGATTAGATCGTTGCGATCGCTCCGATAATCCTCATGAATAGCTACATCTTGTAACGTCACATCCGTGGTCTCTTAATGCAGAAAGCTGTGAAGGTCTCCAGATACACCTTGCATATCATATAAGTATGATTCACATCTTCTTTTTATGCAGTTAAAAATATATCTGTTGATATTTGGCACTTAACACAAATCCCTATTTCCCTTGAGAAAGGCCAAGATTTTCCAGCGTGCAATCACTGTGGTGATGAAGCATTTTTTTACTTCTCAGTGCTCAATTCCTAATTCTTTTCTTCAACCCACATCAATTTCAACCGTTCCTCAAATCCACCACGTTCCAGCCTCTTCTGTTTTTGGGCCTCTCGCACCTCTTGCCAACTAATACCCAAAACAACAATCAATGTATCCATCACTTCCGCCACATCAGCAAGTTCTTCTGTCAACTCAGCTATAGACTCAGCTCCCTGAACTTCCCTAGTTTCTTCCACAAGTTTCTGTTTCAAAGCTCTTTTATACTTATCTTCAGAAAGTCGCAGTGTCAAAAACTTTTTACCTGCCGCCTCAATGAGGTCCGGCACCTTATCCCGTACAAGCTTGTTATAGTCTTTTCTCACTCAGACTACCTCTACCATCAAAATACTCATCAGCTAAAAATCTAAAAGCTGATTAGAAGCAAGGAATCAACTATGCTTCTAATCAGCTCTATTATCTATTGATGGAATGGCTAATGACTTTAGCCGTATTGTATTTTCGCAATCACCGACTGAGCCCTCCGACAGTTGTCAGACTTTAGATATCTAGATCCGCCATGTTGAGCTTAGGACCGTAGGTCTCGATAAACTCACGGCGCGGTGCCACGCGATCGCCCATTAGCACTGTAAAAATGCGTTCTGCCTCGGCAGCATCTTCAATTTCAACCTTCTTGAGGGTACGGCTTTCAGGGTTCATGGTGGTATCCCACAGCTGGGCAGGCATCATTTCACCCAAACCCTTAAAGCGCTGCACGTTGTATTTTGCATTGTCAGGCAATGCATTAATACCTTGCTGAAGTTCCTGTTCGCTGTAGCAGTAGGTGTGGCGACGACCCCGCTCCAGCTTATAAAGAGGCGGACAGGCAATGTACACAAACCCCTGATCAATCAACGCTCGCTGATAGCGATAGAAGAAGGTAAGCAACAGAGTTCGAATGTGGGCTCCATCCACATCTGCATCCGTCATCAGACAAATACGATGGTAGCGGAGCTGGGACGGATCAAATTCTTCTCCTTTAATCCCCAAACCTAGAGCCGTAATCAATGACTGGACTTCGTTATTTTTGTAGATCTTTGCATCATCTGTTTTCTCAATGTTGAGAATCTTGCCTCGCAACGGCAAAATTGCCTGAAAGCGACGGTCACGCCCCTGCTTAGCACTACCGCCCGCAGAGTCTCCCTCAACAATGAAGATTTCAGACTCAGCTGGGTCACGGGAGCTGCAGTCGGCTAGCTTACCAGGTAGGGTGGAAGATTCTAGTACTGACTTGCGTCGTACCAGGTCACGGGCACGACGAGCGGCTTCAGCCGCGTTAAAGGATTGAATGGCTTTTTCTAAAATAGAATCCACCACATTGGGGTTGAAGTCTAAATACTCGCTTAGGGTTTCGCCAATGAGCGAGTCGACAATGCCACGAACCTCAGTATTACCCAGCTTGGTTTTAGTCTGGCCTTCAAATTCGGGCTCTGGCACTTTGACAGAGATAACCGCCGTTAGCCCTTCACGAATATTCTCGCCTGCCAGGTTGGATTCATTATCCTTACGCTTGTTGCGTTTGCGGGCAAAGTTATTCATGGTCCGAGTCAAGACCGCTTTTAGCCCCTCTAAATGGGTGCCGCCATCAACGGTGCGAATGTTGTTGGCAAAGCCCATCAGATTATCTGAATAGGCATCTACGGACCATTGCAGCGCCGCTTCTACCTGCACACCGTTTTTCTCACCGGTCACATAGATAATGTCAGGATGAATGGGCTGCTTCTCTTTATTAATGTATTCAACGTACTCACGAATGCCACCTTCATAGAAATAGCGGTTAACTTTGGGTTCATCAGCCTTAAGCAGCTCTAAGCGGTTATCCGTAAAGATAATCTCAACACCCGCATTGAGATAGGCGAGTTCACGCAAGCGTCCAGCCAAGGTACTGTAATCAAACTCAATACCATCGCTAAAGATCTGATGATCGGGTTTAAAGGTTACTGAAGTCCCAGTTTTGGTCCCTGCACCGTTTTTAACCGCTAGCTCACCTTGGGCCACACCTCGTTCGTAGCGCTGGATATGTTCCTTCTTATTCCGCCAGACTGTGACTTCTACCCATTCGGATAGAGCATTGACGACTGAAACACCCACCCCGTGTAGACCACCGGACACTTTATAACCGCCGCCACCAAACTTGCCCCCTGCGTGGAGCACCGTCATCACTGTCTCTAGGGCGGACTTACCAGTGCGAGCATGGACATCGGTGGGAATACCACGTCCATCATCAGTCACGGTAACAGAGCCATCGGCATTGAGGTCGATGGCAATGGTTGTACAATGACCTGCCAGGGCTTCGTCTACGGAGTTGTCTACAACCTCGTAAACTAGGTGATGCAAACCCCGTGGCCCGGTACTACCAATGTACATACCCGGTCGCTTGCGCACAGGCTCCAGGCCTTCGAGCACCTGAATCTGATCAGCACCATAGTCGGTTGTCATGCGTTCCTATCTCCTAAGACGGTCGTAAAGCCGCAGTAGCGTTAGAAATGAAATTGTGCCCCCGAATTCTAGCACAACGGTGTTAAAAGCGATTCTGAATGGATTTTAGAAAGCGTATTTATCGGGGATGGATCAAAAAAATTTACACGTAAAATAAACGGGCAATTTTCGTTGACTACAATCAGCTCTCAATTTAGTTCTTATGTACCATCTCTCATTATAGTCGTTGGGCCAACGGCGTCGGGTAAGTCTGGGCTGGCATTACAGCTGGCTGAACGGCTCAACGGGTTGATTTTGGGGGCCGATTCGCGGCAGATATATCGTGAGTTTGATATTGGCACCGCCAAACCGCCTTGGGAAGAGCGGCAGCAGGCACCTCACTATCTTATTGATATATGTGAGCCGACTGAAACTTTAACAGTTGCTGATTATCAAGCCAAGGCTCAAATCTTAATTCAGCAGATCCACCTAGAAAACAAACGGGTGCCATTATTAGTAGGTGGGACAGGGTTGTATGTGAATGCGATCGCAAAAGGACTAATCATTCCCCGCGTTGCGCCTCAACCTAACCTGCGCCATCAGCTAGAAAGCCTTGGCCAACCCCAATGTTATATATTTCTGCAGCAAGTTGATCCTGCAGCGGCTCAACGAATTCACCCCAATGATGCTGTCCGCACCCTGCGTGCGTTAGAGGTCTATTATGCTACCGGGCGAGCAATTTCAGCTCAGCAAGGCGAGAATCCACCAGACTATCCACTGATACATATAGGACTAGACTGTGGTGAGGCCCTGCGTCAGCGTATTTCTCAACGTACTCATCATATGATAGATGCCGGACTTGTGGACGAAGTTCAAACGTTGATCAATCGTTACGGTGCAGATTTACCGTTATTGGACACGCTGGGATATGCAGAGATTAAGCGGTATTTAGCTGGTGATGTGAGTTTAGCGGAGGCTGCTGTTTTGATTATTCGGCATACGCAACAGTTTGCTAAGCGGCAGCGGACTTGGTTTCGGAAGGAAAAGGCGATTAAGTGGTTTGATTCGAATGATGTGGGTTTGATTGATAAGGTTTGGGAGTATTTGCAATTTCAGGGGATCGGAGTGGAGTAAAACCGGTTGCGTGGGGTCCCTTGTATGTTGGGTAGCGCATCAGGGATGCTAGTAATAGCCA